>CAVHPP010000006.1:0-100498 GCA_963638105.1 Agathobacter rectalis
TTTTTCTGTATACACTCATCTTGCACTCTTGTATATGATCATACTACACTGTACAAATCTGCCGCCCGCGCTTAAATGCCCTTTTAACGCAACAACTCCCCTTGCACACACAAGGGGAGCCGATTGAGTTATTTTACTTTTTGAAAAGAGGTGAGCACGCCGTCTGCGTCAAAGGTTACATTGTAGTATGGATTGTTCTTAAAGTCCGTTACTGCGAATTCGCCCAGGTTTTGGTCGCCGGGGAAGGTACAGTCGGAGGCGATCTGTAAATTGCAATGGGAGAAGTTCACCGCATAGGGGGCGTCCGTGCGATTTAAGGTTTTGACCCCTTCGCCACCGTAGCGGGCGTTAAAAGCAGCGGCCTTTTTATTGTTGCTAAAGAGGAAGCGCACCTGGCTGTCAATGTACCAGTAGGTGGTGTCCTTCTTCTCCGTGTAACTAAAGGCGTGGGTACCCATACGCACCTGGGCGGTCTCTACGCCGTCCCATTTTTCTACATGGCGCAGAATGTCTACGCTGTCGCCGATCATAGCCTCGTTGGCGTCGGATTTGTTGTAAATCGGCTGGCTGCTCTCCTGGGTTACGCCGTTTTTGTCCGTGGTGTGGGTAAAGTGCTTAAACCCGCCCTTTTTGTCGTAGTAGTTGGCACTGACCAGAGTGCAGGTGAGCTTGCCGTCGGCATAGACCGCCTCGTAGGTACATTCACTGTTAAAGGTGGCATTGTCCGCCTCCGGCGAGATCCAAATGGTAAAGCGGTCGGCACCGTAGGGAGATTTGGCGTTCAGCCCTTGGTCAAAGGTAACACGGTAGCTGCCCTTATCGTCCTCACAGAGAATGGACACGCCGGTGCGCTTGCCGTTTGCGTCCGTATAGGTGACGGTCAGGTCGTTGGAGTGGGTGGAGCGCAGGTGGCACTCGGTCATCTGCTTGCCGCCTTTTTCGTATGCGGCGTACACCAGGTCCTCGTTTCTGTAATATTTGGTTACGGTGGCGTCCAGCTTGGTGCTTTTTACCTGCTTTTTGGTGTAGCTGTCGTTCGGCTGCATTTCTTTGTAGAAATCCACCTTACGAATATCGTCCAAAATGTAGCCTACGGTGTGCACATCGTCAAAGATCTTTTTAATATCTTTGTTGGCAACAAAATCAACTTGTGCCGTTGCCTCTGCGCAGGCAGAGAACAGCAGCATGGGCAGCAAACAAAGGCAGAGTATGGTGCCCCATCGTTTCATAACCGAATCCCTCCATCTGTTGGAAAAAGGTGCTGCGTGGCGTTTGCAGCGTTTGTCAAACTCTAATTAAAGCACAATTTCTTTGTTTCGTCAACTAAAATTGCGGATTTCCCGGCTTTGCGTTGCGCATAGGGCGAGATTTTGCTATAATATGCCCGGTATTTGAAGAACGGAGGCGTGTTTATGTCTATCAAACTGATTGCCACAGACTTAGACGGCACCTTAATGTCCGGCGACCACCTGACCGTCAGTCCCCACACGGTGGCGGCGTTGCAAGCGGCCCACGACCGGGGCGTATGCTTGGCGATTGCCACCGGTCGCACCTTGGATTTTATCGACCATGTAACGGCGCAGGTGCCTTTTGTAGACTATGTGATCTACTCTAACGGCGCGGCGGTGTATGACCGGAAGAACGACGCCCATATTTGCCAGCAGTTGATCCCGCCAAAGGCAGTGCAGTGCATTTTGCACACCTTGGCGCCCCGGCCGCTGTATTATAATGTGTATTGGGACGGGGGTATGTATTTGGAAGAAGCCCGCCTACCTTATTACAGCAGTAATCATCTGCCCCGGGCGTTTTTGGACCAGTTTATGGCCAAGGCGCACCGGGTGGAGAACCTGCTGGATAAAGCGGACAAAGGCGCAGAGAGTATTGCCGTTTATGATCTGAACCCGGAGCAAGCGGATTGGGTGCGGTCTGTGCTGGAGAGTGAGGGGCTGGAGGTGGTTTCCTCTCTGCCTAATGAATTGGAGTGTACCGCCCCCGGCGCCAACAAGGGTGCGGCGTTGGCGGGGATCGCCCGGCAACTGGAGATTGAGCCGGAGCAGGTGATGAGCTTTGGCGACGCTGGCAACGACTGCCCCATGCTCGCCTTTGCGCACTACTCCTTTGCCATGGAGAACGGCGCGCCGGAATGTAAAGCCGCCGCCCGCTACCGTGCAGAGGCCAATACCGCAGACGGCGTAGCCAAGGCCATTGAGCAGTTTGTGCTTGCCGATTAAGTATCGTGGTGAAAGCAACAGAATAAAAGGTAAAAATAACACCGCCGGCAGATTGATCTGCCGGCGGTGGCTTTTGCACGCTTTACTGTTTTTAAAAGGATCACTTTGAGACAAAAAGTGGACAAAAGTTAGAAAATATGCTATAAAAAAGTTACGAAATATGCCATAAATAATTAGCCGCTATCCTGTGACGCAGTATAATATAATAGGATGTGTGCTTTGGATTTTGCGGTCGGAGAGCGGATCGGCTTGAAGAGATGCAATATGTAAAGGAATGGACGATCTATGAAACAGGAAGAAAAAAATCGACGCAGTCGAGAATGTATTGAAGAAGCGGCGATTCGCAGCTTTGCCCGGCAGGGACCGGACAATGCCAATCTGAACCAACTGTGTCGGGAGAACGGTATTTCCAAGGGCAAGCTGTACCATTATTACGCTTCTAAAGACGATTTGCTTGTGGCTTGTGTGCAACGCATTGTGGATCGACTGGTTGCAGGTATATGTGCATTTTCGCCGGATCCGGAGCAGGGTGTTGCTGCCAATTTGCATGCGTATTACAAGGAGCGTATTGATTTTTGGTGTGATGACCCGGAAGCGCTGTCTCTGATTTGGTATTGTCTGCATTTGACCAACGAAGCATTGCGTAGCCGACTAATGGAACAAAGTCGTCGTTTTAATGAATGTATGAAGGATAAGACGCTGGAGATCATTCATACAGCCCATGAAAGGGTGAATGTGTCTGATGAGGAGCTTTACAGCACCATGCGGGTCATGTATAACCACTTGCTGATCAAGTATATGCACCGGGTGGTGGAGCTGAACGCCGAGGGCGATACGGTCGGAATGGAGCGAGAGCGGCAAGAGCTTTTGCATCGTTACGATCGGCTGATCCAAATTCTGCTTTACGGCATTTTGGCATAAATGCATTATTTGACTTGACTGCCGGTCAAAAGCGGATATACTTATAGGTACAAAGCAGGAAATCGGGAGGTACGGCAAGTGTTTTACCAATACAGCGACGAACTGACTACCATTGAGCCGCAGGATCGTGACCCCAATTTGGTGTGTGCGGCGTACATTACCTTGGCGGAGCTGGACGCCCATTATGAGAAGTTCGGCTTTAGTCCCTCTACTGTACAGCAGTGCAAGGAGGAGAACCGCTATTTTCGCTCCAATATTGAGGTGTACGACGATTACAGCTTTGGCACCTTAAAGATTACGGACGCGGCCAATGCCCGTGCCCGGGAGGACTGCCTGGCCTTTTATGTTAAAAAGAATTTTTTGCTGCTGGTGGATATTAACGACGCGGACTGCTCCACCCGCAACAAATTTATCGGCGCTCTGCACCGGTTCAGTTGTGCCAATATTACGCTGGAAAAGCTGATTTATGCGTTTTTGGAAAGTTTGGTGTCCGGTGACAATAAGGCGCTGGAGGACACGGAATTTGAGATCAACCGGATGGAGGAGTATGTGCTTCAGGATAAGGCCGGTTCGGACTTCAATATGGAGCTGCTGCATAAGAAGAAGGAGCTGTCCGTCTTGCGCAACTACTATGAGCAGCTGATCGACATCGGCGAGGCGCTGGAGGAGAACGAGAACGAGATCTTTGAGCGAGAGGACCTGCGGTACTTTAAGATCTTTACGGACAAGGCGGTGCGGCTGCGGGAGAATGTAGACCTGCTGCGAGACAGTATCGTTCATTTGCGAGACGCTTACCAGGCCTATCTGGACTTAAAGCTGAACGAAACCATGAAGCTGTTTACCGTGCTGACGGCAGTGTTTCTGCCCCTTACGGTGATCGTGGGCTGGTACGGGATGAATTTTCGCAATATGCCGGAGTTGACCTGGAAATATGGATATTTCAGTGTGATTGTGCTTTCCGTGCTTGTGGTTGGCGTGCTTGCAGCCGTCTTTAAGCGCAAAAAGTGGATGTAAATAAAAAGAGCGAGTATTAAGAAGCAGAAAGTGTATATCTTATGAGAGAAAATGCGTTGAAAAAACGAGTGGTTACGCCGGCCATGCTGCTGGTAACCATCGGGGTTGTGTATGGCGATATCGGCACATCGCCTATGTATGTGCTGAAGTCTATTATCGAAAATAACGGCGGTTTGCAAACGGTAAACCGTGCATTTATCATCGGGTCGTTATCCTTGATTATTTGGACAGTAACCCTGATTACCACCGTGAAGTATGTGGTTGTTGCCATGAAGGCGGATAATAACGGTGAGGGCGGTATTTTTGCACTATACAGTTTGGTCAAGAATTACGGCAAGTACTTAGTTATTCCGGCCATGTTAGGCGGCGCGGCGCTGCTGGCAGACGGTGTACTTACGCCGGCCGTTACCATTACTACGGCCATTGAGGGCTTGCACAGCATTTCTGTTTTTGACCAACTGCTGAATAATGACCAAAATCGTGTTATCCTGATTACATTGATGATTATTTCTGTTTTGTTTGCCTGCCAAAAAGCCGGTACCAGTTTGCTGGGCAAAGCATTCGGCCCGATTATGCTGGTTTGGTTTCTGTTTTTAGGCATAACCGGCGTGGCGCATATCAGCGGTAACTTGTATATTTTGCAGGCGCTGAATCCCATTTATGCGGTGCGCATTTTGTTTAGTCCTTACAACAAAGCCGGCTTTATGATTCTGGGCAGCGTGTTTTTGGCAACCACCGGTGCCGAAGCGCTGTATTCCGATATGGGCCATGTAGGGAAGCAGAATATTTATATCAGCTGGCCGTTCATCAAGGCGTGCTTGTTGCTGAACTATATGGGTCAAGGCGCCTGGATCCTTTCAAATAAAGAGAATGCTGCGCTACAGGCTATGGACGGTATGAACCCGTTCTTTCAAATGCTGCCGCCGCAGTGGCGTCCCTTTGCGGTGATTTTAAGCACCGTTGCTGCCATTATTGCTTCGCAGGCGTTGATTACCGGCTCGTTTTCGCTGGTGTCAGAGGCAATTCGCCTGGATCTTATGCCACACATGCAAATTACATATCCGTCTCAAACAAAAGGGCAGTTGTATATTCCGCTGGTTAATTCTATTATGTGGGCGGGTTGCTGCGCGGTGGTCTTGCTGTTTCGGACGGCGGCGCATATGGAAGCAGCCTACGGTTTGTCCATTACCGTGACTATGCTGATGACCACATTTTTGCTGACGGTTTATTTGTTTAAGCGAAAGAAACGCCGGATTGCCGCTGTGGTTATCGGTTTGGTGTTTGCATTTATAGAACTGTTTTTCTTTGTCTCCAGTTTAACCAAGTTCTTCAAGGGCGGCTACTTTGCCGTGTTGCTTGCGGCAGCGCTGTTTATTGTTATGCTGTCTTGGTACTTGGGTACGCAGGTGGAGCGTATGCAGGGCGTGCCGTTAAAAATGCGGCAGTATTTACCCATGCTTCAGGCTTTGCGCCGGGATGCGTCTGTGCCGCAAATTTGTGAGAATTTGGTCTATATTACCAACAACAGTGATCCGGAGTATATGGATCGGGATATTCTATATTCCATCTTAGATAAGGGACCGAAGCGCGCCTCCGCTTACTGGTTTATCCATATTCAGGTGACGGATGAGCCGTTTACCTCGGACTATACGGTGGAATCCTACGGTACCGACTATGTGTTTTTTGTCACCATTCGGTTAGGCTTTAAGGTGCCCCAGCGCATCAATGTGTATTTGCGCCAGATTATCTCGGATTTGGTTGCCACCGGTGCTCTGCCGCAACAGGTGCGGAAATATTCTATTTATGAAAACGCAACCACCGGGAGCTTTCGGTTCTATCACATTCGTAAAACCCTGGCGCCGGAAAGCGACATATCCCATTTGCAAAAGTTGGCTGTGCGCTTAAAGTACAGGATCAGAAAAATGGCAGGCTCGCCGGACAAATGGTACGGCCTGGAAAATTCAAACTTAGTGATTGAATATGTGCCGTTGTTTATTCGCAGCAAGCATTTTAATCCCTTTGTGCAAACAAAATAAGGCAAATAAAAAAAGCGAACACCCATCGGTGTTCGCTTTTTATTTGTCTGTGTTTAGTCTTTCAGCAAAGAGCGGTACATACGAATATACTCGTTGGCAGACTTGCCCCAACTCATATCGCAGTCCAGCGCCCGCTGTACCAGCACCTTCCAGTCCTTGGGTTGGTTATAGACTTCCACCGCCCGGTAGATGGCGCCCAGCATATCGTAGGCGTCATAGGTCTTAAAGGTAAAGCCGTTGCCCTCGCCGTCGCCGCTGTCGGTGATGGAGTCTTTCAGCCCGCCGGTCTCCCGCACGATGGGCACGGTGCCGTAGCGCAGCGCCACCATCTGGGACAGGCCGCAGGGCTCACTTTTGCTGGGCATTAAGAACATATCCGCACCGGCGTAGATTTTGTGTGCCAGATCCGGCACAAAGCCCAGGGTCAGGCCCACTTTGTCCGGGTACTTGTCGTGCAACTCACGGAAGAAGCTCTCATACTGCCACTCGCCGCTGCCCAGTATCACATACTGCACATCCCGCTCCCACAGGCTCTTTTCCAGCACTGCCTGCATCAGGTCCACGCCCTTGTGGCCCACCAGGCGGGTAACGATACCGATAACAGGCACATCCGGCCGCACGGCCAAGCCCATTTTCTTTTGCAACTCTTCTTTATTCTTGGCCTTGTTGGCAAAGTCTGCACTGCTGTAATTGGCCCAGATCATGTTGTCCGTCTCCGGGTTATACAGTTCGGTGTCAATACCGTTTAAGATGCCGCACAGCTTCCAGCTGCGTTGATTCAAAATGGGATCCAGCCCGTAGCTGTACCAGGGATCCAGGATTTCTCTGGCGTAGGTGGGGGACACGGTGGTTACCTTATTGGCGCACTCAATGCCCGCCTTCATAAAGTTCACCAGTCCGTCATAGAGGATCAGGTTGTTGTCCTCCGGGGCGATACCCAGCACATCCTCCAGCAGCTCGTCGCCGTATTTGCCCTGGTACTGAATGTTGTGAATGGTGAACACGGTTTTAATGTTCTCGTACCCCATTCGGTTGGCATAATAGCAGCTGTAATACAGAGGGGTCAAGGCGCTTTGCCAGTCGTTGCAGTGGATAATGTCCGGCTTCCAGTCAATGGCAGGAATGATCTCCAACACCGCACGGGCAAAGAACGCAAAGCGCTCTGCGTCGTCATAATGGCCGTAAATACCGTCCCGCTTAAAGTAATACTGGTTATCCAGCAGGTAGTAGATCACGCCGTTGTGCTTGGCCTCAAAAATACCGCAATACTGGCGGCGCCAGGCCACCGGCACGGAGATGGAGGTGATGAACTGCATTTGGTCCTTCAGCTCCTGGGGAATGCTGTCATACAGGGGCATAACGACCCGGCAGCCGATCAGCCGCTTGCGCAGGGCAGCGGGTAGCGAGCCGGCCACATCGCCCAGCCCGCCGGAGGCCATAAACGGCAGTGCCTCCGAGGCAACAAAAAGAACTTTCATAATATTTGCCTCCTTAAATTCTGGTTTTTTTACTCAGGTACACCGGGAAGTTGGGCGCGCCGCTCAGCTCTACCGAGTGCTTAATGGATACGTCTTTATCTGCGATCACACAGTTGACCTTGGCATTGTCGCCAATCACTGTGTCTTGCATCAGGATAGAGTCCTTGACCACGGCGCCCTTGCCGATCTTGACGCCCTTAAAGATAATGCAGTTCTCTACCGTACCGTCAATGATGCAGCCGTCGGCCACCAAAGAGTTCTTGGTGACGGAATCCGGGCCGTACAGGGAGGGCATATCGTCCCGCTCCTTGGTGGAAATGGGCTTATCCGGGTTAAACAGTCGACGGCGGCTCTCCTTCTCCAGCACCCGCATGGAGATGTCATAATAGCTTTGCAGGGACTGAATGGTGCCCACAAAGCAGTCGCTGGCATCGTAAGCGTGGATCTTTAAGTGATCTACATTCTTTAGCAGCACATTGCGCTGGAAAGAAATTTCGTTTTTGCTGTGGGCGGCAGTGACCAAAGACTCAAACAGCGCCTTTTGCATCAGCACGATGTTGCAGCTGTAAAAGACTTCACCCCGGCCCTCCGGGCACAGGCTCATACCGGTGATGCGGCCGTCCTCTGCCACCCGGTCAAACACCAAAACAGAGCCAACATGGGTGGGCATTTCGCCGTGCACGCCGACAATGGTCACATCGGCGCCGCTTTGCTCGTGGGCGTCAAACAGCTTTTCGTAGTCCATATTCAGCACCTGGTTGCAGTCGCTCATCAGCACATAGTCCTGGTTGGACTGGTTCAGGAACTGAATGTTGCCGAAAATGGCGTCAATGCGGTTCCCCCACATGGTAGCGGAGTTAACGGAGAACGGGGGCAGCAGATACAGTCCGTCGTTCTTGCGACTCAGGTCCCAGGGCTTGCCGGTGCCTACATGATCCATCAGAGAGCGAAAGTTGGCATTGGTGATCACGCCGATCTTGGTAATGCCGCTCTCCACCATGTTGGACAGGGGAAAGTCAATGAGCCGGTAGCGGGAGCAGAAGGGCACGGAGCCCATGGTGCGCTGCGCCGTTAAGGTGTCCAGCGCCTCCTCATGAATATTGGCAAAGATAATGCCCAGTACAGATTTTCCGTTCATGCTTATACCTCCTCGCCGCTTTTGATCATTTCACCGGGGGCAATGTCCCTTTTGCCGGTGACGGTAGCGCCGGCGCCGATGACGGCAATGCCCCAGTCTGCCGGGTTTTGCAGTTGCTCGGGAATTTCGCCGACCTTGGCGTCCGCCTGAATGACTGCGTTCTCGGCCACGATGGAATAATACACCTTGGCGCCCTTTTCAATATGCGCGCCGGGCATCACCACGCTGTAACGCACATCGGCTCCGGCCTCAATGGTTACATTGGAGGAGATCACGCTGTAATCCACGTTGCCCTCCACCTCGCAGCCCTCGCTGATGGAGCAGTTCTCCACCACCGCGCTTTTACCGATGTAGTGGGGCGGCGCCATGGGGTTGCGGCTGTAAATGCGCCAGCTTTTGTCGGACAAATCCAGATCTACATTGGGATTGATAATATCCAGGTTGGCCTCCCACAGGCTGTCAATGGTGCCCACATCTTTCCAGTAGCCGGAGAAGGGATAGGCAAACAGCCGCTCGCCGGCGTTTAGCATGGCGGGGATCACATTCTTGCCAAAGTCGTTGGCAGAGTTGGGGTCTGCCTCGTCCAGCTCCAGGTACTGGCGCAGCTTGTTCCAGCTGAATACATACACGCCCATAGAGGCTTTGTTGCTTTTGGGCTGGGCCGGCTTCTCGGCAAATTCGTAAATACGGTCGTCCTCGTCGGTAGCCAGGATACCGAAGCGGGAGGCCTCCTCCCACGGTACCTCCAGCACGGCGATGGTACAGTCCGCATTGTGTTTTTTGTGGAAGTCGATCATCTTGGCGTAGTTCATCTTGTAGATGTGGTCGCCGGAGAGCACCACTACATATTCCGGGTCGTACTTCTCAATAAAATTGATGTTTTGGTAAATGGCGTTGGCCGTGCCCTTGTACCACTCGGCGCCGCCGATGGCCTCATAAGGGGAGAGAATATGTACGCCGCCGTTTTGGCGGTCCAGATCCCAGGGCTGACCGTTGCCCAGATAGTCGTTCAATTCCAGCGGTTGGTACTGGGTGAGTACGCCTACGGTGTAAATACCGCTGTTGACGCAGTTGGATAGCGGAAAGTCGATGATGCGGTAGTTGCCGCCGTAGGGTACGGCAGGCTTGGCAATGTTCTTGGTGAGCACGCCCAGTCTGCTGCCCTGGCCGCCGGCCAGCAGCATTGCAACAACATTTGTTTTGTGTGCCATAGTGGTTCTCCTTACTTTATTTTTTCAAGATACAAGGCAGACAGTCCGCTGAGTTTCAGGCTGATGCTTTGCTCCATATTGTGCATAGGTATTTTTTTTGTTTTGTAGGTGCCGCACAGTCGGGGCTTGGTGCCACCGTATTTTTTCAGCGCCGTGTCCATGACCACTTTATAAGTGCCCTTTTCCGGCACACCGATGCGGTAGTCCTCGTGATCGTTGGGTGTGAAGTTGAATACCGTGATCAGGTCCTTGCCGTCTCGGTCTATGCGGCGGAAGGCGATCACCGAGTTGCTGTTATCGTCAGAGCTGATCCACTGGAATCCCTCCCAGCTGTAATCAATCTGCCACAGCGCCGGGTGAGCGGTATAAAAGTGGTTCAGTTCCTTAGAGAAGGCTTGCAGCCGGCGGTGCTTTTCATAATCCAGCAGCAGCCAGTCCAGTCCCTCTTTGTACGCCCATTCCTTGAATTGGCCGAATTCGCTGCCCATAAACAGCAGCTTCTTGCCCGGGTGGGCCATCATATAGGCAAAGAACAGGCGCATACTGCTGAATTTATCGTCGTATTCGCCGGGCATTTTGCCGATTAGAGAGCACTTGCCGTGCACCACCTCGTCGTGGCTGATGGGCAGCACAAAGTTCTCGCTAAAGGCGTAGAAAAAGCTAAAGGTAATGCAGTCGTGGTTGCCCTTGCGGAACAGCGGGTCCAGGCTCATATACCGGAGCATATCATTCATCCAGCCCATATTCCACTTAAAGTTAAAGCCCAGACCGCCCACATCCGGGGGCATGGTGATCATGGGCCAAGCAGTGGACTCCTCGGCAATCATCATCATGGACGGGTGGCGGGTGAGCACCGCACTGTTCAGCTGACGGAAGAAGTCCACCGCCTCGTAGTTCTCGTTGCCGCCGTCCTTATTGGGGGTCCATTCTCCCGGCTCTCTGCCGTAATCCAGGTACAGCATACTGGCCACTGCGTCCACCCGAATACCGTCAAAGTGGAACAGATCGGCCCAGTACATGGCAGAGCTGATGAGAAAAGAACGCACTTCATTTTTGCCGTAGTCAAAGACCCGGGTGCCCCATTCCTTGTGCTCGCCTTTTTTCAGGTCGCTGTACTCGTAGGTGCATTCCCCATCAAATGCGTACAGCCCGTGCGCGTCCTTGGGAAAGTGGGCGGGCACCCAGTCCAGGATCACGCCGATCCCCGCCTTGTGACAGGTGTCCATAAAGTACATTAAGTCCTCCGGTACCCCATAGCGTGAGGTGGGGGCAAAGTACCCGGTGACCTGATAGCCCCAGGAGCCGTCGAAGGGATACTCCATAATGGGCATCATCTCAATATGGGTGTAGCCCATATCCTTTACATAGGGCACCAGCGTGTCTGCCATTTCCCGGTAAGTAAGAAATGTGCCGTCCTCGTGCTGCTTCCAGGAGCCAAAGTGAATTTCATAAATATTCACCGGTTTGTCCAGCACAGAGACTTCTTTTTGCCGGGCAAACCAGTCGCTGTCCGTCCACTTGTAGCTGGGCAGGTCATAGACCTTGGAGGCGGTGCCCGGTCGGGTCTCTTGGTGCACGGCGTAGGGGTCCGCTTTCATCAGCAGGCGACCGTCCGTCGTTTGAATGGCGTATTTGTAGCAGTCATACTTGGAAACACCGTCCACCACCGCTTCCCAGATCTCCGGTGCAATGGGGGTCATGGGGTTGGCTGTTTCGGACCAATCGTTAAAGTCACCGGCCACAGCCACGCCCACGGCATGGGGCGCCCACACGCGAAAAGCGTAGGTACCTTTTTTAATTTTATGAACACCGAAGAAACGGTATGCTTCATAGTTTTTGCCCTCGTGGAAGAGGTAGACCGGCAGCTGATATTCTTCTTTAAGTTGTTCCATTCTATCATCTCCCTTTTCAGTTCGGTAGTAGTCATTCTCATTTTAACACATTGGCACCGGTCAATCAAGGGATTTTCGTATAGTTTGTTACAAGAATTTGTAAAATCTGTCGCATTTTTGTGTATATTGTTACAAATCTTTCGGACTGTAAAGAATAGACAAAAATTTTTGTCCCCACAGGGCGCAACTGTGCACATTTTGTATTGAACCCAGGCGTATTTATATGGTATAATAACTTTTATCTAATGGGGGAACGGGAGCGGAAGATGAAGGACATCATTATTGCGTACCCGAACAAAGAGGTGGCACTGCGCCTGCGTGCCTTGCTGGTTGGCGAGGGGCTCCGGGTGTCGCACATTTGTGCCCTGGGTTCCAGCGCGTTGGGCGCTGCCGGTGAGAAAGACGCCGGCGTGATCATCTGTGCCTCTTTGCTGCGGGATATGGGTGCCGGTACTTTGGCAGAGCAGTTGCCTGCGGACTTTGATGTGGTGGCATTGTCGAAGAACGGCAAAACAGAATATATGGGCAACCTGATCACCTTGACCCTGCCCTTGGATCGGCAGGAGTTTTTGCAAACGGTGGCGGTGCTGGCCTCCAGCAAAAGCAGCTTTACCCGCCGTAAGGAGGCGGATGAGGATTTGATCTCTAATGCCAAGCTGGTGCTGATGAACACCCGGGATATGACGGAGTTGCAGGCCCACCGTTTTCTCCAAAAGGAGAGTATGCGCACCGGGTTGAAGATTACGGACCTGGCGCAAAAGATCATCAACGATTTTTGCTAATGAAAGGACGGCTTTCTGATGGAATTTACCAAGATGCACGGCTGCGGTAATGACTATATTTACTTTGACTGCACCCGGCAGCCTATGGACCGGGACCTGGCTTCTCAGCTGGCGGTGCGGCTCTCCGACCGGCACTTTGGCATCGGCGGCGACGGCATCATTCTCATTGAGAAGGGGCAGAACGCCGATTTTGAAATGGTAATGTACAATGCGGACGGCTCCCGGGGCGCTATGTGCGGCAACGGGATCCGCTGCGTGGCAAAATATGTGTACGACCACAAGCTGACGGACAAGACCACCGTGACCATTGCGTCCATGGGTGCGGTTAAGACCATTGACATTCAGGTGCAGGGCGGCGTGGCCGTGGGCGCCAGCGTAGATATGGGTGCGCCGATTTTAGATCCGGCGGCCATTCCGGTGGTGACGGACTGCAAACCGCCGGTGGATGTACCGATTACCGTACACGACACAGTGTATAAAATGACTTGTGTCTCCATGGGCAACCCCCACGCGGTGGTATTTATTGACCGCTCGCCCCGGGAGTTCCCGCTGGAGCAGGTGGGGCCGCTGTTTGAGCACCACCCCTGCTTCCCGGATCGGACCAACACGGAGTTTGCCTTTGTACAGGATCGGCAGAATATTGAAATGCGGGTGTGGGAGCGCGGTTCCGGGGAAACTCTGGCCTGCGGCACCGGTGCCTGTGCCACGGCGGTAGCAGCAATTTTGGGCGGTTTTGTAGACCACCGGGTGACTGTTCATCTGCTGGGCGGCGACTTGCAGATCAGCTGGAGCGGTAAAGCCCAGGACAGCGTCAGAATGACCGGCCCGGCCACCACCGTCTTTAGCGGCAAGATAGATCTATAAAACACAGGAGGTTTTTTAGAATAATGAAGATCAACCAAAACTTTTTTAAGATTGAAAGCTCTTATCTGTTTTCAACAGTAGCCAGAAAGCAGCGGGAGTACCAGGAGGCGCACCCAAAGGCGGATATTATCCGTCTGTCTATCGGCGATGTGACCCGTCCGCTGGCGCCCAGTGTGATTGACGCTATGCACAAGGCGGTGGACGAGATGGCCAACGAGGCCACTTTCCGCGGCTATCCGCCGGAGCACGGTTACGAGTTTATCCTGGACGCCATTCAGCAGCACGATTACGCTGCCCGCGGGGTCAATATTGAGAAAGACGAGATCTTTTTGTCCGACGGCGCCAAGTCCGACTGCGGCAATATCGGCGACCTGTTCAGCGTAGACAACAAGATCGCTGTGTGTGACCCGGTGTACCCGGTGTATGTGGACGCCAACACCATGGACGGCCGCAGCGGTGACAAGAACGCCGACGGCTTTTACAGCAACTTTATCTATATGCCCTGCACAGAGGAGAACGGCTTTATGCCCGATCTGCCGAAGGAGACTCCGGATGTGATCTACCTGTGCTTCCCCAACAACCCCACCGGTATGTGCGCCACCAAAGCGCAGCTGAAAAAGTGGGTGGACTATGCGCTGGCCAATGACGCTTTGATCATCTTTGACAGTGCCTATGAAGCCTTTATTGTAGAGGACGATGTGCCCCATTCCATTTATGAGATTGAGGGCGCCGAGAAGTGCGCCATTGAGCTGCGTTCCTTCTCCAAGACTGCCGGCTTTACCGGCGTGCGCTGCGGTTACACCGTGGTGCCCAAGGCCTGTGTGTTTGAGGGCAAGAGCCTGAACCCCATGTGGGCACGCCGCCAGGCCACCAAGTTTAACGGCGTTAGCTACATTACCCAGCGGGCGGCCGAAGCGGTTTACACGGAGCAGGGGCAAAAGGAGATCAAGGAAACTCTGGCCTATTATCAGAAGAACGCCAAGGTGATCTTTGAGGGTATGCAGGCTGCCGGGTTTACCTGCTATGGCGCGGTGAACTCTCCCTATGTGTGGCTGAAGGTGCCGGAGGGCATGACCAGCTGGGAATTCTTTGATCTGCTGCTGGACAAGACCCATGTGGTGGGCACCCCCGGTTCCGGCTTCGGTCCTTCCGGTGAGGGCTTTTTCCGGCTCACTGCCTTTGGCAACGCGGACAAGACCGTAGAGGCCGTGGAGCGGATTAAGGCATACTTTACCCAAAACAAATAAGAACACACACCCTTTAATTTACCAATCTTTTTGCAGAGGAGAATGCGTTATGAATAAGACAGAACAGCTTTATGAAGGCAAGGCCAAGAAGGTATGGGCTACTGAGGACCCCACCATCGTGATTGTGGACTACAAGGACGATGCCACCGCCTTTAACGGCCTGAAGAAGGGCACCATCGTAGGCAAGGGCGTTGTGAACAACAAAATGTCCAACTACTTAATGCAGCTTTTAGAGAAGCACGGCGTGCCCACCCACTTTGTGGAGGAGCTTTCCGATCGGGAGACCGCTGTGAAGAAAGTGACCATTGTACCGTTGGAAGTAATTATCCGCAACCGGGCTGCCGGCTCTATCTGCAAGCGCCTGGGTCTGGAAGAGGGTATGGACTTTACCCAGCCGTCCATTGAGTTTTCCTATAAGGACGACGACCTGGGCGATCCGCTGATCAACGGCTACCATGCCGTCAGCTGCGGCTTTGCCACCCAGGCGGATGTGGACACCATTAAGGCCATGGCCTTTAAGGTGAACGATGTGCTGAAAGAATACTTTGCCTCCATCGGCGTAGAACTGATTGACTTTAAGCTGGAGTTCGGCAAGACCGCAGACGGCCAGATCGTGCTGGCAGACGAGATTAGCCCGGACACCTGCCGCTTTTGGGACATTAAGACCCATGAGAAGCTGGACAAGGACCGCTTCCGTCGGGACCTGGGCGGCGTTGAGGACGCATATAAAGAGATGATGAAGAGAGTAGGGCTGGACTAATGCAGACAGATACTTATAATTCTCCCTTTAACGCCCGCTATGCCAGCAAGGAAATGCAGTATATCTACTCCCCGGATTTTAAGTTCAAAACCTGGCGGAAGCTGTGGATTGCTCTGGCAGAGGCGGAGCACGAGCTGGGGCTGAATGTGACCCAGGCGCAGATCGACGAGCTGAAAGCCCACGCCGAGGACATTAACTACGATGTGGCTCGGGAACGGGAGAAGCAGGTGCGCCATGATGTAATGAGCCATGTATACGCCTACGGGGTGCAGTGCCCCACGGCTAAGCCCATTATCCACCTGGGCGCCACCTCTTGCTATGTGGGCGACAATACGGATGTGATCACCATGCGGGAGGCCCTGCTGCTGATCAAGAAAAAGCTGGTGAATGCCATTGCCAGTGTGGCCAAGTTTGCCGACCAGTATAAGGATATGCCCTGCCTGGGCTTTACCCACTTCCAGCCTGCCCAGCCCACCACCGTGGGCAAGCGTGCCACTTTGTGGCTGATGGATCTGGTCATGGATTATGAAGAGGTGTGCCATGTGCTGGACACCTTGATGCTGCTGGGCTCTAAGGGCACCACCGGCACCCAGGCCAGCTTCCTGGAGCTGTTTGACGGCGACCACGAGAAGTGCAAGGCGCTGGATCGTAAGATCGCAGAGAAGATGGGCTTTAAGGCCTGCTTCCCGGTCAGCGGCCAAACCTATGCCCGCAAGCTGGACACCATTGTGTGCAACTGCCTGGGGCTGATCGCCCAGAGCTGCTGCAAGTTCTCCAACGACCTGCGGCTGCTGCAAAATCTGAAAGAGATTGAGGAGCCCTTTGAGAAGAATCAGATCGGTTCCTCCGCTATGGCTTATAAGCGCAATCCTATGCGCAGTGAGCGGATCGCTTCTCTGTCCCGCTATGTGATGATCGACGCCTTAAACCCGGCATGGACAGCCTCTGCCCAGTGGTTTGAGCGCACCTTGGACGACTCTGCCAACAAGCGGGTCAGCGTGGCCGAGGCGTTCCTGGCTACGGACGGGATTTTAGACCTGTATATCAACGTGACCTCCGGGTTGGTGGTGTACCCCAAGGTGATCCACGCCCGCCTGATGAGCGAACTGCCCTTTATGGCTACCGAGAACATTATGATGGACGCGGTGAAGAAAGGCGGAGACCGTCAGGAGCTGCACGAGAAAATTCGTCAGCACTCCATGGCCGCCGGTGCGGTGGTGAAGGTGGAGGGCGGCAAGAACGATCTGGTGGATCGCATTGCCGCGGACCCGGCCTTTATGACCACCAAGGAGGAGATCCTGGCAATTCTGAAGCCGGAGAATTTTGTGGGCCGTGCTCCGGAGCAGACCGCCGACTTCTTAAACGAAGTGGTGGCACCCATCCTGGAAAAAGAAAAAGACCTGCTGGGCGTAGATGTGGAGATCAATGTATAACTTCTGCGCTGTATGCAAATAGCAAAACAAAAACGCATCCTAATTGCAGGATGCGTTTTTTATGTGTTGTGGTAAGGATCCTCCAGCCACTTTACCGGATTTTCCGTAATATAGGCGGCCTTGCTTAAATAATCCGTCTCGTCACGAATAATGTGGTCGTAAAAGGAAGCTTGAAACAGCTTTGGCGCACGGTAACCGGCTATTTTGCACCGGCGTGTTGTCATGGATTTATAAGTGCAAAGAATACTGGATACCGTAGGGCGGGGGCTTGCTCCCGCCGTTTGTAAGTGGAAAAGCAGGTGAATGTGATTTGGCATGATCACATAATGGTCGATCTGCAATCCCGGGTAACGGCTGGGTAAAGCTGTTAATTCTTCTTCTGCGATTTTGCCATAGCGGGTCAATATCGTTTCGGCGGGAGCAAGCCCCCGCCCTACTATGGTGCTTAAAAGATTTTTACGCCCATCGGTGCAAATGGTGATAAAGTACCAGCCGTCTGTATAGTCGTGCGATGGCAAGCGCGGGTGTTTGCGTACAGGTAAGTCCATCACTTTTGTGCCAGGACCTCTTTGGCCTGGGGGGTGTTGGGACCGACGGTGACCAGGTCAATGTCCGGGTCAATGCCATAGAACATCTTGTATCGCTCCTCCCAAACAGAGCCGTCCTTGGGGGTGCTGCCTCGAACATAATCGCCGGTATAGGGCGGGTACATGGGTAGGTAAACCTTTTTCTCGCCCCGGTCGATCTGTGCCTGCACATAGGCTTCCCGCCCGGCTGAATAGTCCTTAACTTGCACAAAGACGGTGGCATAGAACACGCTCAGCGCAATCAGACAGGCGGCAAATACGGCGCCTGCGGTGCGCTTGGCCTTGGGCTTGTTGACGGTATCCCGGTAAATCAGGTCAAACAGCAGCGCTGCCAGCAGCATAAACATGGCATAGCAGGGGAGAAAGCAGCGAGCGGTCAGGGGGGTTACGATAAACAGCGGCGTGCAGAACACATACACGCTGGCCAGCGCAAAGAGCATCTGCCCCTTGCGGCGACGGCTTTGGATGCCCAAGAGAATGCACAGCAGCAGCGCAATGGAAAACAACAGTGTAAAGGTAAAGCGCCACGCAGGGTCGATCGCGTCCCGGGCATAGTTGCTGCCTGCGATCTTGGCCCATACGGTAAGCACGCAGCTGTAAGCGGCGTAGGCGACCAATAGTCCTGCACTGACGGTGAGCCACACCCGTCGTCCCTTGGTGACGCCGCCCTTCTTAAACAGGCGGTGCAGCACAATGCAAAACAGCGCAGCCAGCAGCACATTCATTAGAGCGTTGCACTCGGTCAGGTAGTTGGAAATACGAATGATATTGCCGCCGATGGTGTCAAAATACCGCTGTACGGTGCCGCCTACCGCCATGGAGCGATAGGTGAATTGGTCTTTGCCGGAAGAAATAAAGCCATAGGCGCTGTTGGTAAACATAATTCCGGCACCGATGACAGCGCCGGCCAGGAAGCACCAGTGGGTGGCATAGGTCTTGTGGTGCTTGACCTTGGAAAAGATCAGCACCGCCACTGCCAGCGCCAGGTTGTATAGGGTCACATGCTCCATAAACAGCGCACCGCACCCGCCGATGAGCAGGGCACAGGGCGGCGACCATTTGCTTTGTACCGGCGCTGTGTCGCCCCACAGATCCCATACCAGCAGCAGATAGCACAGGGTGAGCAGCACCGGCGGCATATAGTTGGAAAAACCGCTGGCCCACACCACCGTTTGGCGGAACAGATCGGCGGGCATCACAGCTACACCCAGTAGGCTCAGTGGGAACAATAAAAACAGCTTTTTGTTGGCCAAGCGGCTGACCAGCAACGGCAGCGCCAGAACCCCGGCGGTCATCAAAATGATTTTCACCGGCAGGGAGCGGGTGAGAACCATGACCAGCAGATTGCCTAGATACCGGCCGTTGTAACCTGTAAAGTGGCTTTGCAGTCGTTCCAGTCCTACCTGGCTGCCCCAGGCCCAATCGTCCTTAAAGTACGGCGCGCACCACAACATGGCAGCTACGGCCGCCACAGACAGCAGCACCGTCAGCAGGCGCAGGGACTTGCTCTTTTTTGTTTCTTCCATCATCGTTATTCTCCACTTGGCGATTCTCGCCGTTTTTTCTTTCTATAATAAGTATAACAAATATACAACGCCTAAGTAAAATAGTCAATACTTTTTTATTTTTGCCGTAGGGTGGAAATGGAACGCCGGCTTGTGTATAATAGGTAGGGAGAACATACTGCGGAGGAAGATTATGAGAAAATTTTTGCGGCGCTTTTTTTGCGCCCTGCTGTCGCTGGTTCTGGTGGCAGCAGTGAGTACGGCTATTGCCGTGCCGGCGGTGATTCGCAGCCGAGGTGATCTGTCGGATTATATGGTTAGCGAGGAGTTCCAGGAGAGCATCGGCAAGGCGAACGCCAAGCGTGCCAAGGATACATCCGCCCGCATTATGAGTGCCAATTTGCTGGTGCATTATGAGAGCTGGGGCGGCACGGACGCGCACAAGCGGGCCAAAATGTTTTTGCAAGTGCTGGACACCTACCGGCCGGATGTGGTGGCCGTGCAGGAGATGAGCGACCAGTGGTACTGCTGTTTGATGCAGAACCGGGGCAGTTATAAGCTGCTGTACCCGGTGCGTACCGGTGCGCTGGTACGCATGACCGGTTTGCTGTATGACAGCGATCGGGTAACCCTGCTGGAGCAAGGCGATGTGGCCTATGACCGGGGGGATGATGCGCGCTTGCGCCGCATTGTGTGGGGACTGTTTCGGAACAATCAGTCCGGCGAAAAATATATTGTATCTTCCACCCACCTGGACCTGATCCGCAGCGGAGAGGAAAAGGCGGAGCGGGCGGTGATGGAAAGCCAGGCAGACCAGGCCGCGGCACTTGCCAAATCCCTGGCGGCACAGTATAAGTGTCCGGTGTTTGCCTGCGGCGACTTTAACGCCATGGACGGCGGCGGGTATGACCCGGTGTATGATGCGCCGGAGATTTACAGCCGCCTGTCAAAAAAGATGCAGGACACCAAAGCCTTGGCCGCCAAGACCAAAAGCGGCAACAACAAAAAAGCCTCTGCCCCTACCTATGACCACATTTTTTTGACCGGCACCGCCAAGGTGCGATGCTACGGGATTCTCTCAGATGGGGCGATGGACGCCATGTCCGACCACTATCCCATCTATGCTGATGTGAAAATCTAAAACAGAAACCGAAAAAAGCCCCGGCGAAACGCAAATTCCGTCGGGGCTTTTTTTATTTTGTTTGGTAGTCTTTTTTGTTTTGGCGGGAGGTTTGCTTGCCGTTGCTCACATAGATTTCCGGATACCATTTGTTAAAGGGCGCATAAGGGTTCTTTTTCCCTTTCTCGTCAAAGTACGCCTGCGGGTACTGTGGCGTTTGCACATCCCGCACATTCCGCACTTCGCCGTCCTTAGCGGCCACCAACACAAATTTCCACCCCGGGTGCAGTGCACTGTCCGTGGCAATGGTCAGCAGGTGATCCGCCCGATTTAAGGTGCGGTTGCTGGTATAGATCATACGGTTGGTTAGTCGGGCGTAGAATTGTTTGTAGCTGTCCGCCGTCATGTTTCCGGTCACATTATAGGGGAAGCAGTAGCCGTTGTCGTCCTTGGCCTTGGTGTTCACATACAGGGCGCCTACCACCTGCCACTGCCCGGTCTCAAACAGAGAATTGTAGGTGAGGGTGGTGCCGCTGTTGTTGCAGGCGGCGGCACTGCCATAGGCGGCTTCCAGCCCAGTCAGCTGCTGTGGGCTGCCGTAGATTACGGTGTTAAACCCAAAGTGCAAAAAGTCGCTGTTGTTATCCAGGTACGGCTGGCTCTCATTTTTGGTCTTGGATACGGCGATCTCGCCGCTGCTGCCGTAGGTCAGAAAACCGGCGATTTGCCGATCCTTGCCGTAGGCGTCGCAATATTGCTCCAGCATACCTGCCGGGTAGTGAATGCCGTACTTGGTCTCGTAGGGCTTTAAGTAGGCGTTTTGGCGACTGCTTTGTATGGCAGGAAGAGCAAAGGCCAGCGTCACAGCCACTACCAGGCACACCAAGGTGATCCACAGCCCTCGCTTTTGCTTTTTGCCCAGCGGGAGGCGAGAGGCTTTTTCCTTTTTTGGCGGCTTTGCTTCTTTGGAGGGCCTTTCTTTTTTTGACGGCGCTTTCCCTTCTTTTGCCGGAATAGGCGGCTCTGCCGGTGCCTCTGCTTGCCGCCGGGTGCGGCTTTGCTGAAAGTCGGCTAAAATGCGGTCAATTTCCTCGTTGGGGTCTTTGCGCGGCTCCATTATTTGATCACAACTTTCTTTACGCCGGCCACGGCCCGGTCCATCATTTCGTCCAGATTCTCCATATTTCCTTCGGCTTTCAGCACATCATCCAGCCGGGGCTTGGTCTTGGGGTGCTTGGGGGTAAAGACGGTGCAGCAGTCCTCGTAGGGCTCGATAGAAGTCTCAAAGGTGTCGATCTTGCGGGAGATGGCAATGATCTCGTCCTTGTCCATACCGATACAGGGACGGAACACCGGCATATCCGCCGCGCAGTCCGTGCACGCCAGGGCGTACATGGTTTGGCTGGCTACCTGCCCTACGGACTCGCCGGTGATCAGGGCATGACAGTTTTGACTCTTTGCAATGCGGGCGCTGATCATCATCATCACCCGGCGCATGATAATGGTAAAGTATTCCTCCGGGCACTTGTCCCGAATTTGTTCCTGGATTTCCGTAAACGGCACCACAAAGGTGGTGATCCAGCCGCTGTACCGGGCCACTTTCTTCAGCAGCTCCATCACTTTCATTTCTGCCAGTTCGCTGGTGTACGGGGGCGAGGCAAAGTGCACAGCCACCAATTCAATTCCCCGCTTGGCCATCATATAAGAGGCCACCGGAGAGTCAATGCCGCCGCTGATGAGCACAGCCGCGCGGCCGCCGGTGCCGGTGGGCATACCCCCTGCGCCGTGCAGGTTGTTGCCCCGCACAAAGGCGTAGCGGTCCCTTACCTCTACGGTAACGGTAATGTCCGGGTTATGCACATCTACCTTGAGATGATGAAAGCGGCGCAGAATACGGCCGCCCATCTCTCGGCAGATCTCCGGCGATTTCATGGGGAATTTTTTGTCGCTGCGCTTGGCCTCTACCTTAAAGGTTTTGGCGTCCTCCAGCGGCTCCTTTAGGTATTCCAGCGCCGTGGCTGCAATGTCCTCTATCTCTTTTTCACACACGGCGGCCCGGGACAGGGCGGCAATGCCAAACACTCGGGTCAGGGCGTCTACCGTGTCGTCCAGGTCCGTGTCCGGATCCTCCGGCTCCACCATAATGGTGCTTTGGCTCTTGGTAAACCGGAAGGTGCCCAAGGGCGCCAAGTGGCGACGCATATTCTTAATGAGCACATCTTCAAAGGAACTGCGGTTCAGTCCCTTTAGTGCCAACTCGCCGTTTTTAATCAGTACGATCTCTCGCATAGGTTACTCCTTTGGGTGTTTTTTTACCAGGTCGCGCAGCGCGTCTACAAAGGCGTCTGCTTCTGCCTGCGTGCTTTGGCCACTAAAGCTCAGGCGAATGGATTTGTCGATTACCTGCTCCGGCAGACCCATGGCGGTGAGCACATGGGAACGCTTGCCCTTGGCGCAGGCGGAGCCGCTGCTGACGCAAATGCCGTAGTTGGCGGACAGCTCCTGAATGATCGTCTGGCTGCGCATAAAGGTGGGCACGCAAATATTGAGGATATAGGGCGACGCCTGGTCGCCGCTGTTAAAGGTCAGACCGGGGATCTCCGCCAGCCGTTCCTTAGTATAAGCGTTCAGTTCTTTGACGGCGGCGTTCTGGGCACGCAGGTCCGGCAGTGCCGATACCGCAGCGCCAAACCCGGCGATCAGAGGCGCTGCCTCCGTACCCGGACGCAATTTTTTCTCCTGCTCGCCGCCAAAGGTGCGGGGCAGAATACGCACGCCCTTGCGTACATACAGAGCGCCTACCCCCTTGGGGCCGTGAATTTTGTGGGCGGTGACGGTCATCAGGTCCACCCCCAGCTTGTCCGGCCGCAGGGGCACCTTGCCAAAGGTCTGCACACAGTCGGTATGGATCAGCGCCGGTGCGCCGGCCTTTTGTACCGCCCGGCGAATGCACTCCACCGGCAGAATGCTGCCCACTTCGTTGTTGATGCGCATGACGGAGACCAGAATGGTGTCCGGGGTGATGGCGCTTTCAATCTGCTGTTTTGTAATATTGCCGCTTTTGTCCGGTTGCAGGCGAATGACTTCAAAGCCCTCTGCCTCCAACTGGTCGGCGGTTTGTATAATACTCTCGTGTTCTATGGCGGTGGTCACAATGCGTTTGCCCCGCCGCCGATTGGCATAGGCTGCACCGAACAGAGCCAGGTTGTTGGCCTCTGTGCCGCCGGAGGTGAAAGTCAGCGTGTCCCGCTCTACGCCCAGGGCGTCTGCCAGTGCCTCGCGGGCGGCGATGATCTCTTTCATGGCGTCAATCCCCGGACCGTGCAGGCTGGAGGGATTGGCAAAGTGGTCAGTGAGCATGGTGCCCACGGCCGCCACACAGGCCGGGCAGGGTCGGGTGGTGGCTGCGTTGTCTAAATAAATCATGGATGGATTCGTTCCTTTAATTTCAGAATGGCGATGGCGGTTTTGGCGTCTTTGATCTCACCGGTCATTACCCGGCGCACCGCTTCGTCCAGAGGCATACGCACCACATCCAGGTACTCGCCCTCATCTAAATGCTGCTGCCCAAAGTGCAGCCCGGCAGCGCCGTACAGGTGAATGATCTCGCCGCAGTAACCGGGGGAGGGATACACCTCTCCCAGGGGGAAGTAGCTGTCTGCCGTAGCGCCGCATTCCTCTTTGAACTCCCGTTTGCCTGCTTCAAAGGGATCCTCGCCCTTTTCCAGCTTGCCGGCGGGGATCTCCAGCAAAATCTCTTTGTAAGGATAGCGGAACTGGCGCACCAGCAGCAGTTCGTTGCTTTCCGTCAGTCCGGCTACGGCCACGCCGCCCGGGTGGTCGATAACCTCCCGCTTTTCCTCTGCGCCGTCCACCATAGTCACCGTGTCGCAGTGCAGGGTGAGAATGCGGCCGTTATAAATGCCGCCGTATTCCTCCGTTTGCTCAAAAAAGCCCAGTGCAATGGCTTCAATGTCCATGGGCTTCTCCGCTTGAAAATCGGCGCCGGCTTCAATAAATTCAAACTTGCTGCCGTAGCCCCAGTTTACGCCCACGGTCTTTATGCCGTTGGCCTTGCCGCCGTTGATGTCGTAGCTTTTGTCGCCTACCATCAGCGCCTTTTCCGGGGCGGTCCCCAGCTCTTGCAGGCAGCGGGCGATAATGCTGGTCTTGCTTTCGCAGTCGGTCTTAAAATCCACGCCGCACACTGCGTCAAAGAATTTGTCAATGGTAAAGTGTGCCAGCAGCTGGTCAATGTAGCGCTTGGGCTTGGAGGAGGCGATGCCAATGCGTATGCCTGCCGCTTTTAAGTTCTCGAGCAAGGTCACAATACCCCGGTAAAGCATACTCTCATTGAGAATGGCGCCGTTGTAGCGCTCTCTGTATTTTTGTACCAGCGCTTGGGCCGTGGCCGCATCTGCGCCGAATTGCTCCTGAAAGGTCACCAGCAGCGGCGGCCCGATAAAGCAGCGCAAGGCGCCCGGCTCCCGGGGCACTTCAAAGCCATAGGCCTCCAGCGCGTAGGCGGCGCTGTTCATAATGCCCGGGCCGGTGTCACACAGGGTGCCGTCAAAGTCAAAGATTACCGCAGAAAATCTCATTTTCCCTCGACCTTTCTTAAGAATTTTTCCGCCAGCACCACAAAGCGCTCTACGGTACCGCTGCCCACCAGCTCATTTTTGTCATTGTGGGCGGTTACATGGAAGGTGAGCTTGCGCCCGTCCACCTCTGTCAGCATAGCCTTGGCGGTGATTACCTCGCCGATGGCACTGGCCTTGATGTGGGTAATGTTCATGGCCGTGCCCACGGTGGTCTCATCGTCCTCCAGCAGGTCTGCCACCGCCTCACAGGTGGCCTTTTCCATCAGGGCCAGCATAAAGGGGGTGCCCAGTACCGGCAGCGAGCCGGACTCGGCGGCAATGGCGGTGTTGGTGGTGTTTACAAGGGTCAGGGCCTCGCCCTGCACTTTGCCCACAGCGGTTTTCATATACATGCTCCTCTCGGCGGATCGCCGTCTTTTGGTTTTTTAAGACTTCACCGTATTATAGCACACTTCTATTTCATATACAATTATAAAGCGCAATTCTTTGCCTCGGCGTGTCAAAAATTGCGTGTACAAACCGCCGCTTTTGTGGTAAAATAACCCAAAGCCTTGGAACAGGAGGTGCTCCGGTGAGACAAAAACGCCAAAAACAGCCCAAATCTGCCCGTCCCCGCATTTATTTGCTGGACGAGCTGCGGGGCTTTGCCATTCTCTGTATGGTGGTGCACCACGCCTTTTTGGATGTGGGCGATGTGTTGCAGCTGTCCTGGGGCTACCGGGTGTTTGACGCTCTGTGTACCGTGCAGCCGATCTTTTGGGGGCTGTTTATTCTGATATCCGGCATTTGCTCCCGCCTGTCCCGTAATCCGGTACGCCGTGGCGCAGTGGTGCTGGGCTGCGGTTTGGTGATTACCGGGGTTACCGTGTGGGTGCTGCCGCTGATGGGCATCACCGGTGCGGAGATCTACTTTGGTATTCTTTCCTGCCTGGGCTGCTGCATGATCCTCACCGGTTTGCTGCTGCCGGTGATGCAAAAGATTTCGCCGCGTTTGGGCATGCTCCTTTGCGGGTTGCTGTTCTTTTTGACTTATGGGATCAGTGAGCCGGAGCATACCATGGTCTTTGGCTTGGTACGTTTGCCTGCGGTCCTGTTTCGTACCAACTGGCTGATGCCCTTGGGCTTTTTTAACAGCAGCTTCCGGTCCGCCGACTATTTTGCTTTGATCCCTTGGTTCTTTTTATTTCTGTTGGGGGCCTTTGCCGGAACCTATGTGCGGGACGACCGTCTGCCGGCGCCTTTTTACCGCCGCCACAGCCGGGTGCTGTGCTGGTTGGGGCGCAACAGCCTGTGGGTCTATATGGGTCATCAGGTGGTGCTCTATGCCGTCTTTTTCCTGATCGCCATTCTGATCTATACTTAAAATCACACACAAAATAAAGCGCACCTCATAGGATGAACTGAGGTGCGCTGTTCTTTTTGCGGCGCACCGTGTGCAGGTGCGCTTTTCAGGTGTTGGCGGCGGTAACGCCCTGGGCGTTCACAGACTTGCCGCTGCTGTATCGTCTGTGCAGATAGAGGGATCAGAGTCCGTTGTTCTCTGCTTCCAGCCAGCAGTCATTGGCCTTGGCCACGGCAATTTGGCAGTAGTGCAGCAGCCGGTTGGCTGCCGCCTTTGCTGTATGAATATGGTAGCTGACCGTAGCTTGAGACAGACCCAGCCCCCGGGCAATTTCCGTTTGGCTTTTGCCGTCTACATAAAAAGCACGCAGGCAGGTGCGCTGCCGTGGGCTCAGTTCCTGTTCCAGCACCATGGGCAACACGGCCAGAAGGGCACGGCGGGTGACGGTTTGGGTGTCCGGCTCCGTTTGGGACGGGGCGGCAAAGCAGCAGTTTTCGATCATATCTGTCATACGCCGTCCTCCTCATCGTAGTAGCTTTCCAGTATGGTAGCAATGTGCCGGCATTCGCAGGCCATTTCGTAGTAGGTGCGCAGCTTTCTGCGCAGGCGGTACAGATCCTCTCCGCCATAGACGGAAAGCAGTGGGCGCAGTCCGTCCATCTTGGCACACAAAACATTATATTGTGTTCGATATTCCTGAGCGAGTTCTTCAATAAGCATGATTTTTCCGTCCTTTTTTCATTTTTCAAAGCAGCAGGCATTGCAGGTACTTATTTTTTTCTGCTGTTTCAGCTCTAATAATAGAGAATTCGACCTGTAATGTCAACCAAATTGAGAAAAAAATTGGAAATTTGTGGATTTTTTATACAAATCTGCCGGGTATGACGGTTTGCCGCAGGGTTTGACAAATTTTGCGTACAAATGCTGATATACTGTATCCGGCTTTTGCAAAAGGGGCGCGATTTCGGTCGGCAACGGGGCATCATTGGGTGTCGGACGGTAGTTGGATAAACACCGTGTGCTGATTATCTTCCGGGCGTCTTTACTTTTGCGCGGGAAAGTGATATAGTATTGGATAAGGGCAACGGAGCTTTTTTCGCTTTGGTGCCCTATTGTCTTTTTTTGGAGGATATGCGATATGGAGAATTTAGGTTACTACAACGGCAAGTTTGGCCCGCTGGAGGAAATGCAGGTGCCCATGCTGGACCGTGTATGCTTTTTCGGCGACGGTTGCTATGACGCCACTTACAGCCGCAATCATGTGATTTATGCGCTGGATGAGCATCTGGATCGCTTCTATAACAGTGCGGCGCTTTTGGGTATTCGCCTGACGCAGACCAAGGCGGAGATGGGTGCCTTACTTACGGAGATGGTGGAAAAGGTGGACTGCGGCGAGCAGTTCGTCTATTGGCAGGTGACCCGGGGCACTGCGATGCGCAACCACGCGTATCCGGATCCGGACAAAGTGCCGGCCAATTTGTGGATCGTGCTGACCCCCTGTTCGGTACAGGATACTTATAAAAAAATCAAACTGATTACCACGGAGGATACGCGCTTCCTTCACTGCAATATTAAGACTTTGAATCTGCTGCCCTCTTGTATGGCAGCCCAGCGCACGGCGGTGGCCGGGTGCGACGAGTCCGTATTCCATCGGGGCGATATTGTCACCGAGTGCGCGCACTCCAATGTGTCTATTATTCAGGACGGCGTGTTTAAGACCCACCCCACCGATCATTATATTCTGCCGGGTATTGCCCGTGCCCATTTGATCAAAATGTGCAAGAAGCTGGGCTATGCAGTAGATGAAACGCCCTTTACCGTGGCAGAGATGATGGCGGCGGATGAGGTCATTGTGTCCTCCTCCGGTTCCTTCTGCCTGGCAGCAGAGAGCATTGACGGCCAACCGGTGGGCGGTAAAGCGCCGCAGATGCTGAAAGATTTGCAGGACGCTCTGGTAGCGGACTTTATGGACGCAACAGCTCGCTAAATCGGACGAGAGGGGACGACTGCAATGACCAATGAAGAACTGACACTGTATAATATCGGTGAGAATTTGGACAGCTTAATGACCCTGGATCCGCGAGGGTACGGTGTGTGCCGTATTCTGTACCGGGCGGCTAGGGACTATGCCGGAGAGCCGCTGTCTGTGCATGCGGCCAAGGGACTGGTGGCGCATATCCACTCGGGCGATTTGGTGTATATCATCACCGGTTTTGTGCTGTTGCCCTGGAAGCAGCCGGAGACGGACGGCATGGTGTCTTCTATGATGCTGGCGCGCTTCCTGATTAAAGCCTTTGACTGTACCCCGGTACTGGTGGTGTCGGAGGAATGTATGGAGGCGGTGCGGCGGTTGGCCAGGGTACTGGGCTTCCATTTGTATGACACGGTAGAGGAGGCGCGGGAATACCCGTTCTCCATGTGCGCCGTGTCCTTTACCAAGGACGACCGAGAGGCTTCTGCCCAGGCAGAGGCGCTGCTGGCAAAAGGCGTTCCGGCGGCGGTGATCACCAATGAGGCACCCGGGCGCAATGCCAAGGGTGCGTACCATAACGCGGTGGGCAAATGCTTAACGGAGCTGGAGGCCAAGAGCGATGTGCTCTTTAACGCCTGCAAGGCGCGGGGCGTTTACAATCTATCTATTGGCGACCTGGGCAACGAGATTGGTATGGCGACCATCGGCGATCATATTCGCAAATATGTGCCCCATGCTGACGACGGTGAGTGCGAATGCGCCTGCGGCGGCGGTATTTTGGTGGAAA
The DNA here is from genome assembly GCA_963638105.1 of Agathobacter rectalis. Taxonomy (GTDB): domain Bacteria; phylum Bacillota; class Clostridia; order Oscillospirales; family Acutalibacteraceae; genus CAG-217. The sequence continues at coordinate 28,922 of CAVHPP010000006.1, forward strand.
GCACAGCGGATAACCTGATTACTGCTACTTGCTCTGACTGGGGCTGCAATGCCATGATGGCAGCTACGGCATATTTGCTGGGTAATGCGGACCTGTTCCAGTCTGAAGAGGTGCAGCAGCGGGCCATGGAGGAGGCGGCGCGAGCCGGGCTTCTGGATATGTATGGGCGCAATATTCCCAGCATAGACGGCTTTGGCCGCAGCATCAACCTGCCGTTGGTGAAGCTGATGAAAGAGCTGATCAGCTACCCGCCCAAGGTGGTGCAAAAGACCAGTGGCTGGTTTGCAGACACCATTGCCAAGGGCTATTTTGACGGCTATTACGGAGAATAACCGATGGACTATTCCTTTTTACAGTGCGGCGAGGGCGCCCTTACCGTGCACTTGGGGGACGGAATCGACCCGGCAATCAATCGCCGGGTCACCGCTCTGCAAGGGGCCATTGGCAGCGCCGGCCTGCGTGGGATTACAGACTTGATCCCTGCTTATGCGGATTTGACCGTGTGCTATGACTGCACGGTGATTTCTGCAAAGGCGTTGCAACGGCGGCTGCGGCGACTGCTGGACAGTCTGTCTGTGGCCGGGCAGGATCGGCGGCGGGTGTTTCGGCTGCCGGTGTGTTACGGCGGCGATTATGGGCCGGATTTGGACTTTGTTTGCCGCCACAGCGGCCTGTCTGCGCAGGAAGTGATTGAGCTGCACAGTCAGCCGGATTATTTGATTTATATGCTGGGCTTTTTGCCCGGCTTTGCCTATTTAGGGGGGCTGGACCCTCGGCTGCATACGCCGCGGCTGGACAGCCCGCGCACTTGTATTCCTGCGGGTAGCGTGGGAATCGGCGGTGCCCAAACCGGGGTGTATCCGCTGGCTTCTCCCGGCGGCTGGCAGCTGCTGGGGCGCACGCCGGTGTCTGTATTTGATCGGCAGCGGCAGGAGCCGATTCTGTACCGGGCAGGGGATCTGGTGCATTTTGTGCCCATCTCGCCTGCCGAGTATGAAGAAATCGCTCGGGCAGTGGCAGCGGGTACTTATACGGTGCAGGTGGAGGAGGTGCCGGTATGCGACTGATGATCGACGCCCCCGGTGCTTTGACCACTGTGCAGGACTTGGGGCGCACCGGAGTAGCCCACTTGGGCTTTTGCACCTGCGGGGCGATGGACTTAACTTCTATGCAGATTGCCAATCGGCTGGTGGGCAACTGCCGAGGCTGTGCGGTACTGGAGATGACGCTGACCGGTATTACGGCCCGGTTTGCAGGCGAGGGCTATTTTGCTTTGGCCGGGGGCGACTTTGCCCCCACATTAAACGGAAAACCCATTGAGAATTACCGTGCCTATGGGGTGCGCAGCGGCGACCGTCTGCAACTGGGCGCTGCCCGCACCGGTCTGCGGTGCTATTTAGCACTGTCCGGCGGCGTGGATGTGCCGGTGGTGCTGGGCAGCCGCTCCACGGATCTGAAAATTCAAATGGGCGGGCTGGACGGTCGCGCCTTGCAAGCAGGTGATGTGCTGACTACCGGCGATTTTTGTTTGCCTATCGGTGATCCGACGCCTTGGCATATTCCGCCGGTGACCTTTGCGCCGCCGTATACGCTGCGGTGTATTGACGGCCCCCAGGCGGCCCGATTTGACTCGGCTGCACGGACGGATTTTTACAGCAAGCCCTACACCGTTACCCCAAAGAGCGACCGTATGGGTCTGCGGCTGGAGGGTTCGGCGCTGACGGCAGAAAGCGGAGTGGATATTTGCTCTGACGGGATTGTACGGGGCAGTGTGCAGGTGCCCGGCAGCGGGCAGCCCATTGTACTGATGAGCGATCATCAAACGGTGGGCGGCTATGCCAAGATCGCCACGGTGATCGGCTGCGATGTGTCGCTGCTGGCGCAGGCACGGCCGGGGGATACGGTGCGTTTTGTACCCATTACAGTGCAAGGGGCGGAAAAGATCGCCCGGCAGCAGGAAAAATGGCTGGACAATTTGCTTTTCTGGTAAAAAATATTGCCTTTCGGCACAGGAGGATATAGAATGGATTACAGCGATTGGGCGCCCCGGGATGTGCGGGCGCTGATCAGCGCAGGCAAGTTACAGGGTCAGACCTCCGGCATGTGCGCCGGCTATGCCCAGGCTAACCTTTGCATTTTGCCGAAGGCGCAGGCCTTTGACTTTTTGCTTTTTTGTATGCGCAATCCCCGACCCTGCCCCATTTTAGAGGTGGGCGAGGCGGGCTGCCGCCAAATGGGCGCCATGGCCCGGGGTGACGATGTGTGTACCGCCTTTCCCAAGTACCGCATTTGGCGGGCAGGGGAGCTGGTGGAAGAAGTAACGGATATTTCCGCCTATTGGCAGGACGATTTGGTGTACTTCCTTATCGGCTGTTCCTTTAGCTTTGAAAGTGAGCTTTTGCAGGCGGGGGTGCCGGTGCGGCATATTGAAGAAGGGCGCAATGTGCCCATGTTCAATACCAATTTGGCCTTGGAGCCTGCAGGCGTATTCCACGGCAATATGGTGGTGTCCATGCGTCCCATTCCCCATGATTTGGTGGTGCGCAGCGTGCAGGTCACTTCTGCCATGCCCCGGGTGCACGGCGCGCCGGTGCAGATCGGCGACCCGGCAGCCATCGGTATTGCCGATGTGCAATGCCCGGATTACGGCGACAGCGTGACCATTCGACCGGGCGAGGTGCCGGTGTTTTGGCCTTGTGGGGTAACTCCCCAGGCAGCGGTGATGGCGGCCAAGGTGCCCTTTGCCATTACCCACGCACCGGGGCATATGCTCATTACCGATGTGCCCAATACCATGCTGAAATATTGATTTTTTTGGAGCTTGATTTATGTATAAAGTGGATTTGAATTCGGATTTGGGCGAGAGCTTCGGTGCCTACACCATCGGGTCGGATGATCGGGTGCTGGCACTGGTGTCCTCTGCCAATGTGGCTTGCGGTTTCCATGCCGGCGACCCTTCTGTGATGGGGGCCACGATGGCAGCCTGCCGGGCGCAGGGTGTGGCGGTGGGCGCCCACCCCGGGTTCCCGGATTTGGTGGGGTTCGGTCGGCGGCAGCTGGCGGTGACCCCGGACCAGGCCTATGGGGATGTGCTGTATCAGATCGGCGCGCTTGCCGGCTTTTGCCGGGCAAACGGCACTGCCTTGCAGCATGTGAAGCCCCACGGTGCTTTGTACAATATGGCTTGCAAGGATTTGGAACTGGCCCGGGCGGTGACCCGCGCGGTGCGGGATTTTGACCCGGCGCTGGTGCTGTTGGCACCGGCGGGCTCCTGCCTGCAACAGGCAGCGAAAGAGCAGGGCGTGTCCTTTGGCTGCGAGGTGTTTGCCGACCGTGCTTATGAGGCGGACGGCAGCCTGCGGGATCGGCGCAAGCCCGGTGCCATGATTACAGACACCGCCACGGCCATTGACCGGGTGGTGCGTATGGTTAAAGAACAGAAAGTGACGGCTTATACCGGTGAGGATATTCCGGTGGTGGCGCACTCGGTGTGCGTTCACGGCGACGGTGCCCGTGCGCTGGAATTTGTGCAGGCGCTGCGCAGCGCCTTTGCAGAGAATGGCATTGCCGTTGCGCCTTTGGCGGAGGTGATTGCAGATGTATAAACGCACCCAAGCGCAGATCAATTTGAATGCACTGGAGGCAAACATTGCCGCTATTCGGCAAAAGATTGGGCCGGATACCAAGCTGCTGGGTGTGATCAAAGCAGACGCTTACGGTCACGGTGCGGCATATATCGGCCGCCGGTATGAAGAGAACTTTGATTTTTACGGCGTGGCTTGTATTGAAGAAGCAATGGAACTGCGCCGAGCAGGTGTAACCCTGCCCATTTTGGTCCTGGGACCGGTATTTCCGGACGATTTTCCTCGGGCGGTAGAACAAAATGTGCGACTGCCGATCTTCTCCATGGAGGCAGCCAAGGCACTGTCGGCGGAGGCGGTGCGCCAGGGTAAGCAGGTGCCTTTTCACTTTGCGCTGGACACGGGTATGAGCCGTATCGGCTTCCAAGTGACAGAAGAGAGCGCAGATATTTGTAAGGCCATTTGCGATTTGCCGGGCATTTACCCGGAGGGGCTTTTCAGCCACTTTGCCACGGCGGACGAAACCAGCTTTGCCAAGGCAGAGGCTCAGCGGCAGCGGTACTTGCAGTTTTGCGATTTGCTGGAGCAGCGTGGGGTGAAAATTCCCATTAAACACCTGAACAATTCCGCCGGGATTATGCGCCTGGGCGGCAGTTTTAATATGGTGCGGGCGGGGATCATTCTTTACGGTCTGTACCCCTCGGCAGAGGTGGATCCGTCTCTGTTGCCCTTGCAGCCTGTGCTGCGCTGGGTGGCTCGGGTCAGCCATGTAAAAACTTTGGAGCCGGGGCGGGAGATCAGCTACGGCGGTACTTACACCACCCCATCTCCCCGCCGAGTCGCCACCATTCCGGTGGGCTATGCAGACGGTTATCCCCGCTGCTTATCCGGCATGGGCCAGGTGCTCATCGGCGGCAAGCGCGCACCGATTCTCGGTCGGGTGTGTATGGATCAGTTTATGGTGGATGTGACGGAGATACCCGGTGTGCAAGTAGGTACGCCGGTAACCCTGGTGGGAACGGACGGTAACGAAACCCTCAGTATGGAGGAAGTGTCCGGTCTGGCGCACAGCTTCAATTATGAGTTGCCTTGCCGTATTGCCCGCCGGGTGCCCCGCGTGTATTACCGGGACGGTGTGCCGGTGGACGCAGTGGAGTATATACCCGTATAAGCGTATAAAAAGGAAAACCGCTTGACCGGTAGGTCAGGCGGTTTTTTGCATATTCAGGTGGGCAAAAGCGATAGTAGAGCGGGGGACTTGCTCCCGCCGCGTTTTATTTTTGCCCAAATTGGCTTTGCATAAACGAAAGTCGGGCGGCCACGCTCTCCCGGGTGGTGGGCGCGTGTAGCAGAATGTCGTAGCCGTGGACGGTGCCTTTGGTTTGGCGCAGGGTCACCGGCACGCCGGCTGCCGTCAACTGCTGTGCCAGCTGCGCGCCCTCGTCGTGCAGACAGTCAAATTCTGCCGTTTCAATATAGGTAGGCGGCAGGGCAGCTTGCGGGTTCGGGGCAGCCTGGGCGTCCTTTAAGTACCATTGCCACATTTTTTTGGACAGGCGGCCGTTCCACATGGGGGTGTCCACATAGGTTTGCATAGAGGGGGTGGTCATGGTCGGGTCCACCACCGGGTACACCAGCAGTTGGAACAGGGGCGCATGCCCTTTGGCAGCAGCCGTTGCAGTGACGCGCCGGGCCAGGCAGCCGCCGGCGCTGTCGCCGCCAATGGCAATGCGCCGAGGGTCGATCCCCAGCCGCCCGGCGTTCTCTACGGTCCAGTTATAGGTCAGTTGGCAGTCCTGCTCCGGGATCGGATAGGGGTGTGCCGGTGCCAGCCGGTAGTCCGGGCAGATCACCCGGCACCGGGCTCCGGCAGCGTAGGCCTTGGCCAGAGCAAAGTGGTAGGGCGCTGCCGCCAGCACAAATCCGCCGCCGTGAAAGTACACCAGCCCCGGCAGCTTTTGCCCCTTTGTGCCCTTTGGCTCAATGAGCAGGCAGGGCAGTCGGTGTCCGTCGTCGGTAGGCAGGGCAAAGCGAGTGACGGTAACGGCCTTGTCTGACCGCACACCCAGCGCCATACCCTCTAAGAACAGGTTGCACACCGGCAGCAGCGGGGTAGTCAGCGGCGGAGTGAAGCGGCGGATCAGCCGAAATTCTTTTGAGATGGGATAGCGTTTCATAACGTTCTCCTAACAGAAAGCACCTGTGGGGTGGCCACAGGTGCGGGTGATGTACGCTGCTTATTTGTCTGCGGGGGTGTATGAGAAGCTGGAGGCGTTGTAGCCAAAGTATTGCTCCACAATGGGGGTAAATTCGTCTTTGTCGTTGTACTTGGGGTCTTTCAGCTCCAGCAGCGCCTCGTTGATGTCGTCCTTCAGTCGGTCATACTTGGCGGTGGCAAAGGCGTATTCCACCGTGTCCAACTGACCGCTCAGCTCTGTGGTCCAGTCCGTTAAGGCTTTTTTCTCTCCGTCTAAGATAAAGTCCAAGGTGCGCAGGTCAAACTCGTCGATGACCACAGCGTCTGCCTTATCTTGGTACAGCGCGGTAAAGGCCGCCTGTGCCGTCTTGTAAACGGTGGTGGTCTTGGCGCTGCGATCGGCAATCACGGCGTTGTCTGCCAGTGCGTTCTGCGCCGCCTTGCTCACCACAGCCAGCTTGGCGCCGCCCAGGTTGCTGTAATCTTTAATCTTGCTGTCTTTCTTGACCAAGGTCACCACTCGGTTGCTGATGACCGTGTTGGTAAAACTGTAATCCTCGTTATTGGTGCCGTCGTTCTTTTGCAGTCCGCCTACGGCCATGTAGGCAATATAGGTTTTACCGTCCTTGTCTGTATAGGCGGTCTCCTCACCCAGGCGGTAGCCCGGCTCCACCTTCACATAGGCGTAGTTTTTGCAGTCGTCCTTAATGCTGTCAAACATTTTGGCGATCAGGTCGGCCTCAAATCCGCTGGCGTTGCCCTTTTCATCGATCTGGAAGAAAGGGGCGTTGTCTGCCGTGTAGGCGATCAGCAGGGTTTCGTCTGTAATTTCCGTGGTCTGTTCTGCTTTGTTGCCGGAACAGCCGGCAAATACGCTGCCCAGCAGCAGTACGCACAGTGCCACTGCAAGGATCTTTTTCATCTTGGTCATGTGGGTGTCCTCCAACATATAATATCACTTTCCATTTTATAGGAGTTGACCGGTAAAGTCAATAGAAAATAGCGGAAACCTGCCCGGGGGATTGACAAATGGGCGCCGGTGGGGTAGGCTGTACGTATGCAGTATTCAGATATTCATAAAGCGGTGTTTCTGGAGCGGCCCAATCGGTTTGTTGCCCACTGTACGGTAAACGGTGTGCAAGAGACGGTGCATGTGAAGAACACCGGCCGTTGCCGGGAATTGCTGGTGCCCGGCGCTACGGTGTATTTGGAAAAGAGCAGCAACCCAAATCGCAAGACCGCCTACGACTTGGTGACGGTGGAGACCCCCTTTGGCCTGGTGAATATGGATGCGGCGGCGCCCAATCAGGTGGCCGGGGAGCTGCTGCGCGCCGGAATGATCTTGCCGTCGCCTACCTTGGTGCGCCCGGAGGTTCGCTTTGGCGCCTCTCGGCTGGATTTTTATGCGGAGAATGACCGACAGCGGCTGTTTGTGGAGGTAAAGGGCGTGACCCTGCGGCAGGGAGAGTGGGCCGTCTTTCCGGACGCACCCACCGTTCGGGGCGCCAAACACATGGGAGAATTGGTGCAGGCAGTGGCGCAGGGCTACCGTGCCATGGCGCTTCTCATCGTACAAATGGGTGGGTGCACCGCATTTCGACCCAACCGGGAGACGGACCCGGCTTTTTGTCGGGCACTGCGTGACGCCCAAGCTGCCGGTGTAGAGGTGCGAGCTGTGGACTGCCGGGTGACACCGGATACGGTAACTGCCAACCGGGAACTGCCGGTGGATCTGGACGGGTACAAAAACTGTTGACAAAACCCCGGCGGCGTATTAAAATCTTATATTATATATAGAGTCGAAAGAAGGAATGTTTGTGCTGACACTGGATAAAGTGTATCAGGCCTCCCAGGTACTGCGTGAGGTGATCCGTGAGACGGATATGATTTTGGCCCCCAATATTCACCCGGGTACCAATGTGTATTTGAAAACAGAGAATTTGCAGGTCACCGGTTCGTTTAAGATCCGTGGCTCCTACTATAAGATCAGCAAGCTCACCGATGAGGAAAAGGCGCGGGGCGTGATTGCCTGCTCCGCCGGTAACCATGCCCAGGGCGTGGCGTTGGCTGCCACCAAAAACGGTATTCAGTCCCTGATCTGCCTGCCGGACGGCGCACCCATCAGCAAGGTGGAGGCCACCAAGCGCTATGGCGCCCAGGTGTGCCTGGTCAAGGGCGTGTATGACGACGCTTACAAAAAAGCGTTGGATCTGAAAGAGGAGAAGGGCTACACTTTTATTCATCCCTTTGATGATGAAGATGTGATTGCCGGTCAAGGCACCATCGGTCTGGAAATTCTTAATCAGCTGGAGAATGTAGATGTGGTGGTGGTACCCATCGGCGGCGGTGGTCTCATCAGCGGCGTGGCTTTTGCCATTAAGCAGATGAACCCTCGTGTGCGGGTCTACGGCGTACAGGCCCAGGGCGCACCCTCTATGCTCAATGCGGTACAGGACGATCAGATCGAGACCCTTGGCAAGGTGCAGACCATTGCCGACGGTATCGCTGTAAAGACCCCGGGCAATAACACATTTGAACTTGTTAAGCAGTATGTAGACGGCATTGTCACCGTCAGCGATGATGAGATTGCCTTGGCAATCCTGACCCTCTTAGAGCAGCAAAAGCTCATTGCAGAGGGCGCAGGCGCTGTGCCGGTGGCGGCTGTGATGGCCGGCAAAATTCCGGATATTGAGGGCAAGAATGTGTGCTGCCTGGTCAGCGGCGGCAACATTGATGTGACCATTCTTTCCCGTGTGATCGAGCGCGGGCTGAAGATGGGCGGCCGCACGGCGGACATTACCATTGCACTGTCCGACCGGCCGGGCCAGCTTAGCGGCGTGTCCTCCATTATTGCGGAGCAGGGCGCTAATGTGGTCAGCGTCAACTACGACAGTACGGATTTGGATATGAATATTACCGACTGTTTCTTAAAACTGGGGATCGAGACCCGGGACAACGCCCACATTGAGTCTATCAAACAGGCATTGACAAACGCAGGCTTTGAGGTCTGCGGCTGAGATAAAGGAGAATGATTATGGAATATGTAAGCACCAACAACGCACCCGGCGCCATCGGTCCGTACAGCCAGGCGGTGAAAACCGGCAATTTGCTGTTTACCAGCGGCCAGATCGCCATTAATCCGGCCACCGGCAATGTGGAGGCCACCACCATTGAGGCCCAGACCCGTCAAGTGTGTGAGAATTTGAAAGCCGTGGTTGAGGCTGCCGGTACTTCTTTGGATAAGGCAGTAAAGACTGTTTGTTTTCTGGCAGATATTGCGGATTTTGCCAAGTTCAATGAGGTGTATGGCACCTACTTTACCGCCAAGCCTGCCCGCTCCTGCGTGGCCGTTAAGGACCTGCCCAAGGGTGTGCTGTGCGAGGTGGAAGTGATCGCCGAGCTGTAAGCAATCAATGACAAAAAAGAAGTGCCGAACCGTTACGGTTCGGCACTTCTTTTTTTATGCGCGGTTAATTGCCTTTGCTTTCAATCAGCTTGCAGTCTACCTTAAAGGTCTTGATCTGGTTGTTCTCAATGCGGGCAATGGTCAGCTTGATGGTGTCGCCGGGCTTGCTGTCAGAAAGCACCTGCGTCATCACATCGGTGGAGGTCATGGTCTTGCCATTGACGGCTACGATCATATCGTACTGCTTTACCTGCTTGTTGGCCAGGTCAGAGTCGCTGTTTACTTGGCTGATGACCATGGTACCCTTGGCGTTTTTAAAGCCCTTTTCCGTCAAGGCGGAGAGAATGGCGTCAGCGTTGTTGTAGCTGGTAATGGTGTTGTAGGTGACGCCGATCTTGGCGCGACCGGCTACATAGCCGTTTTTAATCAGGCTGTTGGCGGTGTCCACAGCGGTGGAGCTGGGCACTGCAAAGCCCATACCCTCGTACTCGGTGGAGGCGATCTTAGAGGAGTTAATGCCGATCACCTGACCCTGCATGTTAAACAGCGCGCCGCCGGAGTTGCCCGGATTGATGGCTGCGTCCGTTTGGATACACTCGTTGTCGTAGCCGATGGAGCTTTCCACCGGACGATCCAAAGCGGAAATATAGCCGCTGGTGACGCTGTTTTTGAATTCCAGGCCGCCGGGACAGCCGATGGCCACCACCTGCTCGCCGACGGTTAGGCTCTTGCTGTCGGCAAAGGTGGCCGCTTGCAGCCCGGTGGCTTCAATGGAAAGCACGCCGATGTCCGTTTGGCTGTCGGCACCCACCATTGTAGCGGTGTATTCTTTGCCGTTATTCAAGGTCACCTTAAAGCTGCTGCCGTCGGAGATCACATGGGCACAGGTCATAATATAAGTCTTGCCGTTCGCTTCCTTCATAATCACGCCGGAGCCTTCGCCGCTGGCTTGCTGGTTGTCGCTGCTGTCGGAGCTGCTATTGGAGCCGTAGCCGTAGAAGTTGCTGTAGGAATTCTGCTTGGAATAGACGGTAATCCCTACGCAGGAGTCCATGGCCTTTTTAGCTACGCCGGCAACAGTTAGGTTGCCGCTGCCGTCCTCGGTTGCCACGCTGCCGCCGCTGACGGTCTGGGTGTCAGATCCGCTGTCCTGAGAGGTGGAGGTGCCGTCTGTTTTTTCTTCCTTATCCCCGGAGAGTACGCCGGTGGCTGCCAGTACAATGCCGGTAATGGCGATCACCACACACACCACCAGTACGCTCACCACGATGGTAATGGTCTTTTTGTTCTTCTTTTTTTCCGGCTTGCCCGGCTCCGACGGCTCTGTGGGGTTGCTGTAAGTCTGGCCGGTGGGCTGTGCCTGGGCGGTATGGTCAGCGGTACCGGTCTGCTGGCCGTTATAGGCGGCGCCGGGCTGGTTGCCGCTGTGGTAGGCGTAGTGATAGGTGGTGCCGTTGTCGCCGGTGGGCGGCGTTTGGGGCTGCTCCGGTTGGGGCGGTGTGTAATAAGTGCCCGGCTGCTGATACGGGTTGTAGCCGGTGTTCGGCTGACCGTCCCCCTGGGGGGCCTGGCCGCCGTTTATCGGGTTCTGTTCATAGTCGCTCATGCTTCTTTTGCTCCTTTTTTATTGACGGGGGTGAATGCCTTGGGTAGGGTGAATACGAATTCCGCGGTGTTTGCGTCTTCACTCTTGGCATAAATTCTGCCGGAGTGCATTTCCACCATCATTTTTACGATATATAATCCCAGTCCGGCGCCCTTGGCGTCCAGGCTGCGGGATTTGTCAACTTTATAGAAGCGCTCAAACACGCGAGACAGCTCCTCGGCCTTAATGCCGGCGCCGCTGTTCTTAATACTTACACGAATTTGGCTGCCTAAATCCTCCAGTGTGACCTTGATAAAGCCGTCTTCGTTGGTAAACTTCACTGCGTTATCAAATAGGTTGTAGATCACCTGATAAATCATATCCGGGTCCGCCACAATGTACTGGGGCTGCAAGTCCTCCAGTCCGATGATCTCAATATTCTTCTTCTCAATCTTTTGTTCAAAGGTCAAAAGAATGCGAATGATCTGGTCAGAGATATCGTAGTTGTTGGGCTTCATTTGGAATTCGCCGGACTCGATCTTGCTCATATTCAGCATGGCCACCACTAAGCGGCTCAGTCGGCGTACCTCGGTGCTTACCAGTCCCAGGTAATAGTTTTGCTTCTCTTTGGGAATGGTGCCGTCCAAAATACCGTCGATAAACCCGGCAATGGAGGTCATAGGCGTTTTTAATTCGTGGGACACATTGGCCACAAAGCTGGCGCGGGAACTTTCTGTTTTATCCAGTGCGTCCGCCATATCGTTAAAGGCAATGCCCAGATCCGCCAGCTCATCGCAGCCTCGCACCTTAACTCGGTAAGAGAAGTCGCCGATGGCAAATTGCTTGGCGGCAGCGCTCATTTGCTGCAAAGGGGTCACCATCTTTTTGGTCAGGTGCCAAATGCAGATGAAGGCCAGCATCAAACAGGCCAGCGCGCTGAGCAGGAAAATGCGAATTACCGCCAGTGCCAGGGACTGCACGCCGGTTTGGGTCTGCGCAAAGGTGTAGCCGATTACATCGCCGTCGCTAACGATGGTGGTGCCGACAATGTAATTGGTTTGGCCGCGTACGGTAATGCGCCCGGTTACGGTGCCGGTCTCGTACACCCGTTGTAGCAGTGCGGAACTGATGGAATAGCTGTCGTGCAGGGCGCAGGTGGTAAACTCCCCAAAATACGGGGTGGAATAGGCCCGCTCCTTACACAGAATAATATTACCCTCCACATCGCAGACAAATACATCTGCGTCGATAGAATTAGAAATAATATATAGGGATTCGCACATCAGCTCTTTTTCCACGCTGTAGCGACTGTTAATGTCCTGCATAATCAACGAGGAACTGATGGTACCGGATACGCTTTGCACATTCTCTTTCAGCAGATTGGTGCGTTCATTTTGAGAATAGGTGTTGACCATCAGGGTCAGGGCGGTGCCCAGCACGGTCAGCGTGACCAAAAAGATAGCGGCAAACAGCAGGAAGTATTTGGCAAAGATATTGCTTTTGACCGGCTTTTTGCCGACGAGTACATCCTTAAACGCCATTGCTTATTCCTTGGTCTCAAACTTGTAGCCGACGCCCCAAACGGTTTTCAGCTCCCATTTGTCGCTGACGCCCTCTAACTTTTCACGCAGGCGCTTGACATGCACATCCACCGTGCGGGAATCGCCGTAAAATTCAAAGCCCCATACCTCGTCCAGCAGCTGGTCACGGGTAAAGACCCGGTTAGGATTGGAGGCAAAGTGGTAGATCAATTCTAATTCTTTGGGCGGCGTGTCGATCTGCACGCCGTTGACTTTCAATTCATAGTTGGCAATGTTGATCTCCAGCTTGTCATAGGTGACCACTTTCTTGCTTTCCTCGGCGTTGTCGTTTTTGCCCTGAGTACGGCGCAGCACGGCTTTCACCCGAGCCACCACCTCTTTGGCGTCAAAGGGCTTGACTACATAGTCGTCGGCGCCCAGCTCCAGCCCCAGCACCTTGTCAAAGGTCTCGCCCTTGGCAGTGAGCATGATGATGGGGGCGGAAGAGGTCTTGCGGATCTCTCGGCACACCTGCCAGCCGTCCATCTTGGGCAACATAATGTCCAGCAGTACCAAATCCGGTGCCTTCTGCTGGAAGGCGGTTACGGCGGCTTGGCCGTCATTGGCGGTAAACACCGTGTAGCCCTCATTCTCTAAGTATAGTTTCAGTAATTCACAGATGTTTAATTCATCATCCACTACCAGAATTTTGCTCATTGTTTTCGCTCCTTTTCTTTGATACTGCTATCATAGCAGGTTTTTTTGTTCATAATTTTAGAATTCGGTAAACAAAAAATGAAATTTTTTAATAATTTGCGAACGAATTTTTACCATTCTTTGCCCCGGCGCAGCGCGCTCTCCACATGATCGATAAACTGGCGGGCACAACGGGGAGAACGACCGCCTCGGCGTACGGCCCACTGCTCGGCGGCAGCGTCCAGTCGCTGGGCGTCCACTTGCAGGCCGCGATCGGCGGCAATCTTTTCCACAATGTCCAGATAATCCTTTTTGTCCGGGTTAATAAAGGTAATGGTCAGCCCAAACCGATCGGACAGAGACAGCTGCTCCTGGCGGGTGTCGTTTTTGTTTACATCGTCCTCCCGGTCGGAGAAGTTCTCTTTGATCAGGTGGCGCCGGTTGGAGGTGGCATAGATCAGCGTATTGGGCTGGCAGGCAGACAGGCCGCCCTCCAGCGCCGCTTTCAGCTCTGTAAAAGCGTTGTCTTGACTGTCAAAGCTCAGGTCGTCAATATAGATGATAAATTTCATTGGGCTGTCCGCCAGGTATTCCCGAATCAGGGACAACTCCTCCACCGCGCTCTTGGGAATCTCGATCATGCGCAGGCCCTGTTCTTTGTACGCATTCAGGATGGCGTGAATGGTGGAGCTTTTGCCGGTGCCCCGGTCGCCGTACAGCAGCACGTTGTTGGCGGGCAGTCCGCAAACAAAGCTTTCTGTATTGTCTACCACCTGGCCCCGCTGCAATTCATAGTTCTTCAAATCGGACAGCCGTATGGGGTCCGTGGTGGAGATGGGGGAGAGGGCGTGGTCCCGCCACTCAAAGGCGGCGTAGTTGGCAAACAGACCGTAGCCGTTCTTTTTATGGAATGCAGCCAGTGCCTCCGTTTGCTCCGCCCAGTTTTGGCGCAGGGGCGGCAGTGCTTCGCCGTTCTCCCACCGGGGCAGGGTGCCCAGCACTTCCCGCAGGTCTTTATCCTCTACTGCGCTAAGAATATCTTCCGGGGTCAGGTCGGCAATAGTCTCCAGCTTGGCAAGGTCGCTTTTTACACCGTCCAGGATCGCCGGGCGCAGACGGTCTACCGCGTCGCCGGCGGCGGCTTTGCTGAATACATTGTCGTCGGTGAGGATCAACTTGGAAATATACCGGCGCAGCGTGTCTCGAGGTGCCAGCGTGCTGAAAAAGGCACTTTGCGCCTCCAGCACCGCCTCGCCGGCTTCTATGCTGCGCAGCAGGTGCAGCAGACTGTGCATTACCGGGTCCGTCTTGAATTGATAGATGCACAGGGACTCCATATTGTATCGTAATTGGGTTGCTTTGTTCATTTTTTACGCTCCATAATATATATTCTCTTATTTATATCCTTATCATATAGCATTTGTTCACAATTTACAACCCCCGCAGGGCAAATTCGTGCAGGGTGAACAAAGAACAGCAGAAAATCAGTTCTATAATTGTAAGATGTCAGACAACGCCTTGACTTTTGCATACAACTTGTGTTATGATGTGTGCAGAGGTGAGGAATATGCCAAGATCGGCCATGCTGCCGGAGAGTACGGCGCAGCAGATTTTGAATATGATCGAGACCCAGCACCGCTTTGCGGTGGGGGATAAGCTGCCTAATGAGAATGACCTGGCGGCGGAATTGGGCGTTAGTCGTTCCACCTTGCGGGAGGCTATTCGAATTTTGACCACCAACGGTGTGTTGGAGATCCGGCGGGGCAAGGGCACCTTTGTCAGTGCCAATACTGTCATCGACTCGGCGGATCTGAGCGATATTGCTTCCGGCTTGGACGATTTGTTTGAGATGCGACTGATGTTTGAACCGGATTGTGCTTATTTGGCTGCACAGCGGGCAACGCAGGAAGAAATTGACGCCATTTGCTACTACGGCGAGCAGGTGGAAAAGAAGATTTTAAGCGGCGAGGACCGCACGGCAGAGGAGCAAAAATTCCATGAGAGCATTGCCAATGCCACGCACAATGCGTTTGTGAAGCAGTTTATGCCGGTGATCTTTAACGCCATCAAAAAAGGCGTGATCGTCATGACCCGGGACAAGGACGTAAGCGCAGATAATCTAAACGACGATCGGCTGATTATGGACTTTATCAAGAAGCGGAATGCCGAGGGCGCCCGCACCGCTATGCGGCTGCATATTCTTCATGCTATGGAGCATTTGTAAAAAAATAAAATTGCCTATTGACAACAGACATCATACAGGATATAATGTGAATTGTTAAGAAACCACAGCGACATCATACAACGCTGCGACTTCAATTAAACTTATTTATTAGGAGGAAATTACAATGGCAGAAGCAAGACTTTTCCATCAAGAAGATTGTAATCTGGATTACCTGAAGGGCAAGACCGTTGCCGTGATCGGCTTTGGTTCTCAGGGTCACGCCCATGCGCTGAACTTGAAAGAGAGCGGTGTGGACGTAGTTGTTGGTCTGTACGAGGGCTCCAAGTCCTGGCAGCATGCAGAGAGCGTTGGCCTGAAGGTTATGACCACCGCTGAGGCTGCAAAGGCCGCTGACATTATCATGATCCTGACCCCGGATGAGAAGCAGGCTTCCATCTATAAGAAGGACATTGAACCGAACCTGACCGCCGGCAAGGCTTTGGTTTTCGCCCACGGCTTCAACATTCACTTTAAGCAGATCGTGCCCCCCAGCGATGTAGATGTATTTATGATCGCTCCCAAGGCTCCGGGCCACACCGTTCGCTCCGAGTACAAAGAGGGCAAGGGTACACCCTGCCTGGTAGCTGTGTATCAGGATGCTACCGGTCACTGTGAGGATGTTGCTCTGGCTTACGGCGCCGGTATCGGCGGTGCTCGTGCCGGTATCCTGGAGACTACCTTTAAGTGCGAGACCGAGACTGATCTGTTCGGTGAGCAGGCTGTGCTGTGCGGCGGCGTAACCGCTCTGATGAAAGCCGGTTTTGAGACCCTGGTTGAGGCCGGTTATGACCCGAGAAACGCTTATTTTGAGTGCATTCATGAGATGAAGCTGATCGTTGACCTGATCTACAACGGCGGCTTTGCCAAGATGCGTTACTCCATCTCCAACACCGCTGAATTCGGCGATTACGAGACCGGTAAGCGTCTAATCACCGATGAGACCAAGAAGGAAATGAAGAAGGTTCTGGAAGAGATCCAGGACGGCACCTTCGCTTCCAAGTTCATCACCGAGAGCAACAACGGTTGGGCACACTTCAAGGCTAAGAGAGAGATGGAAGCAAACCATCAGCTGGAGAAAGTCGGCGCCGAGATCCGTAAGCTGTACTCTTGGAACGGCGAGGACAAGTACGCAGAGAAATAATCCCTGTTTGCTTCATAAATATCAAACGAACAGCCATCACCTTTACGGTGATGGCTGTTTTTTGCGTGTGTTCGTTATGCTTATCGCCCAACCGGCACGGCGATCAGACCGTCCCGATTGCAGTAGAGGTAGATCTTGCCCCGTTCCCGGCGGAAGAAGTGGGCTATGGCGTCCTGCTCCGGGTACAGCTTTACCAGTTCTACCCGGTCTGCGGTCTGGTATGCTATCCAGGAGATGTAGTGCCCCTTGTCCATGGGGTGCTGCACGGTGACGGTGTATTCGTCACCGTCTGTTTGTACCCGGCAGATCCCGGCCTTGTCCGGCTCCGGCTCCAGGGGTGGCAGCAGAATGCCGCAGCAGCTGATCACGCTCTCACCGGCAGCAAAGTGCACATTGCCGCACACCGGGCAAACATAGAACTTGACCCGGTGCATATTGCCGCTGCGGTTGCGATTGGCTACCGGCGCCCCTTGCATCAGTTCGATCACAGATACCTCCAGCGCCGCCGTCAGCGGCTCCAGCAGGGTAATGTCCGGCAGTCCTTTGCCGGTCTCCCATTTGGATATGGTCTTTGCACTCAGGTGCAGTTGGTCCGCCAGCTGCTGCCGGGTGCAATTTTTTTGCTCTCGCAGGGCCTTGATCACAGCCCCGGTCACATAGGTGTTCATTTCATCGCCTCCTGTGCCCATATTGTACCCCACAGCCCCCCGCCGCGCAACCTGCGCAGCGTAGAGTTTAGAAAAGCCAATAAAGCTCGCAGTCAACGGCTATTGACGGCTTTTGCAGACATCTTGAATAAACGCGCCCATTTCGTCCAGCAGGTCCTCGGCTTGGGGAAAGACACCCATAGCGTTTAAGTAGCCGTGACCCATGCCGTTATACATGACCAGGCGAGTGGGCACGCCGGCATCGTGCAGCTTGTGGGCCCAAGCCACCGTGTCGTTGCGCAGGTAGTCCAGTGCACCTACGGAGAGAAAAGTGGGCGGGTTCCCGGCCGGGTCGGAGGTGTAGGGATTGCACAGATCGTCCGGTTTCGGAATACCTAAAAAGGACTTGCCGGAGCGAGAGAGCAGCTCCATTTGCCGCACCAGTCCCATTGCCAGCTTTTGTTGTCCCGGCGCCGGGTGGTAGTCTGTTTCTTTTGGGTGATAGTAGCGGTCCGTGGTGCCAAACAGGTTCAGGGTGGGGTAGAGCAGCAGCTGTCCCCGCACCCGGTGGGTGCCTTTGTAGCGGGTGGCGCAGCCTTGGGTCAGGTTGCCGCCGGCGCTGTCGCCCACCACAAAAACGGCCTCCGGGTCAATGTGCAGCTCCCGAGCACCGTCGCCGCTCAGCCATTCCAGTACCCGGCAGCAGTCGTCGTACAGCGTGGGGTATGGGTGCTCCGGCAGCAGTCGGTAATCCACCGCCACCACGGGCATACGGAACTTCTCCACAAACAGCTTCCACCCTTCGTCGTAGGGGCGCAGAGTGCCGCCTACAAAGGCGCCGCCGTGGATAAAAAACAGGCAGGGGCTGCCCGGCGCGCACCGGGAACTGCTGTAAATACGAATGGGAATGAGATAACCGTCCGCCGCCGGTACGGTGCTGTCCCGCACTTCAATGTGCGTCTGCACGCATTTGGCGTAGGAAACACGGTCGCACCCGGCACGGAATCCGGCCAAGATCTTTGGCGTGACCGGAATTTTGACTCGGTCCAGAATGAAATTTGGCACCAGCCGCGTGGACCGCGCCATTTTGCCCATGGGTCCGCCCAGCAGCCGCGGATCAATCCCATTTGGCGAACCGGCGTCCGGTGCATATTTGGTAATGTAGGGCAGATCGCCGTCCATCTGCACCGCCGCCGTTGCCTTTAGTTGTTGTAAAAATTCCTCCGTGTACCACTTGTGATCCCATTGCTTTTTCGGTTTCATTCCCGTACCCCCGTCTATTGATCGCTTTCTGTTCTCATCATACCAAAACCCTTGCCAAATTGCAAATACCGCTGTTCTCGACTTTTGGCAGCGTTGCTACAAATTGACAGGATTGGCAGGATGGAGTATAATGCGGATAGACATTTTAGGGGGAATGAGTATGAAAACGAAGCAAAAGGCTGTGCAGGCGCAGGCCGGTGCGGCGAAGGGGAAAAAGAGCAGAAAGAAGGTATGGGCTGTGGTGATCGGCGTGTTGTTGGCGGTGATTGTGGTGGCTATTGCGTTTATTGAACTGAGCACTTTGCCCCGCAAGGACACGGCGGACGATGTGATTTACATTGGCGGTATGGTTACCTCAGACACCGTGGAGTACGCCGACGGCAGCGGCAAGGGACTGCTGCGCAACCCGGTGGTGAAGATTATGCAGATGGTGTGGCGCTACTGCGATGGGGGCGACAAAGCCAAGCACGCCGCCCAGGATCCGCCTACGGTGACGGAAGTGAACGACCTGGCCTATATAGAGGACGGCAATCTGTACCACACATTAGATGTGCTGTACCCGACGGATACACAGCCCGGTGCTAAGCTGCCGGTGATCATTGACATTCACGGCGGCGGCTGGATGTATGCGGAAAAGGGGCTGAACCACCACTACTGCGCCGCCCTGGCGGATCGGGGTTATGTGGTTTTTAATATCAACTACCGGCTGGTGCCGGATGTGACGGTGAACGAGCAGTTGCAGGATGTGGCCCGGGTGCTGCGCTGGATTCGTGACCACGGCAGCGAATATCCTTGCGATATGCGGAATATTATGCTTACCGGCGACTCTGCCGGCGGGCAGTTGGCGGCATACAGCGCGGTATTGATGCAAAGTGCCCAGCTGCGCAAAACCTTTGACACAGTGGATCCGCAAATGGAGCTGACGGCGCTACTGCTTACCTCGCCGGTGGCCTTTATGCGGGACGGCGGGCTGTTCAGCCTGTACACCAAGCCCATGTGGGGCACGGATTACAAAGACAAAGCCACTTATCCGTACATGGATTTTGACCAAATCATTGACTACGCCCAGGCGCTGCCGCCTACTTACTTGATCACCAGCAGCGGCGACTCCCTGGCCAACAAACAGACCCACCGGTTGTACGAAGTGCTGCAAGCCCATGGGGTGCAGGCAGAGATCAAGGACTACGCTAAGGCGGCGTATAACCAGTCGCTGCCCCATGTGTTCAGCGTGTTGCAGCCCTTTGAACCGGCAGGCACGGCGGCTATTGACAAGGCGCTTGCTTTTTATCAACAGGCCATGACCGCCAAAGCGGCGCAATAACAGGATAAAAACTGCACCTGTGTATCACTGGGTACACAGGTGCAGTTTTTGCTTTTATGCAGCACGCGGCGCTTCCCTTTGCGCGACAAAAGCGGCAGATTGCTTTTTATGCGACAAAAGAGCCGCAAAGGGTCGGTTGCCTTTTGGTTGTCGGTTCGGTATAATGAGAGTATCAAAACAAATGAGGGGGAGCCTTATGCGAACGGTATTTCAAAATTGTACGCTGCTGGACGGTACGGAGCAAATGACGCCCCGCCCCGGCACAGATGTGGCAATAGAAAATGGCAAAATTACACAGATTGGTAAGATCACACCCACCAAGGGGGATCGGGTGGTGGATCTGACCGGCAAGTATTTAATGCCCGGTCTGATCAATCTACATGTGCACTTGCCAGCGGGGGGTAAACCCCAGAACAAGCCTATGAACACCAATCGGCTAACCAAAATCGCCTTGTCCTCCGGTTTGTCCCGGGCGCTGGTGCTGCGCATGTGCCACGCCTATGCCATGCAGGGTCTGCTGTCCGGCGTGACCACGGTGCGCGCGGTGGGCGGTCTGGATGATTTGGACACCCGGCTGCGGGATCGGATCAACGCCGGCAAGCTGGACGGTCCGCGAATCTTAGCAGCCGACTATGCCATCGGTGTGCCCCACGGCCATATGGTAGGCTCCGTGACTCACCCGGCAGAGACGGTGGAGGACGCCGTGCGTATGGTGGACCAGCTTCACGGTCAAAATGTGGATCTGATTAAGCTGATGATCACCGGCGGCGTGATGGACGCCAAGGTGAAAGGCGAGCCGGGTCGACTGATGATGCAGGCGGATATGATCAAGGCTTGCTGCGATCGCGCCCACAGCTATGGTCTGAAGGTGGCTGCCCATGTGCAAAGCCCGGAGGGGATACGCACAGCGGTGCTCAATGGCGTGGACTCTATTGAGCATGGCTCCACTTTGTCAGAGACGGAGCTGGCTGCCTTCCATAAAAGCGGCGCGGTGTTGGTGTGTACCCTGTCTCCGGCGCTGCCCATGGCCAAGTTCCAAAGAGAGACTTTGGGCATTACCGAGGCGGTGCAGTACAATTCCAACTTGGTGTATAACAATATGATCCTGGGCGCCAGGGCGGCGCTGGCGGACGGCGTACCTGTGGGTCTGGGGACGGACACCGGCTGTCCGTACACCACCCATTACAATATGTGGCGGGAGCTGCATTATTTTGAAAAGAGCGTAGGGGTTACCCCGGCTTTTGCCCTGTATACGGCCACACTGAATAATGCCCGCATTTTGGGCCTTGGCGATGTGACCGGCAGCGTGGAAGTGGGCAAGTGCGCCGACTTGCTCATCGCAAGCAGCGACCCGCTGGCAGACTTCCGTGCCCTGGAGCAGCCATATATGGTGGTGGCTCGCGGCAAGGTTTACGACCATCCGCAAATCAAAAAATACCCTGCCTGCGATGCGGAACTGGACAAGTATTATGATTGATACACCTAATATGTGCAAACCGCTTTACAAATGAGAAAGCGCCACCCTTCCGGGTGGCGCTTTTTACTTGCTGGAAATGATTTGTTTCTTTCAATGAAAATTTTATATCAGCCATTTGTCTTTTCATATTCTGCATTAGTGACAGGGGATAAAGAAAAAACAGAGAGATGCATAGCAAGCAATTTAAGAAGAGCATTCTGAATTCTGTTGTTTTGCGGTGGTTGATTGGAAAATTGCGATTATCGGTCTGCCGGCCGATAGGGCGGGCAGGTGTAGATCCGGCGGGTGCGGCTCTTTTTGCCGTAGGCGATGGCTGCCTTGGGGCAATAGCTGATGCAGGCCATACAGTGGGTGCACCGGCCGTTCCACCGGGGCTTGCCGTCTTGCAGTTCAATGTTGTTCATGGGGCACAGGGTGGCACATTTGCCGCAGCCGATGCAGTTGTTGTCCACCGTAAACGCTCGGTCGTGGACGCAGGTGGCGTAAAAAATCGGGTTGACGATATAGGTCATAAACTTGCCAAACACCGTGGGTTTCGGTTCCGTTACCGGGCAGCCGCTTTCTATGGCAGCAGCGGTCTGCTCCAGCGCGGGCACCGCAGCGGCAAGAAGATCGTTCACTTCTTCCGCCGAGTTGGGGGTAGAAAACAGGGCAATGTAATTTTCCGGCATAACGATCTCTGCCGTACCCATATATTCCAGCCCCAGTTGGGTGCATAGCTTCCGGTTTGTCTCCGGGGCGTTGTGTATTTCACCGCCGCAGGTCATCACAAAGTATGCCTGTCTGCTGCCAGAAAAGTGACAGCGGGTCAGAAAATCCGCAAAAATATGGGGGATCTGCCAGGCATAGGTGGGGCAAACAAATACCCATGGAGTTACGGAATGGAACCGGGGTGTGGTGCCGCCTTGCATAAAGGGGGTGCAGTCCCGAACCGTGTCGTTCAGCCGGTGTCCCAGCCGTTCCGCCGCATAGCGGCTGTTGCCGGTGCCGGTGTAGTACAAGATCATAAAAAGCTCCTTTAATAAATCAAAATCAGCAAATTCTGGGCAAACCTTCGCCGTACAGCACGCTGACCCGGCGCTTGCCGCCAATGGGAGTGAGTGCCACAACGCCCTCCCCGTTTGTTACTGTGCCGATGACGGCCGCCTCTGCGCCGTAGCGGCTGGCGCGCAGCAGCTCCAACGCCCGGTCTGCCTGGTGGGCAGGTACGGCAGCCAGCAGCTTGCCCTCGTTGCCCATGTGCAGCAGTTCCAGTCCTAAGATATGGGCAAAGGCGCGCACGTCCTCGTGCACCGGGATCGCCGCTTCGTCGATCTCTATGCCGCAGTTCGCTGTCTCTGCCAGTTCGCACAGTACAGTGCCCAGGCCGCCCCGGGTAATGTCCCGCAGGGTGTGCACTTCAACGTCCCCTTGCAGCAGGGCGGCGACCATATCGCCCAAAGGGGCGCAGTCGGATTGAATGGTGTTGTCCATATCCATGCGGGCAGAGAGAATGGCTGCGTGGTGGTCGCCCATGGCGCCGCTGACCAGCAGGGTATCTCCCGGTTGTAATGCAGTGGCGGCAATGTGTGTGCCGCCGGGCAAAAAGCCAACGCCGGCGGTGTTGATATAAATATTGCCGCTGCCCTCCACCACCTTGGTGTCGCCGGCAACGATGGCCACACCGGCCTCGGCGGCAGTGGCTGCCATAGACCGGGCAATGCGGCTCAGGTCCTCGGTGGTGCACCCGGTCTCCAAAATAAAACCGGCGGTCAGGTACTTGGGGGTGGCGCCACGCATCAGCAGGTCATTGACGGTGCCGCACACCGCCAGGCGTCCAATGTCGCCGCCGGGGAAAAACAAGGGCTGCACCACAAAACTGTCTGTGGTAACAGCCAGTTGCCCGCTGCCGGGCACCACGGCGCTGTCGTCCATTTGGCGCAGAATGGGATTGTCAAAAGCCTTGGCAAACACAGTGCGGATCAGTTCTCCGGTGGCCGCGCCGCCGCTGCCGTGGGCAAGGGTAATTTCCATAACGGCTCCTTTTATTCTATGGGATACATCTTCTCTAAATGCGCCAGCACATTTTGAATAAATTGCAGCTGTGCCGGGTCGGTGATCGGCCGCCCGGAGGCAAAGTAGGTGACCCCCGGGGTGCTCGTGTGGGTAGCAGGCAGGTCAACCGTTCTGCGGATCAGCTGGCGCACGGTGCCGGCGTTGCCGTCTACAAAGTGCATTTGGGGCGGCAGCAAGGTGCGCAGCTCCTGCTTAAACAGATTAAAATGGGTGCATCCCAGCACAAAGGCGGCGTAATCTTCCAAGTTGAATTTGGCCAGTTGCTCGCTTAAATAAGCGTGTACCTGGGCGCCGGAGTAAATGCCTTTTTCTGCAAAGCGCACCAGTCCGGGCAGAGGCAGCAGATCCACCAAGTGGTGGCCGTCATAGTGCTCTACCAAGCATTTCAGCTTGTTGCCCCGAATGGTGATGGGCGTGGCTGCTACCAGCACCCGGTGGGTATCGTCTTGATTCAGCGCCAGCTTGACCGCCGGCTCCATGCCGATGATGGGCAGGGGGTAGCGATCCCGCAGGGTGGCTGCCGCCACGCTGGTGGCAGTGTTGCACGCCAGCACAATGGCGTCCGCTCCCCGGTCTATGAGAAAGCGCACCGCTTCATCTGTGTAAGTTATAATTTGTTCTCTGGTTTTTTCGCCATAAGGCACATGATCCTCATCGGCATAGTATAAAAAATGGGCCTCCGGCAGCATACGCTTTGCCTGGTAGAGAACGGACAGGCCGCCGATACCGGAGTCAAAAATAGCAATGTTCATAATAGGTTACATCCTGTGATTAAGATATGCGTTGTGGCAGCTGCCCTCACCGGACACCATACAGGCGCCCCGCGGGGTGCCGGGGGTACAGGCCGTGCCAAACAGGGGACAGGCCGTTGGGGGGATTGCACCGGTGATCACTTGCGCGCACCGACAGCCGCTTTGGGCCGCCGTGTCTGTGGTCAGTTGGGCACTGCCGGCGTCTAAATGTTGGTACTGGGGGCGCAGCACCAGTCCGGAGCCGGGCAAAATACCCAGTCCTCGCCAGGCGGCGTCCGTAGGCTCAAAGTATTGGTCCACCAGCGCTCGGGCCGCAGGGTTGCCCTCCGGTCGAACGGCGGCAGGGTAGAGGTTTTTGCACACACCTTGCCCGGCCAAGCGAACCAGCGCGTACAGGCTGCATAGTAGCTCCTCCCCGGTAAAGCCGCTGATCACAAAGGGCAGACCTTGCGCCGCAGCCAGTTGATGCCAGGGGCCTTCGCCGGTGATGACCGCCACATGGCCGGGGGCCAAAAAACCGTCAATCTTCGTTTCGCCTTTGCACAGTGCACGCACTGCCGGGGGCATAGTCTTTAGCGCCGTCAGCAGCTGCACATTAGGGATCTGCTCTTTTATGATGGTGTCTGCCAGCACCGCATACACCGGGGCGGTGGTCTCAAATCCCACGGCGGCAAACACAAACCGGGCGCCCGGTTCCGCCTTGGCAAGGGACAGCACTTCCAGCGGAGAATAGACCATTTGCACCCGCCCGCCGGCAGCCACGCACTGCTCCAGCGCCCGGGTACTGCCGGGCACCCGCAGCAGATCGCCAAAGGTGCACACACACACTCCCGGCTCCATTGCCAAGTGGCACAGCCGGTCAATATAGGCCGATACGCTGACGCACACCGGGCAGCCCGGGCCGCTGATCAGGTGAATGTGGGGCGACAAAATGGCAGGTATGCCGTTCTCGCTGATGGCGGCGGTATGGGTGCCGCAAATTTCCATAAAAGTCAGCGGCGGACCGTGGTAGTCGGCCAGCGCCCGGCGAATGTCCGCAAGGTTCATAGCAGGGACTCCAGTTCTGCCAGCAGGTCGTTCATCTCCCGGGCCTGGCTTTCGCTGAGCACCTGGATTACCAGCCCGGCGTGCACCAGCACCCAGTCGCCCACTTGGGCTTTGACAACGCCCAGGTTGGCAGGCACTCGGTTGCCGCTGTATGCTACTGTGGCGGTGGTGCCGTTGATGGATAAAATTTTGCCGGGAGCGGCAACGCACATAGTCATTCCTCCAGTGCCGATATATACGCCTGCCCCAGTGCCAGCGCCCCGTCACCGGGGGGCACCTTGCAGGCGGTATAAACGGTGTAGCCCCTGCACCGCAGCAGATCTGCCGTACAGCGGGTCAAAATTTGGTTGGTAAAGCAGCCGCCGGAGAGCACCACAGTGCTGCGGCGGTAGGCTTGGGCTTGGTTCAGGATCCACCGGGCCAGCCAGTGGTGCAGCCCCAGTGCCAGGGCGGGCACATCTGCCTTTTGGCACTGCATTTCCTCCAGCAGCTCCCGCGGGGTGCAGGCCGGGTCAAAGGGATAAGCGCCGCTTGCCCGGCGAGCCGCTTGCTCTACCGCGGCGGCGCATTGCCCCTCATAGGTGTTGGTATCGCACAGCCCCAGGGCGGCAGCCGCAGCGTCAAACAGGCGCCCTGCGCTGCTGTTTTGCAGCAGGGGTACGCCGGCGTCTTTCGCTCGGTTCACCAGCGGTTGGGTGCCTAGATAGCAGCTAAGGCACAGTCGGGCGTCTGTTGCCACGCTGTCTCCGGGTGGACAGGTAAAGGGCGGCAGATGCCCCAGGTGGGTAAAGTGCCCACCGTCAAAGTCAAATACCTCGCTGCCCCAAATTTGGCCGTCGGTGCCGTAGCCGGTGCCGTCCAGAGCAAAGCACAGAGCCGGTTCGGTCAGTTGGTGCTCCGCCAATACGGCGGCAGCGTGGGCAATATGGTGCTGCACCTGCATATTCGGCGTATAAAACCGGCGGGCAGTATAGCCCGGGTGCAGGTCTGCGACCACTTTTTCTGCCGTAAAGCCGTGCAGGGCGGCGAAGCGCTCTATATTCTCTTGATAGGCAGCCAGGCAGTCCGGGTGGTTCAGATCACCAAAGGGTTGGGACAGAAACACATAGCGCCCGGCGTGGTAGCCGAAGGTGGCTTTTAGATCACCGCCCAGACACAAAGTGGTCTCCTTGGCGGCAAAGGGCAGCCGGATGGCCAGGGGCACATACCCCCTGGCACGGCGAATGTAAGTGGGCTTGCCCTCTGTCACTTGCAGTACAGAGTCGTCCATGGGGGTCAGGATTGGACGATCGTGACCCAGCACCGGCACACCGAACTGCTGCACGGCTGTATCGTCTGTGCACATAGGCGCACCGCTGATGTTGGCGCTGGTGGCTACCAGGGGCGAGATCGCCTCCAGCAGCAGAATTTGCAGCGGATTGCAGGGCAGGAACGCGCCCACCCGGTCACTGCCGCAGGTGATCTCTGTCGGCAGCGGTCGCTTGCTTTCCAGCAGCACAATGGGTCGGGCGGCAGACAGCAGCAGCTCCTCCTCCGCCCGGCTCACCCGGCAATACTGCCGCACTTCTTCTATATTGCGAAACAGCACCGCAAAGGGCTTTTGCCCCCGGTGCTTGATTTGCCGTATTTTTGCCACGGCCGGCGGATTTGCAGCGTTGGCGCACAGGTGATAGCCGCCAATGCCCTTGACTGCTACCACTTCTCCCTGCCGCAGCAGTTGGGCGGCTGTCTCTATGTCCATGGTCAGCTGCGGTCCACAGTGGGGGCAGGCAATGGTCTGGGCGTGGCAGCGCCGGTCTGCGGGGGTGGTATATTCCGCCCGGCAGTCCGGGCAAAGAGAAAAGCGCCCCATCACCGTGCGTTCCCGGTCATAAGGCAGGGCCTCCATAACCGTGTACCGCGGTCCGCAGTGAATACAGGTGATGAATGGGTGCCGATAGCGCCGATTCTTCGGATCCAGCAACTCTCGTTGGCAGTCCGGGCAGGTGGCCAGGTCCGGGGGCAGAAAAGGCAGACCCCGGGCACGACGGCTGTGGATGATGGTAAAGTCCGGGAATGACTTGAACGGCAGTTCATTCACTTCATATTGGTAGATGGAAAAGGCGCGGCACAGCCGCTTTGCGAAGACGGTGAGCGCCGCGCCCTCTCCGGTGGCGGTGACGGTCACCCGACCGCCGGTGTTGCACACCGTGCCGGTGATCCCCAGTTCCGTAGCCAGTCGCAGGGCGGTGGGGCGAAAACCCATACCCTGCACAATGCCGCTAAAGATATATTCTTTCGTGATCATACAGGTTTGGTATAGGCTTCCGTGCCGGCAGCGCCGTCGTCCGGGGTAAAGGACAGGGCGTGAAACTTGAGGCACGCATCAATACAAGCGCCGCACTGCACGCAGGCGCTGTGGTCAATGACCCAGGTGTGGCTCTCCTTGCGGTCCACGGTGATGGCGCTTTGGGGACACTTGCGGGCACACAGGCCGCAGAGAATGCACTTCTCCATATCGTTGACGATCTTGCCGCTTTGGGGCGCCGCTTCTTCTTTCTGCTCCGGTTGGGGCTTTTGGTACACATCCACCAGCTTTTTCGGTCCCGGCGGGGTGTAGCCCGGCTGCATTTCCAGGCAGTGCTTGGGGCAGCCGGTGGTACAGTCTGCGCACTGCACGCAGCCCATACGGTCAATGCTCCAAGTACCGGCAGCCCGGTCCACGGTAATGGCGCCGGAGGGGCATTTGCGGCTGCACAGCCCGCAGAGAATACAGGCGTCCATATCAATTTCCACATGGCCGCGGCTGCGTGCCGGGTATTCCCGGGGCACCTGCGGGTACTGCCGGGTGGCAGGCTTGGAAAACAGGTTCTTCAGCGCCGTGCGGGTAAAATCCATAAATGCCATAAGAACCTCCTTACCGCTCCGTGCAGCTAATGCACGGGTCAATGGTCAGAATCTGCAACGGCACATCTGCCAGCTCGCTGCCGGGCAAAATGTGCAAGAGTGCATACAAATTGGTAAAGGTAGGGGTGCGCACGCGAAAGCGCTCCAAAAACTTGGTGCCGTTGGCTTTCGTATAATAGAACGCCTCGCCCCGGGGCTGCTCCACCCGCACAATGGCCTCGCCCTTGGGCATACCTTTAATGGGCACGGTCAGTTCAGAGTCGGGCACCTTGGCTGCCAGTTGGCGGATAATGCCAATGGACTGGAAAAGCTCGCCAATACGCACCCGGCAGCGGGCGTAGCCGTCGCAGTCGGTACTGGTGATGATATCAAATTCCGCGTCGCCGTAGGCTTCATACCCCAGCTTACGGGTGTCAATCTCTATGCCGGAGGCACGGGCCATGGGCCCTACGGCGCCGTACAGCAGCGCCTGCTCCTTGGTGAGCACGCCTACACCCCGCAGGCGGCTTTGCACACTGTAATCGTTCAAAAAAACATGGGCAAGGCTTTGCAGCTCCTTTTCCATATCGTCAAAGATGGCAACAAAGCTTTTCAGCATATCGCTGTCCATATCTTTCAGCACGCCGCCGATGGTGTTGACGCTAAAGATCACTCGCCCGCCGGTGGAGGCCTCAAACATATCCAGCACTTTTTCCCGCATACGCCAGCACTGCATAAACAGGGCGTCAAAGCCAAAGGCGTCCGCCAACAGGCCCAGCCACAGCAGATGGGAATGGACCCGGCTCATCTCGCCCCAAATGGTGCGCAGATATTTGGCTCTGGGCGGCACTTCTGCGCCAAAGATCTGCTCCAGGGTCTCGCAATAGGCCATGCCGTGCTTAAAGGAGCAAATGCCGCAAATGCGCTCCACCACATATTGATAGTCATGGAAGTCCCGACGACCGGCCAGTTCTTCCAGTCCCCGATGGACAAAGCCGATGGAGGGGATGGCCTCTACCACCTTTTCGTCCTCTAAAACCAAATCCAGATGAATAGGCTCCGGCAGCACCGGGTGCTGCGGGCCAAAGGGCACGATGGTGCGATTAGCCATTCTCTGCACCTCCCTCCGCTTTTTTCACGATGGTTACGTTCTCACCCATAGGGGCCTTGCAAAAGGGCGTTTCTTTGTCTATTCGGTAAAATTTGCCGTGGAAATCCAGGTTGATACAGTCAATATCCACTCCGAACAGCTCGGCGATCTCATTCTCAAACAGCGCCGCGGAGGGAAAAATATCCGAGATGGAGTTGATGATCTCGCCTGACTGCACGAACACCCGAAAGTTGTCCATTTGGTAGTCCTTGGCAACGGAATAGATCAGCTCCGTGCCATCTTCTCTTCCGGTGGCGCCGATCTGTACCAGTCGAAAGCCGGCGCGCAGGTGCTCCAGCATCATTCGGTACAGGGTCTTGATGTCCACATCTTCAATGGTGTAGCTTGGGTTCATTCTGCGGCCTCCTTTCGGCGTTCGCTTTTTTCTTGCAGCAGGGCCAGGGATTGCACCACGCCGTCAATAATACTCTCCGGCCGCGCGGCGCACCCGGGCACATAAATATCTACGGGGATCACTTTGTCCACCCCGCCCAGTACATTGTAGCAGTCCTTGAACACGCCGCCGTTGCAGGCGCACACCCCAATGGCGCACACCACCTTTGGCTCGTTCATCTGCTCGTAGATCTGGCGCACTACCGGCGCGTTTTGGTGGTTGACGGAGCCGGTGATCAGCAAAATATCCGCGTGCTTGGGGTTGCCGGTGTTGATGACCCCGAACCGCTCTACATCATAGAGGGGGGTCAAACAGGCCAGCACCTCAATGTCGCAGCCGTTGCAGGAGGTGCCGTCGTAGTGCATAATCCACGGCGATTTGGTTACATTCGGCATACTTATACCCCCTTTAGCACTTGCAAAACAAAGATGTTGATGACCCCGATGATCATGGTCACCGCCCAAGTGGTTTTGAACATACGCTGCCACTTGAGGCGGGCGTTGGTGTTGTCAATGAGGATTTCCAGGAAGTAGGACAACACCACAGCCACCGCTGCCAACGCATAGCTCCAGGGCTTGCCGTTGATGAAAAACAGGGCGATAATGCCCATTAAAAATACGTTCTCATACCAGTGGCTTACCTCCACGATCAGGAGGGTTACGCCGTTAAATTCGGTAGTCAGCCCCTTGACCATCTCTTGATGGGCGTGGTGGCTGGTGGACAGGTCAAAGGGGTGCTTGCGCAGCTTGATGGTGAGAATGAACAAGAAGCCGCAAAACACGCCGGGCAGGTACACAATCGGCGGCAGGCCGCTTGACCGCACAATGTCGCTGACCTTAAAGCTGCCGGTGGCCAGATAAAAACCCACGGCGGTGAGCAGCACCATCGGCTCATAGGCCATGGTTTGCAGCATCTCCCGGTTGGCACCCATCGCCGCATAGGGGCTGTTACAGGTGGTGGCCGCCAGGATCAGACACAGGTTGGCGGTGGTCAGGGCAAAAAAGATCAGCAGCAGATCGCCGCCGCCGAAAAACAGCGCGCCGGTAAAAATAACGAAAATCAAGAAGCTTACATGGCAGACGATCTGAATGTGGTTCATATACTTGGTTTCTTTGCCCAGCAGCTTGCCCACATCGTAGAAGGACTGGAACAGCGGCGGACCTTGGCGCCCTTGCATACGGGCGGTGGCTTTGCGGTCCACACCTTGCAGCAGACCGCCCACGCCCGGCGCCAGCAGAATATACAGCGCCACACTGATGGCGGCAACAGCAGCATGACTCATCGCACCGCACCTCCTAACGCAATGACGGTATAAATTAAGATGGCTGCCGTGGAGAGCACCACGCTGGGGTTCCACAGCTTGGCCGCACCGAACAGGTCGGTCAAGTACCAGTTGGTGATCCAGGAGTGCTTGGGCTCGCCCATGGCGTCATAGAAATAAGTCTGCTTGCCGGTATTCACGCCGGCAAGGTATGTGTCTTCAAAGGTAATGTGAGAGCGGCGCAGCAGAATCATCGTCACCATAGGCACCACAAAGATCAGCACCAACATAATGATCATAATGAGAATATTGTCGCTGGACAGCACCGCCGAGGCGTGGCCGTACACACCGGCCAGGTACGGGGTCACCACGAATTTAGACACTGCCGGGAATGCAAAGCACAGCAGCACCATCAGTACCGAGTGAATGAGCAGAGAAGTCCACTGATCCCCGGAGGTTGTGTTTTTTTGGCGGGTGTCCTTTCGGTTCCAGGAAAGCACGGTGGCCACCCATTTGGTCCAGTAAAACAGGGTGGTGGCGGAGCCGAAGCAGATAAACAGCACCAAGATAATAGAGCCGCTGTCCACAAAGGCTTTTAGCGCCGCCCACTTGGAGATAAGCATGCCAAAGGGTGCCAGGAACATACCGGCAATGCCGATGGAAAGGGTCAGCGCCAGCCGCGGGTGCCGGGCAATCAGCCCGTGCATGGACTCAATATCCCGGCTGCCGGTGGCGTTCTCAATGGCACCCACCGTTTGAAACAGCAGGGATTTGGATACTGCGTGGAAGATCAGCAACAGAACAGCGGCCCATACCGTCTCCTGTCGGCCTACACCGGCACAGGCGGCGATCAGTCCCAGGTTGGAGATGGTAGAGTAGGCCAGCACAGCCTTGCCGTCACTGACGGTAATGGCAAGCATAGAAGTAATGAGAAAGGTAAAGCCGCCCACAAGACTCACCATAGAACCGGCATAGGTGCCGTGCATCACCGGCGCCAGGCGGATCAGCAGGTACACACCGGCCTTCACCATCGTGGCGCTGTGCAACAGCGCAGAGGAGGGCGTGGGCGCCACCATGGCCCCCAGCAGCCAGCGGGAGAAAGGCAATTG
This sequence comes from Agathobacter rectalis, assembly GCA_963638105.1. GTDB lineage: Bacteria > Bacillota > Clostridia > Oscillospirales > Acutalibacteraceae > CAG-217. The sequence goes on from CAVHPP010000006.1 coordinate 60,613, forward strand.
TGCGCTCTTGGTCAGTGCAGCAAAGGCCAGCAAAATCACCGGCGCTACCACCAGCTTGCCGTCGCACAGGATCAGGCTTTGCAGGTCTGTGATTCCAAAGCGCACCCCTGCCCAAAAGATAGCTGCTGCAAATCCAAGCCCGCCCAGCAGATTCATCCACAGGGCACGGAAGCTGTTTTGCACCGCCTCTTTGGTGCGGGTGTAGCCGATCAGCAGAAAGGACACAATGCTGGTGATCTCCCAAAAGAAATAGAGCCATAACAGACTGTTGGACAGCACCAGACCAAACATGGCACCTAAGAATACATACAGCATGGCAAAGAAAAAGCGACGCCGATCGGTATATTCCTTATGATGGTTATGGTAATCGCGCATATAGCCGACTGCATATACTGTGATGAGTGTGCCTACAATGGCGATGATCAGCACCATAATCACGGTCAATTGGTCTGCAAACAGGTTATAGGGCTGTACGGCAGGCTTATAGCCTCCCAGTTCATACACAAAGGTCAGCGCCGTCTGGGCAATGGACAGCACCGCCACATAGTAGCGCCGGTACTTGATGCCGAGGACGGTGATCAGCACCGCAAAGCCGGCCTCCAGCGCCAGCATGGTATGGTCAATGATCCCGCCGCTCTGTAAAAAGCGCAGCTGCAAATTCTCCCCCGAGAAGAAACACACGGCAAAGGCCACGGCGCTGATCATCAGCACGCCGGCGCTGCCATAGACGATCAGCCGGCGCACACGGTCGCTGCCGCACAATGCCAGCAACAGGGCGCTGACAAAGGGCAGAAGTACCAGGATTGCCAGCAAAATCTGCATCTGTTCCATGGTTTCGTCTTTCTCCTTGCATAAGTTATAATATTATAATTATAATATTAACACGAACGGAAGCACCGGTCAATAAGGAAAAAATAATGGACGACGAACCGGCAATTTTGTCCGGTTTTCGACGCCAAAAAGCACCAATGGAAAAATGCACAAGAAAAGGCAAAAAAAGAGTGACAATTTAGTTACAAATTCCTGTTGCCTTTTTGTATCAGGTGCTATATAATCAACTTGATTAAGAGAGGAGGTTGTCTGATTATGGCAAACAAAGTGCGGGTGACGGCACTGTTTTTAGTCTTAGCAATTTTAATCGCAACCTTTGGCGCCGTGTCTATGGTTCAGGCCAAGACAGTCGGGGCTGTGGAAAAGCTGGAGGTCACCGAAGAAGGTCGGCAGACGGACTGCACCCTGCGTTGGCACCGGGTCAAGGGCGCCGATGGGTATCAGATTTTTCAATCCGTAAGCGATAAAAAGGCCTTTGATAAAGTTAAGACGGTGGAGGGTAAAAAGAATACCCGTGTGCAGCTGACGGATTTAACGCCGGCCACTGTGTACCGCTACAAGGTGCGGGCATATAAGATTTACAGAGACAAGGAATATATCGGCGATTTCAGCCCGGAGATGACGGCATACACCTTGCCCGGCGCACCTAAGGTGGAGGCGTCCTCCCTGTCGGAGGGGTCTATGAACCTGCGCTGGTCTACGGATACCGGGGCAACGGGCTATCAGCTGCAGTATGCACGGGATAAGGACTTCAGCGCGGACGGTGCGCAGACCATGGACTTTAAGGCCGGTCAAAACAGTGCTGTGCTGGAGAAGCTGACGGAGAAGGCCACCTACTATGTGCGTATGCGCGGCAGTATGGCTGTGGGCAGCAGCACCAAGTACGGCCCCTGGAGCGAGGTTAAGAGTATACAGATCGCGGAGACGGTGAAGCTGCCTGCGAATATTGATAAGGACAAGCCGATGGTGGCCCTGACCTTTGACGACGGCCCGGCCTTTGACGGTTCCACCGGCCGCATTTTAGATGTGTTGGAGAAGTACGGTGCCCGCGCCACCTTCTTTATGGTGGGTACGCGAATCAATGACAACACCAAGAAGTACTTGAAGCGAGAGTTGGAGCTTGGCTGTGAGCTGGGCAACCACACCTACAATCACGATCACTACGGCAAGACGGTGACGGAGGCGGATGTGGTCAAGTGCTCAGACGCCGTATATAAGGCCTGCGGCAAGCGGCCCACGGCATTCCGCTGCCCCGGCGGCAATATGAGCAGCGTCATGCAGAACGCTGCCAAAAAAGAGGGCATGATCATTGCCTACTGGTCGGTAGATACGGAGGACTGGAAATCCAGGAATCCGGCACAAATTATCAGTCGGGCAGAGCACGGTGCCTATGACGGCAGCATTATCCTGATGCACGATATTTACTCCACCACCGCAGATGCAGTAGAGAAAATTGTGCCGGCGCTGGTAAAGAAGGGCTATCAAATTGTGACGGTGTCTGAGATGATCCAGGCCAAAACCGGCAAGGCACCGCAAGCCGGCCAGCAATATATCGACTACAAGACCATTAACAACAATACTCACTGATGATGCACTTTATAGAAAAAGCGAAACAAACGGAAAAGGACCTGCGCACCCGCTTTGCAGACGATAAGTTTGCCGAGTGGGAGGCGCAGGTCATTGACGCTTTAGATGTGGATTTTTCTCTGGTGCGCCGAGAGGTGCACACAATGGAAGAATTTGAGCAGCAGCTGAAAGCACCGTTTTTGGAGAACAAAGAAAAGATCTTCTACCGGGGCGAGCGGGTGGACGATCGCACCCGACCGCTGATCCCCACCATTTTTCGCAATCGGCAGGCACTGTTTGACAATGGGGATGCGGTGGCCAAGGTGACGGCGGACTTTGTGTATGACTTTTACAGCCGGGACGGCAGCTATATGCACTTGTATGAGAAGGTGATGGATCTGCACCCGCGGCAAAATCTGTATCGGCTGTTTGCCTTTTCCCAGCATTATCTGGATGTGTCGCCCTTTGTGGATTTTACCAAGAGTCTGTATGTTTCTCTGTCTTTTGCGCTGAAGAACCGGCAGGTCTATCCGGCGCCGTTGGCGCTTTATACGGTAAAAATTCGGGACGAAGGGGATTATACCGAGTCCTTGGCTACCGCCAACGCCTGGCTGGAGGATTACAAGGTGTATGTGTTCCGCCGTCGGGAGGATTACATTAAGAGCCTGATGCAAAGCGGCGCCGCCGGGCTGCGCCAAATGCTTCGGCAAATGGAGCGGGAGCGCCAGGATATGGCTTTAATGGGCAACGCGCCCAGCGCCAAGCTGATCGGCATTCCCACCAATGATCTGATGCGCTATCAACAGGGTGTGTTTTTGCTGCTGACGGATTTTTCTCTGATGTTCAACGGCTATCCCACCAAGAATATTCGGGAGGATTTTGAAGTGACCAAGTGGATCCTGGACGCCCAGATCTGCCCGGCGCTGCTGCAAATGATCGAACAGGAAGTGCCCTGGTATAATTACGACTGCCTGTTGGATGTGAAAACCGGATTTGAAAAGGCCGCCAAATTTGATTTGTAATCGGATTTGTAAATGTAAAAAAGGACCGTACAGTGTACGGTCCTTTGGTTTTTTTCTCCCGCAAAAGCAGGTAGATTTGCGGCGGGAGCAAGCCCCCGCCCTACGAAAATTCTTGAATTCTTAGTCTCCCTTGCCTCCCTTTGCAAGGAAGGCAAAAAAGGGAGTGGTAGGGGCGGCAATCTTCCGCCCGCTTTTTATCTTTTATTTATGCACCAGGATCTTGCGGTACAGGGCTTCCACATCCTCTACCGTCAGCTTGGTGGGGTTGTTGCCCAGTCGGTTGATGTCCACCTTTTTGGCAAAGGCGGCGCATTGATCCGGCGTAGCGGCAGGCGGTTGCAGTTCCATTCTCTCCAGCAGGGAACGGAAGATAGCGGCGCCGTCCGCACCGTTTTGGCCGCCCATCAAAATACCGATTCGGTCAAAGCTATCCAGCACATAGTCCCGCCCCCGGGGATCGTTTACCCGGTCATTGTGGATGCGCATATAGTCCCAAATCTCTGCCAGCCCGGCGGCAACGGAATGACCGTGGCTGGTGTGGCAGTGCATGGTGATGTTGTAGCACATGGCGTGAGCCGCCGTGGTGGAGGTAAAATCAATGGCGCGCCCGGCGTTGTAGGAGGCGCGGAGCATACCCGCATTGCCTGCCGGGGTGTTTGCCAAATAGCTGTCCAGGTGCTCAAAATACAGGCGAATGGCCTTTTGGGCGTAGGTACGGCTTTCCGGGGTGCTGCGCACACTCCAATAGCTTTCTATGGCGTGGCACAGGGCGTCCAGACAGGTGCACTTGCGTTGGTAGTCCGGTACCGTCTGCAAAAAGCAGGGATCCAGCAGCACATAGCCGGGCAGAAAGCCGGGGTGGCTGACAGAGTGCTTCTCGTCCTCGTTTACATAAAAGATAGAGTACCGAGTGGCCTCACTGCCGGTGCCGCTGGTGGTGGGAATGGCTAAAAAAGGAATGTCATTGTCCCGCAGTTCGGCATCGTAGCCCACCACGCCCGGGTTGGTGATCAGCAGCTTGATCATTTTGGCGCTGTCCAGGGGCGAACCGCCGCCGGCGCCGATGATAAAGTCGCAGCCTTCTTTGCGGTATAATTCGGCAGCCGCCACCATATCCTCGTAGCGGGGATTGGGGCGCACCGTGTCCCATACTGTCAGGCGGCAGTGCGCTTGCAGGTAGGCAAAGGCGTCTGTCTTTTCAAAACTCTTGCCGCAGCAGAGAAAAGGGCGCCGAGCGCCGCAGTTCTCCAGCAGGGCAGGAATGTCTGTATAACTTTCAATAATTCTTTCTTCAGTCCGCATTGGCAAGCCACTCGTATTCCGGCACATAGATTCTGGTTTTGTCCCACGGGTCGCCGTCTAAGTGCCGGATCAGCCATACGTAATACATTTCGTACCCGGGAGCGGTGACCTGCTGGTGGGCGTTGCCGCCCCGAATGCACAGGCAGTCACCGTTTTGCGTTTTATAAGGGGTGTCGCCCTCAAACCCGGCGCCGAAGCCCTCCGGGTGGTCAAATTGGTAGTAATACACCTCCGGCTGGGGGTGGTGGTGGGGCGGATAAGAGGACCAGCGCCCCGGCTGGTTGAACACCTCGCCCATCACCAAGTTGGACTGCGGGGCGTTGTCCAAATCAAACATAGTAGAGACGATCCGGTGCCCGGTGCCGTTCCACTGACCTTTGCCGAACTCCTGGTACAGGCAGTTGCCCGGGTGGTAGAATTCCGGCGCCCAGGTGCGATCATTGTCGGTCATTTGTACCAGCACCTGGCTATCTTCCAAGGCGGTAACAGTGGCCTGGGTGCCCCGGCAAAAGTGCACGGCGTAGGGCTTCTTTTCAAAGGGATTTTTGCGCTTGCAGGTCTCGTTTATGCTGTTGCCTACGGCAAAGGTCACCTGGCCGGAGAGCAGCAGCACGGCGCACTCTTTTTCTGCTTCTTCCAGAGTCAGGGTGTCACCGGGCGCCAGCTTTTGCACAAAAATGTCCATAAGCATATCGGCGTTGACCCCGTCCATTTGGCACAGGGTCTTGCGGCCGTTCTCGTCAAAATCCGTACGATAAAGCATAGGGTTCCTCCTTAATTTCCTTTATGTGTATTGCCCTGCTCCGGAGGAGCCGGGTGGTAATTGGGCACATAGCGCATCAGCACCGTGCGCACAGTCTCCGGCGTGATGTTCGCCAGATCCTCCAGCATGGCGGCAAAGCGATCTTTGTCAATCTCCATAGGCTGGGTGACAAAAATCTTTTTGTTGGCGGTGCGCTGGCGGCTTTGCATTTCTTCTTCCATGGCCAGCTCCTCATAGAGCTTTTCGCCCGGGCGCAGGCCGGTGATCTTAATGGGTATTTCTCCTTCTGTAAAGCCGGACAGGCGGATCAGGTTCTTGGCCAGATCCATAATTTTTACTGGCTCACCCATATCCAGTACGAACACCTCGCCGCCCAGAGCCAAACCGCCGGCCTGGCACACCAGCTGTGCCGCCTCCGGTATGGTCATAAAGTAGCGGGTAATGTCCTTATGGGTCACACACACCGGGCCGCCCTGGGCAATCTGATGCTGGAAGATGGGAATCACGGAGCCGTGAGACCCCAGCACATTGCCAAAGCGCACGGCGGCGTAGCGGGTGTTTTGGCTTACGGTGTTCATATACTGTATGATGATCTCCGTCAGCCGCTTGGTGGCGCCCATCACATTGGTGGGGTTCACCGCCTTGTCGGTGGAGAGAATCACCATCTTTGGCACTTTAAATTTGTCTGCCGCAACGGCCACATTGTAGGTGCCGAACACATTGTTCTTCACCGCCTCGCAGGGCGAGGTTTCCATCAGCGGCACATGCTTGTGGGCGGCAGCGTGGAACACCACATCCGGGTGGAATTCGGCAAATACTTCGTCCAGCCGCTTGGTGTCCCACACGGAACCGATGCGCACATACACATCTATCTCGCCGTTATATTTCTCGTTAAGCGCATTGAACAGCTCAAAGGCGCAGTTCTCGTAAATGTCAAAGATCACGATCTTGTCCGGGTTGTACCGGGCGACTTGCATACAGATCTCAGACCCGATGGAGCCACCGCCGCCGGTAACCAAAATTGTTTTGCCGATCAGGTAGCGGCAGATTTTTTTGTCCAGGGTCACCTCCGGGCGGGACAGCAGGTCGGAGATCTCCACGTTCCGGATTCGCTGGGTGCCGTTGCCGTTCTCCCAAAACTCCTGCACGGAGGGAGAGATTTTTACATTGGCCTTGGTGCCCATAGCCAGGTTTACCAGATCTCGCCGCCGCGCCGGTGCCGCAGAGGGAATGCAAAAGATAATTTCGTCAATTTTATACTTTTCGGTCAGCCGGGGCAGATCGTCGCAGACGCCCACGATTTTCACGCCGTTAATGCGCTTTTTGTACTTGGCAGGATTATCGTCCAGCGCGATCACCGGTCGTCCCTCCCGGTAGTGACCGTTGCGCAGCTCGTCTATGATAAAGTTGCCCATAAATCCGGCACCCACGATCATAATACGCTTTTGGCCGTCCCGGCGGCCGACCAGATTATGCACATATCGGCGCAGAATACGATAGCCGATTCGGGGGATCAGCGTGGCAACGAACATCAACACAAAAAAGAGAATATAGGCATAATAAGGCAGGTAGCCCTTGGTGTGCAGCACCTTGGCAAACAGCAGGCGGTCACATAAGAACAGCTGTACGGCGTTGACTAAGGCACCTAAAAAGCTTTTCACGATCTCGTCCGATCCGGCAAAGTACCATACGCTGCGGTACAGACCGAAGGCGGAATTGATCCCCACCAACAACACGCTGGTCAGCCCAAAGTGCAGGTAGTTGAAGATTATGTATTTGTAGTCTGTGGCCATAATGTGGCCGTTCATGGTTAGGTAGCAGATGCTGCAATTTGCCAGGGCAAAGAGCATAATATCCAGTACGCCCAGCATGGCACGACGCAGCAGCGCATTTAGGTTTATGCCGTCCTTCGTATGCTTCATTTTTGGTCCAATCCCTCGTTTTTATCTTGCAGTGTATCCTTATTGAATACACACCCTAATTTTACAACAAGATTTGCCACAATGCAACTGATATTCGTGGTTTTTTTGCCGGTTGGGACTGTCTGTTAAAATACAAAAGGCTTCGGTTGCCGATTATCCGGCGGATCGGACGGCTTTTGCCGGCGTTTTTGGCAAAAAGTGGTTGAATTGCAGCGCTGCCTGCGGTAAAATAAAAATCGGATATGGCTATTTTGCCAAATTTAAGGGGGATTTTTTTATGGAAAAATTAAAGGACTGCCAGTTGCAGCATGTTACGCCGGAGGAAGTGGGCGTGAAAAGCAGTGCGGTGGCCGCATTTATCAATGAGATCAACGAGAAGCACTTGGGGCTTCAAAGCTTTACATTTGTGCGCCACGACAAGGTGTTTGCCCAGTGCTTTTGGAAGCCCTATGGCCCGGATACACCCCATGTGCTTTACTCTATGAGTAAAAGCGTCACCTCCACGGCCGTAGGCTTTTGCGTGGCTGAGGGCCTGCTGAGCCTGGACGACAAGGTGTACAAATTCTTTCCGGAATATAAGGTGCACGGCGCACAAAACAAGGCGCTGACTGTGCGTATGCTCCTAACCATGCGCTCCGACAAGCTGATTACCGTGTTTGAAGAAAAGGGCAACACCGACTGGATCAAAAGTTATTTTGCCGCGCCGTTTTTGGCGCCGCCGGACACCCGGTTTAATTACATCAGCGAGAACACCTCCATGCTCTCCGCTATTGTGTCCAAGGTCACCGGAATGTCCATGGTGGATTATCTTTATCCTCGTATGTTCCAACCCCTGGGCATTGAAAAGCCCTTCTGGGAAGCGGACGGCCGGGGCAACAACGCCGGCGGTTGGGGGCTGTATATGAAGAGCGAGGATTTGGCCAAGTTCTTCCTGCCCTATCTGCATGGTGGCAAGTACAAGGACGGCACGCAGTTGGTGCCTGCCGATTGGGTGGCGCAGGCTACGGCCAAGCAGACCCCTTCGGTGTCTGACGGTTATATTGACAATATGTGCGGCTACGGTTTCCAGTTTTGGCGCAATCCGCTGCCCAACAGCTACCGTTGCGACGGCCTTTTCGGCCAGCGCTGCTTCTTCCTGCCGGAATATGACGCCATGATGGTGCTCAACTGCGGCCAGTCCGAGGACTATAAAATTATGAAGGTGTTTTGGAAACACTTTCCGGAGGCTTTTGGCCCGGAGGCACTGCCTGCGGATGCGCAGGGTCAGGCAGCGCTGCAACAGGCGGTGGACGCCTGCGCCGTGGAGGATCTGCCTGCCACGCCCCGGAATACCGAAATGGAGCAGAAAATCGGCGGTCGCCTGATGACCTGCAAAACCTCGGAATTCACCTCTGTGGTGTCCATTTCTGTGACCCAAATGCTGTATCGCAAGCCGGGCAAGATCAATGCTATGCGCTTTGAATTTACCCCGAAGGGCGCCCGTTTCTATTGGCGGGAGAAGGATTATGAAAACACGGTTGAAGTGGGTATGGACGGCAGCTACGGCGTGTCGGCCATGGTGCTGGGAGACCTGCATTACACTGCCTATTCCAAGGCGGCTTGGCAGCCGGACGGCAGTTTGAAGCTGTGGATCCGCCCGATAGAGACTGCCCATGAGCGGCGCTTTACCTTCCACTTTAACCCGGACGGCACCGTGCGGGTGAAAAACGAGATGGAGCCTAAGTTTGAGGACTTGGTGATCTATAATTTTGTGTTCCTGGGGCTGCCCTTGCCCAATACCGGCAGCGAGAATTTTGTGAAACAGGCGGTGCACCGTCTGGGTCTGCCGCTGATTGAACCGGACTTTACCGCCAAACTGCAATAAATAAGCGAAAAAGAAAATCCCGCTTGTCTTGTGTGAACAAGCGGGATTTTTGTATGCTGTTATTTTAGTTTTCGTCTTTGGTGGGGTATTTCAGGTCGTCCTTGGTCCAGTCCTGAATAATTTCCAAAAACTGCTTGGCGTCCTCCTTGGCTTGCAGCAGGTTGTGGTCCCGCCAGTTGCCGCACTCGCTCATGGCAGCGCCGGGAATGCTGCCCCAAAAGTCGGCAATAAAGGCAAAGGCGTCCTTGATCAGCTGAATGCAGTAGCTGTCGGATAGGCTGCGGGTGAGAAAATAGAACCCGGTGCGGCAGCCCATGGGGCCAAAGTAGATGATGTTGTCGCCAAACTCCGTATTGCGCACATAAGTGGCAAACAGGTGCTCAATGGTGTGCATGGAGGCGTTGGTCATCACCGGCTCCCGGTTGGGGGCGCGCATACGAATGTCATAGGTGGTAATATCATCGTCAATGCGGCTGATATAAATGCCTTTTTCCAAAATGGTGTGATCGATTTGAAAGCTGGGAATTTTTTTCATTTTACTTCCACTCCGGTTAAAAAAGATAAATTTTGGGTGACGGCGGCTCCGTCGGTTTCGCCGGCGCAGATCCGGTCAAAACCGCGGATCATTTCCTGTGCCGGGGCCTTTGCCAGTCGGTAAAGGTCAAAGAAGCTTTCTGTGCGCACGCCGGGTGCGTAAGGGGAGCGCCAGTTCCTGTTCTCTATATTACCATATTTTTTTGCTTTTTCCAAGTCTTTTGGCCGTAACATAGAGGTTAGACGAAAATTTCCTGTAAAGGGGGACAAAATTGTCTCTATGCCGCCTACGATCTTGGCCTTGTGGCCGTTTGCGTCTCGCAGCAGTCGCTGCACGGTTTTGGTGTCCGTCAGCGCGCGCCGGGCGTCCTGCGGTTGCAGCCGCTTGCCCAGTACCCGGTAGACGGTAAAGCTCAGCAGTCGGGCCACCTCGTCCAGCACCGCCGGATCATCCGGCACGGTAACGGCGGTGTCAAAGCACCGCGGGTCGTCCATGTGCAGCTTTTCGTGGAGCAGCACGGCGTCCATGCTCATCTCTACAATATTATGCAGGGCGGATTTGTGCAGGGGGCTGCCGCTGTCCGCCAGCTCCTGCTGCTTGGCGTACACAAAGGGATGGCACTGCCGGTCCAGGGCGTAATGGAGAATAAAGCCGTAGGCGTAAGAGCGGGCAATGTCCTTTTCCGTGCTGCACCGGGTGCAGTATTCTGCCATGGCGTCCAGTATATCTCCGGGCTTGGCGCGGTGCAGTCGGGAACCAATCTGGCGTTGGGAGCGGCCCGGCATCCAGGGGGCAATGCGGTGAAAGAAGAAAACATCCGGCCCTTGGGTGCCCAGCATGACTGCGTCCCGGTTTAGGTCAAACTTCGCCGGTTCCGTTAAGGCGGGCAGCAGCTCGCAGGCAAAAATGTAGTGGGTGCAGTAGGCAGGCATAGGTTCCATTCCTCCATATCCGACGGAAAGGGACAGTCAAAGGCGACCGGCTCTTCCCGCACCGGGTGCATTAGGCGTATGGTCTTGCAGTGCAACAGGTGGCGGGTGCCCACAGGCGCCGTGCCGTATAGGCTGTCGCCCACCAAGGGCGTGCCCAGGTGGGCAAAGTGTACCCGAATCTGGTGGGTGCGTCCGGTTTCCAGCTGCACGCGCAGCAGGGTGCGGCCGCCTTGCTGCCCCAAGGCTTCCCAATGGGTCACTGCCCGCACGCCGGCAGGGTCTACCTGTCGTTTCACGGTGCTGTTCGGGCAGTGGGCAATGGGTGCGTCTACGGTGCCGCTGCCGGTATAGGTGCCGGGCACCACCGCATAGTAGTCCTTTTGTACCTTTCCGGCCAATTTGGCGGCGCTCAGTTGGTGCCGCGCCAGTACCACCAGGCCGCTGGTGTCCTTGTCCAGCCGGTAAATGGGCCGGAACGGACCGTCAAATCCGGCAGCTGCCACTGCATTGGACAGGGCGTTGCCGTGATGGTTGTAGGTTTCATACATGGCCATACCGGCGCGCTTGTTTACCACCAGAATATCCCGGTCGGCATAGACAATCACTGCCTTTTCCGCCGAGGGCGGTGCAGTGGCGCCGTCTGTATTTAATTCTACGGTGACGGTGTCGCCGGTATGCACCGGGTCTACCGTGCGCACCGGGCAGCCGTTCCTGCACAGGGCGCCGTAGCGCTTTTTTAGACTGCGCAGCAGTGCGGTGGAAAACCCGTGGCAGCGCAGCACCGCCGCTACGCTGCTGCCGTCCAGTGTGGGCGGCACGGTATAGCTGATTTTTCTCATAGGGATAACAAACCGGCAGATGTAGGTGCACATCTGCCGGTGTAGGTTGCGTTTGGGATTATTCTACAGGTACGATCCAGCCCATATCGTCGGCCTGTTTGCCGAACTGAATACCGGTCAGGGTGTCATACAGCTTTTGGGTCACTTCGCCGATCTCGCCGTTGTTGATCACTTCGCTGTCGCCTTCATAGGTCAGACCGCCAACCGGGCTGATCACGGCTGCGGTGCCGGTGCCAAAGACTTCTTCCAGCTTGCCGGTCTTGGCAGCGTCCATAATAAAGTCAATGGTAAAGCGCTCTTCGTGCACCTTGTAGCCCCATTTCTTCAGCAGCTCAATGCAGCTCATGCGGGTGATACCGGGCAGCACAGTGCCCACGGTGGGTGCGGTGTAGATTTCGCCGTCTACCTTGAACATAATGTTCATGGAGCCAACTTCCTCAACATACTTGCGCTCCACGCCGTCCAGCCACAGTACCTGAGCAAAGCCCAGCTTGTGTGCCTTTTCGGAGGCGATAATGGAGGCAGCGTAGTTACCGCCGCACTTGATATAGCCGGTGCCGCCGGGGGTGGCGCGCACATACTCGTCCTCTACATAAATGTTCACCGGATCCAGACCTTCCTCATAGTAAGCGCCGGAGGGGGAGCAGATGATGATGAACTTATACTGGCCGGAGGCCTTTACGCCCAGTACCGGCTCAGTGGCGATGGTAAAGGGACGAATGTACAAACTGGTGTCCGGCTCAGAGGGTACCCAGTCCTGCTCCACTTTTACCAAAGCGCGGACGGCTTCTACAAAGTCCTCCACCGGGATCTCCGGAATGCACAGACGGTCATGGGTAGAGGCCAGGCGCGCGCCGTTTTTGTCCGGGCGGAACAGCTGTACCTTGCCCTCGGGGGTTCTGTATGCCTTCAGACCCTCAAAGCACTCCTGCGCATAGTGGAACACCAGCGCGGAGGGATCCAGCACCAGCGGCTGATAGGGGACGATGCGGGCGTCATGCCAGCCCTTGCCCTCGTCATAATCCATGACGAACATATGGTCCGTAAAGATATGGCCGAAGCCCAGAGCGCCGGTGGGCTTTTCTTTCGGTGTTTTGGTCAACTCATACTTGATTTCCAATGTAATTACCTTCTTCTTAATATGAATTTTTATTTGTCATAGGACACGATCACCCCGCCGCCGGAGGCGTAAAGGGAATTGAGCCCGCTGGCTTTCAAAATAATAATGTTGCCGAAGCCGCACTTCTCGCGTACTTTGTCGGCGATGGTCTTTGCTTTCTCGGGGCAGCACACATGGCTGATGATCAGGGTGCGGCAGCTTAGATCTTTGCCCTCCACATCCTTGGCGATCAGGTCGCACATTTTGGTAATGGCGCGACCGGCGGCAAAATCCTGCCCGGCCAGGCTGATGGTGCCCTCGCTGCTGCGCTGGCAAATCAGCTTCATTTTCAGCTTCTTGATCACCGTGGCAGCCAGAGAGAACAGGCGGCCGTTATTTTTCAGCGCGTCCAGACTTTCCAGGCAAAAATACAGCGCTGTGTGGTTGTGAATATAATCCTCAACCTGCTCCACTACCTGCTCAAAGGGCAAACCGCTGTCTGCCAAGCGGCGGATCTCATAAGCGATGAGGGTTTCCAGTCCGCTGGTGGCCAGGGAGTTGAATACATGGATCTTCTTCTCTCCCGGGTGGTCATCCTCATAGAGCATAACCCCTTGCAGGGCGCTGTTGTAGCAGCCGGAGAGCTTGTCCGTAATGGTGAGTATATACACCTCTTTGGCGTCGTCCGCGGCAATGGCGGCACAGAATGCGTCCGGTGAGGGGCAGGCGGAACGGGGCACATCGCCCAGTGCCTGCATACGGGCGATAAAATCATCCTGATCGAAGTTTTCATCGTCCATAATGCGGTAATCGCCCAGTTCCAGCGTCAGCGGAACCAGAGCCAGGTTGCCCCAGTCTTTCATCTCATCGGTCAGGTCGCAGCAACTGTCTGCAATGATCTTGTAGTCCATATCGTTCTCAACTTTCAATCGGTACTCCGGTTTTGCTTAATATTATAAACCTATACTCCGGCGTAGTCAAGGCGAGAGTGCCAATATTTTATAATGGATATTTGTCGAGAAACGCCTGCACTTTGCCGATCTGCTGCTCCACACTTTCCGGGCAGGGACCGCCCTCGGAAATACGGGTGGCCACGCAGGTGTCCAAATTGATCTTGTGGTACACATCTTGGTCGAACAGATCGCAAACTGCCCGGTAGTCCTCCAGGGGCAGCGTTTCCAGGGTCAGCCCCCGGTCAATGCACTGGGCCACCAGCTCGCCGGTGGCTTTGTACGCGTCCCGGAAGGGTAAGCCCTTGCCAACCAAGTAGTCTGCGCAGTCCGTTGCGTTGATAAAGCCCTTGGCTGCCGCCGCACGCATGTTGTCTTTTAACACGGTCATGGTGTCGATCATGGGGGTGAAGGCGTGCAGACACATTTTTACCGTGTCTACTGCGTCAAAGATGGCTTCCTTGTCCTCCTGCATATCTTTGTTGTAAGCCAGGGCAATGCCCTTCATCACCGTCAGCAGGGTGGTCAGATCGCCGAATACGCGGCCGCTTTTGCCCCGTACCAGCTCGGCGATGTCCGGGTTTTTCTTTTGGGGCATAATGCTGGAACCGGTGGAAAAGGCGTCGTCCAGCTCCACAAACTTAAACTCCCAGGAGCACCACATAATGATCTCCTCGCTAAAGCGGGACAGGTGCACCATCACCAGAGAGAGTGCTGCCGCCAGCTCAATGCAAAAGTCCCGGTCTGACACCCCGTCCAGGCTGTTGGCACTTACATCGTCAAAGCCCAGCTGGGCCGCCACCATTTGCCGGTCGATGGGGTAGGTGGTGCCGGCCAAAGCGCCGCTGCCCAAGGGCAGCACATTCATGCGCTTTTTTACATCTGCCAGTCGATCCAGATCGCGGCACAGCATGGCGGCATAGGCCATTAGGTGATGGCCGAAGGTAATGGGCTGCGCCCGCTGCAAATGGGTGTAGCCCGGCAGGATCACACCTTTGTTTTCCTCCGCCTTTTTGCACAGCACCGCCAGCAGGTCCTTGATGTCTGCGGCAATGGCGTCGATCTCTTTTTTCAGGGTCATACGAATGTCCAGCGCGACCTGGTCATTGCGGGAGCGGGCGGTGTGCAGTCGCTTGCCGGTTTGGCCCAAGCGGGCGGTCAACTCACCTTCAACAAATGTATGAATATCCTCCGCACCCGGGTCAATCGCCAGCTTGCCGCTTTCAATATCCGCTAAAATTTCGCTGAGCCCTTGCACGATCTTTTCGCTTTCGCTCTTTTCAATAATCCCGCATGCCCCCAGCATGGTGGCGTGGGCCATACTGCCGGTAATGTCCTCTTTATACATGCGGCTGTCAAAGTGAATGGAGGCGTTAAAATCGTTGGTTTCTTTTGCCAGTTCCTTTTTGAACCGGCCTTTCCATAATTGTGCCATAATCTCCTGCTTTCTGTAAAATGCAAAAATCAGGGCGCACGGTGGGCCGTGCGCCCTGTCATTCGTTGACTTTTGACAATTAGTCTTTATCTGCTTCCCGCTTTTGGTCCAGCAGCGCTTTAACTTTCAGCGGCAGACCAAACAGGTTAATGAACCCGGCAGAGTCTTTCTGGTTGTATGCGCCGCCGTCGTCGCCAAAGGAGGCTACGGTCTCGTCATACAGGGTGTAAGGGGAGGTGATTCCGGCGTTCATTACATTGCCCTTGTACAGCTTCAGCTTCACATCGCCGGTTACGGTCTCTTGGGTCTTGTTGACAAATGCGTCCAGTGCCTCACGCAGGGGAGAGAACCACAGGCCGTTGTATACCAGCTCGCCGTACTTCTCTGCCACCAGCTTCTTGTAGTGGGCAGTGTCCCGATCCAGGGTGATCATTTCCAGCATTTGATGGGCCTTGTACAGAATGGTGCCGCCGGGAGTCTCATACACACCGCGGCTCTTCATGCCGACCAAACGGTTTTCAACAATATCCAACAGACCAATGCCGTTCTTGCCGCCCAGCTCGTTGAGCTTTTCCACCAGGGTCAGGGGGCTCATCTCTACGCCGTCAATGGCGGTGGGCTCGCCCTTCTCAAAGTGAACGGTGATGTAAGTAGGCTCGTCCGGTGCGTTCTCCGGGGCAACACCCAGCTCCAAAAAACCGTCTTTCAGGTACTGCGGCTCGTTGGCCGGGTCCTCCAGATCCAGACCCTCGTGGCTCAGGTGCCATACATTTTTATCCTTAGAGTAGTTCGTCTCCCGATTGATCTTCAGCGGAATGTTGTGCGCCTCTGCATACTCGATCTCTTCTTCACGGCTCTTAATGTCCCACTCACGCCAGGGGGCAATGATCTGCATTTCCGGTGCCAGCGCCTTTAAGCTCAGCTCAAAACGCACTTGGTCGTTACCCTTGCCGGTGCAGCCGTGGCAGATGGCGTCTGCGCCCTCTTTGATGGCAATCTCTGCCAGACCCTTGGCAATGCAGGGACGGGCGTGGCTGGTGCCCAGCAGGTATTCCTCGTACGCCGCGCCGGCCTTTAAGCAGGGGAAAATGTAGTTCTTTACATAATCCTCTTTCAGATCCAGCACATACAGCTTGGAGGCGCCGGTTTTCAGCGCTTTTTCCTCCAGGCCGTCCAGCTCGGTGCCCTGACCTACATCGCCGGATACGGCGATCACCTCGCAGTTGTTGTAATGCTCTTTCAGCCACGGAATGATGATGGATGTATCCAGGCCGCCGCTGTAAGCCAATACGACCTTTTTAATTTCTTTTGCCATGATTAGCACGCTCCTTGTTTCAAAAACTGTACTCATTATATAAACTCCCGGTTGGAATTGCAAGCGATTTGGCAAAATTCGTATAAAAATGCAAAAAATAGCCAAATATACAGGAGATTTTGTATAAAATTACAAGAAAATCCTGCATAAATCGGGAATTGGCGTGCATAAATGTATAATCGGAGCCGCAACTTACCGCATAACCGCTTATATAGTATTGTATCTATTTTTTGTATGCGCTTTGTCTTGCTGTGCCTTAGGCGATTGTAGAAGGCGCATAAGAGTAGAGAAAAGACGGCGGCTTAATTTGCACCTGTTCCAACAGTATATATACAGACAGCATATTGCGGTTTTAGACAGTTGTCTGTTATTAGACGGAATCTACGAATCACTCATTTTTTTTGTGTACTATGCACAAAAGGAATTTGAACATTCTGTTAATTTTTACGACTGCAAAACAACGGATTCACCTTGACTTGCAGGGGTATAAGTGGTATTATTGTCTTGTAATATATGTATGGGCAGAAGTATGCCCATCACCTGTATTGTTAATTCTTTCTCAATTGGCATTTGGGTGGGTCTTTAGGCGCGTTGCCGTCGGTCTTTTGGTCAGAAAGGTGGACGGATGCACAGGGCGCCCAGGCGTACCTGCCGGTTGCAGAATAAGGAGGAAAAAATTTATGAAAACAAGAAAGGGCAAGCGCTTTTTATCGGCGCTTTTGGCTGCGATCATGGTGCTGACGGCTCTGCCGCTCACCGCTCTTGCTGAGGGCCCCACCCCTGCAAAGTCGGACGCCTTGATCACCCTGGACAATGCGATTAACGCATACGAATCTGCCATGGACGGCAAGATTTATGCGGATATGGCCACGGCTTACGACAAGTATATGGCCGCCAAACAAGCGCGGGATATGTATGTCTATGGCGGCGACGCGTCCCAGGATTTAAGAACTGCTGCACAGGCATTGACTACCGCAACGACGGAGATGCAGAAGACGGTGCTCTCCTCCGATTTGACCTATGCCACCGTAACGGACTCCAGCGGTGCAACCGTGGCTTCCGATTATGCCAACGGGCTGCTGTACTACGGCGGCAATCTGCGTTTCTCTAACGATGTGGTTGGCTCCTGGTACTATAACGACGACGCCAAGCAGTGGTTCAAGATTATCATGAGCGACTATGTGTTCCTGTATGACGGCACCACACCGCTGCGTGCCCCTGTGCAGTTCAGCTATGAGTACCGCAATGAGTATTTGCTCAATAACGGCAGCACCGCTAAGCCTCGCGGCATTACAGCCGTGAATGTGAACAATCCGGAGTTGACGGTTGCGAATTGGACCGTAAAGAAGGACCAGAGCGGTAACATTCCGTTTATGTCTTCCGATGGTACGGTGGTTCCCACTGTGGCAGCTGCTTCCGGCTCCGATTCTCCCATTTACTGGAATCGTAGCACCGCCGGCAGAAACAACACCAAGCAGAACACCGGTTCCAGCTTTGTAACTTACAGCGGCACCCCCAGCGCCCCGCTGACCACCATTGACACCCGCTTCACCATCTATGACCACGACAAGAATCGCGCAGCCATCATCGCTGCTTCCCAGTGCTTGGCCGGTGATAAGGGCGGTAGCCAGGAAAAACACGATGGCCACAACTACGGCTATGTGATCAACTATGCCGGGGTGAAAGAGGCTTTGGCCACTGCCAAGTCCACCATCTCTAATATTAAAAACTATTGTAATGACGCTGCGGATATGCGCAGCCTGCTGGTGGCTGCCAGCGCTTTGGCATCTGTCAATCCGTCCGACAGCACCGCATACAATTTTGCTTCCAACACTGCAGATGCTGCGTCCAGGTGCGCTACGGATATTGACAACGCCCGCACGGCGCTGACCAATGCACAGAATGCGCTGACGGCAGACGATGACTCTTACGATCAGCTGCGCAATGTAATTGACCTGACCAAGGCCACTTACACAGCCGGCAATGATAACGGCGTTTATTCTTCTGATAATTGGAACGCCTTTAAGTCCGCGTATGAGGCTGCCTACACCGCCATTATGGCTGTGGGGAGCGGTTATCAGCCTAACGGCACCGTAACGCCTTTGGCAGTAGAACTGCAGCAGGCTTATGATGCTCTGCTGGAGGAAGCACAGAATTCCAGAGTAGATACCACCGCATTGGTAGAAGCCATCACCAAGGCTAACGACATGGAGGCGTATGAGACCTACTTTACGCCGGACTCCTATGCCAACCTGACCGGTGCTGTCGCCGATGCGAAGAAGGCTGTTTGGGGCAGTGAGGAGAACTACGGCGTTCCCTCTGCTGCTTTGCAGAAGACGGACGAGAACACCCAGATCGTTGCGGATCAGACCGCTGCGGTATTGGCTGCCATTCCCGCCCTGCGGATCAATCACGATCTGCATATTACCAGCGGTACCCACTATGTGAGCTGGAACAGCATTTTGGCTTCTTATGAAGCACTGGACGGCTCCAAATATGTAAACTTCGACGCACTGGTACAGGCTGTGTCCGACGCGAAGATTGAGATGGCTGCGCTGGACAACAAAGATATGACCACGCCGGAGCAGTTGCTGGCTGACTACACTGCGGTTTTGGAGAAGATTCTGACTGCTTATGACGCACTGGAATTCTCCTTCACAGAGCTGCCCAACGGCACGGTGGCTACCAATGCGGAGCACCTGATCGTTGGTTCTCCTAACTCCAAGAGTGCCAGCGGCAGTATGGTTAACGATACACAGATCAGCGGTTCTGTGGCGTTGGGCTTCAGCTTCCCCAACAATGCGGTTATGATCCGTACCAGCCATGAAGCCACCACCTTTAATTTAGGCGACATGATGCTGTTCTTCGGCTCCTGGCGTGATTACGATCACCAGCTTCTGTTCTTCAATTTGAACGATACCGTTACAGGTGATGGGGAAACCGGTGAGTTGGTGGCTCGTGCCATAGGTGCCGGTCAGACCCCCAAATTGAAAGACACCGATGTAGACGAATATGTAACCAAGAAGAACATTAAGCCCGGTAATGCCATTAAGACCTCCGGTACTACTGCCGCAACATGGGAACTGAAGGACCTGTACGCGGTAGAGGTAGATAACAAGACGGATGCTTTTGCAGTGGATGCAAGCGGTAACCGAATTAATGACAAGTCCACCAATGTGCTGGACATCGCCACCAGCGAGGCTTCTAACAACCAGGGTACGCAGAATGTTCTGTTTGTACATGGTAAGGGCGGCAGCGGTAACTTTGGCGGCAACACCTATGCAGGCGCTTACACCATGAGCGTTGCGAAGGATAACGCCGCTACCAAGTTGACCACCACAACGCTGCCCACCAAGAAGATCTATACCGTTTCCGGCAATGTGGGTGCTGTGACCCGGCTGAGCTATCAGCCCATGAGCGCTTGGACTGTACTTCGCCACGATGTACAGAACTACAGCGTGACCGCTACGGTTGTGGATATTGCGTATCTGTTTGACCTGATCAACCAGTGCAGCGAGCTGACCGACAGCAACAAGTACACCGAGGCTTCCTGGACCAAGTTTGCCGACGCTTTGAGAAAAGCTAAGGGTCAGATGGCGTATAACACGATGACCGCCGACGAGATCCTTACCGAGGCGAAGACCAGATACACCACGCTGCTGCGTGCTTACAACGCTCTGGAGCTGAACACCTTCACCTTGACCTTTAATTATAAGGACGCCAACGGTGATGATGCCTCCAAGACCATTAAGAATGTGGAGTACGGTGCAAACCTGAAGGCGCAGGCCGACACAGTTGATGTAACCGACTATAAGAAAGGCGGCTACTCTTACACCTTTACCGGTTGGGATCCGGAGATCACCGATTCCATGCTGGTGACCGGTGCTGTGACTTACACCGCACAGTATAGTTCCACAATGGATAATGCCGACTTCTCCGCGCTGGACGCAGCGGTGGCCAAATTGACCACCTTGGCTGACAAGACCTATGCCGCCAGCGATTTGGAGGGCTTGGCTGCCCTCATTAAGGGCCTGACCTATTACAACTACAACACAGATCAGCGTGCAACTACCATGGGCGACAAGCAGGCGGAGATCGACGCAGAGACCGCAAAGGTCAATGCATACAGCATTACCGCTTCAACCCTGGATCTGTCCGCAGCAGAGGCCGCACTGGCCAAGGCACAGGACGGCAAGGATTCTGACGCATATGATCTGTCTGCCATTACCGGTTTTGAATTGTACAAGACCGTGACGGTCAACGGTAAGGACATTGTGGGTATTGCCTACAAGGATATGAACAGTCTGAACGCTGCCATCCAGGCGCTGCTGGAGTCCTTACAGCCCATGACCTACAATGTGTACCTGAACGGTGCGCTGCTGGGTACTTACAATTACGGTGCCCGCATTGAAGTGAACGGTGACGGTACCGTCAGCACCAATGATGACATTGAGACGGAGACCGGCGCTGCCAAGTATGCTTGGTACTACAGTTACAACTCCGTACAGGTTACCCAGACCACCGCACGCAAGTATATGACCACCGCACCCAGCTACGGCTTTGTGGTTAAGGGCAACACGTATCTGACCACAGAGAAGGCAGACAGCGACGCGGCCAATTATGTAGTGACTTTTGTCAACGGCATTAACGGTCATGTGTTTGATGTGGTTTACACCAGTGGCTCTGTGACCATGCCCACCGCTCCCGCTTGTGCGTTCTACACCTTCAGCGGGTATGATAACGGCGCAGCCGCCGGTTCCAAGATTAACGTAACCGGTGACATCACCATTACCGCACAGTACGATGTGACGAACATTGCCAAATTTAACATTGAGGCCGGGGATGTAAGCGGTGCTTTCGAGTACAACTCTTACATCACCACTACGGATGACTCGGCAGAGGTTTGGGTAGCCTATTACGAGGGAGGCACTACCAACAAGAATGGCGATACGGCAAATGGCTACCGCATTGTTGGTTATGGCAGCACCTTGGCTTTCCGTGCCTGCGAGGATATTACCATCTGGGGTATGACCCTTAGCGATGTACTGGATATGTGTAGTGATCCGGAGTTCGGGACGGATGTGCTGATGGATTGTGACAGCAATTATGCTTCCTCCTCCACCCGTGATGGCATCGTAAAAGCCAGCACCAAGTTCTCCATGATCGGCAAATTTGCTCTGCCGGAGAATGCCAAGGCTGTGGAGTACGGTATGTTGTTCACCACCGCTGCCGGCAAGACTCTGACTCTGGAGAATGCCGGCACCGACAGCAGCATTAAGCGTCTGAAGGCTTCCAAGCACACCGGTGAAAATGATAACTACGGCCAGTATGTGGTCAGCATCAAGTCCACTTCGCTGTCCGGTTCCTATGATTTGACTTACAGATCCTATGTGACCTACACCTTGAACGGCAAGACCTATACCGTGTATGCTGACAAGGCTGTAAGCGAGACCGTGCAGTTCTAAGGAAGGAGGGACTTTAAGATGAGAAAAAGTTATGAAGAACCGGTGATCACCGTTCGCAAGTACCAGCTTAAGTCCGAGGATGTGGTTATGACATCCGACCCTTCAAACAACAAGGGCAACGACTTGTTTGACGATTCTGAGTATGATGTATTCGGCAAATAAGCGCTGGAATTAAAATGAATTCGCCGCACTGAGGCAACTCGGTGCGGCGTTTTTCTGTTCATTTTTAGCCAAAGGAGCGCCTTTTCGCCTTTTTCGTTTGACTTATGATAGGGAATATATTATTATAGTATCTGTGATTTTGGGTTCGTAGGTACGGACGGAAAGACGGAATTCTCATGACAGTATTGATTTTAGGGCTGGGTCTGATCGGTGCCAGTCTGGCAAAAACATTGAAGAAAAACACGGCACATTGCGTGCTGGGTTGGAACCGCACCCCCAGTGTGGCTCAGCGCGCCTTGGCAGACGGCGCCATTGACGCCACCGGTACTTTGGAGGAACTGCTGCCCCAGGCAGACATTACCATTATTAACTTTTATCCGGAGGCGATTGTGCCCTTCATTTTGGAGCACAAGGACCTGTTTAAGAAAGACAGTGTGGTTACAGACTCCTGCGGGATCAAAACCAAGATCTGTCGCCAAATGGCAGCGCATAAGGATCTGCCATTTACTTTTATCGGTGCCCACCCTATGGCCGGGCGTGAGGTGTCCGGCTATGACAACAGCCTGAACAACTTGTTTGACAACGCGTCCTTTATTTGTACCCCGGTGGACGCACCCCGCCGCAAGGTGGATGCCCTGATCGGTTTGGCAGAGGATATGGGCTTCGCCCGCACAGTGGTGACCACCCCAGAGCATCATGATGAGATGATTGCCTTTACCTCTCAAATTGCCCATGTGCTGGCCTGCTCGTATGTGTTGTCCCCTTTGGCACCCCAGCACGCTGGCTTCAGCGCCGGCAGCTATCGGGACGTGAGCCGGGTGGCTCGCATCAATGCAGAGATGTGGGCCCAGCTATTTATTGATAATAAGGAGCCGCTGATTCGCGAGATTGATGACTTAGTTGGCAATTTGCAAAAGTTCCGCTCTGCGATTGAGGCGGAGGATGCGCCGGCACTGCGGGCGCTGATGGAACAGGGCAACCGAATTAAGGAGGAGATCGGCTGATGCAAAAGATCACAGTACATACCGGCAGACCGTATGATATCCTCATTGACGACGGCCTGCTGGAGCAAGCCGGTGACCTGGTGCGTCGCGTGTCCGGCGCCAAACGCATTTGCCTGATCAGCGACAGCAATGTGTACCCTCTGTACGGCAACCGGGTGGTGCAGGCGCTGGAGAGCGCAGACTTTCAGGTGTGTACCCTGGTATTTGACGCCGGTGAGGTATCCAAGAAGCCGGAGACCGTGCTGAATATGGTGAATTATATGGCCCGGGAGGGGCTGACGCGGGGCGACCTGGTGGTTGCGCTGGGCGGCGGTGTGTGCGGCGATATGGCCGGATTTGCGGCTGCCATTTATTTGAGGGGCATTGATTTTGTGCAGATACCCACGACACTGCTGGCTCAGGTGGACTCCTCTGTGGGCGGCAAAACCGGCGTGGATCTGCCTATGGGCAAGAATTTGTGCGGTGCCTTTCACCAGCCGATTTTGGTGCTGATTGATCCGCAGGTGCTGCGTACCCTGCCGGATGTGTTCTTTAGTGACGGTATGGGCGAGGTGATCAAGTACGGCTGTATCCGCTCGGCGGAGCTGTTTGCCCTGCTGGAGCAGGCCAGTGCTAAAGATCGTATTCACGAGATTATCTATGCCTGTGTGGATATGAAGCGCGTGGTGGTGGAGCATGACGAAAAGGAAGCGGGCGAGCGCGCACTGCTGAACTTTGGGCATACCGCCGGTCACGCCATTGAAAAATTATGGAACTATCAAACGGTGACGCACGGCGCCGCTGTGGGAATCGGTATGGTGCTGGCGGCTCGTGCCGGAGAAGGTGCAGGGCTGACGGAGCCGGGCACGGCGGACCGCATTGCCACCTTACTTCAAAAATACAACCTGCCGGTGGCGGATACCCATTCCATTGATGAAATTGTAGACGCGATGCAGGCGGATAAAAAGCGCACCGCAGACGGTATGAAGCTGGTGCTGCTGCGTAAGATCGGCGACAGCTTTATTGATCCGGTGGATCTGCCTACCCTGCGAACCATGTTCGGAGGTGGGGCATGCAAGTAAAGATCACGCCGTCCCCGCTGACAGGCACCGTGCAGCTGCCGCCTTCTAAGTCCTTTGCCATTCGTGCGCTGATTTGCAGTGCGCTGGCCGGTGGTGGCTCCGTAGCGCCCTTGGGCACTTCGGCAGATATTGCAGCCACGGTTCAGGCACTGGCAGACTTAGCTGCCGGGCGGGACGAAATTTTTTGTAACGAAAGCGGCTCTTTGGTGCGCTTTTTGATCCCGGTGGCGGCGGCTTTGGGCAAGACGGTGACCTTTACCGGCGCCGGTCGACTGCCCCGGCGCCCGCTGGACGCCTTTGCTACGCTATTGCCAAAGCACGGTGTGCAGGTACAGACAGATGGGGGCCTGCCCTTTTCTATTACCGGCAAGCTGCGACCCGGGCAATATGAGATCGCCGGGAACGTCAGTTCTCAGTACCTGACAGGGCTGCTGCTGGCGTTGCCGCTCTTAGACGGCGACTCGGCAGTGCTTTTAACGACGGAATTAGAGTCAAAGCCTTATATTGATATTACTTTGCAGGTGATGGCTGCCTTTGGCGTGCAGGTACGGCCTACGGATTTTGGCTACCTGGTGCGGGGCAATCAGCAGTACAAGCCTGTGAACTTTACAGTAGAAAGCGATTGGTCCCATGCGGCGTTTTTTATGGCTGCCGGCACGGTGGGGCAGGAGATAGAAATTGCCGGACTGAACCCGGCTTCTACCCAAGGGGATAAAGCCGTTTGCGGCATGATGGAGCGCTTCGGTGCCCGGGTGGAGGTGCGCGACCGTATTGTGCGGTGCTGTGGCGGCGCATTGCGCCCGGCAGAGATTGATGCTCGGGATATTCCTGATATGGTGCCTGCGCTGGCAGTGACCGCTGCCTTTGTCAAGGGTACCACCCACATTACCGGCGCCGGTCGGCTGCGGTTTAAGGAGTCGGATCGGTTGCAAAGCGTAGCGCTGAACCTGCGGGCTATGGGCGTGCAGGTGGAAGAATTGCCGGACGGGCTGGTGATCCACGGCACCGGTGCGGTGCAGGGCGGCACGGTGGACGGCTGCAACGATCATCGGATCGTGATGGCCTTTTCTGTGGCGGCGGCGTATGCTGCAGGCGACAGCGTGATTGACCAGGCGGAGAGCATTAACAAGACTTATCCTGCCTTTTTTGAAGATTTTTGTGCACTGGGAGGTAAGGCAGATGTCATCGGTAACAGGTGAGCAGGTACAACTGAGTATTTTTGGTGAGAGCCACGGTCCGGCTATCGGTTGTGTGATTGACGGTCTGCCTGCGGGTATCCCGGTGGATTTGGACGCCATTTATAAGGATATGGCTCGGCGTGCCCCGGGGCGTGACAAAACTGCCACCCCTCGGTTGGAAAAGGATATTCCCCACATTCTCTCCGGTGTGCTGAATGGGCGCACCACCGGTGCGCCCCTGGCTATGGAGATTACCAATGAGAATACCCGCAGCGGTGACTATGGCAATGTGGCGCTGGTACCTCGACCCTCCCACAGCGATTATCCGGCCTATGTAAAGTACGGCGGTCGGAACGATGTGCGTGGCGGTGGCCACTTTAGCGGTCGATTGACGGCACCTTTGGTATTTGCCGGTGCGATTGCCAAGCAGTATTTGGCACAGCAGGGCGTGTTTGTGGGCGCCCATATTGCCAAGGTGGGCGGGGTAAAGGACACCCTGTTTGACCTTAATTCCATTGATAAAGAGACATTAAACCGCCTGGGCGACAGCACCTTTGCCGTGCTGAATCCGGAGGCGGAGGAGAATATGCGCGCAGTGATTGAGGCTGCCCGGCTGCAACAAAACAGTGTGGGCGGCAGCATTGAGTGCGCAGCCATCGGTCTGCCGGTGGGGGTAGGGGGCAATATGTTCTCTACCGTGGAGAGCAAGCTCTCGGCCCTGCTGTTTGGTATTCCGGCGGTGAAGGGCGTGCAGTTTGGCCTGGGCTTTGATTTTGCCGGCGCCTTTGGTGCAGATGTGAACGACGGCTACACCGTCCGGGACGGAAAGGTGGCGCTGTTGACCAATAATAACGGCGGCGTGCTGGGCGGTATGACCTCCGGTGCTCCCTTGGTGCTTCAGGTGGCCATAAAGCCCACGCCCTCCATCGGTCAGCCACAGCCCAGTGTGAATTTGCAGACCATGGAGCCGGAGACCCTGACCATTCACGGTCGCCACGATCCCTGTATCGTGCCTCGTGCCGTGCCGGTGGTAGAAGCTGCCGTAGCCTTTGGACTGATGGATTTGCTGCTCCAAGGATAAAATCAAAAAGTAAGAGAATATAAGGAATATAAAATACATGGATTTGTTGGAACTGAGAAAAGAGATCGACCGGATTGACGATCAGCTGATTCCTCTGCTGATGGCGCGCATGGATGTGTCTGAGCAGGTGGCCAAGTACAAGGTGGAGCGGGGCATTCCCGTGCTCAATGAGGAGCGGGAGCGCCAAATTCTCGACGATGTGGCAGGCAAGTGCGGCGATCGGGGCGAAACGATCAAAACTGTGTTCGCTGCCACTATGGACGCCTCCCGTGCGCTCCAGCACAAGATGATGGACGGCGGCGCCGATTTAAGAAAAGAGATCACGGCAGCCTTGCAGGACGGTCCCATTGCTGTGGCACCCGGTGAGTGCATTGCCTGTGCCGGTGTGGAGGGCGCTTATGCGTCCATTGCCGGGGCGCAGCTGTTTCCCGGTGTGCCCATCAAATATTATAAGTATTTTGAGAATGTATTTGAGGCAGTGGACAAGGGCGAGGCACGCTACGGTATTATCCCGGTGGAGAATTCCACCGCCGGCAGTGTGCACGAGTCCTACGACCTGATTATGAAGTACCGCTTCTTTATGGTGGGTGCCCGAGACGAAAAGATCGAGCACTGCCTGGCTGCCCACCCGGATACCCGGTATGAAGATGTGGAGAGCATTTACAGCCATCATCAGGCGCTGACCCAGTGCAGTAATTTTATTGAGAATTTTGGCTTTACCGGTATTACTTATTCCAACACAGCGGCTGCCGCTAAGTATGTGGCTCAGTCCGACCGGCGGGATATTGCCGCCATCTGCTCACCTACTGCGGCAAAAAAATACGGCTTGCAGGTTATGAAACGGGAGATCCAGAATATTTCTAATAACAGGACCCGGTTTGTTGTAATCTCCAAGGATATGCAGATTAGTAACGATGCGGATAAGATCTCGCTGATCTTCCGCGTGCCCCATACCACCGGGTCTTTGTACCGGGTGCTGGGCCGTTTCTCCATGGCCGGGCTAAATCTGACCAAGATTGAGAGCCGCCCTATGGGTAACGGCGAATTCAGCTATTTCTTTTATGTGGATATTATGGGCAGCGTGCGCCGAGATGTGACCTTGGACCTTTTGTGCGCGCTGTCGGACGAGTTGCCGGGCTTTAAGTTTTTGGGCAACTTCAGAGAGCAGGAGGACTGATCCTCCGCAGATAAGGGAGGTGACGCCGTTGAAGCAGCAAAAACGGCACAGAACCAACTTCATTTCCGGCGTGATCGCACTGGTAACGCTGGGGCTTTTGGTGTTGCTGGCTGTGGCGCTTTATAAGCACACGGAGTTGGAGGTGCGCTTTGACGCCCTCATCAGCTGGCTGCGGCGGCTGGACGAGTCTATTGTAGGACTGGACTCGGATTTTGAGATCATTCTGTGTATTTTTGCGCTGTATGTTGCCAAGTGCCAGCTGCCGATTCCTATGGGTGTGCTGTGTGTAATTTCCGGCGTGGTGTTCCCGTTGGGGCAGGCTATGCTGATCAATATGGTGTTTTTGGCGTTCTTCTTTGCGGTTAAATACGCGGAAGGCAGTTGGATCGGCGGCGGCTGGGCCGGTATGATTCTGAATATCCGTCAAATGCGCTTTATTCGGGACTGGATTCGATTTAAGGGCAACGGTAACCCTTATGTTCTCTTTGTGTCCCGTTTGGTGCCGTCTATTCCGCTGGGTATGGTGTCCAAATATTATGGCTCCATGCACTATGACTTCCTTTATTATATTTGTCTGAGCCTGCTGGGCTTTGCGCCCCGGCTTTATATTTATACCAAAATCGGTACCGTGCTGTACAATCCGTTTTCGGCGCGGTTCATTACGCTGCTCATGATCATTGTAGGGTTCTCCGGCATTACCAGTATGGCCTTTAATATATATTACGGCCGTCGGTCCCGCCAGATGAACCAGACCCTGCTTCTATACAGCGAAAAAGAAAAATACAAAATCGTATTATAAAATCAAAGAGGTACAATTATGAATGCACAAGCGATGATGAACAAAATCAAAGCCGGCCAGTTGGATGACGCCTTTCGCCGGGTATATGTGACCGACGGGGAAGTGGCAAAGCAGAAGTCCCGGTACATGGAACTTCTAACCACCTTTGCAGAAACCTTTGGCGGCGACCGGGAAGTGCACCTGATGTCCGCTCCCGGGCGCACGGAGATTTGCGGAAATCATACGGACCACAATCACGGCAAGGTGCTGGCGGCGGCCATTAACTTAGACGCCATTGCCGTTGCCTCCAAGAATACGGACGGCGTGGTGCGGGTCAAGTCTGCCGGTCACCAAATGAATGTGGCAGATTTGACGGACCTGACCCCCAACGCAGATGCCTTTGGCCATTCTACGGCTATGGTGCGCGGTGTGTCTGCGCGGCTCCGTGATCTGGGCTATACCATCGGCGGCTACGACGCAGTGACCACCAGCGATGTGATGGGCGGCTCCGGCCTGTCCTCCTCCGCAGCCTTTGAGGTGCTGCTGGGCACCATCACTTCTTATTTGTACAACGATGGCGGTATCGACCCGGTAACCGTTGCCAAGGTGGCACAGTACAGCGAAAATGTATTCTTTGGTAAGCCTTGCGGCTTGCTGGATCAAATGGCTTCTTCCGTAGGCGCCTTTGTAACCATTGATTTTGAGAGCACTAAGGAGCCGGTGATCCAAAAGGTGGATTATGACTTTGCTGCCTCCGGTCACAGCCTGTGCATTGTAGATACCGGCGGTAACCACTCGGATCTGACGGACGATTACGCTTCCATTCGCAGCGAGATGGAAGCAGTGGCGCACGCCATGGGCAAGTCTGTGTTGCGCCAGGTAGCTTACGAGGACTTCTTTGCCGCACTGCCGGAGCTGCAAACCAAGGTCAATGACCGGGCACTGATCCGCGCCATTCATTTTTATAATGACAATCGCCGGGTGGAGGACGCTGTCTCTTGTTTAGGGCAGGGGAATTTTGACGGCTTTTTGGCAGATATCAACGCCTCCGGCCGCTCCTCCTTTATGTATAATCAAAATGTGTTTACCACCAAGAATCCCACGGACCAGCGGCTGAGTCTGGCGCTGGCCATCAGCGGCCAGGTGCTGGGTGATCGTGGCGCTTATCGCGTGCACGGCGGCGGCTTTGCCGGTACCATTCAGGCCTTTGTGCCGAATGATTTGCTGGAGCAGTACCGTACCGTGCTGGAGGGCGTGTTCGGCGAGGGCACCTGCCATGTGCTGCAAGTGCGCCCGGTGGGCGGCGCCTGCCTGGCCTGACGGCACTCGGCGTGAAAGAGGGGAAAAACAGATGAAGTATGTATTTATTGTAAATCCGGTGTCCGGCCATAAGGACAAAGAGGCGATTTTCAGCCGTATCCGCTCCGCTTTTCGTCTTATTGAT
The DNA here is from genome assembly GCA_963638105.1 of Agathobacter rectalis. Taxonomy (GTDB): domain Bacteria; phylum Bacillota; class Clostridia; order Oscillospirales; family Acutalibacteraceae; genus CAG-217. Next base: position 90,338 of record CAVHPP010000006.1, read on the forward strand.
GATGAGATGATTGTGGAAGAGACGGATCATTCCGGCCACGCCCGAGAGATTGCAACGGCTTATGCGACAAAGTATGGCGATCGTTGTGTCATTGTCTGCTGTGGCGGCGACGGCACAGTACATGAGATTGCCAACGGTCTGGCACATACAGAGACCCCCATGATGCTGCTGCCTCTGGGCACCGGCAACGATTTTGCCAAGAAAGTCTATGGCACCAAGAAGATCAATGTGGAGAATGTGATCAAATCTTTTGGTCTGTACTCCGGCAAGCTGAATTACACGGTGGAGCCGCTGGATCTGATTGACTATAACGGCGAAAAGTGCATCAATGTGATGAGCTACGGGCTGGACACCAAGGTAGAGACCATCGGCCGCAAGATTGCCGGTAAGATCCCCGCACTGGGGCACCAGGCATACAATATTGCCGTGGTGCCGGTAATGATGCAGCCCCTGCGCTACAAGGTCAATGTTGAACTGGACTGTGTGGACGAAAACGGCAAACCCTATAAATTTTATCGGGAGAATATGGAATACGCCTTGTTTGCCATCTGCAACGCCAGCTACTACGGCGGCGGCTTTTGCCCGGCGCCAAACAGCAAGTTAGATGACGGACTGCTGGATTTTACCTATGTGGACCCGCTGAGCCTGGCAAAGGCTGTGCCCATCGTGCCTCAGTACAGTGCCGGCACGGCTGCCGAGTATGCGCCGGATGTGGTACATACCGGTTACACCGTAGGCGGGCGCTTTTGGTCTGTGGACGATCGACCGCTTTTGGGTAACTGCGACGGCGAGAACTTTGACTATACGGAAGTGCGTTTTAAGGTGGAGAAACACGCTATGCGCATTTGCCGCATTAAAGAATAACAGAAAAAAAGAACAGCCGCTGCGATAAGCAGCGGCTGTTTTTGTAGGATTATGTATCTTCGTTTGTTTCCTTAGCGCAGCACGGCAAAGCCCAAGTCAATAACGCCGCCTAAAATGCGGCTGGTGCGGTGCATGCCTAAAGTCTCTGTGATCCACAGGATCACCAGCGCCACCAAGATGGCAATGATCAAGGTTTGTTCAGTCATAAGTCCGCCTCCTTTTGGTACACTATCATTATATCCGATCTTAAAAATAAATCAAGACTTTCCGACGGATTTTATACAGTTTGACGAAGTTTTGCAATTTTTTTCTTTCTGCTGCAAAAAACATTGCTTTTGCGCCGCTTTTGATTTATAATATCTTTAATTTGGAAAATTGTAACTGGAGGTTAATCAGATGAACCCGTTATCTTCAATTTTGCTGGCGGCTACCGGTATTGAGGCGGATCGTAGCGCTACCTTCACCAGCACGGTGGTGATCGCCGGCATTGTGATTGTTTTGGGCATTTTGGTACTGCTGATCTTTGTGTTTAAGGCATTCGGCGCCATTGTGCACGGGGCAGAGAGCCGTAGCAAGAAGAAAAAGTTAAAGGCTATGGAGAGCCAGGTGACTGTGGCTTCCGCGCCGTCTGCACCCGCTGCCAAGGCTGCGCCTGCCGCGCCTGCACCGGTGGTGGAGAGTGGTATTCCCGGCGAGGTAGTGGCTGTGATTGCAGCTGCCGTTGCGGCCAGCGAAGGCCCTGGCGCTGTGGTACAGAGTGTGCGCCGTGTGCGTCCCAATCCGGTGGGCGTGCGCAATCCCTGGGCGGCTGCCGCTGTGGCAGAGAACACACGCCCGTTTTAACGGAGGTATATGAATGAGTGAGATTTTAAGAGGAGTTTGGGAGGTCATTGTACAGATCTTTTCCAACTCCGGTTACGCCTATTTCTTCACAGCGGATGGCGGCTGGAAAAACGCTGTCATGCTGGTGGTTGCTTTTGTTTTCCTGTATTTGGGTATCAAGAAGGGCTTTGAGCCGCTGCTGATGATCCCCATTGCCTTCGGTATGCTGCTGGCTAATATTCCCAGCGCCAACTTGGCCGTGCATTACTCCAGTATTCACGAGTTTATCGACCTGATGGCCGGCCGAATGACGGACGCTTCCGGCGCCGTGCTCAGCCCCGGTTTGATCGACTTCTTGTATTTCGGCGTAAAAGCCGGTGTTTACCCGCCCCTGATCTTTATGGGCATTGGCGCCATGACGGACTTTGCGCCGCTGATCGCCAATCCCTCCAGCTTTATTCTGGGCGCTGCTGCCCAGCTGGGTATCTTCTTTACCTATGTGGGCGCCATCCTGCTGGGCTTTACCCCGCAGCAGGCCGGTTCTATCGGTATTATCGGCGGTGCGGACGGCCCTACGGCCATTTTCGTTACCTCCCAGTTGGCACCGGAACTGCTGGGTACCATCGCTGTGGCGGCGTACTCCTATATGGCCTTGGTGCCGATTATCCAGCCCCCCATTATGCGCGCGCTGACTACCAAGAAAGAGCGCAGCGTGGTGATGGGCAACCTGCGCCCTGTTTCCAAACTGGAGAAGATTTTGTTCCCCATTTTGGTAACGGTCATTGTATCTTTGCTGCTGCCGGATGCGGCTGCACTGGTGGGTATGCTGATGTTCGGTAACCTGCTGAAAGAGAGCGGCCAGACCGAGCGTATCGCCAAGGCGGCACAGAACGAGTTGATGAACATTGTAACCATTCTGCTGGGTCTGTCCGTCGGTGCCACCACTTCTGCGGATAAATTCTTGAACCTGGATACCCTGAAGATCGTGCTGCTGGGCCTGATCGCATTCTCCGTGGGTACTGCCGGCGGCGTGCTTTTCGGCAAGCTGATGTATATCTTCACCAAGGGCAAGGTCAATCCGCTGATCGGCTCTGCCGGTGTGTCTGCCGTACCGATGGCCGCCCGCGTCAGCCAAAAAGAGGGGCAGAGAGAGAATCCCTCCAACTTCCTGCTGATGCACGCCATGGGACCCAACGTGTCCGGCGTGATCGGTTCTGCCGTAGCAGCAGGTATTATGCTCACTTTGTTAAAGTAACTGGAACAACTGATTTTTTGGGTGATAAATCCGGCGGGTCTGTCCTGCCGGATTTTGCACCCTTTTTGTTTGTGATTTTTTGTAGACGGAGGAACACCAATGGCACTTAACCAAATGCAGCAGCAGGCGGTGCAGCACACCGAGGGTCCCTTGCTGATCCTGGCCGGAGCCGGCAGCGGCAAGACCACCGTGCTGGTTAACCGGGTGCAGCATATTATTGCCGACGGCTACGCCCTGCCTTGGCAGGTGCTGGCCATTACCTTTACCAATAAAGCGGCGGGGGAGATCCGCCAGCGACTGGCAGATGCCATCGGCCCGGAGGCAGAGTCCATTTGGGCCCACACCTTCCACTCCTGCTGCGCGCGGATTTTGCGCCGGTTTGGGGAGCGGCTGGGCTATACCAACCACTTTACCATTTATGACACGGACGACAGCAAGCGGGTGATGAAGCAGTGCCAGCGCCAGCTGGGCATTGACGACAAGTTTCTGAACCACAGGGCCATTTTGTCGGAGATCAGCAACGCCAAGGACGCGCTGATCGGTCCCCAGGAGTACCGGGCCACCGTGGGCGCGGACTTCCGTAAGGGCAAGATCGCCGAGTGCTATGCGCTCTATCAAAAGGAGCTGCTGGCGGCGGACGCTATGGACTTTGACGATATGATCTACAACACCGTGCAGCTGCTGCGAGAGAATGACGATGTGCTGGAGCTGTACCAAAACCAGTTCCGCTATGTGATGGTGGACGAGTACCAGGACACCAACCACGCTCAGTATGTGCTCACCTCGCTGCTGGCGGACAAGTTTAAGAACATTTGCGTGGTAGGTGATGACGACCAGTCTATTTACCGCTTCCGTGGCGCCACCATTGAGAATATTTTATCCTTTGAGCAGCATTATAAGAACGCCACAGTGATCCGCCTGGAGCAGAACTACCGCTCCACCCAGAATATTTTGGACGGCGCCAACGCGGTAATCGCCAATAACAAAAATCGAAAGGGCAAGCGCCTGTGGACGGACGCGGGCGCCGGCAGCAAGATCATTCTGAATACTGCCCAGAACGAGGCGGAGGAGTCCTCCTTTATCGTGGAGGAGATTCTGAAGAATGTAAAGGCCGGGCGCAAAATGAGCGACCACGCAGTGCTGTATCGAATGAACGCCCAGTCCCGGAATATTGAAATTGCCCTGACCAAAAGCGGTATTCCCCACAAGGTCATTGGCGGCAACCGCTTCTTTGATCGCAAGGAAATTAAGGATATGACCGCCTACTTTGCGCTCATTAACAACCCGGCGGACACGGTGCGCTTGCAGCGCATTATCAATGTGCCTAAGCGGGGGATCGGCGCTACTATGGTCAGCCATATTACGGAGATTGCCACCGGACTGGGGATCTCTGCCTTTGAGGTGTGTCAGCGGGCAGACGAGTTCCAAAAAACCGCCCGCAGCGCGCAAAAACTCAAGGATTTTGCCGCCCAGATTACATACTTCCAGCGTTGCCTGGAGGACGGTATGCTCCTGAGCGACCTGCTCCAGGAGATTTTGGAAAAGACCAAGTACACGGATTATCTCCAGGAGGACGACCCGGAGAAGTACGAGGATCGACTGAACAATATCAAGGAGCTTTCCTCCATGTTCATTAAATATCAGGAGGAGAACGAGGACTTTGAGCTGTCCGACTTTTTGGAGGATGTGGCGCTGGTGTCCGACATTGACGCCTATAACGACGATGAGGACTCTGTGGTGCTGATGACCTTGCACTCCGCCAAGGGCCTGGAATTCCCGGTGGTGTTTATCCCCGGTATGGAGGAGGGTATCTTCCCCGGCAGCCAGGCGATGTACAGCGAGGAAGAGCTGGAGGAGGAGCGCCGCCTGGCCTATGTGGGCATTACCCGGGCCCGGGAAAAGCTCTATTTGGTCAACGCCCGCCAGCGTATGCTTTACGGCACCACCAACCGGAATATGCCCTCCCGCTTTTTGCGGGAGATCCCGGAGCAGGTGACGGAGGATGTGACCGTTCAGTCCTTCCGCAGCCACGCAGGCTTTACCGGCGCCAAGGTGGGACAGCAGACCCAAAAGAGCAGCTACGCCCACAAATTCGGCGGCGCCAAAACCGCTAAGGCCGCTCCGGCCGCTACCGGCGTCACCTACGCCGTAGGCGATACGGTGCGCCACAAGACCTTTGGCACCGGCGTGGTGCTGTCCACCCAGCCTATGGGCAACGATACCCTTTTGGAGGTGGCCTTTGACCGTGCGGGCACCAAGAAGTTGATGGCCAATTTCGCCCGGATGGAGAAGGTGTAAAGGCGATTAAAGGAAAAAGATCATCGTGCGGGCGGATGCTATCCGCCCCTACTGCATCTCTTGTCCCAAGATACCGTAGGGCGGGGGCTTGCTCCCGCCGTTAAGCATACCACTCTGTTACGGGGTGGTATTTTTTTGTTGACAAATGCAATACCTTGTGTTACGATGTAACCGTAAGAGATACATCGTATTCCAAGGTATTGATTTTAGGAGGTGCGTATGCGTTACAGTAAAGAGCTGCTTAAGGGCGGTACGCCGCTGCTGGTGATGAGCGTATTGGACGGCAAGGATCTGTACGGCTATCGGATCATTCGGGAGTTGGAGATCCGCAGCGAAAATGTGTTCCAAATGAGCGAAGGAACCCTGTATCCCATTCTCCACGCTTTGGAGCAAGAGGGGTGCCTAAAGAGCGATTGGCGCACGGTGGACGGCCGGCGGCGTAAGTATTATCACTTGACGGACAAAGGCCGCCGCCAGTTTGCTGCCAAAAAAGAGGAGTTTTTGTCTTACACGCGGGATGTGACCCGGGTGCTGGAGTTTGCGTAGAGGTGGGGAATGAAAAAAGAAGAGTATTTGCACAAGGCGCTGCTGCTGGTCTCCAACCCTTATACCAAGGCCCGGGTGCAGCGGGAGTTGGAAGACCATATAGAGGACGAAACCAGCTTCTATACAGACGCCGGATATGAGAGGGAAAAGGCGGAGAATATGGCAATGAGCCGTATGGGCGCGCCGGAGGAGATGGCCCGGGAACTGGGCCGCCTACACCGGAATTTGCCCGGTCGGATGCTGGGTTTTTCCGCCCTGGCGGCGTGCGTGGGACTGTCTGTGCTGTATGGGTTTAGCGAACAGTGGTCGTATTCTTTGTATGCTGTTATGCCGGATTGGCTGGTCTATACCCTGCAGTTTGGCAATGTGCTGGCCGTTTTGGCAGCCACCACCCTGGCCTTTCGCTGGGCGTGGAAGTGCAAGGACCCGGTGTTGCTGGTTGGGCACGGTCTGTTTTGTGTTGTCAGTAGCATTGCCCAGTATTTTTTATGGTACAATTTGTTTACATTACTGGTTGGTACGATCCCGGATGTGATCGCCGCGTGGATTATGCGTACCCCATTTATAGTGGGCTTTGCTGCGAACGGCGTTAGCAACCTGAAATCTTTTACTCAATGGACCGGTTGGAGTATGGACTGGGTAATTGGGGTACAGTATTGCTTGACCTTGCTGCCATTGGTACTGGCAGTCTTGGATTTTGCTTGTGCGGCAGAAATTCGACGGGTCAACAGCCAAACGCTGGAGCAGGGTATTTTTCGCCGTATGCCGGTGATCGGGCGCATTTTAGTGGTACTGATTGTTTGTGCGGCGGTGTCATTGGGCGTGTCCAACGGCGTAGACGCACTTATGCGGGAGCGGGCGCGCCAAGGTGTGGAGTCCAAGCCCTTACAGCAGGCCATGGAAGTTCTGGACAAAACCCGGCTGCCGGTGCAGTCTAAAAACACACCGGCGGATTATGAAGACGGCCTGGCTTCCATTGAAGAACCCGTTTACGAGGGCATGCCGTACCATGTCATTTTGAAAGATACGGATGAGGACGGTGTATACGAGCGCAAGTGCCTGGTGAATACGGAATACGACTGCCCTTTGTCTATGGATCAGGCCGAAAGTCTGTATGACCGGGCGCCGGATCTGACCCTGGAAGAATGTTTGAAAATCGCGCCGCTGTCTACGGTCAGCTATTATGGTGTGGAACAGAGTAAGAACGGCGATACTGTGACCGTCTTGGAATGGCGCCTGCGGTCGAATAGGGTGAGTTACAGAATTACATTCAAAAACGGCAAGTATTTAAGCCGGGGTTAGGGTGTATCCCAGGAGGAGAGATTGTAATGGTCTATCTTTACTATTACTATGCCAATATATTCATGCCGGATATTGAAAACTCCGGCCTGACGCATATACCGACCACACTGACTTTTGTGGTTTATCGTATCTTACTGGCAGTGGCCGTAGGGCGTAGCGCCAAAGTGCGAGAGACCGCTGCCGGTACTGTGTGGGCAGTCTGTACGCTGCTGCTGGGGCCGCTGGCAGCGGTGCCCTATGCGTTGGTGACCCGCTGCCCGCGGGGGGAAAAACAATACCGGGGCTGGGTCTGCGTTTTGTTGGCGGCGGTGATATTTATTATCGGTGCGCTTTATACATATGCTGCCAGTTTTTGATTAAAAATGAAAAGACCAAGCCCTTTTCCGGGCGCAAGTGTGTATGCAACTTGATGATAATATAGACGAAATTGAAAAAACACCGCCGACGGGGGACCGTCAGCGGTGTTTTTTTGGATCTTAGCGATTGTTACGATGGTCGGCAGTATTGGTGCCGGTGTTGCCGCTGTCCGGGCAGCAGGGGCAGCAGTCCTCTTTGTCCCTGGGGAAGAACTCATCCACCGGGAAGTCAATGCCCGCGAAGGTCTCGCAGGGGTTGGCGGTGTTGCAGTTGCACTCCCGCTCCGGAATGCAGTAGTCATAGGCGGGAATGGTCATTTGCACATCCCGCTCCATCTGGATGATGGAAAAGAGACCCAGGGTCACCAGCACGGCCTTGGCCGGGCGTTCCGGCAGGGTGCTGTTGTCCAGTGTGGAAGTAATGGACTTGGGCATGGAGGTCAGGCAGGGCACGCGGCAGTCGCAGCTGCATACCACATCCATAGACAGCACCACCGGGTCCACCGCCTGCACCTTGGCAGAGGGGTTGGTGTACTGGGGAGCCTCCGGGCAGTCCAGCGCCTCCGCAGACACATTGCTGACAAAGACCTTTACATTGCCGCTGCTGCCGTAGAGAATGCACTTTTTGTTAAAGCTGGTGTAGCCGGTGGCTACCATAGGCACCGTACAGGGGGCCGAATAGCAGTCAAAGGTCAGCTTAAAGTAGTAAGTAACATCCACGCTGTAAAAGCCGTTGTCAAAGGGCACTTCGTCCACATCAATGCTTACAGCCTCAATGGTGCAGTCCCGGCACTTGACGGTGACCGCGTTGTCTACCAGCATTTGCGCCGGGGCGTAAAAGGTGACCCGCAGGTCCTCCAGGCAGTCCTTGCTTACGCAGCTGTCGTAAATGCGCTTGGTGTCAATGCACACCGCCTCGTTAATGCGTCTTTCGCCGGTATCAATGATCGAATCGGGCATAACAAAACTCCTTCATAGGTTATTGCACACCGGGCGCCCGGCGCCCCGCAGTGCTTCAGTAACATACTATGAAGGAGTTGCTTTTTTGACCCTGTTATTTTTCAAAAACCGGGTAGGTGCGGCGGAACAGGCTGTTGATCCGGCGGAAGTAGGCACCGTCTATGTTGGCGATGGTGTCTTTCGTGGTGCGAAAGCGCCAGTTCTTCTCCGGCACGCCGGGGGTGTTCATACGCGCGTCGCTGCCAAAGCCGCACATATCCTGCAAGGCGATGATCGCCACATTGGAGGCGCTGCGCCACACCGTTTCTATAATTTTGCGGCAGGCGGGGCTTTGGTAGCCGCCGTCGCCCCAGTTGTCGCCGGTAAAGCCGGCATAGTCTAGGGCAAAGCGGCGCTCTGTTTCACCGGCCTCCCACAGCCAGCCCAGCAGGGTGTTGTTGTCGTGGGTGCCCACATAATTGATACTGTTTTTCTCTGCGTTATGGGGCATGTGGCTGCTGTCGCCGTTGGGGTCAAAGCCAAACTGCACCACTTTCATACCAGGGAAGCCGGTGTCAGAGAGCAGCTGCACCACATCCTCTCCAAACACCCCCAGGTCCTCGGCAATAATGGGGGCGCCCGGGTACACCTCAAACACCTTGTCAAACAGCTTCATCCCCGGTCCGGGCAGCCACTGGCCCACCTTGGCAGTCTCTGCCTGGGCGTCCACCGCCCAGTAGCTGGCAAAGGCGCGGAAGTGGTCAATGCGCACCGCGTCATAGGTGGTCAGCGCGTGGCCCAGGCGAGAGAGCCACCAGCCGTAGCCGTCCTTTTCCATAGCCGCCCAGTCGTACAGGGGATTGCCCCACAGCTGGCCGTTCTCGCTAAAGTAATCCGGCGGCACACCGGCCACTTTCTCCGGTTTTAAGGTCTTTTCGTCAATGAGAAACAGGGGCAGACCGGACCACACATCGGCGCTGTCCATGGCTACATAAATGGGCATATCTCCCAAGACAGCCACGCCTTTTTCGTTGGCGTAGGCCTTGATCTCTCCCCATTGCAGGTAGAAAATGTACTGCACAAATTTCCAAAACGCCGCCCGGCTTTCATAGGAATAAATGTCCTGAATACAGGTGTGGTAATGGGCGTGGCGGTCGCTCCACTGCCACCAGGGCTTGCCGCCCTCCGCCTCTTTTACTGCCATAAATACGCTGTAATCCGTCAGCCAGGGATTTTCTACCTCAAAAGTCTTGATCTTAGACGCCAGGGCGTCGTCTATGCGCAAAAAAGCCTGCTCCAGCAGCGCCAACCGGCGTTCACCGGCAAAGGCAAAGTCTGCCGTGTACGGCGTGCCGTCATAGCGGTTTTGTGCCACTTCTGCCTCTGTTGCCAGGCCCATCTCCTGCAACCCCTGCGGGTCGATAAACAGGTAGTTGCCGGCAAAGGCGGAGGGGGAGCAGTAGGGGCTGCCGGCTCCGTCAACGGGATTAAAGGGCAGCACCTGCCAGTAGGTAAAGCCCATCTCTGCAATACGGTCGATAAAGTCTCGGGCGTGCCGGTCAAACACGCCGATCCCGTAAGGAGAGGGCAGGGAGCTGATGTGCAGAAGCACACCGGCGCCGCGCTGGTGCAGCATAAGATCACCTCGTAAAAATTGCTTTTTGCCGTGCCGCTTGCCGGCACGCAAGTATGGATTTTACCACTTTTTGCCGCCAAAAGCAATGGCAGGGTGCAAGGTGAACAAAAATTCACTTATTTTTAATAAATATTATATATTAT
>CAVHPP010000007.1:0-25941 GCA_963638105.1 Agathobacter rectalis
CCGAGTGAATTGCACGCAGTGCAAGAGACACGAGGCTCCAAATGCGTCAGCATTTGGGAGAAACAGTCCGGGGGACTGTTTCGTAGCGAGTGCATCAATCCCTCCGTCAACGCCTTACGGCGTCGCCACCTCCCTTTACAAGGGAGGCTTTGTTTTATATCTTTTCGGCGCGCTTGCGCGACTGAGGGATTGCGGCCCGATGTGGGCATCGGACCCTACAAAAGAACAGAATCGCTGTAGGGCGGGGGCTTGCTCCCGCCGTATAACCTCTCCTCACCCCTTAATAATATCCGCCGGGGTGACAGGCAGAGCCTGTTGCAGGGCAGACAAGGGCAATTCCACCTGGGCGCCCACCCGCCCGGCAGAGAAGAAAATGGTATCATAATCCGCCGCGGTTTGGTGGATATAGGTGGGGAACTGTTTTTTCATACCAATGGGCGAACAGCCGCCGTGCACATAGCCGGTGCGGGGCAGCAGCTCCTTTTGGGGCAGCATTTCTACCGCCTTTTCACCGCAGGCGCGAGCCGCCTTTTTCAGGTCCAGCTCTTCCGCCACCGGCACCATAAACACAAAGAAGCCGCCGCTTTTGCCCCGGGTCACCAGGGTCTTAAACACCTGACCCGGATCTTGGCCCAACAGCCGTGCCACCTCCACGCCGTTCACCGTGGAATTGTCATAGGCGTAGTGGTTATAGGCCAGCTTTTTGCTGTCCAGCACGCGCATTACATTGGTTTTCAGTTCCTTTTTTGCCATCTTTTGTCACTTTCTTAATACTTATTATGTACTTTCTCCGCAAAGCAAAGGAAGTCCTTCAGCACCACCTTGGTGCCGTCGTCCAGCACGGCGGTGCCGCTCATGCGGCCAAACACCTGGTGCTGGTCGGAGCAGATCAGCTTCACATCCAGCAGCGCCGCCCGGTCGATAATGGGCACAAAATCCATTTCAAACCGGCCGTCCGAGGAAGTGAACTTCCAGGGGTCCGTATAATTGTCGCTGATCAGGAAGGTCACATCGTCCAGCTTGTGCCCCACCCCATCGTAGAACAAAATATTCTCCGAGGCGGCAGAGGTGTCGCCAAAGCCGTAACCGATATTAAAGCCAAAGCGGTGGCCGTCCACCGTGCCGGAGCCGGAGCCCCAGTACCAGGTGTTGTCATAGGTCCACACGCCGCGACCCCAGTCCAAAGCGCCGTAGTCCGTGGCCGGGTCAAAGGTATAAATTTTGCCGTCAAACTCCACCTTGCCCCGGGCGCGCATACAATTGATCTTCTGATTATAATAGAACGCGTGGGGGTCCTCCAGCCAGGGCGTGGCGATCACCATGGTGTCCTGGGGCGGTTCCTCTAAGAAAATCTGCGCCCGCAGGGGCTTGCCGTTATAGAAATTCTTAAAGTGGCACTTGATCTCCCGCTGCTGAAAGTTCAAATTAAACTGCAAACCCAGTTTTTTGTCGCAGTAGCGGATACTGCCGCCGGAGGACACGGTGGGCATATGCAGCTTTCCCATAGGAAAGGCGTTCAAAATGGTCTCCGTGTGCTCAAAGGCGTTCTTAAAGTCCAAAAAAGTCACAGACTGCAAGCCGATGTACCCGTCGTCCGACAAGGTAAAGCACACGCCAAAGTCCCCGGAGGGCGACAGCACCGAATAGTAGTCCCATTCCTTAATGCGGGTGGGGCGCTTTTTAATATCCGCCCGATTGTACAGCTGCAACGGCCGCCGAGACCAACCCGGCTCCTGCAAAACCCCATCCGGTCCCAGCAGCGGCTGGGTGGTGGTTACCTCATGATTGCGCATAAATGAATCCCCCTTCATAATGCAAAAAAGTGTATGGTTCGGTCAACAATATCATCCTACCACAAACGGCAGCCATTTGCAACGGGTATTCAGTATTCGATCCCCCGCCGTGCCGGCGCGCCGGTATCAAAGGGGTGGCGTTCCTTGGTCATACGGGTAACATAATCGCACAGGGGCACCAAGTCCGCCGGTAGACTGTGGCCGGTCAAGATGATTTCGCGGTCCTTGCCCCGACGCTGTAAAAAATCTATCAAGCCTTGCCGGGGCAGCAGGTCACCGGCAAAGGCGTCCGCCCCCTCGTCCAGCACCACCAAAAAGCAATCCGCCGACCGGGCGTCAATTTCCGTTAGCAGCCGGGCATAATCCGCTGCCAAGGCCGCCTGCTTCTCTGCCGTCACCGGGCAAAACATTTGGAATTGCTCCCGGGGGAACAGGCACTGCACCCCCAGCCGCTTCAGCGCTGCCACCTCGCACGAGGAGCCGTCCTTATAAAACGATACAAAGAGCACCGACTCCCCGGCACCTGCCGCGCGCACTGCTGCGCCCACCGCCGCCGTGGTCTTGCCCTTGCCGTCACCGTAATAAAGCTGTACCATTTTGCCACCTCCGTCTTTCTGTTACCAGTATAACCCGCACCCGGGGCTGTGTAAAGAAAAACCGCGGTATAAAGCCAAAAAAATTGCAGTTCCACGGAGCGTGGACAACTTCCACCGTCCACCTGTTGCAAAGATCTGTCCTTTCTGCTACAATAAAACCGTAAACAAGGGAAAGGAGAGCGGGAACCACGGTCCCCGCACCGCAGATATGGACGCAAAAGAGATTGGGCGCACCATCAGCACCCACCGCAAGGCGCTGGGGCTGACTCAAATGCAGCTGGCGGCCCAGTTGCAGGTTAGCAACCGCACCGTCTCCAAGTGGGAGAACGGCGACGGCTTTCCGGATATTTCGCTGCTGCCGGGACTGGCCGCTGCCCTGGACATCACCATTGACGAACTGCTTACCGGGGAAGTACCGGCACAGATTCAGCAGAGCGTCAGCGCCGCAGAAGCCCGCCGTGCCCAAGGCCGCTACCAGGTGGCCAAGATCGTGGCCGGCGCACTGTTGGTGGCAGGCAGCGTGATCGGGCTGATCACCGAGGTGCGGCTGTTTTGGGTCAAGCCCTTTTATATGTTTATTGAGATTTACCTGCTGGTGCTGGCCTTTGTGCTGGTAGTGGTAGGAGCCATGGTTTTTCTCATCGGGCTGGTGCGCTACCGCACGGAGATGCAACACCTGAACACAGCCAACCGGATAGAGGCTCTGGCGGCGCTGGCAGGCGCCGGGCTGTTTCCCCTCTTTACCGTGCTGCGTTTTCTCCACGCTTACACCCGACCGGGCATGGCGGTATTCCTCGTGCTGCTGGCGGTAGCTGTGGGGCTGTGGGTTTGGCGACTGGCGGCGGACTGCAAAAAGCTGCAGGCAGAAAAAAGCCATTCCATCGCAGAGAAAGACTGATTTTGTCAAAAAAATAGAACTGGCTATTGATTTGGCGGGCACTTTCCAGTATAATATATAAGTACAGACGGTTGTACAGGCGTACAGCCGTTTTTCTTATTTTAATGTTCGCGCGGTAAGTAGAGGGAATATGAAAAAACAAGGTTTTGACAATCAAAAATATTTAGAGATGCAATCCGGCCGTATTCGGGAGCGGATTGCCGAATTTGGCGGCAAGCTGTACCTGGAATTCGGCGGCAAGCTGTTTGACGACTACCACGCCAGCCGGGTGCTGCCGGGCTTTCAGCCGGACAGCAAGCTGCAAATGCTGTTGCAACTGAAGGACCAGGCGGAGATCGTCATTGTAGTCAGCGCCCAGGATATTGAGAAGGACAAGGTGCGTGGCGATCTGGGCATTACCTATGATATAGACACCCTGCGGCTGATCGAGGCTTTCCGTTCCAAGGGGCTGACCGTCAGCTCGGCGGTGCTCACCAAGTACGCCCCCTCCCCCAAGCTGGACGCCTTTGAGGCACGGTTGCAGGCGGCAGGTGTGGCGGTGTACCACCACTATCTGATCGACGGCTACCCGGCCAGCATCAGCAAAATCGTCAGTGACGCCGGTTACGGCAAAAATGATTATATTGAAACCCGGCGCTCCCTGGTCATCATCACCGCCCCCGGTCCGGGCAGCGGCAAGATGGCCACCTGCCTGTCCCAGCTGTACCATGAGAATCGGCGGGGCATTAAGGCCGGGTACGCAAAATTTGAGACCTTCCCCATTTGGAACATTCCTCTGAACCATCCGGTGAACCTGGCCTACGAGGCTGCCACCGCCGATCTGGGGGATGTAAATATGATCGACCCCTGGCACCTGGAGGCCTACGGCCGGACCACGGTGAACTACAACCGGGATGTGGAGATCTTCCCGGTGCTGAAAGCCACGTTTGAAAAGATCTACGGCACCTGCCCCTACCAGTCCCCCACGGATATGGGGGTCAATATGGCCGGCAACTGCATTGTGGACGACGAGGCCGTTTGCACCGCCGCCAAAGAGGAAATCCTGCGCCGCTACTTTACCGCCTGCTGCAACGCGCTGCGAGGCAAGGAATGCAGCGACGAAATTTATAAATTGGAACTGCTGCTGGGCCAAGCCGGACTGAGTACCGACGATCGAGCCTGTGCGGCAGCTGCGGCCCGGACTGCGGCAAACACCGGCACGCCCTGCGCCGCCATTGAACTGGAAAACGGCGACTTGATCACCGGCAAAACCACCGAGCTGCTGGGCTGCGCCAGCGCTATGCTGCTCAACGCCTTAAAGCACCTGGGCGGTATTCCGGACGAAACATTGCTGATCTCGCCGCAGGTGATCCGTCCCATTCAGGCGCTAAAGACCCGCCACCTGGGCAGCCGCAATCCCCGACTGCATACGGACGAGGTGCTCATCGCCCTGTCTATGTGCGCGGTGACGGACCCCAACGCCGCCTTGGCGCTGGAACAACTGGGCAAGCTGCAGGACTGCGAAGTGCACTGCTCCGTGCTGCTGTCCTCCGTGGATGAGAACACGCTGAAAAAGCTGGGCGTGCACCTGACCTGCACTGCAAAAAGCGACAAAAAGGTCATTTACTGATCGACCCAATATCATTTTATATACAGACTACAACACAGAAAGGGTGATTTCATTGGGCAAAACCAAGTATATCTTCATTACCGGCGGCGTTGTCAGCGGGCTGGGTAAGGGCATTACCGCCGCTTCCCTGGGCCGACTGCTTAAGTCCAGAGGGCTAAAGGTCACCGCGCAGAAGCTGGACCCGTACCTGAATGTGGACCCGGGCACCATGAACCCGGTACAGCACGGCGAGGTATTCGTTACCGACGACGGTGCGGAAACGGACCTGGACCTGGGGCACTACGAGCGCTTTATTGACGAGTCCCTGAGCCAAAACTCCAACCTGACCTCCGGACGCGTGTACTGGAAAGTGATCACCGACGAGCGCAAGGGCGTGTACGGCGGCCAAACCATTCAGATCATTCCCCATGTGACCAATGAGATCAAGCGTTCCATCGCCCGCAACGCAGACACCGGCGCCGATGTGTGTCTGGTAGAGATCGGCGGCACCGTAGGCGATATTGAGAGCCAGCCGTTTTTGGAGGCCATTCGCCAATTTGCCGTGGAGGCCGGGCGAGAGAACTGCCTGTTTATCCATGTGACCTTGGTGCCGTACCTGGCCGCCTCCGATGAGCTGAAAAGCAAGCCCACCCAGCACAGCGTAAAAGAAATGCTTTCCATCGGCATCAATCCGGATATTATCGTTTGCCGCACAGAGCACCCGCTGACGGATGAGATCAAGCACAAGATCTCCCTGTTCTGCAATGTGAACCCGGAGTGCGTTATTGAAAATAACAACTGCGACATTCTCTATGCCGTGCCCATGATGCTCCATGAGCAGCACATGGACGATGTGGTCATCCGCAAGCTGGGCATTGACTGCCCCGGCGCGCCGGACCTCACCGACTGGCAGGAGATGCTGGACGCGCTGCGCCACCCGGTACAGACGGTCAAAATCGGTCTGGTGGGCAAATATGTGGAGCTGCACGACAGCTATATCAGCGTGAACGAGGCGCTGAAGCACGGCGGCATTGCCACCCACAGCGCCGTGGATATTCACTGGATCGACTCGGAGACCCTGGAGGGCGACGATGTGGATCTGGACGCCATCTTGGGCGATATGGACGGCATTTTGGTGCCCGGCGGCTTTGGCTCCCGGGGCATAGAAGGCAAAATCAACGCCTGCCGCTACGCCCGCACCCACGGCGTACCCTACCTGGGGATCTGCCTGGGTATGCAGATTGCCATTATTGAATTTGCCCGGAATGTGCTGGGCATGGCAGACGCTAACTCGGCAGAGATCGACCCGTCCACCACCCACCCGGTGATCGATATTTTACCGGAGCAAAAGGATGTAACGGACATGGGCGGCACCATGCGCCTGGGTCAGTACCCCTGCACCCTGAACCCGGAGTCCAAGGCCTATGGCCTGTACGGCGCCTCTATGATCTATGAGCGCCACCGCCACCGCTACGAGGTGAACAATGATTATCGCCCGGATCTGCTTAATGGGGGCATGATCTTTGCCGGCACTTCGCCGGATAACCACATTGTAGAGATGGTAGAGATCCCGGATCACCCCTGGTTCGTGGCCGGCCAGTTCCACCCGGAATTCAAGAGCCGTCCCAACCGCCCGCACCCGCTGTTCCGCGGTTTCGTCACCGCTGCCGCAGCGCGTATGAACAGCAAGAAATAAGCGCAATAAATATGCCAAACACCCTTATGACCTGCAAGAGCCATAGGGGTGTTTTTGCGTATAAAGGAGCGGCGGGAGCAAGCCCCCGCCCTACGGTAGGGGCGGCAATCTGCCGCCCGCAAAAAAAGCAGGGAACGGTGTGTACCGTTCCCTGCTCCCATTTTTATACCCTTTTATCCGTTTATTTCTGTACGGCAGACACAACGCCCTCTGCCAAACCGGCAAGGCCTTGAATTTCCGACGGAATGATGATCTTGGTGGCCTGACCGTCGGCAGCCTTGGAAAATGCCTCCAGCGCTTTCAGCTTAATCACCGCGTCACCGGCGTTGGCGTCATTGAGCAGACGAATAGCGTCTGCGGTAGCCTTTTGCACCGCCTCAATGGCCGCAGCCTCACCTTCGGCCTCGCGAATTTTCGCTTCTTTCACAGCCTCGGCGTGGAGAATGGCTGCCTGCTTCTCTGCCTCTGCTTCCAGAATCTTGGACTCCTTGTGCCCCTCGGCTACCAAAATACGGCTTTGCTTCTCACCCTCGGCGGTCAAGATGGCCTCACGGCGCTGGCGCTCCGCTTTCATTTGCTTTTCCATAGCGTCCTGAATTTCCCGGGGCGGGATAATGTTTTTCAACTCCACCCGGTTCACCTTAATACCCCAGGGGTCCGTGGCCTCGTCCAAAATTACCCGAATTTTGGTATTGATGGTGTCGCGGGAAGTGAGGGTGCTGTCCAGCTCCATCTCGCCGATAATATTACGCAGAGTGGTGGCAGACAGGTTCTCAATGGCAGAAATGGGGCTTTCCACACCGTAGGTGTACAGCTTGGGGTCCGTGATCTGGAAGAACACCACCGTGTCGATCTGCATGGTCACATTGTCCTTGGTGATCACCGCCTGGGGCTTAAAGTCCACTACCTGCTCCTTAAGAGAAACGGTCTTGGCAATCCGGTCAATAAACGGAATTTTTACATGCAAACCGGTCTCCCAGGTGGCGTAGAAAGTGCCCAGCCGCTCCAAAACGAATGCCTTGGACTGGGGCACTACACGAATGTTGGCCAGCACCAGCGCGATCAGCGCCAAAATGACCACAGCTAAAATGATCCACTTTAACATACAAATTCTCCTTTTCTTTCATTCTATATAGATAAAAATGGATAACAAGATCAGTCCTTGCCCACCGGGGCTTTGGCCGGGCGCACCATCAACTTCACACCCTCAATGCGATCCACCACCACCGTGGTGCCGGCGGCAATGGGCGCGCCGTCCGTACTGCGGGCAGACCATACGCTGCCGCACACCTTGACCTGCCCGGCAGCGGCCGAATTGTCAATATCTTCCAGCACCACGCCGGTTTGGCCCACACAGCGGTCTGCGTTGGTGGCCTGCGTGCGGGGGCGCAGATATTTCTTAACCAGCGGTTTGGTGACCAGCAGCGCCGCCACGGACACCGCCACAAACAGTACTCCCTGGAGCCAAACAGCCCCGCCACAGGCTGCCGCAACGGCCGCAGCCACTGCGCCCAGCACAAACCAAATAGACACCAGTTGGGCGGTAATCCCCTCCAGCACGCCAAATACTACGGCGGCAAGGATCCATATATACAGCATTTGCATGGGCTGCAACCTCCTCTCGGTGCAAAAAGCGGTAAACCGCCCCGATTTTCTGCTCTCAGTATAGCATACGCTACACCCCTTTGCAATACACATTCCATTTTAATCGACGCGTGCCCAGCAGGGGGTGTGCGGCAGGAGCAAGCCCCCGTCCTACGGTGTCGTTTTATCCCCTCAGTCGCAAAATGCGACAGCTCCCCTTGAAAAAACAAGGGGAGCCGTATTGTGTATAATCAGCCTCCCTTGTAAAGGGTGACTCCCCGCAGTGCGGGGAGATGTCGCGCAGCGACAGAGGGGACGGGCACCGGTTCGGTGGTGGCAACGCCGACGGCGTTGACGGAGGGATTGATACCCACATCGGGCCGCAATTTATCCATAAAACAACTCCCCTTGTTTCCAAGGGGAGCCGCAAAAGGGTACTGTAATATTTACGCTTCTTCCTCGCTGATGATCTTGCGGGTTTTCAGAATAGAAGAGGCAGACACGGAGAATTCGTCCAGTCCCCACGCCAGCAGATGGGGGATCAGCCGGGGATCCGCCGCCCCCTCGCCGCACATACCCACCGGAATACCGGCGGCCTTGGCGGCCTGAATGGTCATTTCAATGGCAGAGAGCACCGCCGGCTGCATAGGATCGTACAGACGCGCCACCGCCTGATTGCCCCGATCCACCGCCATCACATAGCCGGTGAGATCATTGGTGCCGATGGAGAAGAAGTCTGCTTCCTTGGCCAGCTCCGCTGCGGTCAGCGCCGCAGCCGGGGTTTCTACCATAATACCCACCGGCACCGGGTGCACATCCTCGCCGGCTTCAATCAGCTCCCGCAAACACTGCTGGATCAGCTTTTTGGCTGCCAGAATCTCTTCCTTGCAGGTGATCAGAGGCAGCATCAGCTTTAAGTCGCCGAACTGGGCCGCCCGTAAAATGGCGCGGATTTGGTCGCAAAACAGATCCGGGTGATCCAGGCAGTAGCGAATGGCCCGGTGTCCCAGGAACGGATTGTCCTCTTTTTCAATCTCTAAGTAGGGAATTTCCTTGTCGCCGCCAATGTCCAAAGTACGGATGATGACCTCTCGCCCGTTCATGGCCTTGGCCACCGTGGCGTAAGCCTCAAACTGCTCTGCCTCCGTGGGGCGGGACATCCGATCCATAAACAGAAATTCCGTGCGGAAAAGGCCGATCCCCTCACCGCCGTTTTGCACCACCGCCTGCACATCCTCCGGCTTGCCGATATTGCCATACACGGCTTTCTTCACGCCGTTCTTGGTGACGGTAGGCAGATTACAATAGCGGCTGAGCGCCTCTCGCTCTGCCAAATATTCCCGCTGCCGCCGCTTAAATTCCGCCGTCTGCTCCGGCGTAGGCTCCGGCAGCACCGTGCCGCGAAAGCCGTCCACCGCCACGCATTGGCCGGTGTGCAACGCCTCTACTGCACCGCTGACGGACAGCACCGCCGGAATGCCCATGGCCCGCGCCAAAATGGCGCTGTGGGAGGTCATACCGCCCACCTCTGCCACAATGGCGGCCACATGGTCCCGGTTCATCTTGCCGGTCATAGAGGGGGTAAAGTCGTGGGCCACCAGTACCGTGCCCGGTTCAATGGCGCCCAGGTCTACCTGCTCCGCACCCAGCAAAATGCCCAGCAGATCCTCACGCACATCGGCAATATCGCTGGCCCGCTGCCGGGTCAGCTCGTCGTCCATGCCGGAGAACATAGCGATAAATTGGTTGCACACCCCGTCCGCCGCCGCTTCCGCCGTGGCGCCGCCGTCGATCATCTCCTCCATTTGGGAGAGCATAAACGGATCTCGCAGCATCTCCATGTGACCGTCTAAAATCGCTGCCTCTTTCTCTCCGGCAGAGGCTTGCAGCCGATCCCGCAACTGCTCCGTCTTTTGCATAAATGCGTTAATGGCTGCCCGAAGCCGCTCTTTTTCCTGCCGGGCGCCGCCAAAGACCACGCCGCTGTAATCCAGCGACCGGTGCTGAATGATCAAGGCCTTGCCGATGCCGCAGCCCTCGCTTACGCCTGTTCCTCTTAGCATGGTATCGCTCCCTCTCCTTGTTCAACTAATAAACACAGCCAGGGAACTGCCCCAAAGAGCCGTTCCCTGTGTGCAAAATTTCTTATGCCTCGCCTAAGCCGGACTCAATCAGGCTGACTGCCTTGGCCAGTGCCTCATTTTCGTCCGGACCGTCGGCCCGCACTTCCAACTGGCTGCCGCACTTAATGCAGCCGGCCATAATGTTCATAATGCTCTTGGCATTTATGTCCTTGCCGTTTAAGATCAGATGCACATCGCTCTGGAATGCAGTCATTTCCTTAACGAACATATTTGCCGGGCGCATATGGAAGCCCTCTTTATTGATTACCTTCGTTACCTGAGATACCATTATGCTCTCTCCTTCTCTGTTTTATTCTTTTTCAGCAGGGCCAGCATCAGCGCGCCGACCACAGAGCCTGCAACCAGAGCCACGATATAGCCCAGCGGATGATCCACAACTGCGAAAGTGAAGACGCCGCCGTGAGGTGCCGGGCAGGCACAACCGAACAGTGCGCAGACCAGGCCGGATACTGCGGAGCCGATCATACAGGAGGGGATCACCCGCAGCGGATCAGACGCCGCATAAGGAATCGCGCCCTCTGTGATGAAGCACAGACCCATCGCATAATTGACCGGACCGCTTTTCAGCTCCTCTTTGGTCCACTTCTTCTTGTTAAAGGTGGTGGACAGAGCGATGGCGATGGGCGGCACCATACCGCCGATCATCACAGCCGCCATAATCCAGGTATCACCGGTGGCGACGGAAGCCGTACCGAACACATAAGCCGCCTTGTTGAACGGGCCGCCCATGTCAATGGCCATCATAGCCGCCAGAACAACGGACAGGAGAATGCGGGAGGTTTCGCCCAGACCTTTCAGTCCGGCAGACAACGCCAAGTTGATATACCCAACAAAGGGATTGATCAGCAACATAAACAGACCGATGAGCACAGTGCCGAACAGGGGGTACAGGAACACCGGCTTAATGCCGTCCATGCTCTTGGGCATCCAGGAGAAGGCCTTTTTCAGTCCGTTGACCAGCAGACCGGCCACAAAACCGGCCAGCAGCGCACCCAGGAAGCCGGACACAGCCTTGTCATTACCGGTAGGCGATTGCAGGGTGGCGCCGATGGTGGCCAAATAACCGCCAACGATACCGGGCAGCAAACCGGGACGATCCGCAATGGACTGGGCAATATACCCGGCCAAAATGGGAATCATAAAGCTGAATGCCGCTTTACCGATCCAAAAGATCACCGCCGCTACCGGGTTGGTCTGGCCGAAGTTGCCGCCTGCATTGGCGTTACCGGCCAAAGTATCAATCAAGAAGCCCAGGGCGATCAGCACACCGCCGCCGACCACGAAAGGCAGCATATGAGACACGCCGTTCATCAGGTGCTTATACACCTTGTGGCCGAAGCTCTCTTTCTCATCATCCCCGGCGGGGGCTGCGTCGCCGTCTGCGTGGTAAATGGGCGCCTTGCCGTCCAGCACCTTTTGGATTAACTCCTGCGGTTTGTTAATACCGGCAGAAACCGTGGTTTGCAATACCGGCTTGCCATCAAAACGGCTCATCTCAACATTCTTGTCCGCCGCAATGATAATACCGTCACAGTCGGCGATCTCCTGGCGGGTGAGTACATTTTTAGCGCCGCCGGAGCCGTTGGTCTCTGCCTTTAAGGGGCAATTCATAGCCGCGCCGGCCTTTTCCAGCGCCTCGGCAGCCATATAGGTATGGGCAATGCCGGTGGGGCAAGCGGTCACCGCCAAAATGCGATAGCCTTCCGGCGCCGCCGGTGCGGTTACCACCGTATCCTCCGGGGTCTCCTCCGGGTACTTGGCCCGCTCCTGGGCGTCAATAATTTCAACAAATTCCTCTGCCGTTTTGGCGCCACGGAGCCGATCGCAAAACTCCGGCTCCATAAGCATCACCATCAGGCGGGAGAGAATTTCCAAATGCACATCACCGTCCGGCGGAGCCGCGATCATAAACAGCAGCGAACTGGGCTTGCCGTCCGGGGCGTCATAATCCACACCGCCGGGCACGGTCATCGCCGCCAATGCCGCATGGGCCACGCTGTCGCTCTTTGCATGGGGCACCGCAATACCCTCGCCGATGGCGGTGGTGCCCTGTCCCTCCCGCGCCAGGATCGCCGCCTTGTAGGCCGACGGGTCCGTTAGGTTGCCTGCTGCCGCGTGCAACTCTACCAGTGCGTCGATGGCTTGGCTCTTGCTTTCAACCGGGGCGTTCAGCCGGATCGCCCGAGGAGACAGCAAATCTTTAATCTTCATAGAGAACCCTCCTTACACAGGGCGTCGCCCTGCACATTTAATCATTCTCCGACTGCTCTCAGTCGGCAAAATACTGTGTCTTATACCGGCGAATGGTCTCGCCGTCTGCCACGCCCTCACAAAAGGCAGAGGCATTACCGGCGGCGGAAGCCCACTTGAGCGCCGTTTTATAATCGCCGCTGTCTGCGTACCCGGCCAGGAACCCGGCCACCATGGAGTCGCCGCAGCCAACATTGTTCACCGGTTTGCCGGGCACCACACCGACGGTGTGGGCACTGCCGTCCTCTGCCAGCAGCGTGGCGCCGTACTTGCCGCGACTCACCAGCACATTGCGTGCGCCTTTCTCTTGCAGCTTGGCTGCAAAAAAGCGAATCTTTTCTTCATCGTCCGGGCGAATGTCCTCGCCAAAGATCTCGCCCAGCTCATGGTGATTGGGCTTAATGAGAAACGGGCGGTAATCCAGCACCGCCAGCAACGCGTCGCCGGTGGTGTCTACCACAATATGCACGCCCTTGTTTTGCAGCTTGGCGCAGATTTGCTCATAAATGGAGCCGGGCATTTGGCTGGGCACCGCCCCGGCCAGCACCAAGAAGTCGCCGGGCATCAGTCCCTCCAGCTTGTGGAACAGCGCCTCCACTTCCGCCTCTGCCGGCTGGGCGCCGGGGGCGTTAATATCCGTTTGCCGATCGGCAAAGATCTTTACATTAATTCGGGTGTTGCCCGCTGCCAGCGGCACAAAATCCGTTTGGATTCCCTGGGTCTGCAGCATTTGCTCCAGGGCCCGGCCGGTAAATCCGGCCACGAATCCCAGCGCTCGGGTGGGCACGCCCAGTCCGGACAGCACCATGGACACATTGATTCCTTTGCCGCCGCACAGCAACTGCGCGCTGTCCGCCCGGTTTACATCCTCGCTGCTCAGCCGTGGCAGGCGCAGAATGTAGTCCAGCGCCGGGTTCAACGTTACGGTATAGATCATAATAACGCAACCTCCTTGACCACCGTGCGTTCCCCGTACTCCGGGTCCGGCAGCCGATCGGTGATGATGGCCGCTTGATCCAGGGGCGCAAAGCTCACGGTAGATACTTTGTCAAACTTGCTGGCGTCTGCCAGCACATAACTGACGAAACTGCGCTCCATGGCCGCCGCTTTTAAGTAGGCCTCGTCTGTGTCCGGCGTGGTAAATCCCTGACGAATGGCAATGCCGTTGGTGCCGATGAAGCACTTGGAAAAATTGTAGTTGTGCAAATTCTTGGCCGCCGCCAGACCGATGATGGCATCGGTGGTGTGCTTCAGCTCGCCGCCCAACACATAGGTTTTCATGCCCTTGGCCACCAATCTCTGGGCGTGGAGAAGGCCATTGGTCACAAAGGTGGCGCCCGGCTGCAAGTGGTCGATCATTAACAGGGTGGAGCTGCCGGCGTCTAAATATACAAAATCCGTATCGTCCACCTGGGCAGCGGCATAAGCGGCGATCATCTCTTTTTCGTCCATGTGCAACTGCAACTTTTCGTCCAGCTTCTCCTCTCGGCGAATAAAATCCCGCCGGGTCAAAGTGGCGCCGCCATGCACCTTGTGCAGCTTGCCCAGCCGATCCAGCGCAATCAGATCCCGGCGCACCGTGCTTTCGCTGGCGCCCAAAAGCTGGGTCAGCTGGGTAACGGATACGGTGCCTTTTTCCTCTAACTGGGCCAAAATCTGCAAGTGTCTTTCCTGGGTGAGCATAGGCAGTTCCTTTCTTCGTTTTCCGGGCGTTTGCCGCCCTCGTCCTTACACCCAAAGTGTACCACGGCAAGCAAAAACCGTCAAGTTCATTCCTTCAATTTCGTTCACTCCGTACAGTGAATACCTGCTCATTTGGGCAATTTATGCAAATACAGCCCCTTTCTCTGCACAGTTTTGAACGGTAATAGCAAAACATGCACGAATTCCGTCATTTGCCAAACGCACTTGTTTGCCAAAAAAGCGCAAAAAAGCACCGTATCCTCAGGATACGGCACTTTTTATAATCCGGATTTATACCGCTTCTAAATACGCGGCTACGGTCTTGGGATCCTCCCCCCGCACAAAGGCAAACTCATCGCTGATCATATGCAGCGCACTGCGCAGCGCCTTGGCGTCTGAAAGATACATTTTCTTGCCGATCTGCTTTTGGTGCTCCTCATGGCAACGCAGGGTCTTGATCAACCGCAAAATGCGCTTATGATCCGAGCTGTGGAGGATCTCCTCCGTCTTGGCCTTACGCTCGTGGGCGTTGCTCACCCACTCGTAGGGCTGGCAGGTCTTGGCATAGCCCATCAATTCCTCCACCGCCGCCGGGGCAATGGCCGAGCGGATCTTAATCCGCTGGGGATCGTAATCCGTGGGCACGTAATACTTGGAGTTCCGGTCAAACACAGGCACCAGCACATAGTAGTCCTTGGTTTCGCTGGAGAACTTCATGGTTTCAATTTCGCGCACTTGGCAGATGCCCTTGGTACTGTAATGCACGAAAGTACCGATTTGCATGACACTCACCTTTCTTGATAATACACTGTTTTTTCGCCTGTTTTTCTATTTGAACATCACTATTATAGCACAAATCGGTAAAAATTGACATAGGCAAAGTAAACAAATCCCCGCCCCGAATTCCCACCTCCCCGGCAGGAATTTTGTACAAAATGCAAGATTATCCCCATTTTCACGCATTTCCCTTTACAAACCTTAAAAATCTTTTACCTATCTTTTACCCGGCAGCGGGCGCGGTTTTAACATCATCCGGCTATACTAAAACCGGAGCAGCGAGCCAACGCTGCAAAAATCAAAAAAGGCCGTATGTACCTTTTCGTACACACGGTCTTGTTTTTTATCCAATGATTATGCTTTTTGTTATGCCTTTTTCTTTTGGAACAGGCGGGCAAAAACCTTGAGCACCTCAGAAAGGACAATGACGGAGAATGCCAGGGCAAACAGCTTGCCCCACATGGCGATCCCCAGGGGTACGGTGCCAAAGAACGCACCGGCAAACTGAATGATCAACACTTGCAGCACAAAGGTGCAGCCCACGACCAACAGCATCAGCTTGTTCTTAAACAGGTGGCAAAAGATACTCTCGCTGTGCAGTTCCCGGCAGTTAAAGGCATTAAACAGCTGGAACAGCACAAACAGGGTAAACAGCACGGTGGTCATTTCGCCCCGGGCAGCACCCAGGAAGTTCAGCTTGTATTGCAGCAGGAACACCACGCTCATATACACGCCGGTGGCGGTGATCCGCGCCAGCATACCCTTGGAGATAATATTCTCGCTGCGGTTGGTGGGTCGGCGGCGCATCAGGTCGCTGTATCCCGGCTCCAGCCCCAAGGTCAGGGCCGGCGGGCCGTCCATAATAATGTTGATCCACAGCAACTGCAAGGCGGTAAAGGGCGCCGGCAGCCCCATCAAAACAGACACAAATACGCAAATAACAGAGGCGATATTCACCGTCAGCTGGAAGCTGATGAACCGCTTAAAGTTCTCATAAATATTGCGACCCCATTCCACCGCCTTCACAATGGTGGCAAAGGAGTCGTCCAGCAGCACAATGTCGCTGGCCTCCTTGGACACCTCCGTGCCGGAAATGCCCATGGCGATCCCCACATCGGCGTTCTTCAGCGCCGGTGCGTCGTTGATCCCGTCGCCGGTGACAGCCACCACATCGCCCCGAGCTTTCAGCAACTTCACCACCCGCATTTTCACCGTAGGGGTGCTGCGAGCGATCACGCTGATCTTGGGCAGCATTTTTTGCAGCTGGCGGTCGCTCATTTCTTCCACTTCTTTGGCTTCCAGCGCCACGCAACCGTCCGCCAGCAGATCCAGTTCCTTGGCAATAGCGGTGGCGGTAACGATATTGTCGCCGGTGAGGATCTTGACCCCCACCCCGGCACTGCGGCAGGCGGCCACGGCGTCGTACACATCGCTGCGCAGCGGGTCCGCAATGGCCACAAAGCCGTCAAAGACCATACCGCTTTCCATGCGGCGGTGGGCCTCCTCTGCTGAGAAGTCCTCCATCTCCGCCAGTTCTTTATGGGCAAAGGCGATCACCCGCATGGCCTGCTCCTCCGCCTGCACCAGCACCCGGCGCAGTTCCGCCAGCCGGTCAGGCTCCAAAGCGCACATATCCAGCACGCACTCCGGGCTGCCCTTTACATAAGAGAGAATGCGCCCGTCCACATTAGAAATGGTGGTCATGTGCTTAAGCTCGGACGAGAAAGGAAACGCGCACAGCCGGGTGTGGTCCTCCCGCTCCCGGCGGTAGGTGTTGCCGGTGTCTGCCTGCTCAAAAAACCGCAGCATGGCGCACT
The DNA here is from genome assembly GCA_963638105.1 of Agathobacter rectalis. GTDB lineage: Bacteria > Bacillota > Clostridia > Oscillospirales > Acutalibacteraceae > CAG-217. Next base: position 16,827 of record CAVHPP010000007.1, read on the forward strand.
CCGTGGGATTGCCGATAAAGCCGCCGTCCGGCGCCAGGTCTGCCGTGGTATTCAGGCAGATATTATGGGTCAGATATTCGTTTTGCAGCGCTGCCGCTTCTTTATGCCACCGGGTGTCATAAAAGGCACGCACGGTCATCTTGTTTTCCGTTAAAGTACCGGTTTTGTCCGAGCAGATCACACTGATACAGCCGATGGTCTCCGAGGCGATCATCTTCTTCACCAAGGCGTTTTGCTTACTTAGCTTGATGATATTGATAGACAGAGACACCGCCACAATGGTGGGCAGCCCCTCCGGCACCGCCGCCACAATCAGCACGATACTGGTGATGAACGCCTCCATCACCGCCTCCAGATGCAGACCGCCGTGGAGAGCAAAGAAAATCAGCTGGGCCGCAAACACAATACCCGCTGCGATCACGCCAAGCACGGTAATGGTCTTGCCCAGGCGGGCCAGCTTCTCCTGCAAGGGGGTGCTGCTTTTCTCTGCATTGCCCAGTTCGCCGGCGATCTTGCCAAATTCCGTAGCGTCGCCCACCGCCGTCACCAGCAGCCGTCCGTTCCCCTCGGTAACGAATGTGCCGCTATAAAGCATATTGGCCCGCTCCGCCAGGGGCGTTTTTTCGTCCGTCAGCACCAGTTCGCTGTCTTTCTTCACCGGAAAGCTCTCGCCGGTAAGGGCGGATTCATCCACCCGCAGAGCGGTGCTCTCCAGCAGTCGTCCGTCCGCCGGCACCTTGTCTCCGGCAGACAGCAGCACCACATCGCCCACCGCCAGATGGGCGCTTTGCAGGGTTACGGTTTGACCGTCCCGCACCGCGCGCACGGTCATATCCGCATTGATTTTGGACAGAGCCTCAAACGCCTTGGCGCTGCGCCCCTCCATTACCACGCTGATCACCACGGACAAAGCAATGGCCACGAACACGCCCACGCACTCCAAAAAGTCCGCCTCGCCGCCGGTAACCTGGCGCACAATGTTCACCGCCAGGGCGATCAGCCCGGCTGCAATAAGCATTAAGAGCATAGGCTCCGTGGCTGCATCCCAAAGGCGCTTCAACAGCGAGTCCGGCTTGCGTCGGGTGAGGGCGTTCGCGCCATACTGTTCTTTGTTTTTCTGTGCCTGCGCTTCTGTCAGCCCCCGGTTCGCGTCTGCACCGTAGGTTGCCAGCAGCTCCGTTCTTTCTGCGGTAAATGCCTGCATAGAAAGTCCTCCAACTTCATTTTTACAAAGAAAAAGACCTACCGCCGTTATCGTGCGTTAGGTCTTTTTGGGTAAAAAATAAAAGACTGCTGCACGAAAAACAGGCGTGCAAGAGTCTCGTTCATTAAGACAAGCCAGACCCGGCACAGTGCCGCAGTCAGTTTGTTGACTTGCCACACGCCCACGGCGTGCAAACTACTCCCTCAAGCGGGTACTTTTTTAGTAACAAAAGCATACCACCCGACCGCTTGGTTAGTCAAGATTAACTTGAATGTTAGACAAAATCACCACCCGTCGCCTAAAAGCGCCAACCTCTTGCCATTTCCTCTCCGTTATGGTATATAGAAGGTGAGACACGGCATATCAAATCGTATTTTCACCCCCCAAGCCTCCCTCCTTTACAAGGGCGGCAAAACAGAGGATTCTATTTTCCCATGGAGGTCACGGTATGAAAATCAAAAACACAAAAACGGACATTCTGTTAAACATAGCGGCGGTGGCCTGCCTGGCAGCCGTTACCCTGTACCTGCTGGTGCGCTGGTCGCAAATTCCCATGACCATTCCCGGGCACTATACTGCCGACGGCCAAATAGACAGCTGCACCGCCCGCACCACCCTGTGGCAGCTGCCGGTGCTGGGGTGGGTGCTGTATGTGCTGATCACGATTTTAGAGCAGTTCCCCGGGGTTTGGAACACCGGCGTGACCGTAACGGAGGAGAACCGCACCGCCGTCTACCGCACATTAAAGACCCTGATCGGCTGGGTAAAGCTGGCGGTGAGCGCCCTGCTCTCTTTGGTGGCGCTGGCCTCCCTTGGCAATGGATATAAGATTTTTCTTGTACTGGCCGCCGTGGGTCTGCTGGCCACCTTTGGGCTGGTAATCTACTTTGTCCGCCGCCTGTTGCAGTTGAAGTAAGCAGCCAATTTTTACAGACAGATTGCAATACACAAAATCCCTCCGGCAATGCCTACGGCCAATCCCTCCGCGTTTGCCTGTGGCAAGGGAGGCAAAAGATCACCCGCCCCCAAGCCTCCTTTGTAAAGGGAGGTGGCACCGCCGCAGGCGGTGACGGAGGGATTGATGCACTCGCTACGAATACATATAACCCCCGCACACAAAAAGCACCCCCGTCGGGGTGCTTTTTCTATACCTATTATTTTATTCTTAATGCGCATCCGCCAGCACAGCGTGGGCGCACTTTATGCCGTCCACGGCGGCGGACACAATGCCACCGGCGTAACCGGCGCCCTCACCGCAGGGGTACACGCCGCGCAGATTGCACTGGCAAAATTCGTCCCGCAAAATCCGCACGCTGCTGGAGGAGCGGGTTTCCGGCGCAGTAAGCACCGCGTCCGGCAGGGCAAAGCCGTGGAGCCGCTTGTCCATCTCCGTAATGGCCGCCTGCATGGTGGTGCGCACCTTGTCCGGCAGGCAGTACCGCAGGTTGGTAAGCGTGACCCCGGTAGGGCAGGTCGGCTGCACATTGCCCAGCGCCCGACTTTCCCGATCCGCTAAGAAATCGCCCACCAGCTGCGCCGGTGCACGGTAATCGCCCCCGCCCAGGGCAAAGGCGTTTTGCTCAATCTCTCGCTGATAATACATCCCCGCCAGCGGATGCTCCGAGGGGAAGTCCACCGGATCAATACCCACCAGCAGCGCCGAGTTGGCATTCTCGCCGTCCCGGGCCAGGGTGCTCATGCCGTTGACGATCACGCCGCCCTTTTCGCTGGCGGCGGCCACCACCGTGCCCCCCGGGCACATACAAAAGGTATACGCCCCTCGCTGGTGCAGACCGTGGCAGCTAAGCTTGTAATCCGCAGCCCCCAGTTTAGGGTGACCGGCAAAAGCGCCGTACTGGGCCTTGTCAATGAGCTTTTGGGGGTGCTCAATGCGGGCGCCCACACTAAAGGGCTTTTGGATAATTTGCGCGCCGTTTTTATAAAGCATTTCCACCGTGTCCCGAGCGCTGTGGCCGATGGCCAGGATCACCGCATCCGTCTCCATATCCACCGTTTGACCCAAATGGCTGTAAGTGACCCCATGGATAAAGCCGTTGGCTAAGATCAAATTCTCCAGCCGACATTCCAGGCGCACCTCGCCCCCCAGTCGCTCAATTTTTTTGCGAATATTCTGCACCACCACAGCCAGTCGGTCCGTGCCGATATGGGGCTTGGCGGCGTATAAAATCTCCTCCGGCGCACCGGCCTCGTACAGCTCTTGCAGCACCTGGCGAATAAAGGGGCTTTTAATGCCGGTGGTCAACTTGCCGTCAGAAAAAGTACCGGCACCGCCCTCGCCGAACTGCACATTGCTTTCCTCGTTGAGAATATGCTGCTGCCAAAAGGCGTTCACATCCTGCTGGCGGCGCTGAATATCCTTGCCTCGCTCCAACACAATGGGGCGCAGTCCTGCCTCAGCCAAGATCAGGCCGGCAAACATACCCGCCGGACCAAAACCAACCACCACCGGGCGAAAAGCGGACTGCCGCCGGTTCACCGGCAGGGTGTACTTGTATTCCTCCGCCGCCTTGGCCTTAGGTGAGCGGCAGCGGCGCAGCACCTGGGTTTCGTCCAGTCCCAGGGTCACATCGACCGTATAAGAGAAGTGCACATCGTCCTTTTTGCGGGCGTCCACACTCTTTTTAAAAATCGTCAGTTTTTCAATATATTTGGGATCGGTGCGCAGCACCTTGCCCGCCTTTTTGCCCAGCAGGCTCTCGTCCTCATCCAGTTCCAGACGCAACTCACTTACTCGTATCATTCCGCTTCTCCACCATCTGCCCGGCGGCCGCCAGACCGCTGTAAAAGGCAAAATTCAAATTATAACCGCCGCAGGGCTGCTGCTCGTCCAGCACCTCGCCGACAATATACAGCCCGGGCACCCGCCGAGAGGCAAAGCCCTCCAATTCCGTCCGGGGCACACCGCCGCCGGTGATCTGGGCAAAGGCGTAGCCCTTGGTGCCGGTAACGATCAGCTGCCAGTGCTTGGCGATTTGCACCAGCCGGGCCGGGTTGCCCGCCGCCTGTTTTTCCAAAATCTCCGTCACCTCTGCGCTGAGGATCCCTCGCAGGGAGCCGAATTGCCGCAGGTAAGACAAGAGCTGATTTTCGCTCCACTCCGGGACCAAATCCAGCACTGCGCAGCACTTTTGCGGCCGGGGGCGGGCAAAGTTCTGCCCCACCGCCCAGCTTACATCCATCACCGCAATGCCGGACAAGCCGTAATCGGTAAACAGCACCTCGCCCTGACTCTCCGCCACGGTTTCACCATCCAAAGTGACGGCCACTGCCGCTCGGGTGCGCTGCCCCTTGAGCTTGCGAGGGTATTTGCTGGAGGAGGTCAGCTGCACCAGCGCCGGATACAGGGGCGTACAGCTGTGGCCCAAATCCTGCAGCAGGGCATAGCCGCTGCCATCGCTGCCCAGTGCCGGTTGTGCCTGCCCGCCGCAGGCCACCACCACCTTGTCGCCGGCAAAGGCGCCCTTATCCGTCTGCACCGTAAAGCCGGGGAGGATCTTTTCCACCCGGCAGCCGGTAACCAGGCGCACGCCCAAGGTGCGGCAGGCGTCCAGCAGCAAATTTTGCACCGTGGCCGCCCGCAGGCTGTAAGGATATACACGCCCCAAATCCTCCTGCCGGGTCATCAAACCGAGAGAGGCAAAGAAATCCAGCACCGCCCGGCTGTGGGGCGCTTGCATATTGGTCAAATTGCACCGGCCGTTGCCGGTTGCCAGCAGCTTTTTGCCCGGCTGCTCCAACCGCTCCAGCACCGTGACCTGCACTGCCGGGTCCAGTTGCCGCAGCCGTATGGCACAGCACAATCCCGCTGCGCCGCCGCCCACGATCAGTACCCGCATATCTTCGCCTCCCCTATATAGAATATACATATCATAATATATTCCGCCGCCAAATGCAAACAATTCTTGCGCCGTCTCGCATGAAAGCGGCTTTTATTTTGATTTTCCCCTTGACGAACGGGTGCGGTTGTGGTATAGTGTTTGTACCTCGGTAAGTGGGGTTTTATTTTTTGCCCATTTTTAGGTGCGCATTGCGTGGCGCAACGAGGGAGATTCACACACAATCGAAATACAACGGAGGTGCTTATTAATGAGAGTTAAGATTACCTTAGCTTGCACAGAGTGCAAACAGCGCAACTACAACACAATGAAGAACAAGAAGAATACGCCCGACAGACTTGAGATGAACAAGTACTGCCGTTTCTGCAAAAAGCATACCTTGCACAGAGAAACGAAATAACAGGAGGACTGACAATGGCTGACGAAAAGAAAGCGTCTGCAAAGCCGGAAAAGAGCAGCAAGCCTGCCAAAAAGTCCGACGCCAAGGCAGATAAGTCAAAGGCAAAAAAAGCCAAGAAAAATCCGTTCAAATCCATTGGTTCATTCTTCAAAAGCGTAAAATCAGAGGGTAAAAAAGTCGTTTGGTCAGACGGTAAGAACGTGCTCAAGAACACCCTGACCGTACTGGTAGTCGTGATCATCGTCGGCGTGTGCATTTATTTGGTAGACACCGGCCTGACCCTGGGTATGAAGGGCATTAAGAGCCTGAAGACCAACAGCGAGACCACCACCGCTGCCAGCGAAACCACCACCCAGAAAACCACTTCGGCGGCTTTGGCTGAGGCCACCACCGAACAGACCACCAAATAAAGACCCGAACGCACGCAGGGGCAGCGCCCCCATTCGGATCACAGCAATTTACGGAGGTTCTGTTTAGTATGGAAGAAGCAAAATGGTATGTTGCCCACACCTTTTCCGGTTATGAGAACAAGGTAGCCAGCAACATTGAGACCGTGGTAGAGAACCGCAACCTGCACGATTGGATTCAGGATGTGGTCGTTCCTACCGAGACGGTGGTAGAGATCAAAGATGACGGCACTAAGAAGGAAGTGGAGCGCAAGATCTTCCCCGGCTATGTGCTCATCAAAATGGTGATGAACGACGACAGCTGGTATGTGGTGCGCAACACCCGCGGCTGCACCGGCTTTGTGGGTCCGGAGAGCAAGCCTGTTCCCTTAACGGAGGAAGAGGTGCGCAAGCTGGGCGTGGAGAAGGTCACCGTAGAGGTGCACTACGCCGTAGGCGATCTGGTCAATGTGATCGACGGCCCGCTGGAGGGCTTCTCCGGCACTGTGGACGCCATCGACATTCCCAACAACAGCGCACAGGTCACCGTTTCCATGTTTGGGCGCGAAACATCAGTTGATTTTGAGCTTGACCAGCTTGAAAAGGTCAAAGACTAACATTCGGTAATACGCGGCTTGCCGCTGATTATCACCGCTTTTTGCGGTGCGTGGGAGGAGCGCACAGCGCCCCGCCAATGACCACAATTTAGGAGGAAAATTATTATGGCACAGAAGGTAGTAGGTTTAATTAAACTTCAGATCCCGGCCGGTAAGGCGACCCCTGCCCCCCCGGTTGGCCCGGCTCTCGGTCAGCACGGTGTAAACATCGTGGCTTTCACCAAGGACTTTAACGAGAGAACCAAGAACGACGCCGGCCTGATCATTCCCGTAGTGATCACCGTTTATGAGGATCGTTCTTTCACTTTCGTCACCAAGACCCCGCCCGCAGCCGTTCTCATCAAGAAGGCTTGCGGCATTGACAAGGCTTCCGGCGTTCCCAACAAGAACAAGGTAGCCACCATCACCAAGGAGCAGGTCCAGAAGATCGCTGAGACCAAAATGCCCGACCTGAACGCAGCTTCTTTGGAGGCCGCTATGTCCATGATCGCCGGCACTGCTCGCAGCATGGGTATTGTAGTAGAAGACTGAGTCCCTTGTGGGAGGAAAGATCCGATTAACCACTGGAGGTAATTTGTAATGAAACACGGAAAGAAATATGTGGACGGCGCCAAACTGGTAGACCGCTCCAATCTGTATGATACCGCTGAGGCACTTGACCTGGCTGTTAAGACCGCCACAGCTAAATTTGACGAAACCATTGAGGCACACATTCGCCTGGGCGTTGACTCCCGTCACGCCGATCAGCAGGTGCGTGGCGCCGTAGTGCTGCCCAACGGCACCGGTAAAACCGTGCGCGTGGCCGTATTCGCTAAGGGCGACTTGGCTAAGGCTGCTACCGAGGCCGGCGCTGACATCGTTGGCGACGCTGACCTGGTAGAGAAGATCCAGGGCGGCTGGATGGACTTTGACGTGGCCGTTGCCAGCCCGGATATGATGGGCTTCGTTGGTCGTTTGGGTAAAGTGCTGGGCCCCCGCGGTCTGATGCCCTCTCCCAAGGCCGGCACCGTGACCATGGATGTGGCTAAGGCTGTAACCGAGGCTAAGGCCGGTAAGATCGAGTACCGTCTGGACAAGACCAACATCATTCACTGCCCCATCGGCAAGGCTTCCTTTGGGCAGGAGAAGCTGCTGGAGAACTTCAACGCGCTGCTGGACGCCATCATCAAGGCAAAGCCGGCTGCACTGAAGGGTCAGTACATTAAGTCCGTTGCCGTGGCTTCCACCATGGGCCCCGGCGTGCGTATCAACCCCAACAAAGTTGGTACCGTTTCTGCTCAATAAGTTTTTGGGTATTGACAAGGCCCGTGCCTTGTGTTAAAATACTATCGCTGTTCAGCCAAAGACAGCAGGTGCCGTTTGGCGTAAGTTGATCGCCTGCCGAGGAATGAATGTGCATGGTTCGCACCCTGCGGTGCAATATCTATGTCATTTTGTGCATTCCGAGGTACATCGGAATGCACTTTTTGTTTTGCTAAACAGCCATAAAGACCGCATTTTGCGGCAAATACTTATGGAGGTTATGTTTTATGCCAAGTACAGCAGTTCTTGAAATGAAAAAGCAGCAGGTTGCCGCTCTTTCTGACCGGATCAAGAATTCCTGCGCCGGTGTAGTGGTTGACTACAAAGGCATCACCGTGTCCGATGACACCCAGTTGCGTCACGACCTGCGTGAGGCCGGTGTGCACTACACTGTCGTAAAGAACACCATTCTGGGCAGAGCAGCCGAGGCTGCCGGTCTGGAAGGTCTTGAGTCTGTGTTGGAAGGCACCACCGCCATCGCCACCTGTGACGATGACTATGTGGCATCTGCTCGCATTCTGCAAAAGTTTGCAGACGGCCACGACAATTTTGCCATTAAGTCCGGTTATCTGGACGGCAAAGTGATCGCTCTGGACGAGGTTATTGCGCTTTCCAAGCTGCCTTCCAGAGAGGCCATGCTGGCTCAGATCGCAAGTCTTGTTGTTGAGCCCATCGCCTGCATTGCCCGTGCCGTTGCAGCACTGGAAGAAAAGGGCGGTGCAACACCCGTCGCTGCAGAAGCCGAAGAGGCACCCGCAGAGGCTGCTCCCGCTGAGGAAGCACCTGCTGAAGAAACAGCAGAATAATTTAATTTTTATTATAATTTACGGAGGTAATTATCATGGCAACCGAGAAAATCACTGCTATTGTAGATTCCATCGCAGAACTGAGCGTTCTGGAGCTTAAAGAGCTCAAGGAAACAATCGAAGAGACCTTTGGCGTTACTGCTGCCGCAGTCGCCGTTGCAGCTGCTCCCGCTGAGGGTGGCGCCGCTGCTGCTGACGAGAAGACCGAGTTTGATGTTGTGCTGACCGATGTTGGCGCCAACAAGATCCAGGTGATCAAGGCCGTTCGTGAGGCTACCGGCCTGGGCCTGAAGGAAGCTAAGGCTATCGTTGACGGCGCTCCCGCTACCGTTAAGGAAGCAATGCCCACCGCTGACGCTGAGGCTCTGAAGGCTAAGCTGGCTGAGGCCGGCGCTACCGTTGAGCTGAAATAAGTTCACGCCAAGCAACTCGCACGGACACGCGTATGCGTGTCCGTGTTTTTTGTTTTGATTAGCCCTTACAGTGCAATATGGACAGTTCTCCTAAATCCCTCCGTCAACGCCTAAAGGCGTTGCCACCATC
>CAVHPP010000007.1:25951-29423 GCA_963638105.1 Agathobacter rectalis
AATTTTGTAGGGTGCGATGCCCACATCGCACCGCACAAAAAGCCAAAACAATCGTAGGGCGGGGGCTTGCTCCCGCCGCATTTTCGGTTCCTATTGTAATTCTCAGTGGAATTTGGTATGATGGGCATAGATTTTCATAACGGAGGTACAGTTATGACCAACTGGGGATATAAGGCGGTGCGCAAAGTGCTGCAAACCTTTGGCGGGGCGGAGCTGGCCCAGCAGCAAAGCGGACGGGTCACCGGTGAACCGGGCAATCCGCAGGTGGCAGCTCTGGCCAGACGGGCCGGTGCGGAAAGCTGCGTGCTGCTGAAGAACAACAACCACGCCCTGCCCTTGGATCCGGCTGCGCCGGTGGCACTGTTTGGCCGGGTGCAGAAGAACTATTTTTATGTAGGCAACGGCAGCGGCGGCGATGTTTCCGCCCCGTACTGTATCAACCTGGGGCAAGGGCTGGTAAACGCCGGTGTGCAGCCGGACAGCACGGTGCTGGCCGCCTATGAAAGCTGGTGCACCGCCTCTGTCAACGACCCGGACCCGGGATTTTGGGGGCACTGGCCCCGCTATTATGCAGAAATGCCGGTGAAGCAAGACTGGGTACAGGCGGCAGCCGGGCGGTGCCAAACCGCCGTGGTGGTAATTGGCCGCAGCGCCGGCGAGGATCGGGAAAACACGCTGAAAAAAGGCAGCTTTTACCTGACGAATAAAGAAAAGGCCTTGCTGGACGCTGTGACCGCCGCCTTTCAAAAAGTGGTGCTGGTGCTGAATATCGGCAGCATTATGGACTTTGCGGAGATCGACGCCTACGGCGATAAGATCAGCGCCATTTTGCTGGCCTGGCAGCTGGGTATGGAGAGCGGTAACGCGGTGGCGGATGTGCTCACCGGGCAGGTGAACCCAAGCGGCCGCCTGACGGACACCATCGCCAAAACCTACGCCGACTACCCGGCACAAAATTTTGGCAACAAGGCAGAGAACCGCTATACGGAAGATATTTTTGTAGGCTATCGGTACTTTGAGACCTTTGCGCCGGAGCGGGTGCTGTACCCCTTTGGCTACGGTCTGTCTTACACGGACTTTGCCTGCAAAGTAACAAAAACAGAAATAAAAGACCAAACGGTCACCGTGCAGGTGCAGGTGGAGAACACCGGCGCCATGCCCGGCAAGCAGGTGGTGCAGCTGTACGCCGGCTGTCCCAGCGGCGCGCTGGGAAAAGCCGCCAAGGTACTTATTGCCTTTGGCAAAACGGAGGAACTGACCCCCGGCAAGCATCAGACCCTGACCCTCACCGCCCCTTATCGGCACTTTGCCAGCTTTGACGACAGCGGCGCTGCCGGGCACAAAAACGCCTGGCTGCTGGAAACGGGGGACTACACTTTTTACCTGGGTACTGATGTGCGCAGCGCTGTCCCCTGCGGTGACCTGCACCTGGCGGACACGCTGGTGCTGGAGCAGTGCTGCCAGTTGCTGGCGCCCCCGACGGACAGCGGCTTTAACCGACTCACCGCCACAGTACAAAACGGCAAAGTGACCCAAACCTACGCCCCGGTGCCCACCGCCACCGTAGACTTAAAGCAGGAGATCCTGGATCATCTGCCCCCTGCCCTGCCGGTCACCGGCAACAAGGGCTATGTGCTGGCAGATGTGGCCGAGGGCAGCGTCAGCCTGGACGACTTTGTGTCCCAGCTGTCCACCACGGAAATGGAGCTGCTCAGTCGCGGCGAAGGCATGATGGACAGCCCACTGGGTGCCTCCGGCAATGCGGGCGCCATGGCCGGGGTCAGCGACAGCCTGCGCCAAAAGGGCATTCCCCCGGTGATCACCACCGACGGCCCCTCCGGAATTCGCCTGCGGGCCACCTGCTCCCTGCTGCCCAGCGGCACCGCCCTGGCTTGCAGCTGGAACCTGCCGCTGGTACAGGACCTGTACGCCGCCATGGGGCGGGAGATGGTGGACAAAGGCACCGACGTGCTGCTGGCACCGGGCATGAATATCCACCGCAATCCTCTGTGCGGGCGCAATTTTGAATACTTCTCCGAGGACCCGCTGGTCACCGGCAAGCTGGCCGCCGCGGTGGTGCAGGGTCTGCAAAGCGCCCCGGTATCCGCCTGCCCCAAGCACTTTGCCTGCAACAATCAGGAATATAACCGCAACCACAACAATTCCGTAGTCAGCGCCCGCGCCCTGCGGGAGATCTATCTGCGCGGGTTTGAGATCTGCGTAAAAGAAGCACATCCCAAGAACCTGATGACCAGCTACAACAAGATCAACGGCGTGTGGAGCCACTACAACTACCAGCTGTGCACCGCTCTGCTGCGGGAGGAATGGGGCTACACCGGCAATGTTATGACCGACTGGTGGATGCGCTACGCCCCCTCGCCGGAATTTCCGGAATTGCGGGACAACGGTTACCGGGTGCGGGCACAGGTGGATGTGCTGATGCCCGGCGCCAAAACCGCCCTCAGCAAGTCCGCCCCCAACGACGGCAGTCTGCTGGCAACCCTTGGCAAGCCAGACGGCATCACTTTAGGCGAGCTGCAACGCACCGCAAAGAATGTGCTGCGTATGACCCTGCGCACCAAGTTTGCCGGGCAGTATAAAGACTAAAAAAATCCCCCACGGTGGGTTGCTACCGCTCCGCCGCCGTGGTAAAATGAGATCATCAAGTAAGCGCCAATCGGCGCAATTTAGGGAGGATAACCAATGGCATGTTTCTTAGTACCGGCCGCTGAGGCCGTGGTGGTCACCGCTGTGGCATTGACCATGAAGAAAAAGGAAGAAAAACTCACTCTGCCCGCCCATGAAGCTGTGGGCACTGAGGCACCTGCCCGGGAGAAGAAATTTACCTGGAGCCGCAAGTTGTTCTTGCTGTCCGGTCTGCTGTGGGGCGGCATTTTGCTGCTGGCCTTTGAGCATCTGTGGCACGGCGAGGTGACTCTGTTTGCACCGTTCCTAACGGCCATGAGCAACCCGGAGGACAAAGCGGTCATGCTTCACGAAATGGCGACTGTGGGTGTGACCATGAGCGCCGTTGTTACCGCTGTATGGGGCATGGCGGTTGCCGTGGTCAGCGCCAAGTTCAAAAAGAGCGCCAAGGCCGCTGCGCAGGAGGGATAAACGATGTGCCTGCTTCTGACCTTGATGGCTGCCGTGGCGGCCACCGTGACCTGGTATGCCTGCGAAAAGCGGGGGACCTACCGACTGGGCACGCTGTGCCTGATCTACTGGGGCGCCGGGCTGATGTGGCTGGTGGACTTCTTCTTTGAATACTTCAGCGAAGGAGCGGCGTATTTTCAGCAGAGCTTCAGCGAGATACTGAACGACAGTCTGCTGGGTCTCTCTGCCGTAACCTTGGGCGCTATCGCCTGGCTGGCGATCCTGCTGGTCAAGGATCCTAAGCGTCTGTTCAAACAGCAATAAATCGAAAAGGCGACTGCATCGCAGCCGCCTTTTTCTTTGCCCGAAAAATCTG
>CAVHPP010000007.1:29433-97699 GCA_963638105.1 Agathobacter rectalis
AATCTGAGACAAATCTGGTTCCTTTTGCCATATTATGCACAAAATGGACGAATTCCATCACTTTCCATTGCATTTTTTTATAGAATATGTATAATAAAAAAAGATGTACACATCGTACAAAATAGGAATTTGGAGGGAACCGATATGGATATGAGCACCAACAAACAACTGCGCCCCTTCGGTATGCGCGATAAGATCGGCTATGCCTTTGGCGACTTTGGATGCAATATGAGCTTTGCATTCATTAACAGCTACCTGATGCTGTTCTATGTCACCTGTATGAAGATTGATCCCAAGCACTTTGCCGTTCTCATTCTGCTGGGCAAAATTTTTGACGCCATCAACGACCCCATTATCGGCGGTCTGTGCGATGCCACCAAACCCGGCAAGGACGGTAAATTTAAGCCCTGGATCAAGTGGGCCAGCCCGGTGCTGCTGCTGTCCAGTATCGCCCTGTTCATTTATGCACCCGGTGCGCCCTACGGGGTAAAGATTGCCATGTGCCTGGGCATTTACTGCCTATGGAGCGTGGCGTACACCAGCGTGAATGTGCCCTACGGCTCCATGCAAAGCTGCATTACCAACGACCCGGCGGGCCGCTCCTCCCTGTCCCAGTGGCGGAGTATCGGCGCTATGTGTGCCCAGATTCCCATTATGATCCTGCTGCCCCTGCTGGTATATGACAAGAACGACAATCCCCGCGGTGATCTGTTCATCATCTTTGTGGGCGTGATGGGTGCCATCGGTTTGGTATCCTTCTACCTGCTGCGGCGCATGACCACCGAGCGCATTGCCGCTGCACAGCCCCAGGAGAAACAGAAGTTCAACTATTTTGCCACCCTTGGCTCTTTCTTTAAGAACAAACCCATGATGGGCGTGACCATCAGCACCGTGGCATACCTGGCGCTGATGATGACGGTGACCACCTCCATGCCCTATATCTTTATGTGCTATTTCCAGAACACCAAGCTGATCACCATTGCCACCATGCTGGCCGGATGTCCGGTGGCGCTGGGCATTTTGCTGGTAAAGCCCATGCTCAAGAAATTCACCAAAAAACAGCTGTGCACCTATCCCTTTGTCCTGTCGGCCATCTCTGCCGGCGTGGCTGCCTTTGTGCGGATCCGTAACCCCTATGTTTGGATCATGCTGGTGGCCATCGCCATGTTTGGCTCTGCCTTTTACCTGACCTTGATGTGGGCGCTGGTAGCGGACTGCATCGACTACCAGGAGCGCCGAACCGGCCGCCGGGAGGAAAGCTCCATTTACGCCACCTATTCCCTGTTCCGCAAAATTGCCCAGGGTGTAGGCGCCGCCGTAGTCAGCTGGGCCATCGGCATGACCGGCTACAATCAAAAGCTGGGCGCCCTGGAGCAGGCTGCCGGTGTACCGGAAAAGATCTATTTCGTCACCGCGTTCCTGCCCTTTATCGGCGCACTGATCAGCCTGATCAGTATGCATTTCCTGTATAATCTGGACGACAACGCCCAGGAAAAAGTAAAATAATCCACCCGGAGGCAACCTTATGCGACAAATCATCAACATAAACAAAGACTGGCGCTTTTCCAAAAAGCCCCAAAGTACCCCTACAACCCTGCCCACAGACTGGGCGTCGGTGGACCTACCCCACACCTGGAACGGCACAGACGGCCAAGACGGCGGCAACGACTATTACAGAGGCAAGTGCGCCTACGCCAAGGTACTCACCGCCGATGAACTGGGCAGCGCCCCGGTGCATTACCTGCAATTCGACGGCGTGAACAGCAGCGCCGAGATCTACTGGAACGGCAAGCAGATTGCCAAGCACGACGGCGGCTACTCCACCTTCCGTGCCAAGCTGCCGGAAATTTTGCCGGAGAATCTGCTGGTGGTCTATGCAGATAACAGCCCCAATGAAACGGTATATCCCCAGGTGGCGGATTTCACCTTCTACGGCGGCATTTACCGGGATGTAACCGTGCTGGGCGTGGAAGAGAGCCACTTTGACCTGGACTACTACGGCGCTCCCGGCGTGCAAGTGGTGCCCACCATGCAAGGCAACCACGCCACGGTGGCTGCCACGGCGTATGTGACTGCACCGGCAGGCTGCACCGTGCATTTTGCCATCACCGATATGGACGGCGACCCGGTGGCAGAAGCGGATGCGGACGCTGCCGATGCAAAAACGAACTTCAAAATCGAAAACGCCCACCTGTGGCACGGCACGGAGGACCCGTACCTGTATACCCTGACGGTCACTTTGCTGCAAAACGGCAAAGCGGTAGACGAAATTGCCACCCGCTTTGGCTGCCGCAGCTTTGCTATTGATCCGCAAAAGGGCTTTATCTTAAACGGCAAACCCTATCCCCTGCGCGGCGTATCCCGCCACCAGGATCGGCCGGGGATCGGCAACGCCCTCACCGCCAAGGAGCACACGGAGGATATGGATCTGATCTGCGAGCTGGGCGCCAACACCATTCGCCTGGCCCATTACCAGCACAGCCAGACCTTTTATGACCTGTGCGACGAGCGAGGTATGGTAGTCTGGGCAGAAATCCCTTATATCTCCCGTCACATGCCCGGGGGCAAGGCCAACACCATCAGCCAAATGACGGAGCTGATCTGCCAAAACAGCAATCACCCCAGCATTGTGGTGTGGGGTCTGTCTAACGAAATCACCATGAACGGCGCGTCGGATCCCTCCCTTTTGGAGAACCACCGGGCGCTGAACGACCTGGTGCATAAAATGGATCCCACTCGCCCCACAACCGTAGCGGTGCTGAGTATGTGCGATCCCGGAGAGGACTATGTACAGATCGCCGATGTGCTGTCCTACAACCACTACTTTGGCTGGTACGGCGGCAAAACCGAGATGTACGGCCCCTGGTTTGACAAATTCCACAAGAAGTACCCGGATCGGGCGGTAGGCATGAGCGAGTACGGCTGCGAGGCGCTGAACTGGCACACCTCTGACCCCCAGCAGGGTGACTACACCGAGGAGTACCAGGCCAAGTATCACGAGGATGTAATCCGCCAAATCGCCGTGCGCCCCTGGATGTGGTCCACCCATGTGTGGAATATGTTTGACTTTGCCGCAGATGCCCGCAGCGAGGGCGGCGAGAACGGTATGAACCACAAGGGCTTGGTAACCTTTGACCGGCAGTATAAGAAAGACGCGTTCTATGCCTACAAGGCTTGGCTGTCCAAGGAGCCGTTCGTCCACATTTGCGGCAAGCGGTATGTGGACCGCACCGAGGATGTGACCAAGGTCACCGTCTACACCAACCAGCCCCAGGTAGAGCTGTTTGCCAACGGCAAGAGCCTGGGCGTGCAGCAAAAGGGCGAATATCCGTTTTTCTACTTTGATGTGCCAAACAGCGGCGAGACGACCCTGACCGCCAAGGCCGGGGACTGCACGGACGAGAGTCACCTGCGCCATGTGAATGAGCCCAACCGGGACTATGTGCTCCAAGAGGAGGGCGCCGTCATCAACTGGTTTGAGATCGAGACCCCGCCCGGCTATATGAGCATTAACGACACCATCGGCGATATTTTGGCCACCACCCGGGGCAAACTGCTGGCCCTGCGGATCGTGCAAATGGTGCGGGCCAATATGAAGAAGAACAAGGGCGGCTCCACCGGCGGCATGGCAGATATGGCCAAGGGCATGAAAATCAACAAGAGCTTGATTGACATGGGCAAGGGCTTCACCGTCAAGCGCGTATGCATGATGGCCGGCGGCCTGTTTACCAAGGAGCAAATTCTGGAGATCAACGCCAAGCTGAATAAAATCAAGAAAAAGCAAAAGTAATTTTGCCACCCACTTCCCTTGCAAAGCCCTGCGAGGGAAGTTTTTTGCTCCGCACCCGGCAGCGGATCGCCGCGGCGGAATTGGCACGATAAATTTTAATTTACCCCTTGCCCTGCCGCCCCCTGCGTGGTATAATAATAGCCACACGGGCGCGTAGCTCAGTTGGGAGAGTGCTGCATTCGCATTGCAGAGGTCGAGGGTTCGACTCCCTTCGTGTCCACCAAAAGCCGATTTCTTTTGAGATCGGCTTTTTTCTTTTGCCCGCACCGGCCCGCATTTTTTATTATCCGTAATACCGCCGCAATGTACCATATCGCGTAAACCCGGCGGGCAAAGCAAAAATCCCCCGTGCCGTTTTAAGGCATCGGGGGATTGGCATCCGTGGCAATATTTTCTATGGTATGCTTGGATACCGGATCAACTGCTTAAGGGTCAGGTTTTCTGCAAAGGATTTGGTTCGGTCGATTTGATCCAGGTTAAATTGAATATCAAAGCGGGTGCTTGCCTGTGCACCGTCATAGACAATATAAGAGATGGACAAAATTTCATTTGTCCATTGAAAAATATCGCCAGCCGCAGAAAAGTCATACTTCAAAAGGTCGTTGTAAATCTTTTGGGTGATCTTAAAAGCGGTTTCCGGCAATGCGCCCACATCTTTTTGCTGTGCCCGACACTCGATATTAAAATAGGGTGTTTGCAAGCGGGAAATCCGAGTAACGGTATAGCCCGCAGGCTCAACATATTTTCGAACCGTATTCTCTACCACATGATAATAAGTGTCAGAACTGACATCTAGGGTGGCTCTTTTTTGGGCGGTTGTATGTTTGGTTTGCTCCCGGCTGGTGGTTTCTCTATACGAGACCTGTGCACAGACTGCAGTTATTGTGCGTTCTGCTTGCACCATATGGGTTGTTGTGCATTCTGTTTGTGTTATATGCGTTGTGGGCGTACCGCGGGGCACAAACGGACAAGTGAGCGCAAGTAAGCAGGCGGCTGCGATAGCCATTGCATGAGCAGCGTTGCTCATAAATGGCATTTTTCCAAATATGCCGGCGTAAGGGTTAAATACCCGCGCTGGTTGGTCGCTATCCCTGCCCAGTCCAACACGGCGGCCAGGACAAATACCGGGTCATAGGTGGACTCGCCATACTGCTTGCGAAAATACTTTACGGCAATGGCGCCCATTACTGTATCTTCGGTGCATTTGCCATAGCCCACCTTGTCCGCTTTGCCATGACCGTTGCCTTTAGGCGCAGTATAGTTTTTGCTATTTAGCAGCAGTTGGACAATGGTGTCAAACACCGTATATTCCATTGAGAATGTTTTTTGACTGAGTTTGTCGCTGACAAAGGTTTTGCCATCCGGGTCAGCAATAATTTGACAGGGCTTTCCGTCCAGCAGCGGTGTTGTCACCGCACCGCCCGCTGCAAACAGCTTGTACCGCACGATCTCAGACGGAATATTGCTGTCTTGGTGAACAGGACCGAATGCCGCCGGGTCTAAATGCACAGGTTCCGGCTGGTTTTTTTCAGTCAGGTCTAAGGCGTTCAACAGTTGATCCAGCCGTCGCTTGACCGTGGGATAGGAAATACCCAGTTCTTCACCTACCGCCTTAATATTGCCCTGATTTTTTAAGAAGCAATCTAAAAATGCGCACAGCGGTGCAGACAGTGTATCGTACCGCGACAGCGGTTGAGTCACCGGAAACTCCGCCTTGCAATTTTCACAAGCCACTTTTGCCGTATAGAGCGCACCGCCGCAAGCGGGGCATTTGTCAAACTGTAATGTATTCATATCATTTTCCCCTTTCAAGTAGAATATAGCATAATATTTACGCCTTGTCAATATAATATATTAAAAATATTTATGTCTTAATACAAGAGCCAAAAGTCCAGACCGGCGGGCGGCAGAACAGTAACTGCTTTGTAGGGTCGGTGCCCGCAGCGGCCCGCATTTTTTATTATCCGGAATACTGCCGCAATGTACGAAACGCAGGGGCTTGCAATTTTGCTCCGTTTTGTGTACCATGGTAGCAGAGAAACTGTACCAATTTGCAGCAAAGGAGATAGGAGAGGCCTATGCGCACGGTGAAAAATGCATACACGCCCCCGCAGCGGCGCTCCCCTTGGGAAAAGCTGCGCTACAAGCTGGCGGTGCGGCGCAAAGGCGGCCCGGTCTGGGCGCGCATTGGGGACACCCGGCAAATGGTCCGCCGCTATCCCGGGCACAACAGCCGTCTGGCTTTTGTGCAGGCAGTGCTGGCCTACGGTTGCTCCTCTTATCTGGCGGAACGACTGCTGAATCCTCGCCGCCGGGAGGAAGTCCGCTTTGCAGCACCCTACTGCCCGGCACCCGGTGATCGGCTGTACCACTGGACGATACTGGACAATATGGCCGATATTCGCGCCCACGGGCTGCGCCCGGCCAACCGAAGCGGCTATGTATACATCACCGACGACCCGGACTACCTCGCAAACAGCAGCTATTTTTACTGGAAGGTGGGCCGTATCGGGCAAGACGCCACCTTTGTGCTGCTGGAAATTGACGCCTGTGCTTTGGCCCGGACCCAACCCATTATGCGGGTGCTGGAGCACCACGAATTTGCCGTGTCTGCCGTGCCGCCGGAATATCTGACGACGGTATAGGTGCCGCACCATTTGCCGCCGAAAGCAGACAAGAACAACAAAATATTGACAGCGGCACAGGGAAATGCTACAATGAAAACAAACGGGGACGCAACGGAGCTGACTTACAAGCATTCCGTCGCGTCCTCTTTTTGGATCAAAAATCATTGACCGTAGGGGGAAATGCGATGCAATTCAAATCGGACGGCACCTTAAAGATCATGCAAATCACCGATATGCAAGAGATCCCGGCCATCTCGCCGGACACGCTGGCGCTGCTGGACGCGGCGGTAGAGGCAGAGCACCCGGACCTGGTCATCTACACCGGCGACCAAATCAAGGGCTACGGCGTGACCTATAAGGGCAAGACCAAAAAAGAGCTGGAGGCCGCTGTGGCCAAAACCATTACTGCCCTGCTGGAGCCGGTGACCCGGCGCCACATTCCCTTTGCCGTTACCTTTGGCAACCACGATCGGCAGGTGGGCATCAGCAACGCGGACCAATTTAACGACATTTACAAATCCCTGCCCGGCTGTATCGGAGAGCAGGCGGAGGGCATTCCCGGCGGCGGCACCTATGCCGTTCCCCTGACCGCCTCTGACGGCTCCGGGCGCACGGTGATGAACCTGTACCTGTTTGACACCGGCACAGACGCCAAGGGCGGCGGGTACGAGGCCTTTGATCCCGCCATCATTGACTGGTATCGCAAGACCCGGGACGCACTGAAGGCAGAAACCGGCCACTATGTGCCCTCTTTGGTATTCCAGCACATTCCCATGCCGGAGTATTACCATGTGCTGCGACGGGTGAAAAAAAGCGAGAAAGGCGCCATCCAAGCCTTCCGCACCCATAAAAACGAATTCTACAAGCTGGGCGACACCTGCCGTCCCGGCGATATGCTGGAGGAGCCGCCCTCCATTCCGGATATCAACAACGGCGAGTTTGACGCCCTGCACGAAAAGGGCGACATTCTGGGCGTGTATGTAGGCCACGACCACAAAAACAGCTTTGTGGGCCGGTACAAGGATATGGACCTGGGCTTTACCCAGTCCGCCGGCTTTAATGTGTACGGCAACCGCACCAAGCGGGGCGTGCGCTGCTTTGTTCTCCATGAGGACGACCCCACCCATTACGACACCTACACCCGCACCTATGAAGAACTAGTGGGCACCAAGGTGCACCGCCCGGTGTTTGATTACCTGTCCAGCAAGGCCCCGGCCACCATGGACGCGGCCATTCCCATGATCGTAAAGACCGTGGTGGGACTGGCGGTAATCGTCGCCCTGATCATTCTACTGGCAAAACTGCTGTAACGGAGGACCATTATGAGCGAAAAGAAAAAAGACAACGCCTTCGTCCGCTGGACGGAGAAGCACGCAGAAATCTGGAAATTCATCAAATTTTCCATTGCCGGCGGCGGCTCCTCTGCCGTAGAGTTGGTGGTACACATGGTACTGCTGGCAACGGTGTTTAAGCCTTTTTTGGATCAGCCCATCACCAACGACGCGCTGAATATGATCGGCATTGAGTCCAAGGGCTATCTGTACACCTACCTGATCTCCACCACCGTGGGCTACGGCATTGCCTTTATCCTGAACCGAAAGATCACCTTTAAGGCGGATGTGAATCCCACGCTCAGTATGATCCTTTATGCCATTATGGTGGTATTTACCATCTTTGCCAACGGCTGGATCGGCTCTGCTATGACCACCTTTGCCCAGGGACACAACCTAACCGGCGGCTTTTGGGACATGGTTATTAAGCTGATCGGTATGGCGATCCCCACGCTGTGGACCTATCCCTGCAACCGCTTTATCATTCACCGCAAGAAGAAACCCCAGACCCCCGCAGCAGAGAAAGAAGAAGCATAATTTATGAGCAATACCACTGAAAAAAAAGAAAAGCAGAACTTTGGTCAATTTATCAAATTTGCCTTGTTCTCCGCCTCCGCCGGCATTATTCAGGTGCTGAGCTTTACCCTCCTGAGCGAGGTGGTCGTCAAGCTGCCTGCCATGCAAAGCGCCATGGAGAGCAACGCTACCTTTGCCAAGATCATGCAAAATGAGTACGGCCCCATATACCTGATCGCCCTGATCCTGTCTGTGGTATGGAACTTCACCTTTAACCGCAAATTCACCTTTAAATCTGCCGCCAATGTGCCGGTGGCCATGCTAAAGGTCTTTGCCTTTTACCTGGTGTTTACCCCCATCTCCACCCTGCTGGGCAATTACTTTACCGCCAAGTTTGCGGATGTGAGCGCCATCAACTACATTGTGCTGGGGCTGACTATGGCCACCAATATGATCACGGAATTCCTCTATGACAAATTCGTGGTGTTCCGCGGCCAGGAGAATACCGCCGTCAACAAAAAGAACAAGGAAAAAGCACAATAAAATCGCCAAAAAAGCAAAACAAAGCGACTGCGCAAAAAGCGCAGTCGCTGTTTTTATGTTCCGTATCAGTCCAGCATTTGCAAAATCTCTTCCTTAGAGCGAACGCCCACGGCGCTGTTGACCGTGCGGCCGTCCCGGATCACCAACAAAGTGGGAATGCTGGCAATGCCAAAGGCCTGGGCCAGCTCCGGCTGCTCGTCCACATTCACCTTGCCCACCTTGGCGCCGGTGACCTCCTGGCCGATCTCATCCACAATAGGCGACACCATCCGGCAGGGGCCGCACCAGGTGGCCCAAAAATCCAGCAGCACCGGGCACCCGGCCTGCATCACTTCTTCCTGAAAATTCTCTTTTGTAACGGTTATAACGGCCATTTTAGTCGTCCTCCTCTGTTTTATAATACAACCGACAATGGCAAAACCCCGGCTCCTTTTGCTCCCGAAACGCCTTGCACATACACTTGGTGTCCGGCGAACGCTCCAGCATACAAGGGCAGTAGCCGCCGGTGCGCTTTAAGCCCTCTCGCACGGTTTTGACCATCTCTTTGTCCGGATTCAATTTGATCTTCATTGGGATCCCCTCCCTTTTCTTTATTGTAACACACCTGTAAAGCCCTGGCAAGCGGGGGATTCTGACCGGCTTTGACAGGCGATTTTTCCTTATTTTGTCCGATATTTTGCCGCTTATACAAGTATACGCGGCCGTAATTGTACACTTATGCAAATTGTGAACATTAAGTGAATTTTTCATAAAATGCCACAATTCTCCATATCTACTTGCTATAATAGACTGGGTTTTGTCTTTTCAAAATCCGCATTTTAGCCCAACCTATACGGTAGGGCACAATATGGAGGTACGCAATTATGTGCGGTATCGTAGGTTATATCGGCGGCCAAAAGGCCAGTCCGATTTTACTTAGCGGGCTAATGAAGCTGGAATACAGAGGGTACGACTCTGCCGGCATTGCCACCCTGGAGGACGGCACTCCCACGGTGGTGAAAAACACCGGTCGGGTGCGCAACCTGTACCAGGACCCGCAGCTGGACGCCCTCACCGGCACTGTGGGCATTGCCCACACCCGCTGGGCCACCCACGGCAAGCCCAGCAAGGAGAACAGTCACCCTCACCTGGACAGTCGAGGCGTGTTTACCGTGGTGCACAACGGTATTATTGAGAATTATGAGGACCTGCGCAGTGAGCTGGAGATGGAGGGCTGCACCTTCAAAAGCGAAACAGACACCGAGGTGATCCCCAACCTGATTGCCCACTACTATTTTGCAGACAAAGGGCCGGCAGAAGAGCGCTTTCTGCGGGCTACCCAGCGGGCGTGCAAACGGCTGGAGGGCAGCTACGCCATTGAGGTGCTGTGCAGCGAGACACCGGACCGAATGATCGTCGTGCGCAAATCCAGCCCTTTGGTCATCGGCATTGGCTACAAGGAGAATTACATTGCCTCTGACATTCCGGCCATTCTCTCCTACACCAAGGATTTTTACCTGCTGAACGACCAGGAGTACGCCGTCATCACCCGAGAGAATATCACTTTCTATGACGAACAGCTGCGCCCCTTTGAGAAGAAGCACCAGCGCATTGACTGGGACGCCACCGCGGCGGAGAAAAACGGCTACCCGGACTTTATGCTCAAGGAAATGTACGAGCAGCCTGCCACTGTGCGAGAGACCATCGGCACCCGAGTCACTCCCGGCGCACCCACCCGTGTGGACGGCTTGGAACTGACCGGCGCGCAGCTGCAAAATCTGCACCAAATTTACATTATCGGCTGCGGTACCGCCATGCACGCAGGGCTGGCGGCCAAGCCCATGTTTGAGCACCTGACCCATATTCCCACCCAGGTGGATGTGGCCTCCGAGTTCCGCTATCGGGACCCGCTGTTGGACGACCGCACCCTGTGCATTTTCATCAGTCAAAGCGGCGAGACCGCAGACACCATTGCGGCGCTGCGACTGGCAAAAGCCGGGGGCGCCACCACACTGGCGGTCAGCAATGTAATCGGCTCCTCCATCACCCGGGAGGCGGACTACACCGTCTATACCCACGCCGGTCCGGAAATCGCCGTGGCCTCTACCAAGGCTTATACTGCCCAGGTGGTGCTGCTGGCGGTGCTGGCCATTCACTTTGCCGAGCTGCTGGGGCTGGGCGCCGGTGTAGCGGCCGACCTAAAAGCCGATCTGCTGGAGCTGCCGGCACTGATCGAAGAGGCGCTCAAGTGCGCTCCCCAAGTGAAAGCCTTTGCAGACAAGATCCACCGAGAGACCGATGTGTTCTTTATCGGCCGGGGCAGCGACTACACCACCAGCCTGGAGGCGTCGCTGAAGCTGAAAGAGATCTCCTATATCCACTCGGAGGCGTACCCCAGCGGCGAGCTGAAGCACGGACCCATTGCCCTGATCGAAAAGGGCACCACCGTCATCGGCACCATTACGGATCCGGCGCTGGTAGACAAATCCGTCAGCAACCTGAAAGAGGTGATCACCCGGGGTGCCAAGGTGCTGGTGGTCACCAACCGGGATGTGCGGGCGTCGGATATTGACACCCTGATCCGCGTGCCGGAAACCCACCCGCTGCTGGCACCCGCCGTGTCCATCTTGCCCTACCAGCTGCTGAGCTACTATATCGCCAAGCAAAACGGTCTGGATGTAGATAAGCCCCGGAATTTGGCCAAATCCGTAACGGTGGAATGATCGCCCCCTTGTAATGGGGATAAATTAGCGGGCGGCAGATTGCCGCCCCTACCCCGGTTATTACGCAACGGCGGGAGCAAGCCCCCGCCCTACGATCTACGGGAGGCAAAAAGGTGAATAAAAATGCCCTGCGGCACACACCGCAGGGCCATTTTTATACCGGGTACTTATTCGCCGAAATAGCGCTTTAACAGACCTTCAAAGGCCTTGCCGTGGCGCGCCTCGTCGCGAGCCATCTCATGCACGGTGTCATGGATCGCGTCCAGGTTGGCAGCCTTGGCCTTCTTGGCCAGCTCAAACTTGCCCAGGGTAGCGCCGTTCTCGGCAGCCACACGCATCTCCAGGTTCTTCTTGGTGGAGGGGGTCACTACCTCGCCCAGCATCTCGGCGAACTTGGCAGCGTGCTCTGCCTCTTCATAAGCGGCCTTTTCCCAGTACAGACCGATCTCCGGGTAGCCCTCACGGTGTGCCACTCTGGCCATAGCCAGATACATACCCACCTCGGAGCACTCGCCGTTAAAGTTGTCTCTCAGACCCTGAACGATCTCCTCGTCCACGCCGTCAATAATGCCTACCTGGTGCTCGGCAGCCCAGGTGCGCTCCTCGTTCTCCCGCACGGCCATCTTGGCGCCGCAAATGGGGCAAACATCAATGGGGGTGTCGCTCTCATACCCGCATACCGGGCAATAATACTTTTTGCTCATAATCGTCTTTCTCCTTTTTAGATGATTTGGATAACACATTTATTGACAACAGCTGCAAATGCCGCTGAAGTACACATCCTTGTGGTGGACGGTAAAGCCGTCCAGTCCCTGAATACCCGTCAGGTCCGGGATAAAGTCATAGATCCGCCCGCATTTTTCGCACCGGAAGTGCCCGTGGAAGCGGGTGTCCGCGTCGTAATGGATCCGGCCGCTGTCAATGGTCACAGGAATGATCAGGCCGCAGGCGTCCAGGGCTTGCAGGGCATTGTACACCGTGGTCTTTGAGAAAGCGGGATTGTCCTCCAGCACTGCCCGGTACACGCTCTCCACATCCGGGTGGGTGCGGTGCTCGCACAGGTACTTATACACGGCAATGCGCTGGGGCGTTGCCTTAAATCCCCGATCCTTAAAGATTTGTACGATCTCTGCCGTTTCCGTTCGGATCACCTCTCTTTATGTTGTAATTATTATTGACTTGTAATGAGTACAACATAAATATACACGATTTCTAACCTGATGTCAAGTCTTTTTTTGATTTTTTGCACTTTTCTTTTCGGCGGGTACAGAAAGCCCCGGCGCCTACAAAGGGCGCCGGGGCAATTTTGTGCTTTGATTTTATGCAGACTTAATAGGTAATGCTGTCGGTGGTAATGTAGGTAACGCCCTTGTCTTTCAGACTTTGCAGCGTGTCCATATCGTCAATGGTCCAGGCGCCCACTTCCAGTCCGGCGTCCAGACACTTTTGCACCACTTCCTTGGTGTTCTCGTCCTTGTTGCCGTTAAAGTCAATGCCGCACTCTCCACCCAGAGCCTTGGCGTCTGCAATAGCCTGGTCGTCGATCTTCTGCACCAAATACCACACCGGCACATCCTGAGACAGCTTGCGGATCTGCTGCAAATTCTCCAAATGGAAGGAGATAAACAGCGGCTTGGCGCCGGTGTCCGCCACCAGCTTCATGATCTCGTCATAGTGCTCCGTGTTGTTCTTGCCTTTCAGCTCGATCACGGCGGTCATATTGTACTTGACGCAGGTCTTTAAGTAGTCCTCTAAGGTGCAGATCTTCAAATTGGGGTATTGGTCAATATTCACCCCATTGTCCGTATTATAGGTAAGCAGCTCGTCGTAGGTCTTTTTCTCCACAAAGGCGTGCTGATCCATCATGCGGTAGGTATGGCTGTCGTGGGAGATGACCCACACCCCGTCCTTGGTGCGATAGATGTCGCACTCGGCGCCGGTAAATCCGGCCTTGCCGGCCTCCTCAAAGGCAGGCAGCGTATTCTCCGGTGCCACGGCACGGAACCCACGGTGGGCGATCAGGGTCACATCGTGATTGCCCATGGCGGTGACGGTATAGTCCTTCACCTGGCAGTAATTGTGCAGATAGATCAATCCGCCGCTGACCACGATCAGGATCAGCGCCAGCAGCACGCTGCACAGGATCACCGCCACCTTTTTGCCGGTGGACCACTTTTTCTTCTCTTTTTTCACTGCGGTTTCACTCATTTTCTGTTTCCCCCTCCGATTGCGTTGGGAATTTGATCACCTTATCGTCGGTGACGAACTCCCCTTTTTTGTTCCACTTGCCCTGCACACCCTTGTGGGCGGCGCCCAGTTGAAAATGCAGCTGGGCAATACCAAAGTCCAGGCTCTTGTCCGAGTACGGCGCGTCTACCGAGGCAGAGATCTTGCCCTCCTCGTAGCGAAAGCGCACGCACCGCCGGTTGGTGGCAGACGGCGCCTTTTCCACCATCTGCATAGCAAACACATACGGCTCCGGCAGTGCTCGATCGCAGGCCTCCATCATCTTTTGGTAGGGCTTGTTGGTCTTGTGGGTGGCGTTGTACATCATCTTCTCTTTCATGCTCTTGCCGGGCTTTACATTGCCAATGGTAATCACGCCGTACAGGCGCAGATCCCGGGGCAGGTCCAGCATTTGGTAGAGCTTGTTCTCATTATATGTACCCGTTACCCAGCAGGTGCCCAGCCCGTGGTACACACACTGCAAAACAATACTTTCGCCAAAGTAGCCGCTTTGAATTCTGGCCCACTCCGTGTCCGGCCCGCACACAGCCACCAGCGCAAATTTGCCGGTAAACAAGGTAAAGGGTGCCGTGCCGTCTGCCAGCAGGCGAAAAGAAAGCCCGCTTTGGTGATTGACGGCGTCCACCATCTCCTGCAAGATCTCCAGCACCCGGGGATCCGGCGGCGTGTGGCTGTAAGTACGGCGGGAACAGCGGGCGCCGATGGCCTCAATATATTCTGCATTGGTCAAATGTACCACTTCCTCTCTACGGCAGGCCCTGCCTGCTGCACGCCCCCACCCGGCGCAAAACCGGGCAGGGGAACACAGCCTCAGTATAGCACAATCCCGGGAGAATTACAAGTCAAAGGTCACGCCGTAAGCCTTAACCCAACCGTAGATCTGGACCACATAAGCCACCACCTGTGCCCCGCGCATCAGCTGGCCGTACCAAGGCTCCCGCAGGGTGTCCGGGTTCTGGCACAGAGCGACCACCGCGTCCCGGTCCAGCAACTCATACAGCGGGCAGGCGGTGTCCGTCAGCACCGGCTCCACCAGCGCCTTGACCCGGGCAAAGTACGCCGGATTAAAGGTCTTGGGGTAGGGGCTTTTTTTGCGCCAGGCGATCTGATAGGGAAGCTCCCCCTCAAAGGCCTTGCGCAGCACGCCCTTCTCCCGCCCCTCCGGCGACTTCAGCGCCCAGGGCATATTGTAGGCGTACTCCACCAGCCGCCAGTCGCAAAACGGCACCCGCACCTCCAGGGAGCTGTGCATACTCATAGCATCCTTGCGCATCAACAGCGTTTGCATAAACCAGTCGGTGTTCAGCCGGAACATTTGGCGCATACGCTTTTCCAGCGGGCTGTCTGTGTCCAGCACCTCCGTGTCTGCCACCGTGCGGCGGTAGGCGGCCTGCACATAGTCCGCCCCCTCCGGTAACAGCCCCGGGCGCAGCAGACTTTGGCGCACGTCTACGCTGCGGGACCAGGGAAAAGTGTCCGCAAACAAGATCTCCTGCCGATGATACCAGGGGTAACCGCCAAAGATCTCGTCGGCGCATTCACCGGATAGGCACACCTTAAAGTCCCGGTGCACCTGCCGGCAAAACAGCAACAAGCTGGAGTCCACATCCGTAAAGCCCGGCACGCCACGGGCCAGGGTGGCCTCCACCAGCGCGTCTGCCACATCCACATTATTCAGCACCACATTGCGGTGATGGGAGCCGATGGCCCCGGCCATCAGACCGATATAATCGCTGTCTGCATTGGGCTGGAACAGGCTCTTTTGGAAGTAGCGGCTGTTGTCCTCATAATCCACCGAGTAGGTGCACAGCCGCTCCCCCTGCGCCGCCATCTGCCGGGCGGCGATCTCGGAAATAATGGACGAGTCCAGCCCGCCGCTAAGGAAAGTACATACCGGCACATCACTGACCAGCTGGCGCTCCACCGCGTCCGTCACCAGCTGATGGGTGCGCTCGATGGTGTCCGCCGGGCTGTCCGTATGGGGCGCGGCGTGCAGCTTCCAGTACCGGTGCACCTGCAAAGTGCCGTGGTCATAGGTCAGGTAGCAGGCCGGAGGCAGCTCCGCCAGATCCCGAAACACCGCGTGCCCCGGGGAGCGGGCAGGCCCCAGCATAAAGATCTCTGCCAGTCCGCTGCGATCCACCACCGGCTCCACCTCCGGGAGCAGCAGCAAGGTAGGGATCCGGCTGGCAAAGGCAAACAGTCGCCCTTTTTTGCAGTAGAACAGGGGCTTTACCCCGATCCTGTCCCGGGCGGCAAACAGGGTGCCCCGGCGGGTGTCATACACCGCAAAGGCAAAAATGCCATTGAGTTTTTCGAGGCACCCGGCTTTCCACTTATGGTAGGCCTTGAGCACCACTTCCGTATCACAGGCGGTCTCAAAGCTGTACCCGGCGCTTTCCAGCAGGTGGCGCACTTCTGCTGTGTTGTAAATTTCGCCATTATAGGCAATCACCAAATCGCCAAAGCGCATAGGCTGCCGTCCGCCTGCCGGATCAATAATCGCCAGCCGCCGGTGCAGCAGCGCCGCCCCCGGCTCTAAGTATCGCCCGCTGTCGTCCGGGCCACGGCTTCGCAGGCTGTCGCTCATTTGGCACAGCAGCTGCTCTCGCTCCCGCAGATCCACATCCTCACCCAGAATTCCTGCAATTCCGCACATAACATCACCTCACTTTTAGTCTATGCAGGCCCACGCCCTTTGCCAGTCACGGAATTTTTGGAAATTTGCAATTTGGGCTTGACTATCATTTTTCGTTGTGTTATAGTATTAAGGCGTTAAGAAATGCTGGTGTAGCTCAGTTGGTAGAGCAGCTGATTTGTAATCAGCAGGTCAGGGGTTCGAGTCCGTTCACCAGCTCCACGGCGGAGTTGGCAACGCCGTTCTCCGCATTTATATGGGTAGGTTCCCGAGTGGCCAAAGGGAGCAGACTGTAAATCTGCCGTCTACGACTTCGATGGTTCGAATCCATCCCTGCCCACCAAAGAAACGACAATTTTCTTTTGAAGATTGTCGTTTCTTTTTATTTTTGCGCAAAAAGTAACCGGCAGGGAAGTTCCCTGCCGGTTTTTTTATGCCTGTTAAATTTGATACCACTTGATTTCGTTAGGCTCCAGGTGCAGGTCAAACCCGCTGCCGTCGCCCACATAAACGGTGGTGTCTTGCGGCGCATAGGTGTTGTTGACCACGCAGTATTTGCCGTTCTTTACATAAGCGTGGACCTCCACATTGTAGTTGGTGGAGAACCACTTGTGCAGCTGAGCCTCCGCAGAAGCCGCCCACAGCACTGCACGGTACAGCACCCGGCTGTTCTTAAAGCTGTACGGCAGACCGCTGATATACACGCCCCGGCCTTTGCCGAATTCTTTGACCGCCATCTGCACCTCGCAGCCGTTGCGCACTGCAAAAGGCAGCTCCGTTTCGTTCTGGAGCAGCACCCGGGTGCCCTCCAGAGCCACAATGTTCTTCTTGCCCTCGCCAAAGTCCACATCGCCGTCCGTATCCGCCAGAATAAAGTGGTCCGGGTGGGCGGTGGTGTTGTAGCGGTCCGTGTTCAGGGCAAAGCCGTTCTCCTCTTCCACGCCCAGAATATCGTCCAGCTGGAAGAACTTGCCCTGCCACTGGTGGGCTGCCGGCTCGCCCACGCCGATGAAGCCGCCGCCGTTATAGACAAAGGCCTTTACCCGGGTGACGATCTCTTCATCGCACCAATAGGCGCCGCCGGTCTGGGCGGTATCTGCGTCGCCCACATTCAGGATCACGTCAAATTGATCCAGGAAGTGGGGATCGCTCTTAATATCGTCAAAGCTGATGAACGCCACATCAAAGGGTGCGCCGCTCAGGGCCTCGATCACGCCGAAATAGGAATAATTCTGCCGATAATACAGACCGTGGTGCACCATATGGTTGCCCCAGGCGCGCATTTTGCCCCAGCAGTTGAGCACGGCCACTTTCTTTACACAATAGGGGGTCACGCCCTGAATATTGTCATACAGGGTGCGGAACTCGTCGCACACAGACTCAATGTAATCCACAAAGTCCGGGAACTGGAGCGCCAGCTTCAAGTAGCCCCCGTAGCCGATCCGCTGAATGGGACTGCGCAGAATGGCACGCCGGGCGGTGACCCAGTTGGTCTTGGCCTCCATAATGGGGTCGCCCCCCTGGTGGAACACATCCGGGAAGAAATAGGGCAGGAACCGACCCTCCGTGTACTTTACATTCTTAATATCGCTAAACAGCCGCAAGGTGGCGCCGTTGCCTACGCTGCCCACCACAGCGTCCAGCCCGATGGTGGCGAATTCCTCCATAAACGGCTCCATGCCGATCCAGTGGTCGCCCATAAACATCATGGCCTCTTTGCCGTAGCTGTGCACAATGTCTACCATCTCTTTGGCCAGCTTGGCTACCTCCCGGCGCTGGAACGCCTGGAAGTCCTTAAATTCCTTCGTGGGGATCCGGTAGCTGTTGTTCATATAGCCCTGGTCAATAATGAACTCCGGGCGGAACTTGTAGCCCACCTCCTGCTCAAACTGCTTTAAGATATAGGGGCTGACAGAGGCAGAATAGCCGAACCAATCCACCCACTTCTCCCGCGCCATCTCGTCAAATACCAAGGTAAACTGGTGGAAGAAGGTGGTAAAGCGGATCACATCCACATACGGGTGCTCGTCCAAAAACCGGCGCAGCCGCTCCATAGAGTGGGCATGGGTCTTGGGCTGGCGCACATCAAAGGTGATCTGCGGCTCCGCATCTTTCCAGTCGTTGACCACCGCGTTATACATATTCACCGGATCCCACATAATGTAGGTCAAAAAGCTGACGGTGTATTGGTGGAAGGGCACGGTGCGGATCACCACATTGCCGCTCTCCCCATCATAACGCCAGTCCTCTACCGGCACCGGCGCACCGGTGGTGCGGTCCATCACTTCCCACCAACGCTGAATATCATCATAAGTATTCACCTTCAGCATTGCCGGGTACAGGTGGTCCATCAGGTGGATCTCCAGCGTGTCCTTCACCGCCGTATGGAACGGGGTCATAATGTACATCTGCTGCACCTCGTCCGGGTTCGCCTTGGCCCAGGCGTTGTCCTTGCGGGTGGTGCAGTAGGTGGCGTAGATCTTGGCGCCGGTGTCTTTCAGCTCCTGGGGGAACTCTGTGCCGTCGCAGTCACGCAGGGCGTCTGCGCCCCAGCGCTCCATAATTTCTTTGGTCTGGGGCACCACATCCAGGTCGGTGGGGATGGTGACTCTGCCCTTTCTGTTTGCCATAGTTTGTTACCTCAATCTTCCTTGCTGTCCGCCGGAACGACGGTGTTGTTCACCAGTTTCATCTTGCCGTGGTTGCGCTTGCGCCTCAAGGGCACACCCGGCTCCATATAAAATGTGTTGTCCTCTACCAAACCGTCCGGGTTGCCGGAAGGCGACAGCACGCCCCCCAAATCCCGGTAGCTTACATTGTGGCGATAGGTGCTGTGCACCGCCTCGCCCAGGCAAAACATCATGGCTCCGCCCTCGTTGTAGGCGGAGTAATTGTATTCATACACGGTACCGTCGCCGGAGTCTGCGTCATAGGCCATACCGTCCTGGTTCAGTTTGGTATCTGCCACATCGTTGTACCGCAGCAGGGCGTCCTTGCACTTCCAGGGCCAAATGGCCGCCGCCACCTTGCCCTGGCGCTTGCCCGGGTATTTGTAATAGCGGTCGTTCATCTCTAAGGCACAGCTGTCCGCCGTGTTGTGCTCCACCAGCGGGCGCAGGGCGTACATGGGGGTAATTGCGTCGCCCCCGGCAGCCACCACATAATTGCCCCGCAGGGTAATATTTTCGTGGCCGTATTTTAAGAAAGCGTCTTCTGCCAGCTCCTTGGCAGCAAAGTCCCGGTGCCGATAGCTGTAACCCACTGCAATACCCCAGCGGCTCACCTGCTGGACCATACAGTTCTCCACCGTTACACCGTCATACCGAGCCACGCCGGTCTTGGCCTCATCAGTTGGAGTCAGGGCGGTCATATAAATGCCGCCGTTATTCATGTGCTTGTTGTATACATTGCCCTTCACATCATGGACAAACAGTCCGGTGAGCGTAATGCTGTGCAGGGTGCCCCGATCCCGGGCTACCACCGCCACGCCGGTGCGGTCCATCTTGTCTGCAGCGCAGTAGCTTTCCAGGTCGGTAAAGGGCGCATCGTTGGTGATCTCCAGATCCCGCAGCACAATATTCTCCACATCATAGAGCAGCACAGCGGAGGACACTTCTCCCCGATATACATGACCGTCAAAATCCAACGGCGCACCGTAGTCCTGATACCACACGCCGGTACCGTCCGCCGCAATGCAAGGCAAGGCGTCGCCTGTACCGTAAGCACCAATTTCAATGGGTGCACCGGCAATATCGCCGCAGTTTTTCAGGTGCAAGGCCTCTCCGGCAAACACGCTGCCCCGCTCTAAGAGCACCTTGTCCCCGGGCTGCAAAGACAGGGCGCTGACCTGCGCCGGGTGCAAGAACGGTGTCTGCGGGGTCAGGCCGTCAAAATCGGCACTGCCGTGAAGAGAACTAACGTAATAAGTCTTGGACGGCACGGTCATACTCCTCCTCTCGCATTTTCTTATGAACCACCTGCTTCACTTCACGGAAACGGAATTTGTCCCCCATATAGCGCGTAAACAGGTCCTTGTTGGCCTTGTAATAGGCCTTTTCTTCCCGGGCGGTAATCGGCGCATAATTGTAACGCACCTGCTTGCGCTCCCCGGCGAATGCCAGCCGAAAGCGGGTGCATTCATATTGCAGATACGCCGGCAGCGGATAGGCGGTCAAGCCGTACACCACTTCCCCGGCAGCCAGCTTTTCCCCACGGCGGGCATTCTCCCGACGGCAGCGTTCTTCTGCCGCCGCCAGACTGTCGTCGTCAATCAGTCCCAGCTGTTTTGCAAAAGTCAGGTTGGCGCAAATGCGCCGCAGCTCCTGCGGATCCTTTGCATACTTGTTCATCTTTTTACCCCATTGAATTGGCCGGCGCAAGCGCTCCGGCGCGATTTTTGTGATCCCCTATATCATACCGATTTTGGCTCTATATTGCAAGGGGATTTTCAGATTATCCCCCCAATTTCCGCCTTGGTCTTGCCCGGGGGTCGAAATTTTGCTATACTGGGGAGAGAAACAAAATGAGGTGGGCGTATGAAACAGGGCAAATTCATTGTATTTGAGGGACTGGACGGCAGCGGCAAGACCACCCAACTGGAGCGGCTGGGTGCTCGACTGACGGAAAAACTGGGCACAAACGCCGTTTACTGTACCCGGGAGCCGGGGGACAGCGCCCCGGGGATACTGTGTCAACAGTTCAGCCAAAAAAAGCTGGCCTTGGCGCCGGAGACGGTAGCGCTGCTGTATGCCGCCGACCGGGTGGAGCATATTGCAAAGGACCTGCTGCCTCGACTGGAGGCCGGCCAAACGGTGCTGTGCGACCGGTACTATTTTTCCAACTTCGCCTACCAGACCCTCACCTCTGATTTAGAGGATCTGCTGCGATACAACGCCTTTGCCCGGCGCACCCTGCGCCCGGACACCGTAGTGTTTGTCGATGTGGACCCGGAGGAATGTGCCCGCCGGAGAGCGCACCGGGGCGGCGCCGCGGAATTCTATGAAAAAACAGAACTGGCTCGCCAAATTCGCACCGGGTATCAGCAGGTGTTTGACCGATTAAAAACGGAAGAGCACATTCTTATCGTGGACGGCAGCGGCCGGCCGGATCAGGTAGAGACCCGCATTTGGTCCGCCTTGCAGGGATATTTTGAATCCGGCGTTGACGAAGAGATTGCACAGCCATAAATACAGGGCAGACGCAAGCCCCCGCCCTACGAAAACCCACACAAAAAAGAGCACCCACATGGGTGCTCTTTCCTTTTTGCGTTTATTTATTCTTCCCCCACCGGGCGATTACATCTTGCAGCTTATCGTACTGCTTGGTGGTGATATTGTCCGGTTTCGCCACCAAAATGCGCTTCATGGTATCGCGCCGATCTACGGTCCAAACAGAGAGTTTGTACCCGTTCTTATGCAGGAAGTTGCTCAGCCGACCGCCCACATGCTTATAATTACAGTTCAGCCCGATGGCGCCGCTTTCTTCCAGTATTTTCAGCAGGCGCTGCTGGTAATCCGCAGAAAAAATCTGGAACCGGGAGGGAATATAATTGAGATAATAGGGTAGGTCACGGCAGGTGGAGGCTTTTACGGCGTTCATATTCCACACCTCCAGCCCGGTGAGAAACACCCGATCGTACAGGTTGTACTCCACCAACAGATCATGGAGCGCACCCAGCACTTTGGTCTCCTTAATATCCAAATTCAAGCGAATGGCAGTCGGCTCCAGCAGAGCAAAGGCGTCTGCCAGGGGCACGCCGTCGCTGTTTTTGACCACCAAGTCGTGGGCCATCACCAAAATACCGTTCGGCCGCTGGCGCACATCAATCTCCATCACCTCTACCTGATGGTCAATCGCCGCCTGCACGGCCTCCAGGCTGTTCTGGTTCGTATCGAACGCGCCGGTATGGGCCGTAATGGTAAATCCATCCACAAAAGTCAACTTCCTTTCGTCATACGAGCGAGTGATGGCATAATTGGCCACCCCGATCACCATAGCCACAGACACCAGGAAGCTGAACACCTGGTACGAAAAATGCTTGGCCCAGGTGGGGGTCATATTCCGTTTTAAGAACCTCTTAAACCGCGCCCAGCGGCTTTGCGGCTGTGCCATAGACTCACCTCAAAAGCGGACAAATGCCGAGAAACGGCTGGATCTCGGCATTTGAAACATCATTTTCCTAAAATCAATCCTGGCGGCTGCCGGAGTAGTTGGGCGCCTCCTTGGTGATATACACATCGTGGGGGTGGCTCTCCACCAAACCTGCACCGGTGATCTTAATAAACTTGGCGTTGGTGCGCAGCTCCGCAATGCTGTGGCAGCCCACATAGCCCATACCGGAGCGCAAACCGCCCATCATCTGGAACACGGTATCGCCTACCGGGCCCTTGTAAGGTACACGACCCTCTACGCCCTCCGGCACGAACTTCTTGGTGCCGTTTTGGAAGTAACGGTCGGCAGAGCCCTTATTCATGGCGCCCAAAGAGCCCATACCGCGGTACACCTTAAACTGACGACCCTGGTAAATCTCCGTCTCACCGGGAGACTCCTCACAACCGGCCACCAAAGAGCCGACCATCACCACGGAACCGCCGGCCGCAATGGCCTTTACGATTTCGCCGCTGTACTTAATACCACCGTCTGCAATGATCGGGATACCGTACTTGTCGGCCATCTCTGCCGCGTCATAAATCGCTGTGATCTGGGGCACACCGATACCGGCAACCACACGAGTGGTGCAGATAGAGCCGGGGCCGATACCCACCTTTACCGCATCTGCACCGGCCTTGATCAAAGCCTCGGTGCCCTCTGCGGTGGCCACATTGCCGGCAATCAGAGAGATCTGCGGGAACGCATTTTTCACCTGCTCCACTGCCTTTAAAATATTGGCGGAGTGACCGTGGGCAGAGTCCAAAATCAGGGCGTCTACCTGGGCGTTGACCAGCGCGCCGGCACGATCCATAATATCCTTGGTTACACCGATAGCGGCAGCGCACAGCAGGCGACCCTTCTCATCGCGGGCGGTGTTGGGGTACTTAACGCTCTTTTCAATATCCTTAATGGTCACCAAGCCAGTGAGCTTGCCGTTCTTGTCTACCAGAGGCAGCTTCTCCACCTTGGAGCGCATCAGAATTTTCTTGGCCTCCTCCAGGGTGGTGCCGGCCATCGCGGTGACCAGCTTATCCTTGGGGGTCATCACAGCGGAGATGGGCACGGAGAAGTCCGTCATAAACCGCATATCCCGGTTGGTAAGGATGCCCACCAGGGTGCCGTCCGCCTCGCAGATGGGCACACCGCTGATCTTGTATTTACGCATCAGATCCTCTGCGTCCTGGGCTAAGTGCCGGGGAGAGAGGAAAAACGGATTGGTAATGACGCCGTTCTCCGAGCGCTTTACCTTATCGACCTCAGTGGCCTGATCCTCAATGGTCATATTCTTGTGAATCACGCCGATACCGCCCTCACGGGCAATGGCGATGGCCATATTGGACTCGGTGACCGTGTCCATGGCAGAGGTCATCAAGGGGATATTCAGGGTAATATCCTTGGTCAACTTGGTGGACAAATCCACTTCGTTGGGCAACACATCGGACTCTGCCGGGATCAGCAGAACATCGTCAAAGGTCAGCCCTTCTTTTACAAACTTTGCGCCGTATTCGCTCATTACATTACCTCCGTTATCAATAAATTCCTATTCCGTGAAGAATATTTTTACTATAATAGCACTTTTTGCGCCGCCCTGCAAGTAGAAAATCCGATGCAAAAGGTGATATTCATTTGGTAGAAATGCTCTTTTTGCCGGACCAGGCGCCCCGATAGGTCACCGTTTTGCCGTCTGCGTTCTTGCGGGTCTTAACCGCCCGCACCTGCACATAATATTTTTTATGACGGGAGAGCTTGCTTAATTTCTTCTGCACCGTCTTGCCGGAGCCGATTTTCACCGTCTTGGCCTTTTTCATATCCGATCGGGTGGAATAGCGCACCTCATAACCGGAGGCGGTCATCTTCTTCCACTTCACCGTGACCGTACCCTTGCCGGCTGTCAGCTTAGGCGCCGCCGGAGTAAGCGGGGTGGTGCAGGTCACATAATTGCTGCCGTATACACCGGCAATGCCGCCCTTGTAAGCCGTAACCCGGAAAGTGTAAGTGGCAGCCGGGGACAAACCGCCGATTTTGGCGCTGTTGCCGCTGACGGTCTTAACGGTGACCCACTTGCCATTTTTCTTTTGCTGCAAGCGGTAGGTGCTCGCCCCCACAGTCTTTTGCCAGCTGAAGGTCAGCGCCTTTGGCTCCCGCTTGGTGATCTTGATCTGCTGTACCTTAGCCGGTCGAATGGTGTAGGTGCGCCGGGTGCTGTCGCCCCGACTGTCTCGCACCGTTAGCGTATAGATACCCGGAATGGTTGCCGTGGCGCCGCTGACCGCATAGCCTTGATAGGGCTGTCCCTGATAGGTGACCGTCAACTTTGGCCCCTGGGCTTTGCCGTTGTAAGTAAATTGGGTTTGGCTCAGGCGCACCACCGCATTGCCCATATTGGGCAGCAGCGGCTCATAGCTGCGGGCAGCCACCCGGTCTACATAGTTGCGGGTCAGGTCCGCGTCTGCATACACGCCGTCGTCCAGCCGGTGCTCGTGGTAGCCGCTGTCCATCGCCTGCAAATCCGTGTAATTCTTTAAGAAGAAGTTATAGACGATATTGCCTTCATGGTAGGTATCGTCCCAAGTGCAGTCCACATAGTAGTATTTGCCGCCCACCTGTACCAAATTCCAGGCGTGGCAGCCCTCGTCCGGATCCGAGTACACAAAGCGCACCGACAATCCCAGCTCCCGACACAGCCGGTAGTACGCCAGCGCATACCCCTGGCATACGCAACGACCCACATTCAGGCACCCATAGGCAGAAAAATCATAGTCGTCGTAGCGGCTGTCCATCTCCATATCATAGACCGTAGCACGGCACACATCGTCGTGCACCTTTTTCGCCAGGTCATAATCGCTCATTTTGTTTCGGTCCACCCGGCGCACATAATTCTGCACATACCGATCCACCCACTGCTCCTCGACGGCGGTGGTGTAATAACCCAAGCCGTAATAGATCACCCGGTAGTAATAGACCCCGTTTTTGCTGCCGTCCGCATACAGCACACCGCTAACGCTGCCCAGCTGCCAGCGCAGATAGTCCCCATCCCGAGCAGAAACGGAGTTCCGCTGGGCGGTGGCGTCGTTAAGCAGGCCCAAAAACAGCTCCTCACGCGCTTGTGCGGCGCTGTTACTTCTGCCGGTCAACCCCCGCCGATCGGTGGCCAGGCGCAGCACCACCTGGTCGCTGCGCTTCACCATCTGGTCCCGCAGTTGGCGGCTCAGATCGGTTTGGCTGCCGTAGTAGGTGTTGCCGTTGACCTTGTAATTCTTCTCTAATTTATCCCGGTATTGCAGCTCCATCTTGGCGCTGCTGCCCAGGCGAAAACCGTAAGTGCTGTGAAACGCCGCCTTTTCAGGTTGGGCGGCAAAGCACTCCGCCGGCAGCGCGCCCAGCGTGCCCGCCAGCAGTGCCAACGCCAGCAAAAAGCTGGTGAGGGCAGAAAATCGCTTGTTCAACTTCTTTTTCTTTTCCATTTCTTTCTCCTTTTATCGGGCGCAGCGGGCGATCTGCTGGGCAGTCTGCTCCACTGTGTTGTTGTCACACTTAATAACCGCGTCCGCATACCGGCGGTACAGGGGCAGCCGCTCCTTGTACATATCCTGCAAGGTGTAGCCCGCTTGCAGTACCACACCCCGACTGTCCAAATTCTGAATACGGCGGCACATGGTCTCATACTCCAGATGCAGATAAATCACCTTGCCCATGCGGCGCAGGTGCTCCATGGCCGCCGGAGAATACACCACGGAGCCGCCGGTGGCGATCACCGTACCGGCAATATCCAGGGATAAAACGGCCTCCTCCTCTGCCCGGGCAAAGTAATCCAGCCCTTTTTCGTCAATGATCTGTTGCAGGCGCCGTCCCTCCCGATTTTGGATCAGCAGGTCCGTGTCAAAAAAATTCTTCAGCAGCAGCTTGGCTGCCACCACCCCGCAGGTGGATTTGCCGCTGCCGGGCATACCGATCAATATGATATTGCCGCTGTTTGCTTGCATTTGTTCGTCCTCAATTCTTCACTTTTTGGCAGCCACACCTACGCGGCGGCAAGTACCGTCTGCCAGGGGGCACCTCTCGCACTTAGGGCTGCGGGCCGGGCAAATATCCCGCCCAAACAGCACAATGCGGTGGCAAAAATCCGACCCCATATCCGGGGGAATGATCTTCTTTAAGGCAAATTCGATCTGCTTGGGATCTTTCGTTGCCACCAGCCCCAGCCGATTGGCAATGCGGATCATGTGGGTGTCTACCACCACGCTCTCCTTGCCGTACACATCGCCCACGATCAGGTTGGCGGTTTTGCGTCCCACCCCGGGCAGGGTCA
The DNA here is from genome assembly GCA_963638105.1 of Agathobacter rectalis. Classification (GTDB taxonomy): domain Bacteria; phylum Bacillota; class Clostridia; order Oscillospirales; family Acutalibacteraceae; genus CAG-217. Next base: position 56,287 of record CAVHPP010000007.1, read on the forward strand.
GCAGGTCCTCAATGGTGTCCGGCACCCGACCATCGTAGTCGTCCCGTACTTTGCGTGCCATTTCTATAATATTCTCCGCCTTGGTCTTGTAAAACCCGCAGGAGTAAATCAGTCGCTCTATATCCGCCACATCGGCGTTGCAGTAGTCCTCTAATGTGGGGTACTTGGCAAACAGCGCCGGGGTCACCTGGTTCACCCGGGCGTCCGTACACTGGGCAGACAATCGCACCGCCACCAGCAGTTCAAAGGCGTTGCCGGAGAACAGAGAGCATCTGGCGTCCGGGTACAGCTGCTCCAAGGCTGCCGCTACCCGCAAAAATCGTTCTTTCTTGGTCATATTTACAGTTTCCTCTTCTTCACCCGCTCCCAGTAGGCATGGGCGGCCTGCTCGGTCTTGTTGTCGCCAAAATGGTAATACTGCGTGCCCTTCAGCACATCCGGCAGGTACTGCTGCTCCACCCAGTGATTTTCATATTCATGGGGGTATTTGTAAAACTGGCCTTTCACCTTGGCGTCTGCGCCGTCGTAGTGCTTGTTTTGCAGTCGGCGGGGAATGGGCGAATAATTGCCCCGCTGCACATCCGCCATAGCCGCGTTAATGGCGTCATGGGCGGTATTGCTCTTGGGACTGGTGGCCACCAGCACCACCGCGTCCGCCAGGGGCAGCCTTGCCTCCGGCAGACCCAGCATTTGGGCCGCGTCCACCGCCGCCTTAACGATGGGAATGATCTGGGGATACGCCAGCCCCACATCCTCACAGGCGCAGACCATCAGCCGCCGACAGGCGGAGGGCAGGTCTCCCGCCTCCAGCAGCCGGGCCAAATAATGGAGCGCAGCGTCCGGGTCCGAGCCCCGCATAGACTTTTGATAGGCAGAAATAATATCGTAATGCTCGTCCCCCAGCCGATCATAGCGGGCGCCGCTTTTTTGGGTCAGCTGATCCACCAGCGACCGGGTGATCCGCTTTTTGCCGTCCGTCTCCTGGGCGGCAAAGTAGCAGTTTTCCACCGCACCCAGGGACTTGCGCACATCGCCGCCGCCCCGCTCCGCCAAAGTGCGGGCTACGCCGTCCGCCAACTCTGCCGGGGTGCCGTTCTCCTTCTCCAGCAAACGGAAGCCCCGCTCCACCGCGGGCACCACATCTGCCGGGGTAACGGATTTGAACTCAAACACCGTGCACCGGCTGAGCACTGCCGGATAAATATAAAAATACGGGTTCTCCGTGGTGCTGGCAATGAGGGTGATCTTGCCGTTTTCTATGTATTCCAGCAGGGACTGCTGCTGGCGTTTGTTAAAATACTGGATCTCATCCAAATACAGCAATATGCCGTTGGGCGCGGACAGGGTGTCCAGCTCTGCCACCAGTGCCCGAATATCCGCCGTAGAGGCGTTGGTGCCGTTAAGCCGCCGCAAGGCGCGATCCGTGCGCTTGGCAATAATGGACGCCACCGTGGTCTTGCCCACCCCCGGCGGGCCGTAAAAAATCAAATTTGGAATATCGCCGCTCTCGATCAGCTGCCGCAGAGCCTTGCCGGGTCCCAGCAAGTGCTGCTGGCCCACCACCTGCTCCAGGCTTTCCGGGCGGATACGGTCTGCCAGGGGATTGGTCATACCGGTTTCTCCTTCTCTTGCTTAGAATACACACAGCCGCAGAAGTTTTGGCGATACAGGCCGTACTCCCGGGACAGCGCAATGGAGCGCTTGTACCGCTCCTGCTTCTTAAAATCCGAGGGCAACCAGGCCACCCCGTACTGCTCCCCTACGCTCTGCCCAATGGCATTGATCTTTTGGGCGTCCTTTAAGGGGCTGATGCTCAGGGTGGTGCAAAAATAGTCAAAGCCCATTTCCTTGGCCAGCGCCGCCGTCTTTTCCAGTCGTTGGCGATAGCAGCGCATACAGCGGGCGCCCCCCTCCGGGCAGTCCTCATACCCCTTGGCAACAGCCGCAAAGGCCGCCGGTTCGTAGTCCCCGGCGATCAGCTGCACCGGGTGCACTGCCGGCTGGTGCGCGATCAGCCGCCGCTGCTCCGCCAAGCGCTTTTGGAACTCTCCCTCCGGGGCAATATTCGGATTATAATAAAAGACCGTGATCTGAAAATACTGCGACAGCCACTCCAGCGTGGCGCTGGAACAGGGGGCGCAGCAGCTGTGCAGCAGCAGGGTGGGTACTCGCCCTGCCGCCGTTTGCTGCCGGATCACGGCCATACACATACGATCGTAATTGATTTTGTTCATGTTATTTGCTCAAATAGTAAGTGGGGTTCACCCGGGTGCCATTCAGCCGAATTTCAAAATGGCTGTGGGGTCCGGTGGAATTGCCGGTAGAACCGCTCTTGGCGATCTGCTGACCCTTCTTCACCGTTTGGCCGGTGCCCACTAAAATAGACGAATTGTGGGCGTACAGGGTCACCACGCTGCGGCCGTGGCTGTCTGTGCCGTGATAGATCATCACATAGTAGCCGTAGCTGTAATCCAGCCGCTTGACGGTAATTACCACCCCAGACTGGGCAGCCACCACCTTGGAGCCTACGCCGCAAGGGAAGTCCAGTCCACCGTGGTACTTGCCGCTGGAGTAATTGGGGAACCCGGCGCTGACAGTATAGTGCCCGGGCACCGGATAAGTCATATTCAGCGCCGCGTCCGAGTGGCTGTAAACCCCTTGGGCCTTGCCCCCGGCGGTGTTGTTCTTAGAGGTGGTGTGCTCCTTGTCCTTTTTGGACAGGGTGGTCACCTCGTCTGCGTTCTTCAAACCGCTGATCAGGGCGTCAATCTCGCTTTCCACCTGCTGCTGCAGCTTTTCGTCCTCGTTACGGTACTCGGTGTACATTTTGTTCTGGGCGGTCAACTGCGCCAAGAGCGCGTCGCTCTCCGCCCGGTCCTGGGCCAGGGTCACCTTGCTGGCGGCAATGCCCTCCTGATCCCGCTCAATGGCGGCCTGCTTGGCTTTTAAGGTTTTGTTTTTTTCGTCCAGGTCTTTTTTGACCTTTTGGTACTGCGCTTTTTGCTGGTTCAGGCCGTTTTGCTTGGAACAGATCTCCTCCATCTTGCCATTGACCTCTTGCAGCAGCTCCGTGTCGCTCTTGGACACGGCCTTGATCATCTCGTACCGGGTAAGGAAGCCGGAAATATCCTTGCACCCCAGAAGCGCGGTGATAATGCTGTACTCACCGCTTATGTACATCACCCGCAGCCGGTAGCAATAGGCCTGATAGGTGGCCTCAAACCGGTCGTTGAGCTTGTTCAGTTCTTTTTGGCCGGCGTCCACTTCCTTTTGCAGGGCGTCCAGCTGCTTTTTGTTGGCAGCAATCTGGGGCTTTAGCGTGTCAATGGCCTTTTGGCTCTCGTCCACCTGGGCTTGCAGCACCGTCAGTCGGTCGTTCATGGCGCCGATTTTTTGATCTAAAGTGTCCACATAATCCTGGGTCACCTTGGAGCTTTTGCCCAACTCCGCCAGCTTCTTTTCGCTTTCTTCTATGCTTTTTTGCAGCTCTTTCTGCTGCTGCTCCAGGCTCTTTTTGGCCTGGTCCTTTTTGGCGTTCTCCGCCGCCTTGTCCGTGGTGGTCTCCGCCGCCGTGGTGCTCTCCGCGGTCTCCGCACCCCAGGCACTGCCCCCGGGCAGGGCACACAATAGAGCGCACGCCAATACCAGCGCCAGGAGCTTTTGGCTATACTTTTTCATATTCTGTTCCATCTCCTTGACGCATTAAGGCAAATAAATTTCCGGGTCCACGCAGTCGTTATACGATGCGGTGGGGGTGCGCACTTCAAAGTGGCAGTGGGGACCGGTGGAGTTGCCGGTGGAGCCGCTGTAAGCAATCAGCTGGCCACGGCTCACGTGCGTACCGGCAGATACCACCCGCCGACTGTTGTGGGCGTACAGGGTATACACCGAATTGCCGACGCTGTCCGTCTTGTCGTGGGCAATCACAATGTAGCGCCCGTAGCTGCGGTAGCTGCCGTCGCTGTTCGTCAGGTCGGCAGACACGATCACCGTGCCGCTCTCTGCCGCCACGACACGGGAGCCGCTGGCGCATGCAAAATCGCAGCCGGAGTGCCCGGCGTAGCCATGGAACGCAGTGGTAATGCGGGTGTGGCTGGGCACCGGATAGGTTAGGCGCAGCCGCTTGCTCTCCGTGGTGGTGTGCTTCTTTGTGGTAGAAGCAGTGGTGCCTGCGCTCTCGCCGTGCTTTGTGGTGGTATGCTTCTTTGTTGTGGTCGTGGTTGTTGTGGTTGTTGTTGTTGTATATTTCTTTGCCGCTTCTTCAATTTGGCGGTCGATCTCATCCAGATCGTTTTGGGTCACATCCCGGTACTCGGTATAGGCCTTGGTCTTATCCGTCAACTGCTTAAGCAGCCGGTTAGCCTCCGTCTGCTGGTCGGTAAGCACCTGCCGCCGGGTGGTCAGATCTTTCTGATCCGCCTGCAAGGTGGTCACCGTCTGTTCCAGCTCCGTTTGGCTGGCAGCCAACGCCGTCTTTTTGGTTTGCAGGTCTTTTTGCCGGGCGGTCAGGTCCGTTTTGGCCTGTTCCAGTCGGTCACCCTCTGTCTGTACGGACCGGAGCAGCGCCGTGTCCTGCTTGGCAACCCTTGCCACCATCTCGTAGCGGGTGAGCAGCTGGCCGATATCCGTACTGCCCAGCAGGAACGCCAACACATTGGTCTCGCCGCTGATATACATAGCCCGCAGCCGCTGACAGTAGCGCTGATAATTCTGCTGAAACCGGGCGTCCAGCACAGTGATCTGCTGCTTGGTGTCTGTAATCTGCTGCTGCAGCGTCGCCTGATCCTGCCGATTCTTCTTCTGCTGCTTTTGCAGCACGGTAATGCGGTTCTCCGCCGTATCCACCTTTTGCTCCGTCAGCTTTAACTGGCTGCGCAGGTAGCCGATCTTCTGATCCAGGGCGTCCAGGTACGCCTGGGTGTCCTTGCTTTGCTTGCCCAGGGTCTCCAAGGTTTTTTCCGTTTGGCGCAGCTTCATTTCCAGGTAGGATTGCTGCTCCTCCGGGGTCATTTGGCTGTTCAGCCCGGTGTCCGCTGCCGGCACAGCCGCCGGGGCGGAGAACACGGCAGGTAAAAACAGACAAAAAGCCAGCAAAACAGCCAAAACTTGTTTTCCATGTCTTTGCCGCTTCACTGGCTTCACTTCCTTTGTGGTCTATTCTTGTTGTGTGGTACGGCGGCTGCCACGGTGGGCGCCGTCGCCGTTTTTGTTTACAGGTAATTCAGCGGGTTCACCTGAGAGCCGTTGACGCGCACTTCAAAGTGACAGTGCGGGCCGGTAGAGTTGCCGGTGGAGCCGCTCTTGGCCACCACCTGACCGGCGCTGACCTTCTCGCCCACGCTCACCAAAATTTGGCTGTTATGGGCATACAGGGTGGACAGGCCGTCCCCGTGGTCAATGATCAAATACCGACCGTAGCTGTAATTCAGGTACTTAACCAAAATCACCTTGCCGCTGGCGGCTGCATACACATTGGAGCCGGTAGATACCGGGAAGTCAATGCCCCCGTGGTAACGACCGCTGGAGTAGTTGGGATACCCGGCAGAAATGGAGCGACTGTCCGTAGGATAGCGCAACCGACCGTTGCCGGAGCCGTGAGAACCGCTGATGCTGCCGGAGCCGTGAGAACCGGCGGCGGCAATGGCGGCGCTGATCTCATTTTGCACCTGCTGCAACTGCTTTTGATCCGTCTCAATGGCCTCCTGGTACTCGGAGGTCTGCTTGGAGAGCTTGCGCATTTGGGCGTTGCACTCTGCGGCCTCGCTGTCCAGATCCGCCTTGGTGGAAGAAATATCGTTAATATTCTTCTGGAGGGCGGCTTTGTCCGACTCCAGACTCTTTTTGTCCGCGTTCAGCTGGTTGCGTTTTTCCTCCAGCTTCTGCTTTTGGGCCTCGATCTCCTCCATCTTCTTCATCAGGCTGTCCAAGGTGGCGCTGTCCTGCTGAGAAACGGACTTGATCATCTCCGACCGGGTCAAAAGACTGGACAGATCGGAGCAGGTAAGCAGCACTTCCAAAGTGGAGGCGCTGCCGCTGATATACATAGCACGCAGCCGCTGACAATACTCGGCGTATGTAGCGTCAAATTCCTTTTGCTTTTGGTCAATTTGACGCTGGGTCTCCTCAATATCCGCGGCGGTTTTTTCAATCTTCGCCTGGGTGGCGTCGATCTCCGATTGTAAGGCGGCCTTGTCGCTCTCCAAATTGGAGATCTTGTCCTGCAACAGGCTTATTTTTTCCTGCAGGGTGTTGATATATTCCTGCGTATCTTTCTTTTGCTTGGACAAGCTGTTCAGCTTGCTTTGGGTGCTGTTGATCCGGGACTGAATTTTGCTTTTTTCGCTTTCCAGCTCCGAGCGGGACTTGGCCTCTGCCACAAAGGCGGAGCTTACCCCGGCGGTCAGCACCAACACAAGACTGCAAAACAGACAAAACAGCCGCCGCAACCAAATTTTGGATTTAGACTGCACTGATCTCACTACCTTCCTTATTCAGGTACTTGCGCATGGTGATCATGGAGCCGCCCACACCGCTGATGATGCCGATGGCAACAAAGATGCCCAGCATTTGCAGCGCATAGGGGGCAAAGGGCAGCGCAGACAGGGACAGGCTTTTCAGCAGGCCGCTGAACTGGCGCACCGCCAGCTCGTACAGGCCCCATACCAGCCCCAGCGACACCGCGCCGGACACGATACCAAGGATCATACCCTCTACCACGAAGGGCAGGCGCACAAAGCTGTTGGTGGCGCCCACGCTCTTCATAATGCTGATCTCCAACCGGCGGGAATACACCGTCAACTTAATGGTGTTGGAGATAATGAACAGAGAAATGGCAAACAGCACAGCGATAATCACAATAGAGATCACCGTAATGCCCTGCCGAATGGACACCAGCTTTTGCGCCAGGTCCTTGTTCTCACGAATGGTGTCTACATTTTGCAGCGCCTTTAGCCCCTTGACTGTTTGGTCAAACTTGCCAAGATCGGCCACCGTCACCTTATAGGCGTTGGGCAGCGGAATATCCGAGCTGATCTGGGTAAAGAACTTGGCCTGGGCGTCCTCCATGGTTTCCAGCTGCTGTGCCCACGCCTTCTCTTTGGGCACATACTCCAGCTCCTTCACATTGCCCAGGGCCTTGATCTCCTGACCCATGGTGTCAATGGCGGCCTGGTTCGCATCGTCCTTAATATAGACCATGATCACGTTCTCCTCCTCAATGCGGGAGAGCAGGGAGTCCATATTCAAAAAAATCATAGATGCAGAGCCGATGAGCACCAAACAGCTCATCAATACGCAAATGGACGCAATGGACATCATCCGATTGGTCCAGGTGTTGCGAAAGCCCTCTTTAATTAAATATCTTAAACTTGCGCCGGTCATTCTGCCGCACCTCCGTTCTCATCCTCCGGGGTGGCCGCTGCCTGCGCCGGGGTCTCGTCCGCCAGGGACTCTAAGTTGTCAAACACATCCTCGTCTGCCGGGGCGTCTGCCGTCTTGGACAGGTCAATGGAAGTGCCCTCTTCATAAAAGAACATATCCGTTTCTTTGCGAGGCTCGCTGCTCTCAAACCGGGCGTGGGTGGGATCCGGGGTGTCGGAGACCACTTCGCCGTTCTTGATCACGATTACCCGCCGCTGGAAAGAGCGCACCAAATCGTGCTCATGGGTCACCATGATCACGGTGGTGCCGGCGTTGTTAATCTTGGTGAGCAGCTCCACGATCTCGTGGCTCATCTCCGGGTCCACATTACCGGTAGGCTCGTCCGCAATGATGACCTTGGGATTGTTCACCAGCGCGCGAGCCAGGGACACACGCTGCTGCTCGCCGCCGGACAGCTCATTGGGCATGGAGCGGGCCTTTTGGCTCAGCCCCACCAGTTGAAGGATATAGGGCACCCGCTTGCGAATGTCCTTCTCCTTGGCGCCGATCACCCGCATGGCAAAGGCCACATTGTCATACACCGTCATCTTGGGGATCAGGCGGAAGTCCTGGAACACAATACCCATGGTGCGGCGGTAATAGGGCACCTGCCGCTTCTTCAATGTGGCGGAGGAATACTCGTTAAAGATCACCTCGCCCTCCGTGGGCTTTTCCTCGTGCATAATGAGCTTCAAAAAGGTGGACTTGCCGGCGCCGGAGGAGCCAACCACAAACACGAACTCGCCGTCCTCAATCTTAATATTCACATGATTGAGGGCGTGGGTGTCGGTAGAGTCGTACACCTTAGATACATTTCTGAATTCAATCACAATTTTTACCTCTTTTAACTTGGTACCGCAGGCTAAGGGTAACACTACGGCACTATATAGTTAATTATAATATATAGCAAATCAATGGATAAATCAACCCCTTACTTGTTATTATTTTGTAAAAGATGTGACAGAATTGTTAAAATTTGGGCAGCACAGGCCGGGCAAATTCGCTTGCTGCGGTGCGATGTGGGCATCGCACCCTACAAGGATTTTGCAAGGGAGGCAAAGATATTGTAACCGATCTGCCTCCCTTGTAAAGGGTGACAAAGGCATTGCCGGAGGGATTACACAGCGGGCGGCAGATTGCCGCCCCTACCGGTTATTTTATTGGTTTATTGAATTGAATTTTGTAGGGGGCGATGCCCACATCGGCCCGTTTTTATCCCCTCGATCGCACCGGCGTACCGACACCGACCTGCGGGATTAAGCGGGCGGATACTATCCGCCCCTACGGTCAACCGGTTACAATAACGCTCCCGTAGGGGTGGCAATCTGACGCCCGCCATGCTACTAAATTGCACCGCAATTTTTCCGCTTTTGTCCAAACAAAAAAGCGGCACCAAAAGGTGCCGCAAATGCCGTTAATATTTAATGGGACTGGATTCCAGATACTTATTGACCATCAGCGCCACTTTGAACACAATGGCGTCGTCAAACTCCCGCAGGTCCAGGCCGGTGAGCTTTTTGATTTTCTCCAGCCGGTACACCAATGTATTTCGGTGGACAAACAGCTTTCTGGAAGTCTCAGACACATTCAGGTTGTTCTCAAAGAACTTTTGAATGGTAAAGAGGGTTTCCTGATCCAGACTGTCAATGGAGCCCCGCTTGAACACCTCTTTCAGGAACATATCGCACAAGGTGGTGGGCAGCTGATAGATCAGTCGGGCAATGCCCAAATTCTCGTAGCTGATAATGGACTTCTCCGTGTCAAACACCTTGCCCACTTCCAGCGCAACCTGGGCCTCCTTAAAAGAATGAGCCAGGTCCTTAATGCCGGTAACCCGGGTGCCGATACCCACAACGGCGTTGCAGTAGAACTCGGTGGAAAGGGTGTCGCAAATGGAGCGGGCCAGCTTCTCCAAATCCTTGCTGTCCACATTGGGGCGCACTTCCTTCACCAAGGCAATGTCCTTCTCGTTAATGTCAATAACCAGATCCTTAGTCTTGTCCGGGAAAAAGTTTTGAATCACATCATAGACGGACACGTCCGTATCCTGCATCACCCGAATGAGAAAGACCACGCGGGAAGCGTCATTATTGAAATGCAGCTCGCGGGATTTGATATAAATATCGCCGGGCAGGATATTATCCAGAATCACGTTCTTTACAAAATTGGAACGATCGAATTTTTCGTCGTTATTTTGCTTGATTTGGTCCAGCGACACGGCGATAATGTCCGCATAATGCTTGCTCATATCGTCCGTACCGTCCACAAACACCGCATAATCCGGGTGCACGGAGTTGCCAAAGGCCTTATATGTGCAGTTATCCACACAGATTTGTGCCCCGCTGAACACGCCGGCAGAGATAATGCCCTTGCGTGCCTCGCCGATCTGGCCCAGCTCACTGCAAGCGATCACGGTACCGCTCTCATCCACCACACCGATGGTACGGTCCAGCACCTCACGCATTTGGTTTATAATGCCTTGAAACAGTCTGTTGGGCATCAGGATCCAACCCCTTTGTCAATTCTTTATCAAATAAAAGGGATAAAATTGCACAAATTCGATCACCCTTTATTGTTCATATTATACAATGCCTTTAATCAAATTGCAACCTTTCGACAAAAATTTTTATTATTTTTTGTGCGACTTGCATAAACGACCGGCTTTTTCACACCAAAACCACAATATGTTGTTGCCGCGCGGTTCTTAACACCTATTGTACGGCGTCTTTTGCCAACAGCGCCACCTCCGCCGGGGTCAATGCCCGACAGTCCCCGGGCGCCAATGTCGGATCCAGTTCCAACGCGCCCATGGCGGTGCGGTGCAGGGCAGTGACGGTGCAGCCCACCCGAGCAAACATGCGCTTGACCTGATGATAAACACCCTGCCGCAGCACCACCTGCGCCCGGGGCGGATCGGCAGATAATATCGTCAGCCGAGCCGGCTGCAATACCTTGCCGTCCATCTCCATCCCCCCGGCAAAGGCTGCGACAGCCGTAGGCGGCACCGGTTTGTCCAAGGTGGCGATATAGGTCTTTGGAATATGGCTGCGGGGGCTGAGGATTCGGTGGGCAAAGGCACCGTCGTCTGTCAGCAACACAAAGCCGGTGGTGTCCTTATCCAGCCGCCCGGCGGGGAACAGCCCCTTGCGCCGCAGTACCGAAGGCACCAGATCCAGTACCGTCGGCTCTCCCTTGCCGTCCGTGGCAGAGAGCACCCCTGTGGGTTTGTTGAGCATCAAATACACAAAAGCCCGGCAGGCAATGGGTTCGCCTGCCAGGCAAATTTCTTGGGTGTCCGGGTCTGCCTGCTGCCCGGCGCGGGCCACCGTGCCGTCCACGGTCACCTGCCCCTTTTGCAGCAGCGTTTTGACCCGGCTGCGGGGCTCGTTCAACTCCCGGGCCAGTATTTTTTCGATCCGTTCGCTCATTTGCGTTTTTCCAATCCCAGCATAAAGCCGTCCTTGGCAGAGGTGTTGCACAGATCGGCGCCGATCACTCTGCCATTACTGACCAACAAATCCGCAACGATCCCTTGGTCGTAGCCGGTGTAGTTGGTAATCTCGTATGTATATAGCTGCACCTGCTTGCCCTTATAGGGGGTCAGGTCGTAGCCCTGCTGCTGTTGCAGGGCGTTGTATTCGTTATAGACCGCATCCCAATTGCGAGGCACGGTAATGGTCTTTTGGTTGCTGTCGCCCACTTGCCAACCCATATCGGTCAGCAGCCGGGCGCCTGCCTGCACATCCGCACAGGTCAGTCCTGCAGACTCTGCCGCAGAAGGCGCCGCGTCCCCGGTCTTTACATGATTGGCCAGGAAGGTGAGCAGCACCACCAGCACCCCGGCGGCTACTAAAATCAGGCCGAACACCGTCTTAGGGTTCAGCTTTACCGTCATCACTTTCATACTCTACCACCTCATAACAAAGTATGCGGCGGCAGGGCAAATTAGGACTGTTCCGTTAAATAAAATAGGGGCGCAATTCTTCCAGCAGCGCCGGGTCGGCCAGCACTTGCAGGCGGGTACCTGCCGGGGTGTAATCCTCTGCCAGCACCTTACCCTCCCGGTGGAGCCGATCCGTCAGATCGCCCCGATCAAAGGGAATACAAAGTGCTGCTCTCGCCCACTGTCCGGGCAGCAGCCGGTCAATCTCAGAGAGCAACTGCGGCAATCCTTCGCCGGTGCGGGCGCTGATTCGCACGCTGGTGTCCAGCAGCGGAAAGCGCTCTTCCTCCGGCACCCGGTCGCACTTGTTCAGCACATGAAGCAAAGGCTTGCCTCCGCAGCCCAGGCTGTCCAGCACCTGGGCGGTCACCTGCATTTGGCTGTTGCAGGCCGGGTCGGAAGCGTCGCACACATCCAGAATGACATCTGCCCAGGCTGCCTCTGCCAAAGTGGAGCGAAAGGCGTCCACCAACTCATGGGGCAACCGCTGCACCAGCCCTACCGTATCCACCAACATCACCTGACGGCCGGAGGGCAGCACCAGCCGCCGGGCGGTAGGGTCCAAAGTGGCAAACAGTTGATCCGCCACCAGCACCCCGGCGTCCGTTAAAGCATTCATCAAAGTGGACTTGCCCGCATTGGTATAGCCCACCAGTGCTACCGTCAGCGCCCGGTTCTTTTGGCGGCGCAGATGCATCCGCTCCCGCCGCTCCTGCACGGTCTTTAACTCCCGCTGCAAGGCAGTAATTCGGCGGCGAATATGGCGCCGGTCGCTTTCCAGCTTGCTTTCGCCGGGGCCGCGGGTACCGATACCGCCGCCCAATCGAGACAAAGAATTGCCCTGCCCGCCCAACCGGGGCAGCCGGTATTGCAGCTGGGCCAACTCCACTTGCAGCTTGCCCTCGCTGCTCCGTGCCCGGGCGGCAAAAATATCCAAAATCAATGCGGTACGATCGATGACAGCCGTGCCCAGTGCCCGCTCCAAATTACGAGCCTGCACCGGGGTCAGGCTGCCGTCCGCCACCGTTAAATCCACTTCGTTCTGCTTGCAGAAGTCCGCCAGACTTTCCACCAGCCCGCTGCCGATATAAGTGGCACCCTCCGGTGCCGGGCGCTTTTGCACTGTGTGGCCCACCACCAGGCCGCCGGCGGTATCCGTCAGCCGCTCCAGCTCCGCCATAGAGGCCTCTGCGTCATATTCGCCGCAGTCCAGGCCGATCAGCAGCACCCGCTCCGGGGCGGCTGCGTCTGTTTTTGTCCACTGGTACGCCACGGTTACTTACTCTCCTTGTCCACCAAGGTACGCAGCACGGAGCCGGCAATGGGACCGGCGGTCTGCGAGCCGGAGCCGCCGTGCTCCACCACTACCACAAAGGCGTAAGGGTGCTTCGCGTCGTCCATAAAGCCCGCAAACCAGGCGGTGTTGTGGTCCGTGTCCTTGTCTACCTCTGCCGTACCGCTCTTGGCGCACAGGTGCAGGCCCTTGTAATTATACTCGCCGTACTGGGCTTTTACATTATTGCGCATCAGCTTTTTCAGCTGGGCGGCAGTCTCCGTGCTCAGCAGCTGGGTCTCGTTCTTGGTAATATTCAAATTCAGCGCCTTGCCCGCCTGGGTGGCCAGAGAATTCACCTCGTTAAAGGACACCGCCTTGCCGTCGTTGGCAATGGCCGCCATATAGCGCAGCATGGCAATGGGGGGCAGCAGGGTATCGCCCTGACCGATGCCCGTCCAGCCCACATAATCGTCCGGGTCGCTCTTTTCCAGGAAAAAGCGCCCCTGCTCGGAATTCAGCTTGTTGCTCACCGTCACCCGGCTGGTCAGCCCCAAGGTCTCTACGGTGCTTGCCAGCTTCTCCGGTCCCAGCTCAATGGCGATCTGCGCAAAAGTGGCGTTGCAGCTCTTGGCCAGCGCCTGCTTAAAGGTCAGGCGGCCGTGCACGCCGTTGCAGCGGATGGGCTCGCCCTTGCCCGGGTCATACTCTCCGGTACATTCCCAGGTGCGGTCCATCAAGTCCGGAATATTCTCAATGGCGCAGGCGGCGGTCACCAGCTTAAAGGTGGAACCGGGGGTATAAAGCCCGGTCATCAGCCGGTTGATATACACGCCCTCATAGGCAGAATTGGTGTTCAGGTCCGACGGCTCGTCCTCCATATCATAAGAGGGGGTGGACACGGCACACACAATATCGCCGGTTTTGTAATTGACCACGCCCACGGTGCCCGCCTTGTAGTCGCTGAGCAGGCTGTACGCCTTGGCGCACACCTCACTGTCTATGGTCAGCTGCATATTGTTGCCCTTGCCGTAGCGCTCAATGGAATACACGCCGAACAGTAGGTTGTAGCCGGTTAAATTGGCCTTGTACACGGACTGAATACCGGAGGAGATAAAGCCCTTGGTGTCGCCCACCGTGTGCAGGGTGGCCTTGCGCACGGTAGCATCTTCAGCATACACCCGCTTGCCGTCCTTGGTCTCGGCCAACACAACACCGTCCGCAGACTTAATCGTTCCGGCGCCGATCAGCTCGCCGTTTTTGTAAATATGGGTATTGTAGGTTTTCATCACCCAGGTGTCGCCGTTCTCCACCAGGCTGTAAGTCATAAAACCCAGCCCAAAGAGAAAGGCAATCGCCAGGATCCACAGGAAAATGCCCCGCTTGGTAATCATCTTCATTTCTTGCGCACACCTCCCAGATAGTTGTATGTCCGCACATCGGAGGCCTTAATAAAGGCCAGCACCGCCCAGCAGGAGATCATAGAGGATCCACCCTGGCTCACAAAGGGCAGGGTCACGCCGGTAAGGGGCAGCACATCGGTAATGCCAAAGATATTCAGCGCCGTTTGGAACAGCAGCAGGCCCGCTGCCGCCACGGCGGCGATGGAGTAGAAAGTGGAGCGGGCGGCAATGCTGTTTACCAGCGCAGACACGGCGATAGCCACAAAAGACAGCACCAGCAGCAGCCCAAAGAGAAAGCCCCATTCCTCGCAGATCACGCCAAAGATCAGGTCTGTGGTCCGCGCCCACACACCGCGGGTGGTGCCGGCGCCGATGCCCAGCCCCAGCAGTCCGCCGGAGGCCAGACCCACCAGTACCCGGGTCTGCTGATACCCGCTGTCGTTATAATGCTCCCACACATGGCGGTACACGGAGAAACGGGCGGTCACATAGGACTTATACTTAATAACGATGAACCCGCCCATAGCCGCAGAGGCCAAGGCCAGGAAAATGGTCTTAATATCGCCGGAGTTCATAAAGGCGATAATAAGAAAGGTCACAAAAAAGATCAGCGCCGTACCAAAGTCCTTAATGACGATCAGCGCCCCCACGCACACCAGCGAAAAGGCGATAAAGGCATACAGGTTCTTCGAGGTCTGAATTTTTTCCAGTGTGGCAGCGCCCACAAAGATAAAGGCAACCTTTACAAATTCCGAGGGCTGGAAAGTCACACCGAATATGGTAATCCAGTTGCGGGCGCCGTGGGTCACCTTGGCAATGGCAATGTTCACGATCAGCAGCAAAATAGCCGCCACCGCCACCGGCAGGCGCAGGCGCATACACAGGTCCACATCACCCATCAGGAACACCAGCACAATAAAGCCGATGACCCCGGCTACCAGCATCAGCAGCTGCTTAAAGGCATCGTCCGGCTTAATGCTGCCGATGACGGCAATGCCCACTCCGGACAGGAAAAAGGCAATGAATTCCAACTCAAAGTTCCGCCGGTGCATGGCAAAGTAAAACACGCTCACATACAGCCACTCCAGCACGATCAGCGCCAGCGTGCACAGCAGCACCTTAACTTCAAAGGTGCCGGTGCCGCCGGCGGCCGCCGTGCCGCTGAGCAGCTGAAACACGCTGAGCACCATTAAAAGGGCAAAGTTGTTAATAGGTTTAATATGGGGCAGCTTCTTTTGCTTGGGGGCTGCCGTTTTCTTCTTTGGCATAGGGCTGCTCCTTTCTTATTTTTCGTAAAACAGAAACACCTTGTCCCCAAAGGTGAGCATATCTTCGTCAAAAATCAGCTGGGGCTGGGTGATGAACCGACCGTTGAGCTTGGTGCCGTTGTGGCTGTCCAGGTCATACACCGCCCATCCCTTAGAGGTGCGGCGCAGCCGGGCGTGGTGGGCACTGACCGTGGGGCTGAGCAGCTGAATATCCGCGTCCTCGCCTCGGCCGATGAGCACATCCTGCTTTTTGATATATACCGGGCGGTGGCTCTCTGCGTCCACCAATACGCCATAGGCCACCGTTTGACCCCGGCTCTGCCGGGCGGCGGTGCGCATTTGACTGCGGTCGTCGGTAGAGATGGCTTCCTTGCACAGGAATTGCAGCGGAATGGTGCCGATCATCAGAATATCCCCGTCCGCCAGCGGTGCCCGCTGATCCACCGGCACGCCGTTCACCTGCACGCCGTTCTTGGAGAAGGTGTCCGTCACCACCCAGCCGTCCTTTTTCTTGGCGATCACCGCGTGAAAGCGGCTGACGCTGGGCAAAGGCAGCACCACATCGTTGGCCTTACTCTTGCCGATAGAGGTCTCCCAGTGGGTAATATCCATCACGGAGCCGTTATTTTGGTCCACCAGCTGGGCCATCTTGTGCACCCGAGGTCGGTTGCGAAACAGAGAGATCACGCACACCGCCAGGATCAGCAGCGCCAGCACCGGCAGCACATACCGCAGCACGCCGGTCAAGAATTGCAAAATCGTATCCATAGGTTCAACATCCTTTTTATCTGCATTTCAAAAGGCAAATTATACTTCTTATTATTAACAGAATACTGATAAAGGGAGAAAAAGTCAAGAAGTATTGCAATTCCCGCCCCTTTCGTTTATACTGAAAATGGAAAAATTGGGCGGCATTTTCGCCCGGCAAGGAGCATTTGTTATGATTGAAAAGACTGTCTTTGGCCATCTGCCCTCCGGGGAACAGGTGGACCTGTATACCATCACTAACAGCCAAGGCGCCAGCGTATCGCTGCAAACCCTGGGCGCCGGGATCGTGCGCCTGTATATGCCGGACAAAAGCGGCAACCTGGGCGATGTGGTGCTGGGCTTTGACGACCCGGCTCTTTATACAGACCCGGACCTGGGCTACCAGGGACTGGTGGTGGGCCGCTGGGCCAACCGTATTCGCGGCGCCGCCTTTGACTTCCAGGGCCAAACCTACCACACCCCTATGAATCAGGGGCAGTGGACCCTCCACGGCGGCGGGCGTATGAGCTTTCACCTGTGGCAGGTGAAGGACACCGCAGAGAACAGCATCACCTTTTCCCGCTTTTCGCCGGATATGGAAGACGGCTTCCCCGGCAACTTCACCTTGCAGGTAACTTATACGCTGACGGAAGAAAACACCCTGCGGCTGGCCTACCGGGTAGACAGCGACCGAGATACGGTAGCCAACCCCACCAACCATGTGTACTTTAATCTGTCCTGCGACCCGGCAAAGACCATTGAGGGCCATGTGCTCACCGTCCACGCCCATCGGTTTACGGAGACGGACGACGACCAGCTGCCCACCGGCGAGCTGGGCGACCTGACCGGTACGATGATGGACTTTTCTGCCCCCCACCCTATCGGGGAGCGGATCGATGCGCCGTTCCGGGCTGTAATCCCCGGTATTGGCTATGATAACAATTTCTGCCTGACCAAGGCAAACCCCAGAGCCTTTGCAGAAGCGGCGGTGCTGTGGGAGCCGGAGAGCGGGCGGCGGCTGTCCGTGTGGACGGACCTGCCCGGCGTGCAGGTCTATTGCGGCGGTTGGCTAAAGAAAGACGGCAACCCGGGCAAGGGCGACTCCAAGGTCACCTACCGCCGAGGCGTAGCACTGGAAACCCAGTTCTACCCGGACAGCCTCCATTGCCCCAACTTCCCGGTAGAGTTCGTCAAAGCCGGCGTCCCCTTCACCACCACCACCGAATTCCGCTTTGATACAAAGTAAACACTTATGGATAACAGAAAGACCACCCGCTGTGGGTGGCCTTTTTTTGCTTGTAGCCGTATGGTATGGGGTTAATCCCTCCGTCAACGCCTATCGGCGTTGCCACCACCTAACCGGTGCCCGTCCCCTCTGTCGCTGCACGACATCTCCCCGCACTGCGGGGAGTCACCCTTTACAAGGGAGGCAAATCGGTTTCAATCTCCGCGGTGCAGTGACGGTGTCTTACTTCTCCGGAATATAGATCTTGGCTACCAGAGCGGTGACGGCGGAGAGGGGCAGCAGCTTATTCAACCCGCAAAGGAGCTTATACTTGGCACCCACGGTGGTCACCGGGGGCAAGCGCTTCTTATGGGCGGCACGAACCACGGCGGCGGCAATGGCAGCCGGGGGCATACCGTTTTGCTCATCGCGCTCCATCACCGCCACGCTGCGCGCAATACGCCCGGCGTACAGATCGTCGCCGGAGCCGCTCTTTTGGCGTGCGGCGGTAAAGCCGGTCTTTACATCCCCCAGCCGCAGGGCGCCTACGGTAATGCCAAAGGGCGCCAGCTCGCTACGCAGGGCGCAGGTCAAGCTTTCCACCGCCGCCTTGGTGGCAGAGTAAAAGCTCTGAAACGGAATGGAAAACACCGCTGCGGCGGAGGAAATATTGAGAATACGCCCCCGGCTCTCTCGCAAGGCCGGCAGGGCCGCCTGAATCACCGTGACCCATGCAAAAAAATTCAAATCAAACTGGCGGCGCATCTCTGCCTCCGCGGTACATTCCACCGCGCCGGAAATACCGAACCCGGCGTTATTCACCAGCAGGTCTACCCGATCAACGGCCGCAAAGGCCGCCTTGACCCGGGCGCTGTCCGTTATATCGCAGGGAATGCTGCGCACCCCCTCCAGCGGACAGGCGTGGCGGCTTAGGCACACCACCTGCCAACCGTCTGCCAAAAGCGCCTGCGCCGTCTCCAATCCAATGCCGCCGGACGCGCCGGTAACCACCGCTGTCTTCATACCCATTCCTCCAAAAACAAAATAAAAAAGGGTAAGAGCCTACTGCCCTTACCCTCTCTTGGTTTGCATTACTGCTCTACGGGATAAACAGAAACTTTCTTTCTGTCCTTGCCCAGCTTTTCAAACTTCACGGTGCCGTCTACCAGTGCATACAGGGTATCGTCAGAACCGATGCCTACATTGGTGCCGGGGTGAATGTGGGTGCCGCGCTGGCGATACAGAATGTTGCCGGCCAGCACGAACTGACCGTCTGCGCGCTTGGCGCCCAGGCGCTTGGACTCGCTGTCACGGCCGTTCTTGGTAGAACCCATACCTTTTTTATGTGCAAAAAGCTGAATATCTAACTTGAGCATGACTTACACCTCCGAAATCAAAACTTGAATACTTTGCGGGTACTGCTCTGAAAGGGCGCTCAAATGGAGCTTTAGCCCTTGCAGGAGCACCTGCGCCGGGGCGGTATCCCCACTGAGCCGCAACTGAAGGAACCCGTCCTTCATCTCCGCTGCGGCCGGCAGGTGCAGCACCTCGGTTATGGTGTTGGCAGTGAGCAGGCAGGCGCTGGATACGGCGGCGCAAACAATGTCCTCTCCATAAGGGGCTGTGTCTGCGTGGCCGCGGGCGGAAAAGCCCGTAAGCGCTCCCTGCGCTGCGAAAAAATCAATGGAAATCATTATGCCTTGATGGAAGTGATCTCAACCTTGGTATAAGGCTGACGGTGACCCATCTTCCGCTTCTCGTCCTTCTTGGGCTTGTAGGTAAAGACGGTGATCTTCTTTGCCTTGCCGTTCTTCAGGACCTTAGCGCTAACAGCAGCCTTGGCACAATCCTTGCCTACCTTCAGCCCGTCGTCGGTGCCTACTGCAAGTACGGTGTCAAAGGTGATCTCGGCGTCTGCCTCGGCGTTCAGCTTCTCGATATAAAGCACATCGCCCTCAGACACCTTGTACTGTTTACCGCCGGTAACAATAACTGCGTACATCTGTCATTCTCCTTTACTTAAACTCGCTACGGCAGGCGCGCGCCAAAAGGGCACAACTTACCAGCCCGCAATATGCGGCTTAATTATTATAACAGAATTCAGCCGATTGTCAAGATTTTTTTGTGCACCGGGGGCGCACGGTAATCTCACCGCTGCGCAGGGTAATCACGCTACCGTCTTCCAGGCGCACCACCAGCCCACCGATCTCATCAATACCGATAGCCGTAGCCGGGGTGGTCACGCCGTCTCGGATAAAAGTAATGGCCTTGCCCAGCAGCATACTGTGACTGCGGTAATAATCAATATAACTTTCGTAACCGTCGTCCAAGATCTCCCACAAATGGTCCGCAATCGCGGCGATCATGTCCGCCCGGCTCACATCTGCGTCCAAAGACGCGGCATTCTCCACATCCGGCGGAAACTCCTCCGTCTGCATATTGGCGCCGATGCCGATGATCATAGCCTCGGCTAAGCCGCTCTCCATACCCACAACGGCCTCCGTCAAAATGCCGCAGATCTTCTTGTCGTCTATGTACACATCGTTGACCCACTTGATCTGCGGGTGCTTGTCCGTCAATTCCTCAATGGCTCGGCACACCGCCACACCGGCAGCGGTAGTTACAGACACTGCGTCCTGAAGCCGTCGACCGTGATGGACCACCATGGTCATATAGATCCCGGTGCCCCGGGGAGAATAAAACTGCTTGCCCTGGCGGCCGCGGCCGGCGGTCTGCTCATCTGCCACCACCAAAAAATTGCCTCGATACCCGGCGTTCAGCAGCCGCTTGGCCTCCGTGTTGGTGGAGTCCACCGTCGCATAATAAATGGGCTCCAGCGGGCAATGCAGCCGGGGGGTAAGCACCTCTGCCGTAACCAGATTGTTGTCGCCCAGGAATTTATAGCCCAGACGCTGGGTGGCTTCAATTTTGTACCCTTCCTCCCGCAATTGCTGCACACATTTGCCAACGGTTTGGCGACTGACCCCCAACCGGTTGGCCAGCTCTTGGCCGCTGATGTAGTTGGGGCTGCCCAACAACATATGCAGCACCGCACTCTTACTTTTTACGCGCATACGATCACCTCATGTCTCCTCACATTTCTTTTCTTATTTAACAAAAGCCGCCGCTTTTATTTTTGCAGATAAAACACCGCCAGCGTGCCCGGTCCGCAGTGGCTGGAGATGGTGCAACCGGCGTCTGCCAGGATCAATTCCTTGCAACCGGTCTTGCCGCTGATAACCCCCCGCAAAAACGCCAGGGTGTCCGGCGCAACACCGCCGCTGTCTGCCAGCACAATTCGTTCGGTGTCTATGCGCTTCAAATCCAGCAGTCGGTCCGTTACATACTGGCGGTAAACACTATCAATCTTGCCCCGATATTTTTTAGACACTTCCAGGCTGCCGTCCGGGGTAACGGCAATGCTGGGCTTGATCCCCAGCACATTGGCGCCGAAGCGGGCCACGCCGGAGCAGCGCCCGCCTTTATACAAATATTCCAAGTCGCTGAGCACAAAGGTGGAAGACACCTTGGGCACCAACCGGCTCACCTTGGCGGCGATCCGCTTGGCGTCCATACCGCTGTCCCGCAGATCGCAGGCCCGCAGCACCAGCAGCCCCATGCCCATACACAAATTCTTAGAGTCGATACAATATACATTGTCCAGATCCGCCGCAGCGGTACAGGCGTTTTGATAACTGGAGGAAATGGCGGAGGACAGGCCAATGTGCACCACGCTGCACCCGGCGTCCGTCCACTGCTTAAATTTGTCATAATACACACCGGGGGGCACCGCCGCCGTCTTGGGCAGGCGATGGTTCTCCGCCACATCGGCGTAAATATCCGCCGGGCGGATTTCCACCCCGTCGGCATACGCCGTATCGCCCAGCAAAATAGACAGGGCAAAGCAGTACACATGGCGCTGCCGTTGCAGATCCACCGGCAGATCGCAGGTGGAGTCCGCCGAGATCATGACTTGGTTCATAATAACGCCTCCGAAAATAGTATAGCACAAAAGCAGTGTCTGTCAACCAATGTGCCGCGATGTTTACAGGAAACGGAAAATTTTACGCACCAAAGCGCAGGGTCACCTTTCGTAGGTCGTTGCGCTTGTAGCTTTTGTCCAGCGTAAAGGTAAGCACACTGCGGCCGTCCGCCTCTGTGATCTGGGCACTTTTATCAATACGGTAAGTCACTTTATCCAGGGTGATCTGCACCGCATAGTCCCGGGCATTCGCCGTATTTTGCATAAAGCTGTAACCCTCCGCTGCCGTCAGCACAATCTGCTTGTTGGTAAAGCGCACGGCGCTCACCGCCTTGATCTGACTGTCCATTCCGCTAAAGGAACGCGCCCCGTCCGCGCCGTTGTCCGGCACGGTGAAGGTGCCTTCCACCCGACTCAGCTGCGGCTCGGTAATGCCTGCGGTGCCGGAGGCGTTGGTAAGGGTATAGGCCCAGTCCCGCTCCGCCACATCCCGGGGGTCCGTAATGCGGCAGTCCTTGGCAGCCCGATAGTAAACGCTGCCTTTCTTTAAGGAGAAGCCGTTGCCCAAATAATCCAGGGCACAGTAGGCGTAGCCCACAATCTTGATCTGGCGAGAGGGCTTGTAATCGATACGCACGGCGATTTTGACTTTAATCTGTCCGTCCTCCACCGTGTAGGTGCCGATCCCGTAGTCCCAGCCGTAAATGGTTTGCGGGGTGCCGTCCGTACTCGTTTCCGCCCGGGAAAATCCGGTGTACTTGGAGGTGGAAATGCCGGTTTTTTCGTCAAAACTCAGGCTGCCGGAGGCATTGCCCATGGCCACCTGCACCCGCATAGGGTCATTCTTCAACTGGGTGACGCTGCACTTCACCGCCTGGGTAAAGGGCTGCTTCCAGCTCTCTCGGTTGGCAACCACAAGATCGTATTCAAAGCTGCCGTTCTTTTGCTTGTGGGGGGTGAGCACATACAGATCATAGGTATACAGCTCCTGCCCGGTAGATCGGTCAATACCACTGACCAACCGCACCACCAGTTCTTTCTTTTTGTCGCCGTTCAGGTCCGTATAGTAGAGCTTGGGTCGTTCCTTGGTCAGGTAACGGCTCCAGCCGGAAAAGGTCTTGCTTTTGCCCTGGTGGACCAGGACGGCCTTGTCCCCCTGAGCGTACAGCTGAAAGTCGCCCTCTTTATTCTCTGCCAAAAGGGTGCGTTTATTAGAAGCAGTGGTGCTCTCGGCGGTAACCACCGTCAGTCCTTCCTCCGGCGCCTTGCCGTGGCGGTAGGTCTGAAAATAATAGCCCACCCCCACCAGCAGCCCGATCACCACCAGCGCAGAAAGCAAAATAATAGGTAAATTCTTTCTCATTCCGAAAAATCCTTAAAAAATGTCAGTCTTTATATTGGGTTCGGTAGTCAAAGGCATGAGGTGCATGGCCGGTCACATGGTAACAGGTGCCGGTTGCCAAGCCGAAAATGGGCTTGTCGTGGCCCAAAGAATCGGAGTACACATCCACCACCTGCACACCGGGGAACGCCCGGTGAAAGCGGCGCACCTTTTCTTCACCCCGGCAGTTCTGCCCTAAAATGCGCCCGGTCTTTGGGTCGTGCCGGGTGCACAGCAGGTACGGCAGCCCCAGTCGCCGCTGCAATTCCTCCAGCAAAAAATCCGGCGACGCGCTGATGATCACCGCCGGGCGTTCACTTTGGTTAAACCAGGAATACACCCGGTGCAAATGCTTCTTCCAAAAGCCCTTTGCCGCCCGCTGCACCGGCACCATAGGCAAAAAGCCGAAGCACAGGTTCTTAAACTTTTGCAAAGACAGAACTCGCAGGGCAAACAGCAGGCACGCAAGGAACCAAACCGGCAAATACACCAGCACCCAAGGATAATGCAGGGCGCAGTAGCCGATAAACAGGGAGCCGCTGTCAAAGGGCACCAGGGTTTTGTCAAAATCGTAAATATCCACCTGGGCCGGCAGCGCCGTTTGCGGCGCCGTCTCGCCGGTGGCAACCGGATTTGGCATAATTAAACTTCCTTTTCGTCAAACGAGATGGTAATGGTCTTGTCGCTGGCAAAGCGGGTCAGCTTGACCCCGGCAGAGGCCAGCATACGCTTGCTGGCTAAAGTAGCGTCCGAGTCGGCGTACTTGTCGCTGATATAGATCACTTCGTTAATGCCGCTTTGGATAATGGCCTTGGCGCACTCATTGCAGGGAAACAGCGCCACATAAATGCGGCAGCCCTTCAGACTGTTGCCCCCGGCGTTCAAAATGGCGTTCAGCTCCGCATGGCATACAAAGGGATACTTGGTTTTGTTGGGGGCGTCGGCCGTGCGGTCCCAAGGGTACTCGTCATCGCTGCAACCTCGGGGGAGACCGTTGTAGCCCACGCTGACAATGTGATTGTCGCCGTTGACAATGCAGGCGCCCACCTGCGTATTGGGGTCCTTACTACGCAAACAACTGAGCAGAGAAATGCCCATAAAATACTCGTCCCAACTGATATAATCCTGACGCTTAGCCATCTTATTCACCATAGCCTTTCAACACATCAATAAAATCTTGCAGCTCCGGGCGCTGCACATCCTCTACCCGACCGGCGTCCACCAGCGTATTCACCGCCGGGTCCAAAGGCAATTTCGCCAGCACCGGCACGCCCAGCGCCGCCGCCGTTTCCTCTACTTTAGAAGTGCCAAACAGCGGGTGGGACTTGCCGCAGTCCGGGCATACATAAGCGCTCATATTCTCTACCAAACCCAGCACCGGCACTTTCATCATCTTGGCCATATTGAAAGCCTTTTCCACGATCATCTGCACCAGATCCTGGGGGGTGGTAACGATCACGATCCCGTCCACCGGCAGGCCCTGAAACACGGTCAGCGCCACATCGCCGGTGCCCGGGGGCATATCCACAAACAGATAGTCCAGCTCTCCCCAGCGCACATCGGACCAAAACTGGTTGATGACCCCGCTGATCACCGGGCCACGCCACACCACCGGGGCACTCTCGCTCTCCAGCAGCAGGTTAATGCTCATCAATTTAATACCGCCGTCCGTAACGGCAGGCAGCAGACATTCGCCGTCCTGCATAGCCCGGCTGTGTACCCCAAAGGACTTAGGCACGCTGGGACCGGTAATGTCCGCGTCCAGCACACCCACTTTCAGCCCCGCCTTGGCGCACCCGGCCGCCAGCAGACAGGTGACCAGGCTCTTGCCCACGCCGCCCTTGCCGCTGACCACGCCGATGACTTTCTTGATATGACTGTATTTGTTGGCAGGTTGCTTAAAGTCCGCCTTGCGGCTGCCGCAGTCTGCCTGGCAGCCCTCGCAGTTATGATTACAATTTTCGCTCATGTCAAACACCTCTGCATACCGGCGCTGCCGCCGGTTAAACTCTTAATAGTATTGCCGGATCACGAACTTAACTCGCCCCAGCACCACCAATTCGTCCACAATAATGGGGGCGTAGGCGTCATTTTCCGGTTGCAGGCGGAAGTGGCCGTGCTCCTTATAAAACCGCTTCACCGTGGCCTCCTCGTCGATCATCGCCACCACGATCTGGCCGTTCTCCGCCACCGGGGTGCGCTCCACCACCACAATGTCGCCGTCCTCAATATGGGCGCCGATCATACTGTCGCCTCGCACATGGAGGGCAAACAGCTCCTCCCCCGGCCGGGCACCGGACACAGGGATATACTCCTCAATGTACTGGGTAGCAAGAATGGGCACGCCGGCGGTCACCGTACCCAACAGCGGCACCTGAGCCACCTGGGCCGCACGGCCGGGCAGTCGAATGGTGCGCTTGCAGTTGGGGTCCCGCTCAATGCAGCCCATGCGCTCCAGTTTGTTCAAATTGTATTGCACGGAGGAGGTGGAGCTAAGCCCCACAGCGTCGCCGATCTCCCGCACGGAGGGCGCCACGCCCCGCTCGTCCAAAGTGCGCTGAATATAGCGCAAGATCTTTTGCTGCATACCGCTGATGGCGTCCATACGCGGGACCTCCCTTCCGTCCGCTTTTTCGTGTTTTTTATTAAAAACAGTATAGCATTTGGCCCCTGCCTTGTCAAACAAATGTGCTAATCCGTCGGCGTTCTGCTCTCTTTTGCAAAAAAAGTGTTGACAAACGGGGCGCAATCGGCTATAATTCTGTTTGCAAGTTTTTCAGTATGGCTTTATAGCTCAGTTGGCTAGAGCACACGGTTCATACCCGTGGTGTCACTGGTTCGAATCCAGTTAAAGCCACCATGGCCCGGTGGTCAAGAGGTTAAGACACCGCCCTTTCACGGCGGTAACACGAGTTCGATTCTCGTCCGGGTCACCATAGGAACTTGAAGGAAAGCAGTCACCTATAGGGTGGCTTTTTCTTTATCCGTTTGCATTTCGCCCGCAGCGCAAAGAGATGCCACATAAAATTTAGGAAATGAAAACCGCGCAATCCCCCCTGCGGCTACGCCGTAGGCGTTGACGGAGGGATTTACCCCGCTACATACCGTAGGGCGGGGGCTTGCTCCCGCCGCCTTTTTTCAAACAGAATACTACCCGTCCCGTTAGCTCAGTTGGATAGAGCGACCGCCTCCTAAGCGGTAGGCCGGAGGTTCAAATCCTCTACGGGACGCCAAAAGCTGCAAGCCACCCGGCCTTGCAGCTTTTTCTTTGCTTTTTTCACGGCAAAAATTTGGCTGCCGCAGACAGGTAAGCCTTGACTAACAGCCGGGCAATCCAGTACAGTAAAAAGATAGAAATATACGGAGAGAAGGAGACCGACCGATGACGCTAAAAGAACTGGAAGTGGGCAAAAGCGCCGTAATCCGCCGGGTGGGCGGCGAGGGTGCGCTGCGCCAACATTTTTTGGATATGGGCATGATCCCCGGAGCAGAGGTAACGGTCATCAAGCTGGCGCCCATGGGCGACCCGATGGAAATACAGGTGCACGGCTATGAACTGACCCTGCGCCTGGCAGAAGCGCAGCAAATCGACATTCAGCCCATTGGGCGCCGCAGCCGCAGTCACACATTCAAAGACCGAGCCAAGGACCAGGACCACCCGGGGCTGGGCGAAAACGGCAAATTCCACAGCAAAGCGGACGAGCACCCCTTACCGGACGGCACCGTGCTGACCTATGCACTGGTGGGCAACCAAAACTGCGGCAAGACCACCTTGTTTAACCAACTGACCGGCGCCAAGCAGCACGTTGGCAACTTCCCCGGCGTAACTGTGGATCGCAAAAGCGGCGCCATTCGCGGCTACCCAAACACGGAGGTTACGGACCTGCCGGGCATTTATTCCATGTCGCCCTTCAGCAGCGAGGAGATCGTCTCCCGCAACTTTGTGCTGCAGGATAAGCCCACGGCCATCATCAACATTGTGGACGCCACCAACATTGAGCGCAACCTGTATCTGTCCATGCAGCTGCTGGAAATGGGAATACCCATGGTCATTGCGCTGAATATGATGGATGAGCTGGTGGGCAACCGCGGCTCTATTGACGTAAACACCATGGAGGCTATGCTGGGGGTGCCGGTCATTCCCATCTCCGCCGCCAAAAATGAGGGCGTAGACGAACTGATTCGCCATGCCGTTCATGTGGCCAAGCAGCAAGAGCCGCCGCTGAAGCAGGATTTTTGCGACAAAGACGACCACGGCGGTGCCGTGCACCGGTGTATTCACGCCGTAATCCACCTGATTGAGGACCACGCCGCGCTCGCCGGGCTGCCGGTACGCTTTGCCGCTACCAAGGCCATTGAGGGCGACGCCCTGATCTTGCAGCAGTTGCAGCTGGATCGCAATGAACAAGAGATGCTGGAGCACATTGTCCGCCAAATGGAAACGGAGCGCGGGCTGGACCGCAGCGCCGCCATTGCCGATATGCGCTTTGACTTTATCGAGCGACTGTGTGCACAGACGGTGATCCGCCCCCAAGAGAGCAAGGAGCGGATTCGAAGCGAAAAGATCGACCGCATTCTCACCGGGCGATATACCGCCATTCCCTGCTTTATCGGCATTATGGTGCTGGTATTTTACTTAACCTTCAATGTGATCGGCGGCGGACTGCAAAAACTGCTGGAGCTGGGGATCGACCGTCTGTCCGCCCTAACGGACACGGCGCTGACAAATTTGCATGTAAACCCGGTGATCCACAGTCTGGTGATCGACGGTATCTTTACCGGCGTGGGCAGTGTGCTCAGCTTTTTGCCCATCATCGTCACCCTGTTCTTCTTCCTGTCTTTAATGGAAGACAGCGGCTATATTGCCCGCGTGGCCTTTGTAATGGACAAGCTGCTGCGCAGGATCGGCCTGTCCGGCAAAAGCATTGTGCCCATGCTCATCGGCTTTGGCTGCACCGTGCCGGCGGTCATGGCCACCCGCACCTTAACCAGCGAGCGGGATCGAAAGATGACCATTCTGCTCACGCCCTTTATGAGCTGTACCGCCAAGCTGCCCATCTATTCCTTCTTCGTCAGCGTCTTTTTCCCGGGCAAGGGCGGGCTGATTATGTCCGGGCTGTACCTGCTGGGGATCCTGGTAGGCATTGGAGCCGCCTTTCTCTACAAAGACACCCTGTTCCGCGGCGAGCCCATTCCCTTTGTTATGGAGCTGCCCAACTACCGCCTGCCCAGTATAAAAAATGTGGGTCAACTGCTGTGGGAAAAGGCCAAGGATTTTTTGCAGCGGGCATTCTCCGTCATTCTCATTGCCACGGTGGTGGTTTGGTTCCTACAAAGCTTTGACTTGCAGCTGAATATGGTCTCCGACTCGGCCGACAGCATTTTGGCCCGGATATCCGGCATTTTGGTTCCGCTGTTTGCGCCCCTGGGTCTGGGCGACTGGCGCATTTGCACCGCCCTGATCAGCGGCTTTATGGCCAAGGAAAGCGTCGTCTCCACCCTAGAGGTCCTGTTCGGCGGCACCATCGGCAGCATTTTGTCGCCGCTGTCTGCCGGGTCGCTGCTGGTATTCAGCCTGCTGTACACCCCCTGCGTGGCGGCGGTGGCCTCCGTGCGGCGAGAACTGGGCGGCAAGTGGGCTACCGGACTGGCGCTGTGGCAGTGTTTGATTGCGTGGGTGGTTGCCTTTGTGTTTCACGGGATCGGAGCGCTGCTGTGAATATTTGGGACATTCTGTTGCTGGCGGCCATTGGAACAGCGCTGTTCCTGGCTGTCCGCGCCTTGATTCGGCGCAAAAGCTGCGGCTGTACCGGCTGCGAAAGCTGTAACCGCTGCGCCCATTGCCGAAAAAACGAACGCAAGCAAAAACCGAAATCATAAAAAAAGCAAAAAGGAAAGCACGCTGTCTGCCTGCTTTCCTTTTTTTGCACAACCAAACGCCTTTATACCTATTGTGTTGTGCCGCCTGTAATTTTACACATTTTCCACCACGTTTTCCCCAAATAAAGCCGGCTGCTGTGTGGAAAACCCCAATATGCCCACTGCAAAGCGCAGAGCAGAAAAAGCGCCCGGCAAAACCGGGCGCCTGCCAAAAAGCGGGGTATGGAGGGTACTGCTTAAATATCGTCCCGCTTCAGGGTTTCAATAATATTGTCCTTTTTAATTTTATCCACAGCGTACAGCAGTGCAATCGCAATCACGGCAAACACCGCCAGCGCCGCCGCCAGATAATAATACCAGCGGAAGGTATAGCCGTAGTCAAAGGAGCCGCCCAATATCTTGTACATCAGGTAATCCAGTCCCAAGCTAACCGGCAAACCCCATACCAGCGCCATAACGCCGTAGCGAATATTCTCCAAATAAATGGACTTCTTAAAGGAACGGGGCGTCATACCCACGCTCTTAATCATAGCGAACTCTCGACGCCGCTCCTCCATACCGGAAGAAATGGTATTGATAATGTTCATAACGGAAATCAGGGTAATCAGCGTAATAAAGCCATAGCCAAAGGTCATCACCACCACATTCAGCGCCTGCATGGTCTGCGCCTGTGCCGCCGCGTCATAGCCGGTATGGCTGATGCCGTTTTGTACCTCATCCAGCACATCGGACACCCGGTTATACACATCGTCATGGTCCTGGGCAGTGATATAGTACCGGGCATAGCTGACAGTATTGCCCTTTGCCAAAACAGACGGAAAATGCACCAGATAGCTGTGCATGGGCACCACCAAAGTGGGGCGCATAAAGCTGCCTAAAAGATTGCTTGCTTCCTTGTTCATCTGGGCAGCCACCTTTGCCGTGTACTTGGCATACAACTCGTTGCCCTCACTGTCATAGCCCTCCATAGAGCCGGTAAGGGTTTGACCTGCCAAGCTGCCTTGCAAGGGGTTTAACACCAGTCTTTGCTTCTTCTCCGTTGCCACTTGCACCCGGTTGATTAAAATACCCGTGGGGATTTTGTCATCCTGACAAACAGACGGGTCTATGCCTGCCTCCTTTGCCAAGGCGGCAAAGGTGTCGTTGTCCACACCCAACACATTCACGGAGCGGTCCATATTGGCTTTCTTTGCCTCCGCCGTCAGTTGCTTATCCAAGCCGTCCACCATCATCTGATTATCGGCACAAATACGCATGCTCTCAATTCCGGGCACATCGCTGACCTTCCGATTAACTTGCTCCACCTGAGAGGCGGTCAACGGCCCGTCGGTATTAAAAATGCACTCGTACACATCAAAGCCCATACCGTCGTACTCATTGTCAAGGGCGTTGGTGAGCATACCGGTAAAGTTGGCGGTGCTGAGAAACAGAATGACGCTGACTGCCAGGGCAAACACCACCGTGCGGGAGCGCTTGGCGTTGCGCTTGTAGTTCTTTACCGCCAGCACATCCTCAAAGCCAAAGAGCTTTTGGCGCAGGCGAGAGGTTTTCAGCTTCTTTGCCTTTTTCACCTTCACGGTGTTGGTTTGGCGCAGCGCCTCAATGGGGGTCACCTTGGACGCCCGGTGCGCCGGGATCCAGGCGGAGATAAAGATGGTTAGGGCGCTGATGAGCACGCTGCCAACTAAAATCTTCCAGTTCACAATGGCGTGCAGCCGCACACTGTCGCCGGTGGCCACCATAACGGTTTTCATAAAGCTGTTGCTAAGGGCACGCAGGGTAACGGCAATGCCGCCGATGCCGCAAAGTATACCGATGGGAATACCGATACAGCCTAAAATGAAGCCCTCAAAATACACGCTGCCCCGCTTTTGGGTACGGGTAGCACCCACGCTGGCCAGCATACCCAAGTACCGGGCCCGCTGCTGATAAGACACCGCAAAGCTGTCATAGATCATAAACACGGAGGCAAATACGATAATCAGCAAGATAACGGCCATAAAGCCGTACAGCGCCCGGGTGATCCCACTGTTCATCTGCACCCCGCTGTACATCAGGTAGTCCGTGTGGGTAGAGAACCGGGTGCCGTCATTCGCCTTTACCGCCTCAGCACCGTACAGGGCTTTGGCGGCAGCCTTTATGTCCGTTGGCGTGTTGCTGCCCAAAGGGGCAAACTGCACCTGGGCAATGTAAGTGCCCATGGCGTCCGTTACCGTATCATCCAGCCCGCAAAAGGCGCTGTAAAAGCCGGTGAGCTGGTTGTCATTCTCCAAAATCCCGCAGATGGTATAGGTGCGCTGTGCCGTCTCCGGCTCAACCTGCGGATCGGCGGAATAGGTGGTAAAGGGCAAAGTGACCGTGTCACCCACTTTCCACTTTAAGTCATTGCGGGTGATAAAGCTCTTGGTCACCAGCAGCTCCCGGGCGGTTACCGGCAGGCGGCCGGTGGCGGGCTTCATACTGTATATCGTAAAAAGATTTTGGTTGCAAGCCAGCACATCGGTGCGGCTTTTGCTGCTGTCCGAATCTGCCTTACTGTTGATCTCGCCCAGATCCATAGACAAACCGATGGCCTTTACATTCTTTTGCTTTGCCAGGGTCTGCACATCCTTGCTTTTCAGCTCGTTATACTGGGCATGCCAGGCGCCGTCATAAGAGGCGGTGATCTCACCCATGGTGTTCATCAGTGACTCCACACTGGTAAACACCGCCGTCACCATCGCCACACTGATGATAATGCCAAACAGGGTGATGACGGTGCGCTTTTTGTTCGCCCATAAGTGGCGCCAAGTTAACTTATTGATGATCTTCACTGGCGGATCACCTCATCCTTCACAATTTTGCCGTCCTCAACGGCAATCACCCGGTCTGCGTCCAGCGCAATGCGCTCGTCATGGGTAATGATAATAACCGTTTGATTCAGCGACTTGTTAAAGCTGCGCAGCAGCTCCACAATTTCTTTTGAGTTTTTGCTGTCCAGATTACCGGTAGGCTCATCCGCCAACAAAATGGCAGGATTGTTCATCAGCGCACGGCCGATAGACACCCGCTGCTGTTGCCCGCCGGAAAGCTCTGAGGGCAGATGCCCCAGTCTGTGCTGCAAGCCCAGCACCTGCACCAAGGAATCAAAGTGCGCCCGGTCCACCTTTTTGTCATCCAGCAGCAAGGGCAGCGTCATATTTTCCTCTACGGTCAAAATCGGAATCAAATTGTAAAACTGATAAATCAGACCGATTTGGCGGCGGCGGAAGATCGCCAGCGCCGTCTCGTCCAGGGTGGTAATATCCGTTCCGTCCACATACACATGCCCGTCCGTAGGCGTATCCACACCGCCCAGAATATGCAGCAGGGTGCTTTTGCCGGAGCCGGACGGCCCGATGATGGCCACAAACTGTCCTTTCGGCACGGTAAAGGACACATCATCCAGCGCCCGTACCT
Source organism: Agathobacter rectalis (assembly GCA_963638105.1). GTDB lineage: Bacteria > Bacillota > Clostridia > Oscillospirales > Acutalibacteraceae > CAG-217. The sequence continues at coordinate 88,246 of CAVHPP010000007.1, forward strand.
CCGTATCGCCCTTACCGTAAATTTTAGATAAGTGCTCAATTCTCAAAATGTCCATAATGGCTCTCCTTTTCGCTTTGTTGCCCTCATTATACCCGGCCAAAGTGTCAGCTCGGTGACAGTTTTGGTGACAATTTTGTCATCTTTCCCCCTGCGGGAGATAAGATCCGGCTTTGCTCCGCTTCTTTTATACCATATCTTGTATGCCTCTGGCAAGCACCCACTATTTTGCAAAATCTCTTTACAACGGCGGGGGTTTGTGCTATAATTGGCTCGCTGTGTACGGATCACACGGTACCGGGTGCAAGCTCCTACGGAGAGTCACCGATCCCGTAACTGTGTCCTCCGCCAATCGGCAAATACTATAATGAGGTGAAAGATTATGACACAAGCTGAGAAGCAAGAAATCATCAAGGCTTACGCAACCCACGAGGGCGACACCGGTTCTCCCGAGGTACAGGTGGCTGTACTGACCACCCGCATCAACGAGCTGACCGAGCACCTGAAGACCCACAAGAAGGATCATCACTCCCGCCGCGGTCTGCTGAAAATGGTTGGTCACAGACGCAACCTGCTGGTTTATCTTTACAACAAGGATGTAGAGAGATACCGTAGCCTGGTGAAGAAGCTGGGTATCCGCGATACCATCGACAAGTAAGAACGCGCAAGCAGACGACGGAGCACTTCTGTCGTCTGCCTTTTTTGTCCAAGGCAAAATCGTATCTTCCAAGGAGGTTCTACTAATAGTAGTAAATTGAGGTCACCGGGTGCGGCGGCTTGAATTTATTACTATTGTGCCTCCTTGATGATAAATATTATTTATGAAAGAGGTAACCAAATGTTTTTCAAGAACTACAAAGTTTGGGAAACGGAACTGGCCGGCAGAAAGCTGACCCTGGAGACCGGCAAAATGTGCGGTCTGGCCGGTGCGTCCATTATGGCCCGCTACGGCGACACCAATGTGCTGTGTAACGTGACCATGAGCGCCAAACCCCGCGAGGGCGTGGATTTCTTCCCCCTGAGCGTGGATTATGAAGAGAAGATGTATTCCGTGGGTCGGATCCCCGGTTCTTTCCAGCGCCGTGAGGCTCGTCCTTCCGAGAAGGCCATCCTCACCTCCCGCTGCATTGACCGCCCCATTCGTCCCCTGTTCCCCAAGGATATGCGCAACGATGTAAGCGTTGTGGCTACCGTAATGAGCGTGGATCCGGATTGCTCTCCGGAGATCACCGCCATGATCGGTGTGTCCGCTGCCATTGCCATCTCCGACATTCCGTGGGATGGCCCCATCAGCGGTGTGAATGTGGGTCTGGTAGACGGCCAGATCGTCATCAACCCCACTTTGGAGCAGCGCGCCCATAATGATCTGAACCTGACCGTGGCTTCCACCGGTGACCTGGTGGCTATGATCGAGGCCGGCGGTAACGAGATCGACGACGACACCATGTTCAACGCCATTATGGCCGGTCATGAGGAGAATAAGAAGATCGTTGCCTTCATCAACGGCATTGTTGAGGAAGTGGGCAAGCCCAAGAAGAGCTTCCAGTCCTCCGACCCGGATCCGGCGATCCTGCAAGAGATCGAGGACTTCTGCATTGAAGATGTGAAGAAGGCTCTGGATACCGACGACAAAAATGTACGCGACGAGCGCCTGCGCCCCATCTATGACGCAGTGCATGAGAAGTTCGATGATCGCTTCGAGGGCGAAGAGGGCAAGATCGAGGAGATCCTGTACCTGGTACAGAAGCATGTGGTGCGTGCTTGGCTGAAAGACGAGCACAAGCGTGTGGACGGCCGCGGCATTGACGAAATTCGTCCCCTGAACGCAGAGATTGACCTGCTGGCCAGAGCCCACGGCTCCGGTATGTTCACCAGAGGCCAAACCCAGGTGCTGTCTGTGACCACCCTTGGCCCCATGAACGACGCCCAGCAGCTGGACGGTCTGGACGAGCAGACCGAAAAGCGCTATATGCACCACTACAACTTCCCCAGCTACTCTGTGGGTGAAACCAAGCCCTCCAGAGGCCCGGGCCGCCGCGAGATCGGCCACGGCGCACTGGCAGAGAAGGCACTGCTGCCGGTTCTGCCCTCTGTGGACGAATTCCCCTACGCCATCCGCGTAGTGTCTGAAGTGCTCAGCTCCAACGGCTCCACCTCTCAGGGCTCCATCTGCGGCTCCACCCTGTCTCTGATGGCTGCCGGCGTGCCCATTAAGGCACCGGTTGCCGGTATCAGCTGCGGTCTGATCACCGGTGACGACGGCGTGTACGGCGACTTTATGACCATGATCGACATTCAGGGTCTGGAAGATTTCTACGGCGACATGGACTTTAAGGTTGCCGGCACAAAGAAGGGCATCACCGCCATTCAGATGGACCTGAAGGTGCACGGCCTGACCCCGGAGATCATCAAAGAGGCCTTTGCCAAGACCCATAAGGCCCGCAACTATATTCTGGACGAGATCATGCTGCCGGTGATCAGCGAGCCTCGCAAGCAGCTGTCTCCCTACGCACCCAAGATGCTCACCCTGCAGATCGACCCGGACAAGATCGGCGATGTAATCGGCAAGGGCGGCAAGGTGATCCAGGAGATCCAGAACACCTACGATGTGAAGATCAACATTGAAGAGGACGGCCGCGTGTTCATCAGCGGTATAGATATGGACAAGTGCAACGGCGCTGTGGAAGTGGTGAAGCTGATCGCCACCGACCCGGAAGTGGGCGCCTTCTACAACGGTGTAGTAACCCGCCTGATGAGCTTCGGCGCATTCGTAGAGATTGCACCGGGCAAAGAGGGTCTGGTTCACATCAGCCGCCTGGATGTAAAACGCACCGAGCGGGTAGAGGATGTAGTGAATGTTGGCGACTCCGTTGTGGTTAAGTGCATTGAGATTGACGATCAGGGTCGCATTAACCTGTCCCGTCGGGATGCACTTATTGAGCTGGAGGGTATGACCCCGGAGAACGAGATCGACGATACCCCCCGCCGCCCCCGCAGAGACGACCACCGCGGTCATGATCGTGACCGCCGCGACCGCCGTCCCCGCAGATAAGGCGTAAAATCGTATAGCAAAAGACCGATACCGTAAATGGTATCGGTCTTTTTTGTTGAGGGGAGAGTTATAAAAGAATAATCCCTCAGTCAGCTACGCTGACAGCTCCCTTTACAAGGGAGCCTGATCGGTTTGCCCCCCTTGCAAAGGGGGGAAGCGGCGCAGCCGCAGGGGGGATTGCACCGGAGGTGCCCCAATCCCTGCCCGACGGAGGGATTTACCTTTTATTCAATCCCAAAATGTGCTTTGGCCAGACGCACGGTCTCCATGGCGTCCTTGGCGTAATGATCCGCGTGGATCATCTCCGCATAAGAGCGGGTAAGCACCGCACCGCCAACGATCACCTTGGCATTGGTGTTCTTGTGCACCAGCTCAATGGTACGCTCCATGGCCGGTACGGTGGTGGTCATCAGCGCAGACAGTCCCACAAGCGTGGCGTTATTGTCCTGCACCGCCTGGAGCACCGTTTCCTCCGGCACATCCTTGCCCAGATCCAGCACATCAAAACCGTAGTTCTCCAGCAGCACCTTCACGATATTTTTGCCAATATCGTGAATATCGCCGTGCACGGTGGCAAGCACAATTTTGTGGGGGCTTTTCTTTTGCTGGCCGGTGGTGCGCAGCTTTTCCTTGATCACATCAAAAGCAGATTTGGCCGCGTCTGCGCTCATCAGCAGCTGGGGCAGAAATACTTTATTCTTCTCAAAGCCGTCGCCCACCACATCCAGTGCCGGGATAATATGCTCGTTGATGATTTGCAAGCTGTCCTGCTCTTCCAGCAGCCCGGCAGCGCACCGGCCCGCCTCCTTGCGCATACCTTTGATAATGGCGGTTTTCAGATCCACCGTGGTGCCTGCGGGCGTAGCCGCCGCCGTCTCCGTCACCGAGGCGATATAGTCCTGGCAGTTGTCGTCCAGCCCCGCCAGGGCGTTGTAGCTGTAATAGGCGTTCATCATGGCGTCGCTGAGGGGGTTCATGATCCCGGCGGACAGCCCCGCCTCCAGCGCCAGGGTAAAGAACGCGGTATTGATCATCTCCCGCTTGGGCAGACCAAAGGAAATATTGCTGACGCCCAGAGTGGTGGCAACGCCCAGCTGGTGGCGCAGTACCCGCACCGCCTTTAGCGTTTCAATGGCGTTGCGTTTGTCCGTGCTGACGGTCATCACCAGCGCGTCAAACACCAGCTGGTGCTTAGGAATACCGTATTCCGCAGCGGTGGCAATGATCTTCTTGGCAATGGCAATGCGCCCTTCTGCCGTAGGGGGAATGCCGCTCTCGTCCAAGCACAGGCACACCACCACGGCACCGTACTTCTTCACCAACGGAAAGACGGCGTGCATACTCTCCTGCTTGCCGTTAACGGAGTTGAGCATGGCCTTGCCGTTATAATGGCGCAGGCCCACTTCCATAGCCTCCACATCGGAGGTGTCGATTTGCAGCGGCAGATCCAGCACCCCTTGCAGGGCAAACAGCGCCTGCTGCATCATAGCCGGCTCGTCAATCTCCGGCAAGCCTACATTTACATCCAAAATATGGGCGCCCTTATCTTTTTGGGCAATGCCCTCTTTGATAAGATAGTTAATATCCTTTTCCCGCAGGGCGGCTTTCATCAGCTTTTTGCCGGTGGGGTTGATCCGCTCGCCTACGATCACCGGCTTTTTGCCCAGCTCCACCGTGTGGGAATAACTACTCACCAGGGTGCGAGGCGCCGGGGTGTGCACCACCGCGGGAATATCCTTCACCCGGTCGATCATCTTTGCAATATGCGCCGGAGTGGTACCGCAGCAGCCGCCCAGATAGCTGACCCCCAGCTTGGCAATGGCCTCCATCTTCTCCGCAAAGGCCTCCGGGTCCACATTATACACCGTCTCACCGTTAACAGACTCCGGCAGCCCGGCGTTGGGGTTCACGATGATGGGCAGGCAGGTCAACTCCCGCAGCTGCGCCACCAGGGGCAGCATTTGATCCGGTCCCATGGAGCAGTTAAAGCCCAGGGCGTCTACCCCCAGACCCTCCAGCATGGTCACCGCCGTTTCAATATCCGCGCCGGTAAGCAGCCGCCCTTTTTCGTCCATGATCATGGTGGTGAATACCGGCAGGTCACAATTCTCCTTGGCCGCCAGCACCGCCGCCTTCAACTCCAACGTATCGCTCATAGTCTCAATGAGCACCAAATCCGCCCCGGGAGCACCGGCACGAATGGTGCGGGCAAACAGGTCGTAGGCGTCGTCAAAAGCCAACTCGCCCATAGGCTGAAGCAGCTTGCCCAAAGGGCCAATATCCAGCACCACTTTCTTTCCGGTGCGGCGCACCAGCGCGGTGGCTGCCTGCACCAGTTCCTCTACATTGTCAAACTTCAGGCCGTTGGCGCCAAAGGTATTGGTGCTGATAAACTCTGCTCCCGCGTCCGCATACGCCTGATGAATGGCGGCGATCTCCTCCGGATGGGTCAGGTTCAACGGCTCCGGCAACTCACCGGGGCCAAGCAAACCGGCTGCCTGGAGCATGGTGCCCATACCGCCGTCAAAAAAGCGAATCTTATTCATGCGCTTGTCCTCCGTCCTGGGGTTCAATACCGATAATGGCCGTTACGCTCTTGGTGGGGATCATTTGGCAGGTGTCGCTCAGGGTCAGCCCAATGCGCTTGGTCAGATCCAGCAGGGCAAAAATCTTGCGCTGCTCGGTAATATCCAAATCAAAATAGCCCGGCGAATACCGCTGCCGCAGGGTCAGCCCCCCGGCGCGCAGCCGGTCCTCAATGCTGTCACAGACCTCCTCAATCTTAGAGGCCAGCACCGCCTGCATCACTGCGCCTCGGGCAATACCGTCCACCGAGTAGGTACGCAGCAGCCGATCGCACTCAAAGCCCAAAGTGGCACCGAAAATGCACACCCGGTCGCACCCGGCAATGGTTTGGGCCAGGCGGCGGCTCTTTAGGGTAAAGCCCTCCACCTCCAGCGCGTCCTCCGTCACCCGGCAGGGAAAGATCCGCTCCAGGGTGCGGGGCTGCACCGTGGCGTCCACTTCCGCCATACAGTCGTCGATCAGCGCCAGCAACCGGGGATCCTCCACCCGTGAGGCGGTGCGCAGATAGTGTAAAATCTCTGTCTTATTCATGAATAATGCTGCCCAACTCTCGCACAATGGCGCCGGCCACATCCGGCTTGTTCATGGTGTAAATATGAATATGATCCACGCCGTTGGCCATCAGGTCGATGATCTGCTCGGCAGCGTACACAATGCCCGCCTGCTGCATGGCGTCGTCCCGATCACCAAAGCGCTCCACGATCTTTACAAACTTGGTGGGCAGAGAGCAGCCGGACAGCTTCACCGTCCGCTCCAGCTGGCTGGCCTTGGTAATGGGCATAATCCCGGCGATCAGCGGCACATCAATGCCCTTGATGGCGCACATCTCCCGAAAATTGTAAAACACCGTATTGTCAAAGAACATTTGGGTGGTCAGGAAGTCCACGCCGCAGTCCACCTTTTGCTTTAAGCACTCCAAATCCTCCACCCGGTTCTTGCTCTCCGGATGCACCTCCGGGTAGCAGGCACCGCCAATGCAAAAATCGCCCAGGGTACGAATTTCGTTTACCAGCTGGTAGGCGTGCTCAAAATACTGCTCTGCCGGGAACTGAAAATCCCGGGGAATATCCCCCCGCAGAGCCAAAATATTCTCAATGCCGTTCTCTTGCAGTTCCGCTACCACCTGATGAATTTTATCCCGGGTAGAAGTCAGGCAGGTCAGATGCGCCAGCGGGGTCACACCGTCGTCCAGGATCTCTCTTGCAATCTCCGTTGTAAAGCCGCTGGTGGTGCCCGCAGCGCCGTAAGTAACGCTCATAAAGGCCGGGTGGCTCTTTACCATCTCCTTAACCACCGCCTTGGTGCCCTCAATCTTGTCCCACTGCTTGGGGGGGAACACCTCAAAGGATACGGTAGGTTTTTGCTCTAAAATCGCTTTAATCTTCATGCTTTTTATCCTCCGTCAGCAGGTCGGCAAGGGTCCTGCTCTCTAAAAAATCGTCGATCAACCGGTCCAGCTCCTGCCACATGGGGCGGGTCATACAGGCGTGCACCCGGGTGCAGCCGCTGTCACAGTCCATACAGGCCACCGGCGCCAGCGTGCCCTCCGTCAGCTTTAAGACGGCGCCCACGGTGTAGTCCTCCGGCGCCCGGGTCAGGCGGTAACCGCCGCTTTTGCCCCGGCGGCTCTCTACCATACCGGCTTTATTCAGCATGGCCACAATGGCCTCTAAATATTTCATACTCACTGCCTGCCGCTGGCTGATATCGTGCAGCGAAATATAAGCGTCCGGACATTGCTGGGCCAAATCCAGCATCACTTGCAGGGCGTAGCGTCCCTTTGTTGAAATCATCATTTCACATCACCGCAGCAATAATACCACAAAAAAGGTAGGAATTCAACTACACCGGGCGGTTTTTCTATATATTATCGGTATAAGCACCATAGGCTGGGTCACTGGCACCGACCGCCAAATGCACCGCGCAAGGATCCGTTTTTCTCCTCTTTTCCATAAATTAAAAATGAGCATTTGATACGAATAATCGAGATAACAAGAGAATAAGCGAGCAACGACAGGATATATTAAATTTATTCGCCAAAAATGTTGACTTTGCCCCTCGCCTGTGCTATTATATTCCGGCACGCAGAAAGAGCCAAGCGCTCTGCGGAGAATTTGAACAACGGAGGACTAGCGATTATGTCAACATTTATGCCTAAAGCGGACGAGATCGAACGCAAATGGTATGTGATCGACGCTGCTGACAAGCCCCTGGGCCGTGTAGCTGCTGAGGCTGCCACCCTGCTGAGAGGCAAGCATAAGCCGATCTTCGCCCCCCATGTGGATTGCGGCGATTTTGTCATCATCATCAACACCGATAAGGCCGTTCTCACCGGCGACAAGCTGAACAAGAAGCTGTATCAGCACCACACCGGCTACATCGGCAACCTGAAGGAAGTCAAGTATGGCACCCTGATGGCCGAGAAGAGCGACTTCGCCATGGAACTGGCTGTTAAGGGTATGCTGCCGGACAGCACTCTGGGTCGCAAGCAGCTGACCAGATGCCGCATTTTCAAAGGCGCAGACCACAAGCACGAGGCCCAGAAGCCGGAAGCTTGGAATAAGTAAGGGAGGTATCTGAATTATGTACGAAACGAATCCGTATTTCTACGGCACCGGCCGCAGAAAAGAATCTGTTGCTCGTGTACGCGTTTATGCAGGTACCGGCAAGATCACCATCAACGACAGAGATATTGATGATTACTTTGGTCTGGAGACCTTGAAGCTGATCGTGCGTCAGCCTCTGGCCATCACCGACACCACCGAGAAGTTTGACATCGTTTGCCGTGTAAACGGCGGCGGCGTAACCGGCCAGGCCGGTGCCATCCGTCACGGTCTGTCCCGTGCCCTGCTGCAGTATGACGAGAGCCTGCGTCCTGCACTGAAGAAGGCCGGCTTCCTGACCCGTGACCCCAGAATGAAGGAGAGAAAGAAGCCCGGTCTGAAAAAGGCCCGTCGTGCTCCTCAGTTCTCCAAGAGATAATTTATACAGATTATCCCAACAGCACTTCCAACACGGAAGTGCTGTTTTTCTTTACCCATTGCGGCATGATCCGATCGCATGCCGTTTCAGGCGCTATAAAATCGACAAATGGAAAAGCAGCTGCCCGAAAAATTCCGAGCAACTGCTTTTTGACGATGAAATCTGTTTTCACACGATTATTCTTCATTTGATCCATCAATCTATTTCGTTAAATTTTTAAAGAACCGAATCTGCGCTTTCTCGTTGTCATATCCGATGGAACGATAGAATTTGTGTGCCTCTGTTCTGGCCTTCCCGGAATTCAGCCGAACGGCGTGTATGCCGCATACCTTTGCCCAATTTTCCACAGCGTTCATAAGGGCTTTGCCGCAGCCCTTTCTGCGATATGCTTTTGACACGGCTAAACCTAAAATGTTGACCAGGCTTTCAAAATAAAGCGTGTTGTATTTCTCCGCATGAACATAACCAACGACCTTACCGTCCATTACAGCAACAAAAACCCTTTCTCTGCTTGAATCCAGATTCTTCAATCTTTCCTTGACCAAATCGGCGTTACAGGTATAACCCAAATCCTGACAGCAGATTTTGTGAATGTCGATATAGTCGTTTACATTTGCTTCTCTGATCATCCATTCAACCTCAAATCGGTTCAATACTCGCCAATGCTATCCTGATTTTAACACAAGAACACACAAAGTACAATGATCATTCTATCCCAACAACACCGTATTTTTGCGTAGGGCGCAAGCGGTAGGGGCGGATAACATCCGCCCGCGGTGCGTTATGCACTCGCTACGAAACAGTCCACCGGACTGTTTCTCCCAAATGCTGATGCAT
>CAVHPP010000008.1:0-72665 GCA_963638105.1 Agathobacter rectalis
GTTTCACACAATAAAAAAGAACAGATACCAAATGGTATCTGTTCTTTTTTGGTGCGAGAGACGGGACTTGAACCCGTACGAGTCGCCCCACACGCCCCTCAAACGTGCGCGTCTGCCGATTCCGCCACTCTCGCTCAACGCATAGAATTATAGCAAATACGGCAGTTGTTGTCAAGGGATTTGCCTACATTTTCAAAAAAGGCTGGGGATATGGCAAGGGTCGTCAATAATGGCCGCCGGGTGCTGGGCAAACAGCTCCCCAAAGGAGCGAAAGCCCCAGGACACACCGATGGTTTCTATCCCCGCATTGCGCCCGGTAATCATGTCCACATCACTGTCGCCAAAGTACATAGCCTCCTTGGCGCTGCAACCCAGCGCCTCCAGCGCCATACGCACAGTGGTGGGATCCGGCTTCTTGGGCAGGTCGTCTGTGGCGCCGATTACCACATCAAAATAGTCTTTGCCAAAGATCTGCTCCACCATACCCCGGGCAGCTTCCGCCGGTTTGTTGGTGACAACGCCCAGGCGAATGCCCCTGGTCTTTAAATCATCCAGCGCCGCCTGAATTCCCGGATAGGCATGGGCGTGATCCATTTTAACAGCGTTATACTTCACCTTAAACATAGCATAGGCTTCTTCCAGCTGTTCCGGTGAGAGCTGGTGTTCAAAAGCGCGCTCTACCAGCTTTTTGGCGCCGTTGCCTACAAGCTTCTTGTAATCCGCCTGGGTCCACTTGGGCGTGCGGCCGTACTGCTCCAGCACATAATCCGTCGCCAGCCCCAGGTCGTCAATGGTATTCACCAGCGTGCCGTCCAAATCAAAGACGGCGCACTTAAACTGCGTACTCAATACAGATCCCTCAAATCCTGTTCTTTATTCTTGCGAGCCTTATGGATCAGCCGCGCCGCTACCGCCAGCACCGCCGCAGCGCCCACCGCACCGGACGCCCAGTAAATGCGCCGATCCTGTGCCTTGCCGTCTGCTGACAGCTGGCCGCTTTTAACCCGAGCCCACAAGTCGTTTTGCAGCTCCAGAATATTCTGGGGCAAATTGTAAAAATACTGTCCCTTAGGCCACACCTTGGGGTACACCACCGGGTTGCCGTACAGGGAATTGTTCTTATCCTGCCGTACCGCCAAATTAGGCGATGCATAGTAGATATACTCCTGATTGGCAAGAGCCACCTGGGGCTCCTGCATAAAGTTGATAAACGCCTCGGCGCCCTTTTTGTTCTGTGTGCACTTGGGCACGCACATGGCGTCATAAAACAGATTGACGCCTTCCTCCGGGAAGCAGCAACCCAAATCCGGATTGTTGTCTTGCATCAGGATATAATCGCCGGCATAATAGGTGGCAAAGGCATACTCCCCGCTTTCCATCAGGTTGAACACCTCATCCATCACATACACCGGGCGCACCGCGTCCTTTTGCTTGGCGAGCAGTTCCGCCGCCGCGTTCCAATCCTCCTCCGAGGTGGTGTTCAAATCCTGTCCCAGCATGAACTGGGCCAGGGCAAAAGCATCTCTGGAATTGTTAAACATCAGCACCTTATCCCGGTACTGTTCGTCCCACAGCACGGACCAGCTTTTAGGCGCTTCTTTCACCAGCTTTTTGTTATAGATCAGCACCGTGGTGCCAATGTTGTAGCACACGGTGTACTTCTGCTGCGGGTCAAAATACAGCCCCTTGCAGTCCGGGGAAATGTACTTGTCATAATTGGGAATATTGCCGTAGTCCAAAGGCAGCAGCATATCCTCCTCCAGCAGACGCTGGATCATATAGTCCGAAGGAATGATCACATCATAGGACACACCGCCGCCGGACAGCTTGGAATACATATTTTCGTTGGACTCAAAATTGGTATAATTCACCTTGGCACCGGTGAGCCGCTCAAATTCCTTAACGGTATTCATGGCGCCCTCCTGCCCTTCGGAGATATACTCGCCCCAGTTATACACATTCACCGTGGTGCCTTGCAGCCCCAAGTTCTTGTAGTAGGCTTTTTGCGCCGGGGTGAAAACATCATCCGCCGCAAAGGCGCTGACAGGCACTGCCAGCAGCACCAGCAGGGTCAGCAGAAAAGAAAAACACTTTTTCATTGGCGTTCCCCTTTCTCCCGCTTCTCCGCTCGGGCCTGCATCCAGTTGGACAGAATCAGCAGCAGCAAAATGGTCAAGAACATCAGAAATGACAAGGCGTACATATCCGGCTTCACCCGCTTTTTGGTCATAGAGAAAATGTAAATAGGCAGGGTCTGGAAGCTGGGGCCGTTGGTAAAGTAGCTGATGATAAAATCATCCAGCGACAGGGTAAAGCTCATCACACAGCCGGTGATGATCCCGCTGAGGATCTCCGGAAATACGGTCTTAAAAAACGCCCGCACCGGCTTGCAGCCCAGATCCACCGCCGCCTCGTAAATATTCATATCAAACTGGTGCAGCTTGGGGATCACATTCAAAATCACATAAGGCAAACTAAAGGTCACATGGGCGATGAGCAGGGTCCAAAAGCCCAGCACATTGCTGCGGTGCACCAGTCCCCCGGCAAAGACGAACAGCAGCATCATAGAGATGCCGGTCACGATCTCCGGATTCATCATGGGCACATTGGTCAGCAGCATCAGCGAGCGCTTATAGAGCTTGTGCCGGCTGTTAAAGATACCCACCGCCGCCATTACGCCCAAGAGCGTGGACACCGCAGCGGTGCACAGTGCCAGCACCACGGTATTTTGCAGGGCGTGCATAGCCGCTGCGTTGCTGAACAACTCCTTGTACCAATGCATAGAGAAGCCTTGCAGCATATAGGTGCTGGAGCTGCCGTTAAAGGAGAACAGGCCGATCACCAAAATCGGCGCATACAAAAACACGTAGATCAGTGCCTGATAAATCTTGCCGATGGCAGAGGTTTTCTTGCTCATACGATCACACCTCCGTCACTGCTGTCGTCCGCGCCAAAGCGGTTCATCACGCCCAGACAGATCAAAATCAGCACCATCAGCACCAGGGACAGCGCCGCACCCAGGTTATAGTTATTGGCGCTTTGAAACTGGGTCTCGATTACATCGCCCACCAGCACCACCTGGCCGCCGCCCAGCTTTTGGGTAATATAAAAGGTAGATACACAGGGCACAAACACCATGGTAATGCCGGAGAGTACCCCGGGCAGGGACATAGGCAGTACCACCCGCCGAAACACCTGATGCCGACTGCTGCCCAAATCCTCCGCCGCCTCGATCAGCGAGCCGTCCAGCTTGGACAGTACGGAATAAATAGGCAGAATCATATAGGGCAGGAAATTATAAACCATACCCAATATAACAGCACCGCCGGTGTTAATCAGCTTGGCCGGCTCCAACCCTACGGCGGTCAAAAAGCTGTTGATCACGCCGGAGTCACCTAAAATCGTCATCCAGCTGTAAGTACGAATGAGAAAGTTCATCCACATGGGCAGCATCACCAAGAGCACCACCGTGCGCTGGCGTCGCACCGCGTGCTTGGAGATCAAATAGGCAAAGGGATAGCCCAAAAGCAGACAGATCACCGTGGCCGCCAAGCCATAGAGCACCGACAGCAAAATGGTAGACAGATAGGACGGGATTTGGCTCACCGAGTGGAGAGAAAAGGCGCCGCCGGTGTCCGTAAACGCATAGTAGACCACCATGCAAAGGGGCGCCAGTACAAACAGCACCGCCCAAAGGGCATAGGGCTTGTCCAGCAGTTTACGACCCAGATTGCTCATTGCTCTCCTCCTCCCAATTATAATCGGCGTCCGAGATATGGTCCATCTCGTCCGAGAAGGTGGAATAGTCGCCAAATTCGCCGCTATACTCGCTGCGCTTCATAATATGAATAGCGTCCGGCTCAATATACATACCCACGGTATTGCCCGCCGCGTGGTAATCCGTGGTCTGCACCATCCAGATAAAGCCGCCCACATCCACAAAGATCTCAAAGAACACGCCCTTGAACACCACATCGGTAATGGTGCCTGTGAGCGCCGCCTTATGTCCCGGGTCGCACAGGCGAATATCCTCCGGGCGCACCACGGCCTCTACAAATTCATTGGGGGCAAAGCCGCTGTCCAGGCAGTCAAAGGTCACGCCGCCAAAGCGCACCACATAATCCCGCACCATCACAGCGTCCACTATATTGGACTCGCCGATAAAATCCGCCACAAAGGCGTTCACCGGCTCGTTATAAATATCCTCCGGGGTGCCGATCTGCTGGATTTTGCCCTTATCCATCACCACCACCGTGTCGCTCATAGACAAGGCTTCTTCCTGGTCGTGGGTCACATAGATAAAGGTAATGCCCAGCCGCTTTTGAATGGCTTTCAGTTCCTTTTGCATATCCTTGCGCAGCTTTAAATCCAGCGCGCCCAGCGGCTCGTCCAGCAACAGCACATGGGGGTGATTGGCCAAAGCGCGGGCAATGGCCACGCGCTGCTGCTGCCCGCCGGACAGAGAGGAGATACTCCGCTTTTCAAACCCTTTCAGGTTTACCAGCTCCAGCATTTCCGCCACCGTTTGGCGCACCTCGCTGCGGCTCTTCTTTTGCAGTTCCGGGCCAAAAGCGATATTCTCATACACATTTAAATGCGGAAAAAGAGCATAACGCTGAAAAATGGTGTTCACCCGGCGTTTGTGCGGGGGCACATCATTGATGACTTTGCCTTCAAAGACCACTTCCCCACTGTCCGGCTGCACAAAGCCGGCAATACAGCGCAGCGTTGTGGTCTTGCCGCAGCCGGAGGGTCCCAGCAGCGTTATAAACTCTTTTTCATTTATATACAGATTCAGTTTGTCTAAAATCACACTGTCGCCGTAGCTGACCGTGATGTTCCGCAGGTCGATGATCTTTTCCAATTATGCACTTCCTCTTTTGTCAGAGAGCCTACGCCCTCCGCCCGATTTTTTAGCTTTCGCCTATACTTAAATTTCGTTTTAAGCAATAAGTCTAATATAGGCATTTTTGCACCGATTGTCAATACGAAACGAAAAAATCAAAAAATTTTTTCCGCAATCTGCTGTCCCTGCGCCGCCAGTTCAATGGCCTGGGGCACCCGGGCAAAATCGCACACCATGGACTTGGGCTTCATATAGCAGTTATCCATACCAAAGGGCACAAAGTAAAAGTGCTTGTAATTGAGCAGCTGGCCGATATTCTTAGCAGCGCCGCCCAAAGCGTCATTGGTGGACACGCCGATCACCACCGGGGCGTCATTGCGCAGGTGGCTCTTGGCTGCCATGGTCACCGCCGTGTCCGTAATACCCGCTGCCAGCTTTGCCAGCGTGTTGCCGGTACAGGGCACAATGGCCAACACATCAAACATCTTCTTTGGTCCCACCGGCTCCGCCTGGGCAATGGTGTGGATAATACTGTTGCCGGTAATGGCAATCAGCCGATTTTGAATATCCACCGCGTCCCCGAAGCGGGTGTCCGTGGTGTAAGCCGCCTGGCTCATAATGGGCGTTACGGTATGACCGGCCCGCACCAGCGCCTCCAGCGCCTCCAAGGACTTAGCAAAGGTGCAAAAGGAGCCGGTCAGGCAATACCCGATCTTCATTCCAGTCCCTCCTCGATCATTTCGGCCACAGTCTCGCCGATCAGCGCACCGGCAGTCTCCGGGGCGGTGCGGCCGGGCAGATTGCGCCCGTCCACCACCGTGATTCCCAGGGTGTGGGCCATCAGCGTATCCACCCCGCCGGGGAAGGACGCCAGGTCCACCAGCACCGTGTCTCGCCGCAGCGCCTGTAACTCTCGCTTGGTAAAAATCATGTGGGGTACTGTATTATAGACCAAATCATAATCCCCCGGCTGCACCAGGCCGGAAAAGTCCGTATGCCGGGCACCGGCAAACAGCGCCCGGGTCTTGCTCAGCGCACTGCGAGAGCACACGGTCACATCGGCGCCGTGGGCCAGCAGCATCCCGGTGAGCACTCGACCGATTCGCCCATAGCCGCACACCAACACCCGGCTGCGGTAAAGTGCCCGCTCCAGATGATTTTGTGCCAACCACAGGGCGCCCTCGGCGGTGAGTATGCTGTTTTTCTCCGCAAAATTCTCATTTTTGCAGTAGTCCAGCGTGCCGGGATAGCTGCCGCCCCCTAAGAAAACGGTCTTACCGTCCAATCCCTCCAGCATATAGTCCTTTGCCGGCACCGGCAGCAGCACAAAGTCCGCCGCCTGTACCTCCTCCACCTGCCGATAGGAGCACTGCTCCAGGTAAGCCGCCGCATACGCCATACGCCGATCGGCGGTAAACGGCACGGCAAATGTATCCAGTTTCATCTCTACACCCCACAAAGGCATTTTGTGCCTATTCTTTTCTACTCCATATTCTATGACAGAAAAAATTTTCAGTTCCTGCGGAATATGTATTTATTTTTCTGCCTTTTGGTAGTATAATATGAAAAAAGAATTGGGAGGTTCTCTCATGAAAGATATAGATACTTTGCTAAAGGAAGTTAAGCGCATCCACTTTATCGGCATCGGCGGCTCCGGCATGTGTCCCCTGGCCGAAATTCTGCTGTCCCTGGGCTATCAGCTGTCCGGCTCGGACAACAACGACACCGAGACTTTTCGCCGGATTGAAAAAGAGGGCGCAAAAGTCTATTTGGGCCAGACCAAGGCCAACCTGACCCCGGATATTCAGCTGGTGATCTACACCAACGCCATCTTAGAGGGCAACGAAGAGCTGGAATGGGCTAAAACGCATTACCCCTGCTTTGAGCGGGCGGAGCTGCTGGGCGCCATGAGCCGCATTTTCTCCAACTGCATCGGTATCAGCGGCACCCACGGCAAGACCACCACTTCCTCCATGACCACCCAGGTGCTGCTGGAGGCCGGGCTGGATCCCAGCGCCGTCATCGGTGGCAAGCTGCCTGCCATTAACGCCTACGGCCGCTACGGCCACAGCCAAAACTTTGTGTGCGAAAGCTGCGAATATAACAACACTTTTTTGCACATGAACCCGGACATTGCGGTGGTGCTGAACATTGACCGGGACCACCTGGATTTCTTTGGCGATCTGGCGCACATTCAGGAAGCGTTTATCCAATTTGCCAACAAAGCCACCCGCACGGTAATCTATAATGGAGACGACGCCAACACCGTAGAGGCCATGGCCCGGGTGACCGGCAAAAAGATGATCACCTTTGGCACCGGCGACCACTGTGACTGGCAGGCCAAGAACATTCATGTGCCCGGCGGGTTCCACTCCGATTACGATGTGTACCACAACGGGCAGTTCCTTTGCCATGCGGAGATCTGCGTGCCCGGCGCCCACAATATTCTCAATTCTTTGGCTGCCTTTGCCGCTGCCTATGAAAGCGGCGCCAAGCCGGAGGATATTTGCCGGGGGCTAAAGGACTTTCACGGCGCCCACCGGCGGTTTGAGCTCACCGGCACCTACTGCGGCGTAACCTTTGCCGACGATTACGGCCACCACCCCACCGAGTTGCAGGCCACCCTGCGCGCGGCCATGCAAATGGGCTACAAGCGGGTATGGGCAGTGCACCAGCCCTTTACCTTTAGCCGCACCAGCGAGTTGCTGGACGACTTTGCCCGGGTGCTGCAAATTCCGGACAAGTGCGTGATCTCTGCCATTATGGGCAGCCGCGAGGTCAACACCATCGGCATTCACGCCAAGGACCTGGCAGATAAGGTCCCCGGTGCCGTGCAGCTGGACACTTTCCCGGAGATCGCCAAGTATGTGACCGACCGTGTGGAGCCGGGTGACTTGGTACTGACCCTGGGCTGCGGCGATGTGTATAAGGTCAATCAAATGATGGTCCAGATCATGAAAGACAAAGAAACCAACGCAGAATAACAGCATAAAGGAACAGCCTTTCCGAAAATGAACGGAAAGGCTGCTTTTTGTGTCTTTTTATTTGTCCAGCGGTTCGATATGCACCGGGTGGTCCTTGTCGTCAATCTCAATATCCCCGCCGCCTTTGCTCCAAAGAGCGTAGCCGTCGGTAAGGGTGATCTCATTCTCAAAAATGCGAATGCCGCTGTGAATGGGCGCGGTGATCTTGCCGCCCAGAGTGATCGGCTCCACCAGCACCGCCGCCAGCGTGGGCCAAAACCGCTTTTGCCGCAGGGTTGGCAGGTGGAATACATTGTGATGAATTTGCATATCCCGCACCGGGCCGGACTCGTACCAGTCGTTGGCGTCATTGCTGACAAACACATTGGCCATAAACACATGGTCAAAGGTGTTGTGATGAATATCTACATGGCCGCCGGAGGTACAGAGAATGCCCCGGGTGGGAATGCCGTGAATGGAACAGCCGCTGATTTCCACATTCGGGCAGTAGCTGGCGTTCTCGATCACCACATTCTGCTGTCCTCGGAACTTGGCATCTATATCCCGCGGCAGCGGCCGATCAAAGGTCAAGGTGCAGGTTTTGGCATCTATATTATCCTCCACCGCAGCCACAGTGTTTTCTTCTCCACAGGGCTGCAAAGAGCTGCGATAATAAAAGCGCACCGTATCGCCGGGGAAGAACGCCCGGTAGCCACCCTGCTGTCGGTGCACGAACTGAAACACCGCCGTATGGTCGTCTACCCGGCGCACAAAGCGCAGGAACGCACCGTGAATGTTAATGGCGTCATCATGCGCCTGGGTAAAGGAGCAATCCTTTATGGTTACCGTACCCTTACAGCCGCACACATGAATACAGTCTGCAAAAGACGACACATGATGCCGCTGATCCGGGTGAAAGTGCACGCCGGTAAAGGACACATCCCGGCACATTTGGGTCAGCCAGCCAAAGCCGTGCAGGTAATTCACCGTCACCTGCGCCACGGCAAGGTCGCTGCTCTCGGAGAAAAAGGCGCCTGCCGTCTCTCGGCAGTTGTTCATAGACAGGGTCACCGTCTCCCCTACCCGATAATTCTTCTTCCGCAGGGACCACACATCAAAGGTGCGCGCCCCGGTGCGGCGGGTGCGGTGCAACCCGGTAAAGGGCTGGTCCACCTCACGGAACACCGTCTCCCCCCGGTGGCGCACGGCGCAGCTGCTGTTCTCGTTGTTGCGCATTTGCCAGTAATTCTTCTTGGTAAAGGGACTTTGCTCAAAAAAGACCACGCTGCCGCCGTCCATATAAAAGGGCTGATTTTCCGGCACTCGATAGCTGACCGTGTGGCCTTGCTTGGCGGTCACCTCCAGCTCCACATTGGTGGGACAGGCATAACGAATGGTAAAATTCCGCAGAGTGATCTGCCGACACCGCAGTACACCCAAAGCGCTGATGTTGCCGTGAAACACAAAAACGGAGCCGTCCCCGTCCAGGGTCAGCTGCTCTTTATCCTGCAACAAAATGCCAAAGGTCTTTTTCGGCCGCTGAAAGCTGTCTGTATTGCTGGTGTGCACCACCAAACTTTGGCAATAGTCCTTGTAAAAATGGTACTCTCCCTTGGGGAAGTGCAGGGTGTCCCCGGGCTGCATTTGGCGCAGGGCTTCCGTCACCCCGGCGGCAATATTCTTAGGCAGACCAAACCGCGTCACTTCATAGATCATGATGAACCTCACAAATAGTACAGATTATCTTCATCATACAAAAAACGGCACTGAAATGCAAGAATTTATTGACAAACAGCGCGTCTAATACTATACTAAGCCCTAAAGAATTGGCGCTTATTCGTCATTTTTTATGATTTTGTCTAATACCGTGCTGTGCACAGGATTTTGGAGAGCCTATGGACTGGAAAAGCATATATCAGTCAAAGCGAATGACCGTAAACGAAGCCATTGCCCTGATCCATAACGGAGACAAGGTAGTCACCGGCTTTGCCTGCGGCGAGCCGCTGGGTATTGAGCGGGCGCTGGTAGAGCAGTACCGGAATTTTCAGGATGTGGAGATCATCTCCATGCTCACCTTAGGGGATTGCCCCTGGACGGCGCCGGAAATGGCCGGGCACTTTCACCTGAACTGTCTGTTTGCCTCTGCCGGTAACCGGGGCGCCATTGCCAACGGCACTTGCGACTTTACCACCTGCCATTTTTATGAGATCCCGGACCTGCTGGAGAATTATGTTTGT
Organism: Agathobacter rectalis; assembly: GCA_963638105.1. GTDB lineage: Bacteria > Bacillota > Clostridia > Oscillospirales > Acutalibacteraceae > CAG-217. Next base: position 10,047 of record CAVHPP010000008.1, read on the forward strand.
CCGGATGTGGCGGTGGTGATGGTATCGCCGCCGGACGAGCACGGCTATGTATCCTTTGGCACCACCGTGGACTACACCAAGGGTGTGTGCGGCGTGGCCAAAACCGTTATTGCCCAGGTCAACAGCTATATGCCCCGCACCTTTGGCAACAGCATTCGCCATGTACGGGAATTTGACGCCTTTGTAGAGATCCACGAGCCCCTGCCCCAGGTGCCCTCCGCAGAGATCAGCCAGGTGGAGCAGCAGATCGGCAAAAACTGCGCCGACCTGATCCACGACGGCGACTGCCTGCAACTGGGTATCGGCGGTATTCCCAACGCCGTGTGCGCCCAGCTGTGGGACAAAAAAGATTTAGGCCTGCACAGCGAACTGGTAGGCGACGGCGTGGTGGACCTGCTGGAGGCAGGCGTTATCAACAATGCTAAAAAGCAAATTCACCGAGGCCGCACCGTCATTGGCGCCGCCTTGGGTACGGACAAGCTGAACGCTTATATCAACAACAATCCATCCGTAGAGATGCACCCCATCAATTACGTAAACAATCCGTCGGTGATCGCCAAGAACGACAATGTGGTCTCCATTAACTCCTGCCTGCAAGTGGACTTGCTGGGCCAGGTGGTTGCAGACACCGTAGGGCTGAACCAATTTAGCGCCGTAGGCGGTCAGGTGGACTTTGTGCGAGGCGCCACCATGAGTCGCGGCGGCCGCTCCATTATTGCCATGCCCTCTACCGCCAAGCGGGGTCACCTGTCCCGCATTGTGCCCATTATCACCGAGGGCAGCGCCATCACCACCCCGCGTAACGATGTGAACTATGTGGTCACCGAGTACGGCGTGGCACAATTAAAAGGCAAGACGCTCAAAGAACGGGCGCGGGCACTGATCAAAATTTGCCACCCAAAATTCCGACCCAAGCTGGCGCTGGAATACCGTCACCGGTTCAAGGAGGACCCGTTCCCCCGAGAGGAAATTGGCGACTACATCAAAGAAGTCCGAGAAGAAGTATACAAAACCGCCGTGTCCATCATCGGCGGCTAACCATACAAAACCCAAGCAAAAGGAGATCCAATGGCACTGATTAAAGAAGAACACTTTGGCATTGCACGCAAAATCGTATCCAACATGACCACAGAGAGCTGGCGAGAGATTCCCCACGCCACCGTGATCTACGAGGCAGATGTAACAGATATTTTGCCGGTGGTCAAAGAGCTGAACGCCGACTGCAAAAGCCGGGAGGAGAAGATCACCTTAAACACCGTGATGATGAAGATCATCTGCGAGGGGTTGAAGGCAGCGCCGTCCATGAACACACACCTGCTGTTTAATCGCCGCCTGGTGCGCGGGTGCCTGAAATATTTTGACCACATTGATGTGTCCATGCCCATGCTGCTGCCGGACGGACAGATGATGACCGTCAATATGCACGATATGGGCAATAAGACCCTCAGCGAAATGACCGCCGCCATTGTGGACACCGAACGCCGGGCGCGCAATTCCAACATGAACGAGGTTATGTACGAGGTATCGCTGGACAACACCTTGCAGCGACTGAAAGAGGGCAAGGTGGCGCAGACCGTGCTGCGGCTGATCGGCTCCAAGACCGGCGCCCACAAGGTCACCACGCTCCACGGTGCAGAGAAGAAAAAGTATTATTCCATCCCCGCCACGGATCGCCTGACCAAGAAAGATATTGAGCAGGGCACCACCACCATCTCCAACTTAGGCTCCATTTACAGAGAGCACAAGGGCAACTGCGCCCTATTGGAGATTATTCCGCCCCAGACCACGGCCTTTGCCATTGACTCTATCCAAAAGCGCCCCCGGGTGATGACAGACGCCCAGGGCAACGACACCATTGCGGTGCGCCAGATCCTGCCCATCACCATTGCTATAGACCATCGGGCACTGGATTACGGCGATATTGTCCCCTTTATGCGCAAGCTGGACGAGATCTTTGCCAATGCAGAAGTGCTCAAGCAGTGGAAATAATCCGCCCCCTTCATACACGCCATACCCCCTATGGCGCGTATGCCAAAGCGGCAGCCTTACGGCTGCCGCTCTTTTTTGTATTTGGTATTTGGTTTTACTTTTTGCGCAGCTCCACGGTGGCCCGGTAAGTGCCGTAGGCCCAGGTGCCGTCCGCCTTTGCAATGCTGACGGTCACCGGCAGTTGGCGGGTGCCGGTCTTCACGCTCTCGCCCTTCTTGGCGGTCAGATCGCAGGAGAGCACCACATTCTTGGCCTTTAAGCCGCTAATGGCGCTTTTCGGTCCGATGATGGTCACCGAGTCACTGTTCAGCGCCGTTACTTTGGCAGTGTAGCCCGCCGGCACATTGTTCAGCTTAACCCCGGTGGCAGACACATCAATGTCCTTGCTGGTGTAATCCGAGGGCACCACCACCCGTACGGTGACTTTCTCTGTATCGTCCAGTACGGTGATTCCCTCCAGCTGGGTGGCGTTAAAGGTAAAGGTGTTTTCCCCTACCCGCAGGTCGGTAAAATGCACCTCGCCCAGCTCGGCCGCCTTAATATCCGTTCCGGCCAGTACACCGGCGCGAATGCTGTCTGTACTGTAATAAATCTTGATCTTAGACAGATCCACCGACTCCGGCGCGTCTGTTAAGGTCACATGGGTACTCAACTGCTTCACCTTGAGTACCGGTATGGTCAAGGTCAACTTCTCTGCTCCGTAATTCAGGGAAATGTAGTCCACCTTGTTACCGTACACATCCACAGCCTTTGGCTCAATATTGATGGTGGCAGTCTCCGACAGCTTGTCGTTTAAATTCACATCGGCGACTACCTTGCTGACCCGTGCAACATAGGTCTTGGGACCGCTGACCACCACATTCGGCTCGTTGAGCAGGCTCTCCCCTGCCACAAAGCCGTCTGCCACATAGTCCTTTGTGTTGTAATTGAGCTTAATTTCCATCTCCTGCTCCTCCGGTACATCAAAGTAGCCGGTATACACAGTGGGATAATAGCTCTCAACGGTAAAATCGCTGCTGTCCCCGGCGCTGACACTGATGGGCACCTCGTGGGTGCCGGTGGTGGTCACCGAGCTGGTTTGCAGCTTCACATCCAAATCGTCGGCAGAAATATCCTTGGCCAGGTACTTCTTGGCTCGTACGGTCACATTCACCGTCATACTGCTCTCGCCGTAGCACTTAAATCCCAACTCCTCCGTCACCGTGTCGGAAAAGTCGATCTTCAGCGGAACGGAAATATTCTTGGTGGTCTCCGGTGACAAATTCATTGAGGTGGCAATCCAAATGCACACCGCCGCCAGCAGAGAAATAATAATTAAGTTCTTGTCATTATAGATCAGCTTGCGCAATGAAAAGCGCTTTTTTGGCTTTTGCTGTTCACTCATTTTTTCACCCTCCTTACCAGACGGGAGATAATTTTATCGTCTGAGGAGGAACCGCTGGGCAGAAACTCCGTTTTCAAAATGTCGCGCAAATCGCCGTCAGACACATCGTGGCTCAGCACACCGCCCATAGCAACGGAAATGGCACCGGTTTCCTCGCTGACGATCACCACCACAGCGTCGGACTGCTCCGTCAGGCCGATACCCGCACGGTGGCGGGTGCCCAGGGCGGAGGACACACTCTTTTTGGTCAAAGGCAGAATGCAACCGGCTGCGTACAGCCGCCCGTCCCGGATCACAAGCGCGCCGTCATGGAGCGGAGATTTGGGGAAAAACACATTCTCAATCAACTGGCGAGAGGCCTTGGCGTGCAGCTCCGTGCCGCTGGCGATAATATCGCCCAGCATGGTCTCGTTTTCAAACACGATGAGGGCGCCCACATGCTGGTCGCTCATATCCGAGCAGGCCTTACAAGTGGCCTCAATACAATCGCCGATCTCCGCCACATCAATGGCAACTCCCGGGTGAATGATGGTCTTTAGGCTCTTGCCGGTGGCGCCTTTACCCACCTGCTCCAGAATATTCCGCAGCTCCGGGCTGAACAAAATGGCCGCCAGCAGCAAAATATTGGAAAAGATGCTCTTAAAGATAAAACTGGAAGCCTCCATGTGCAGCAAATTAACAATGCCGTACATCACCAGCAGCAACAAGATACCCTTAGCCAGCTGCATCGCCCGCGTCTCACGAATAATGCGAATACAGCCGTAAATGATTACGGCCACAAACAGAATATCCAGTGCGTCGCTAATGCCAAAGGTGGAAAACACGCTGAGTATCTTATTAAAGAAATCGCCGATGGCACTCATACATTCACATCCTCACTTATACAATTCCTTATACTGATTGTAACATACTTTGAAAGTCAAATAAAGGGTTATTCCCGGAATTTTACAGAATTCAGGAAATATTCACATTCGTTCATCCCGGTAAACACGCCGGGACTGATCCGCACAGTCCCCCGCTTATCCGTACCAAAAAACCGATGGGCGCATGGGGCGCAGTGATACCCGCCCCGCACAGCGATCTGCCGGGCAGCCAAATAAGCCGCCGTCTCCTCCGAGGTGCGGTCGTCCACATTAAAGCTGAGCACCGGCACGCCAATATGCTCCGGGGGTGTATACAGTTTTATCCCCGGGCAGGCGGCCAGCTCCTCATACAACCATCGGATCAGGCGCATTTCGTAATCGTGCATTTCCGCCCGGCCGGTCTTTTCAATAAACCGCACACCGGCACCCAAGGAGAGAATGCCCGGATTGTTTAGGGTGCCCGCCTCCAGCCGATCCGGCAAATCCGGCGGCATTTGCGGGTCAAAGGAGCGGCTGCCGGTACCCCCTTCGGTCAGGCTGTCCGGTGAAATGCCGTCAGCCAGCGCCAGCACACCGGTGCCCATAGTGCCGAACAGGCTTTTATGCCCGGGGGCGCACAGAGCAGAAATATGCATTGCCTGCATATCAATAGGCAAAATGCCTGCACTTTGGGCGGCGTCTACCACAAAGAGCCAGCCCTTTCGGTGACAGTAGTCGCCGATAAGACCCAGCGGGTGCACCACCCCAAACACATTGGAAGCATGGACCATTGCCACCATCGCCGTATTGGGCTGCTCCAGTGCCCGTATATTCTGCAAAAAGCGGTCCGGGTCCGGGTGGTACGGCACCTGATCGTAGGTGATACGCCCCTCCCGGGCCAGCTTGTAGATGGGTCGAAACACCGCATTATGCTCCAAAGCGGAGATCAGCACATGATCCCCCGGCTTCAGCAGTCCTTTCAGCGCCGTGTTCACCGCAGTCGTGCAGTTGTTGGTAAACACAATATTCTGCTCCGGGCAATGAAAAAAGCGGCCCAGGCAGTCCCGCACGGCAAAAATCTTTTCTGCCGTCTGCACAGACTCCCGATAGCCGCCACGCCCACTGTTATACGCATACTTACGATTGGCCCGGTACACCGTCTCCAGCACGGACAACGGCTTGGGATAGGTAGTGGCCGCATTGTCTAAATAAATCATAGCTGCTCCACCCCGGTGATCCGCACCCCATGCTGCCGCAGCAGCGCCAGCGCCTCTGCATCGCCGTCCTCCAGCCGTAACAGATACCCGCATCCGTCCGCCGGACTGGGGCGCAGCTGCTTGTGCACAAACACACGGTAACCCGCGTTTTTCAGCAGCTTGGCCCCCCTTTGCGCGTTGGTCACAGAACCAACCTTGATCTCATATATCATCATAAAAACCCCATTTCCTGTCATAGTTTATCCTATGCGGAAATGGGGTTTTCGTTATGTAGGGTTTACTTTTTGATTACTTACGCTTCTTGGCAGCCTTCTCGGCCTTGCGGCGAGCCAGTTCTGCCTTTTCTTCCTCCAGGCGCTTTGCCTCTTCCTCTGCCTCGGCCTTTTCATTGGCTTCCACATTGGCCTTTGCCGTATCGTAAAGCGCGGCAATTTCGTCAAAGTGCTTGAAGTTCTCCTGCTGGGTCAGCAGTTTCTTAGCATCCACATAGGGCTTGGCAGCACGATTAAACTGGGCGTGCTTATCCATTTCCTGTTTGGAAAGCTTACGTACTTTCTTGCGCTCCTCGGACAGCTCTTTGATCTGCTTTTTCAGCCGCAGCACTTCGTCACGATCCTTGTCTTTCTTGGCGATGTGCATCATCTTGGCCAGTTCTTCAATCTGGTCGTCCAAACGGTCTTCCTCGTTGAAATACTTTTCAATGCTGTCAAAGCTTAACTCCACGAACTCGCGGGCAGAGCCATAATACTTCTGGAAGGACTTGATGGCAGAGATCTGGGTCTTGGCAACCTCAATGTAGAACTTACGGATCTCTTTTTCCTCCGCAGTGGAGTGAGACATGGCCTTTGCCTTTTTCAGCTGTGCCTTTGCCTCTGCCAAAGAAGTGTTCTTAATACCGTCCAAGCCGGCGTTGAAGATCTGGGTATACACCTGAATCTGGTGCTTGCCCAGCTCAGAATCGAACTTAGACATCTCGTCCAACACAAACTGTGAGATCTTGATCTCCTCATTGAATTCCACATCGGCGCGGTACGCCTTTTTGGCTTCCTTGCGGGCAGCCTTATCGGAAATGCTCTTGTAAGAGGATTTATCCAGCTTTTTGGGCGTGGCAACAGCCATTTCGCGGGCGTTGTTCACCAGATCGATCATCTCTACAATGTCCTTATCCTTAAGCGCCTTGTTGCCGTAGTCCTCAAAGACGGCGCGCACCTTAAGCACACGCACATAAGACTTCTGCTTCTGCTCAGTCAAATCGTAGAAGAAGAACGGGATTACATTCATGGTGGCACCGATGGCGGCAACCAACACCAGCACCCGCAGCAGCGGGAACAGCACGCCGTTTACATCATACAATGCGGAAGATGGGTTCACAAAGTTATCCTGTCCGTTAGCCAGCTGCTGCTGCAACATTTGACCGATGGTCTGGGTGGTGCCGGGCAGCACTCTGGACATCAAGGAGCCGTCAGCGGTCACGCGCTCGGCAACCGCGGCGGTCATACCGTACTTCTCCTGCAAGGCAGGCAGCACACCGGCGGTGATCAGAGTGATCACATTACCAATAGCGGTCACGGCAGCGAACATACCGTCAATACGCTCGCCGGAGCGGTACTGCTGGTAGTCACGGATATCCGCCTGGATGGACGGATTCAGAATATGAGCAAAGGCGCCTACTACCGCATTAAGATACAGGCAGGCCATAACGCCCCAGATCACATAATTGCGCATATTGCCGTCCGATCCGGAAGCGCCGGTAAAGAACGGATACATACAAAGAATAAACAGGATATTAAACAGGTTGGTGACCACCTGCACCTTCTTTTTACCCCATCTGCGGATACAAAACGGCGCAAGCAGCATGCCCCAAAGGGAGGCGTTGCCGTAAATGGTGGTGATCACTGCGTATGTAGGCTGGGAGCAGGCGCCGCCGTAGTTGCACAGCCAATACAGAATATTGGCGTACGCTGTCTCCAAAAAGCCCAACCAACCGGCCAGGGAGATAATCCAGAAATACTTGTTCTTGGCTACCTCGCGCAGAGCGTCGGTAAACTTGATCTGAATAACATGGGTCTTTGCCTGAATAATCTTTTCCTGGGTATTGGCATATACCACGAACACCAGCAGCGTACCGATCACACCGATTACCGGAAAAGCGATCCGGTACACACGGATATCCGTCTGGTTTACACCGATAATACCGGCGATCACAGGGATAATGATGTTATACACCGTGGGTCCGAAGGAATAAATAATGCTCTTAACGGAGGCCACATCTGCACGCTCCTGAGAATTTGGAGAGAGCACATGGATCAGGTTCTCGTACGCATCATAGAAGAAATAATAGAAGAACTGCAAGGCAATGTTAAACGCCATAACCACGGCGCACTTTGCCACATAGGTAGCGGACTTGCCTAAGATCATGCCGCTGCCTACCAACAGACCCAGCTTGTCATACGGGAACCATACCATCAATACAAAAATAATGGAACAAGGAATGCCCATACGCAACAGATACGGTCTGTACTTACCGGCCTTATTTCGCGTGTTATCAATAATATTGGCACGCAAGCCGGTGAGCGGAATACCGGAGAGTACGCCGATCACGTACATAATATACATATCCGTCATACCGATGCCGATGGTCCCGGACAGGAACACATTGGTGGCACCTAAGATACACGGAATACTCATACATACGATCAGGTATGCACCGATACCGCCAAACGCATAAGAAGCCACTTCCTTAAAGGACATATACTTGCCCTTGGGTGGCTTTTTCCAGTAATACTTAATGTTGTCGATGAGGCCTGTGGCTTTTGCTTTCAGGCCGGTTTGTTCTGCCATTGGATCTCCCCCTGTGTCATATTTCTGCAATATTATAACAAATCGATTTATCAATTACAACCAAAAAAGAAATTTGTCCGCAGAATTTTCTGTGCAACTTGTGAAGATTCAGGCATAAGTGGACATTTATGGAATCATCTGTCTATTATCGTCTAAAATGCGCAAAAATCATAGGCAAATGATACAAAAAAACCGCCGAAAATTTTTCGGCGGTCCCAAAGCGACTGTGTGGGGTTACACAACACTTCCACTCGGTTGTTCATTTGTCTCCTTATAAGGTAAAGGTGGCGGTCTTGCCACTGTATAATGCGGCGGTCAGGGTGTTGCCCTCCAGGGTAAAGTACGCACAGGAGCGCAGAGCGGCATAGGGGTTCTTCTTCATCTTCACTGCCGGCGCCTTTTCATCATCCGAGTAGGTAAAGCCCTTTTGCAGTCCGCCGGTTTGCAGTTCCTTATCCGTCATGGCAAAGCAGGTCAGCCCCTCCCCTTTGCGCACAGACAGCTCCGTTGCCACATCAAAGTTATACACCGTGTTGCCCAAGGCGCAACGGGTAAAGTACCAGGGGTTACCGGCGGCGTCCTTGCCGACGATATGCCCGGCGTCCACCCCGCCCTGTTGCAGCAGGAACTCAAACATACCGCTGATGGCGGCGCTCATGCCCTTGCCCTGCAAAATAGCAGTGTAGGCGTCGGTTACGCTGTCGTCATAAGCCGTGTGGGTTGCCACATAGTGGTACACATGGAGGAGATACACATTGTTGCTCACCGTGCCCTTGCCGCAGGCTTTCAGAATGGTATTGACCTTTTGCGCAAAGGCGCCCACCAGCCGGCGATGCGTATCCGTATCGTTCTTATATTTGATGGTCACACCGGAATTGTCGCTGTTCACGGAAACAGTGTCCACCAGCGCCATCAGTGGAAAGCCGGTGTACAGCAGCCGGTTCACATCGTCCATCATATCCGTATTCACCCGCACGGACACGCCGCCCTCTGCAATGGCTTTGGCGATCTTTTCATACGCCCGCACAGCGCTGGGATCCGTCTGCGCATAATGGCTGTCATACGTATAAGCCAGGGTGTAGGCGGCAGGCGCAGCCGTTGTCGTCTCCTCCTTGCCATCCTTCGAGCAGGCAGAAAACAGTCCCACCGTCAGCACCAGTGCCAGCAGTACAGAAATCGTCTTTTTCATAAAACACCTCAACGCAGTTGAGCAAACAAATGCTCCGTATTTGCAAAAAAAGTTTGGTAAGCCCGGCAGTAATCCGTGCCTACTCGGTTGCGCTTGCAGCCGCCGCCTCGACAAAGGGAGAACCAGCGGCAGGTCTTGCACGCCGGGGGCAGCTGAAAAGAATTCTTTAAGAATTCCACCATCTTTTCACTATGGAAAAAGCCGTCAAAGTCCCCGGTGCAGATATTGCCCAGGTACCAATCATCGGTACAGTAAAAATCACAGGGGTAGGTGCTGCCGTCCGCCTCCACCACAAACTGGGTGGCGCAGGTGCCGTTCATACCGCACTGCTCTGCGTTCTGCCCCCGGGCCAGCAACAAGTAATTGTCAAACATACGCACGGACACCGGGTTACCCCGCAGGGCGTCGTTGGCATACAGCTTAAACCCCTGCTGCAAAAAGGCGGCGTAGTCGTCATCGGTCATAAACAGATCCTCCGGCGCGTCCATGGCAAAGGGGCGCAGGCAGGGTATGTACTGCAAGTGGTGCAACCCCTGCTGCTTAAAGAAGCGATAGGACGATCGCACATGGGTAGCGCCGTAGGCGGTAAGCACCGAAAGAATATTAAAAGGCACGCCCCGCCGAGCCAGCAGCTGCACACCGCGAAGCACATCGTCAAAGGAGCTGCGCCCGTCCGGGTACACCCGGTAACGGTTGCCCTCCCGGTCGCCGTCCAGAGACACGCCCACCAAGCAGCCGTATTCCAAAAACAGGTCGCACCATTCGTCATCGATCAGCGTGCCGTTGGTCTGCACGCAAAACCGGACGGTCACGCCGGGGCGCTGCCGTTCTTTGCAAGCGGAGAAGAAAAAACGGAAAAAGTCTTTCCCCGCCAGCAGCGGTTCCCCACCCTGAAAGGTAAAATACACCGGTCCGTCCCCGGCAAAAGCCAGGGCCTTGTCCATCACCTGCAAGGCGGTGTCCCGGGTCATATAGCCCTTGTTCTCCGTCTGCCGGGTAGCGGCCAGGTCGTGGTAAAAGCAGTATTTACACCGCAGATTGCAGTTGCCGGAAGCCGGCTTGAGCATCACTGAAATGGGCATAAGCGCCTCCGTTAGCGTACTTGAATTTGGGACAGCACCTGCCCCACCTTTTGGTGCAGCACCAGGTCTGCCAACTTGTCCGCCGGGGTCGGATCCCGGTTAATGAGCACAAAATGATCCCCCTGAAAGTAGCGGATAAAGCCCGCTGCCGGGTACACAGAAAGAGAGGTACCCGCCACAATCAGGCAGTCCGCCCGGGCGATGGCGTCCACCGCGCCCTCTACGGTCTGTTGGTCAAGCCCCTCCTCATACAGCACCACATCCGGCTTGATGATCCCGCCGCAGGTGCACCGGGGTATACCGGCAGCCTCTGCCACCGCCTCCACACCATAGGCCTTGCCGCAGCGCATACAGTGATTGCGCAGCACGGAGCCGTGGAGCTCATATACCGTGCGGCTGCCTGCCGCCTGGTGCAGGCCGTCAATATTCTGGGTCACCACAGCGGCACACTTGCCCGCCTGCTCCAGTTCTGCCAATTTGTAATGGGCAGCGTTGGGCTTGGCGTTCGGGCACAGCATTTTGCTGCGGTAAAAGCGGTAAAATTCCGCCGGGTTCTCGTCAAAAAAGCTGCGAGAAAGGATCTGCTCCGGCGGGTAGTCGTATTGTTGATGATACAAACCGTCCACACTGCGAAAGTCCGGAATGCCGCTCTCGGTAGACACCCCGGCGCCGCCGAAAAAGACGATCCGCCCGGCGCTGTCTATGATCTCTTGTAAAGTCATTTGGTTATCCTCACCACTGCGCGCACCGTGGGGCTTTCCGCGGTCACGCCGTTTGTTTTGGTTTGCGCCACCAGACGATAGGCGGCGGTTTTGCCCCGCTTGGGGGCTGTGTCGATATAGCGGGTGCCGGTAAGCGTTGCCACCCGGCGGTATTTGCCGTGGGTGCTGCCGTCCCTGCGGTACAGCACATACTGCTTGGCGCCGGGCACCGCTTTCCATTGCAGGGCGATCTTGCCCTTATTTTTGCCGCTGCGGATCCGGCCGCCTGCCAGGCGGGTACTGCTTAAGGTTGAGAACTTCATATTCTTGCTGCCTTGGGCAATCCCCTGCCCCTTGGTGTTGCCGGTAAGCCGATCGCCCACGGCGGTCAAGGTGGTTCCCGGCTGGGAGCTGATCCCATAGCGCTTGCAGCCGCTGATCCGGTTGCTGCCGGTGGCGGCCGTGCTCTTCTCCGCCAGGCAAATGCCGTTATGACCCATTGCCTGAATGGTATTGCGCAGCAGGCGCGCCTTTTTGCTTCGCTGCACAAAAATGCCGTTGGTGGCCCCGGTGCGAATGGTGTTTTCCGTCACCTCTACCCCGTTGCTGTCCACAATGCAAACGGCACTGGAGCGGCTGTTTGTTACCGTGTTGCTCCGCAGCTCGTTGCTGTGGGAGGCGTCCATACACTTCAGCCCGTTGTGTAGGGCGGTGCAAGTATTTTTCTCGATCAAATTACCACTGCTGCCGTGAAGGAGAATTCCCACAGTGGTCTCCGCCGCCGCACCGCTATGGGTAATGCGGTTGTCTGCAAGCGTGCAGTTTTGCAGATCGGTGCCGGTGATCCCGCCGCCGGTGGTGGTAATGGTGTTACCACTGACCGTCAGGTTATAGACTGCATAATTTCCGGCAGGCATTTTGCCGGCGGCCTTGCCGCCGTACAGAAACATACCCCTGGGCTTGTCCATCTCCGCTGTTTGACAAACGGAGATGGTATTGTCGGTAATGCGGCTGCCGCAGTCCGTATTGCGCTTACCCAGCACCTTGCCGCTGCCGTCTGTGAACACATCGGTCACGCCGCTGTTTTTGCACATATAATATGCCACGCCCCGACCGCAGTCGGTGATGGTGTTCTTCTCGATCACCGTGTCCACATAATTGGTGCACACAATGGCCGTGCCTTGCAGGCGCCGAAAGGTGTTGCCACGAATGGTAATGCCCTTCTGATACCGCCCGGCAAAAGCGTTGCGGGTGCCTACCCCGCAGATCAGGTCCTGAAACGTGCAGTCCTCTACGGTGATCTTTTGGTTCATCGTGCCGTCATAGGCCGGAAAGTTGGCGAAGTGCCGATTTTTCTCTAAAATATCAATTTGCAGCGCCTCCGCACTGCTCTCCGTTTGATTGGTCTGACCGGAGAACAGGCAGTTTACGAACCGCACATTGTACCCGGCGGCCAATTCTGCGTGGTGGGAGTCTGTGTTGTTGAGAAATGCCGTGCCGTCCACGGTCACATTCTTGCAATGCGCCAGGCGCAGCAGGCAGGAGCCGTTGGTATTGCCCGGCGCGTAATCCAGCGTGCCGCCCCGCAGCGTGCAGTTCTCCAACGCAGAATATCCGGTGTAGTCCTTGCCGGTACGGTCCCGATTGGGTGAAATAAAGATGTTGCCCTTGCCTGCATTGGCATTGAGTAGGGTCACCCCTGTCAGGTTCAGGGTCATATCAGACGCCAGCACAGCGCTCTTTGTCATTCGATATTTCCCGGGGGTCACGGTAACCGTGCAGGTGCCGTAGGCGCCGCTGCGCACCGTGTCCAGCGCCGATTGCAGCGCCGGGCAGGCATTCTCCGGGTCAATAGGTGCAGTGTAGCGCACCTGCCCGCAGCTGTCCCGCACGGTCACGCTCTCCCCGGCATAAGCGGCAAAGGGTGCGCCCGCCACTGCCAGTAGCAGCCAAAAGGCCAAAAACAACGGCAGACCCCGGCGAAAAAATCGCATTTTTTGCATAAAAACTAAAAACTCCCTCTTTACTTCTATTCCTGTATATATTAGTATAGTAGACTGAAAGTGTCAAGAAAGCAGGTGCGTTTTTTTGAAAAAAGCATTGATCGCCATGAGCGGCGGCGTGGACAGCTCCGTGGCCGCCAAGCTGATGTTGGACGCCGGGTACGACTGTATGGGCGCCACCATGAAACTGTTTGACAGCGACGATATTTTGATGGCCCAGCGGGAAAAGACCTGCTGCTCTCTGTCCGATGTGGAGGACGCCCGCAGCGTGGCCCGCCGACTGGGTATGCCCTACCAAGTGTTCAATTTTAAGGGTGACTTTAAGGAAAAGGTCATTGATAAATTTATTGCCACCTATGAGGCAGGCGGCACCCCCAACCCCTGCATTGACTGCAACAAGTGCTTAAAATTTGACACCCTGTGTCGCCGCGCCATTACCCTGGGCTACGACTATGTGGTCACCGGCCACTACGCCCGCATTGACTGCGTGGACGGCCGCTATCGGCTGCGCAAGGCGCTGGACGACAAAAAGGATCAAAGCTATGTGCTCTATAATCTGTCCCAGGAGCAGCTGGCCCACACCCTGTTCCCCCTGGGTGAGCTGCATAAGGACCAAGTGCGCGCCATTGCAGAGGAAAACGGCTTTATCAACGCCCACAAAAGAGAGAGCCAGGACATTTGCTTTGTGCCGGACGGAGACTATGCCGCCTTTATTGAAAGCTATACCGGCCGCCACTATCCCCCCGGGGATTTTGTGGACACCCAGGGAAATGTGCTGGGCCGCCACAAAGGCATTATTCGCTACACCATCGGCCAGCGCCGAGGGCTGGGTCTTGCGCTGCCAGCGCCGCTGTATGTGTGCAAGAAGGATCCGGAAAGCAACACGGTGACCCTGTGCCCCAACGACCAACTGAACAGTACGGTGGTGCGGGTGACCGAGTTCAACTGGCTGAGCATTGCAGCGCCTACCGAACCGCTGCACGCTGCTGCCAAGATCCGCTACAATATGCACCAGGCGCCCTGCACCGTGGAGGTGCTGCCCGGCGGCGATGTGCAGCTGACCTTTGACGCGCCGCAACGGGCGGTGACCCCCGGCCAGGCTGCCGTTGTTTATGACGGCGACACGGTACTGGGCGGCGGACGCATTATGTAACTGCAATTTATCACTTTAACTTGCTAAAGAATTTCGTTGACAAAGCCCGCCTGCGGTGCTATAATTTTCACACAGTCCTATAAGAGGATTATAAGTAAGTCGGGAAGGATCTAAATCCTATGACGGATTATTCCATTACCCTGCCCTCCTATTCCATCGGCGAGCAGGTTTACAAGCAAATTCCAACGGTGTGCGCCCCCTTTGGCGCCACAGCGGTGGTGATCGGCGGCCACAAGGCCATGGCGGCGGTGCGAGAGCGCTTGCTGGCCGCGGTCAAGGACAGCGCCGTGACCATTACGGATTTTGTGTGGTACGGCGGCGAGGCCAGCCGGGAGAACATTGCTGCCTTGGCAGAGAACCCGGCAGTGGCAGCGGCAGATATGATCTTTGCCGTTGGCGGCGGCAAAGCACTGGACACCGGCAAAGCCTATGGGGAAGAAAGCGGCAAACCGGTATTCACCTTCCCCACCATTGCCTCCACCTGCGCGGCCACCACGGCAGTATCGATTCTGTACCACGCAGACGGCACCTTTTTGGCGCCGGATTTTCACAAAGCGCCGCCGGTGCACGCCTTTATTCTGCCCTCGGTGATTGCAGCCGCCCCACGGCGCTACATTTGGGCCGGTATGGGCGACACTTACGCCAAGTATTTTGAGGCGGAGATGAGCTCCCGAGGTGAAGCGCTGGTGCACTACCACGCCCTGGGTGTAAATGTGAGCCGAATGTGCCTGGACCCGCTGCTCACCTACGGTGCACAGGCCATGGCAGATATAGATGCAAAGCGCTGCACCTATGCAGTGGAGCAAGTGATCCTGGCGATCATCGTCACCACAGGCATTGCCTCTATTTTGTTGACGGCAGAGCATATTGTGGATTACAATTCCGGCCTGGCCCACGCCGTGTTTTATGCGCTCACCGCCTGGCCCCATATTGAGGCGCGCCACCTGCACGGTGAAGTGGTGGGCTTTGGCGTGCTCATTCTGCTGCTGACCGACGGCAATTTGGACGGCTTCCGCCGGATGTACGCTTTCAACAGAAGCGTGGGGCTCCCCACCGCCCTCTCCGATGTAGAGATGACCGGTGCCGATGTGGAAAAGCTGGCGCCCCTGGTAGCCAAAATGCCGGACATTGCCCACAACCCCTACACCATAACCGAGGAAATGCTGCACAAAGCCTTTGCAGACCTCGATTATTATAATCAACACCAAGCGTTTAAGGAGAATGAATGATGAAAAAGTTTTTTGCCACCCTGCTGTGCCTGGCACTGGTTGCCGGCCTGTTCGCCGCCTGCTCCGGCAGTAAAGATGACAATGCCAAAGCAGACAGCAAGAAAGTGGGCATTGCCGTGCTGTCTGAGAACGGCGCCTTTACCGATATGCGTACCGGGATTGAGTCTAAGCTGAAAGAGAAGTACGGCGACAATGTGACCTGCGTGTACAAGAACGCTGCCGGTGACGCCGCCAGTCTGAGCACCATTGTGTCTGACTTTGACAACGGCGATTATGACGCAGTATTCACCATCGCCACCCCGGCCACCCAGGCGTTTGTGAACCTGGAGTCTGCAACCCCTTGCTTCTTCTGCGCCGTGTCTGACCCGGTAGCTGCCAAAGTGATGACCGCGCTGGACACCCCGGACAAAAACGCTACCGGTACTTCCAATGCCATTCCGGTATCTGAGATCATTGACATGGGCTACAAGCTGACCCCGGATGTAAAAAAATGGGGCTTTATCTACTCCACCAGCCAGGTGAACGCCACCTCCACCGTTAAGGCGGCCGAGAAGTACCTGGACAGCAAAAAAATCGCTTATGCGGAAAAGACCGTGGAGAACTCCGCCGATGTAAAGTCCGTCACCCAGTCCCTGATTGACGGCGGCTGTGATGTAATTTTCGTACCCAACGACTCTGTGGTACAGGACGGTGTGTCTGCCCTGACAGAGCTGTGCCAGGAGAAGAAGATTCCCACCTACTGCTCCTCTGCCACCACGGTTGCCTCCGGCTGCACCGCCACCCTGGCCATTGACGACAAGGGCATCGGCGAAAAGACCGCAGAAATGGCGATTCAGTATTTTGACGGCAAAAAGGTAACGGAGATTCCCGCCCAGGTGTGCGGCATTGACTACTGCTCCGTGAACAAGACAGCGCTGACTGCCGGCGGTTTGGCTACCCCCACCAAGGACACCGTTGGCTATGAGGTCAAGGTGCTGGAAGCAGCAAAATAAATAGCAAAAATCACAAACCGGCGGGCGCGCTGCAAGGTGCGCCTGCTAAAATTTTTCATACCCAAAGGAACAAGAACTTATGCTTTATCTCACTGCCCTGCAAGAGGGCTTACTGTACGGACTGCTGGCGCTGGGCGTTTACATCAGCCTGCGGGTGCTGGACATTCCCGACCTGACCACCGAGGGCAGCTTCGGCTTTGGCTCTGCACTGGCCGCCGTTTTGGCTGCCGGTGGCCACACCTATCTGTCCCTGCCCATTGCCTTTTTAGGCGGTATGGCCGCCGGGCTGATCACCGGTCTGCTGCAAACCAAGCTGCAAGTGCACCCGGTACTGGCCGGTATCATCACCATGAGCGGGCTGTACTCCGTCAACCTGATCGTTCGGGGCGGACCCAACCTGTCCATCGGTGCCGCCAATCTGTTTAAGCAATTCTACAAGACGCTGCACCTGACCGGCGATCAGCGCAAGGTGGCCGGTGCGCTGCTGGCGCTGGCTATCTGCCTGGTAGTGACCCTGCTGCTGATTGTGTTCTTTAAGACCCATGTGGGCCTGTGTATCCGCGCCACCGGCGACAATCAGGATATGGTGCGCGCCTCCTCCATCAATGTGGACGCCACCCTGATCCTGGGGCTGTGCATCAGCAACGGGCTGATCGGTCTGGCCGGCGCACTGGTGACC
Source organism: Agathobacter rectalis (assembly GCA_963638105.1). GTDB lineage: Bacteria > Bacillota > Clostridia > Oscillospirales > Acutalibacteraceae > CAG-217. The sequence continues at coordinate 27,348 of CAVHPP010000008.1, forward strand.
CATTATGTAGGTTACAGCGACACCTCCACCAGCAACGGCACCCTGATCTACGGCCTGGCCGCCGTCATTATCGGCGAGGCGCTGTTTGGCAAACGGGGCGTCACCGTAGGGTTGATCTCTGCCGTGTGCGGCTCCGTGATCTACAAACTGATCGTCACCTTTGTGGTGGATATTGAGCTGTTTGGCACCAACAGCGCCAATTTGATGAAGCTGATGTGCGCCGTGATCGTGGCTGCCACCTTTATTATACCAGCTGCCAAGCGCGCTGCCCAAAACCGCAAAGTAAAGAAGGAGGCCCACCGCAATGCTTGATGTAACCAATGTTTCCAAGACCTTTGCCAAGGGCACCGTCAATGAGCACATTGCCCTGGAGAAGATCAATTTGCACCTGGATCGGGGCGAATTTCTCACCATTGTCGGCTCCAACGGCGCCGGCAAATCCACACTGTTCAACCTGATCTGCGGCACCTTTATGCAGGACAGCGGCACCGTCACCCTGGACGGTCGGGACATTTCCTTTCTGCCGGAACACAAGCGTGCCAAGATGATCGGCCGGGTGTTCCAGGACCCGATGAAGGGCACCGCACCTAATATGACCATTGAGGAGAACCTGGCGCTGGCCTACACCCGCGCCCACTCCAGCGGGCTGGCGCTGGCTCTGTCTAAGAAAAAGAGCAACTTTTTCCGGGAGCAGGTGTCTCGCTTTCATATGGGGCTGGAGGACCGAATGAAAACCAAAATCGGTCTGCTGTCCGGTGGGCAGCGGCAAGTGGTCACCTTGCTGATGTGCACCATCTGCACCCCCAAGCTGCTGCTTTTAGACGAACACACCGCCGCGCTGGACCCGGTCACCGCCAAAAAGGTGATGGACATTACCAACGAGATCGTGGCGGAAAACAACATCACCACCATGATGATCACCCACAATATGTCCTCGGCCCTGGCCACCGGCGACCGGACCATTATGATGGACAGCGGCCGGATCATCATTAACCTGGACAAGGCGCAAAAGGCCCATATGACCGTGCAGGACCTGCTGGCACTATATCGGGAAAAAGAAACCAAAGAGTTTGACACCGACCGCATTTTGCTGCAAAAAGAGGAGCCGACCCAATGAAGTGTATCAGCTGGAATGTAAACGGCCTGCGGGCCTGTATGGGCAAGGGCTTTGCCGACTTTTTTGCTGCGGCTGACGCAGACCTGTTTTGCCTGCAAGAAACGAAACTGCAAGCAGGGCAGATTGACTTTGCGCCTCCGGGCTACCACGCCTACTGGAACTATGCGGAGAAAAAGGGCTACTCCGGCACCGCTATCTTCTCCAAGCGGGAGCCGCTGCGGGTGCAGTACGGCATGGGTAAGGAGGCGCACGACCGGGAGGGGCGGCTGATTACCCTGGAATTCCCTGAGTTCTACTTTGCCACCGTATATGTGCCCAATTCGCAGCGAGAGTTAACCCGGCTGGACTATCGTATGCAGTGGGAGGACGACTTCCTTGCTTATCTGCAAACCCTGGATCAAAACAAATCGGTGATCTTCTGCGGCGACCTGAATGTGGCCCACCGGGAGATCGACCTGAAGAATCCAAAAACCAACCACAAAAACGCCGGTTTTACCGATGAAGAGCGAGGCAAAATGGCCGCCCTGCTGGGTAGCGGATTTACCGATACCTTCCGCCACTTTTACCCGGACGCCACCGGCATATACAGCTGGTGGAGCTATATGTTCCACGCCAGAGAGAAGAACGCCGGTTGGCGTATTGACTACTTTATCACCTCTGACCGGCTACAACCTAAATTGCGGGACGCCAAGATCCACACGGACATTTTTGGCAGCGACCACTGCCCCATTGAGCTGGACATCGACCTGTAATCCACAACAAAAAGACCACCTGCGCAAGCAAAACCTGCGTAGGTGGTCTTCTTTTTATATCATTATATATGCGTTATTCCTGCACTTCGATGGTGTCGATCACCACATCATTGACCGGTTTATCCCCGGGGCCGCAGGGTACGGCAGCGATGGTGTCCAGCACATCGGCGCCGTCGATCAGCTGGCCGAATACCGTGTGGTGAAAGTCCAGCCAGGGGGTGCCGCCCACCTGCTTGTACTGCTCCACCACTTCCGTAGGATAACCCTGGTCGGACAGCGCCTCCATTTGGTCAATCAAATTGGCAGGCACAGACTTGGCCTGAACCACAAAGAACTGGCTGCCGTTGGTACCGGGGCCGCTGTTTGCCATAGACAGGGCGCCATAGTAGTTGCGGGCGTCCAGCGCGAACTCGTCCTCAAAAGGTTTGCCCCAAATGGACGCGCCGCCGCAGCCGGTACCGGTAGGATCGCCGCCCTGGATCATAAAGTCCCGGATCACCCGGTGGAAGATCAGGCCGTCATAATAGCCGTTCTTGGCGTGGGTGATAAAGTTCTCCACCGCCTTGGGCGCCGCTTCGTCCAGCAGCACAAAGGTCATATCGCCGCGGTTGGTTTTGATCACAGCTTTTTTGCCGTCTTTCTTTTCTAACTGATTCATCTTAATACTTCACTTTCTCGTTGATTTTTTGCAGCACCGCCGGGTCGATCTTCGCCACCCGGCGGTCATAGGTCATCAGACCGTTGATCTCGTCCTCCACATCCGTCACCTGTGTATAAACGGTGGCAGCCAGGCCGGTTTTGATCTGGGGAATGATCACCTTGTTAAACAGTTTTTGGTACGCCGCCGTCAGCTTTTCCTTGCTGGGATAAACGCGGTAGCCAAAAGTGCGTTCGTTCCAGGTGTGACCGGGAGTTTTCAGCGCATAGCCGCCGAACTCTGTCAGCAGCCAGGGCTTGTCACCGGCGTGCACCCGAATGGGGGTAAAGTAAATGTGCTTGCTGATCACATCACTGTCGCCGCAGGGGTGCCATCCGCTGGCGGAGTCCACCGTGCGGGTGGGATCCCATTCTTTCAGCAGATTGTAGGCCACCGTAGAATCAAACTGACCCCAGCCCTCGTTAAAGGGCACCCACATGGCAATACAGGGGCAGTTATACAGGGCGTCCACCATCTCCCGCAGTTCCTGATAGTACAGCTCACGAGCGGCCCCGTCCGTGCGCTTAAAGGTCTTATACTTTCGGTCATCCAGGGTAATCCCCACAAAGGGAATGGCAGAGATCTCCAGCCCGTAGTGCCCGCCGCCGTTGACCATATCCTGCCACACCAAAATGCCCTGCACATCGCAGTAATGATACCAAAGAAGCGGCTCCATTTTAATGTGCTTGCGCAGCATATTAAAGCCGCAGCGCTTTACATGGGTCACATCGTGCGCCATGGCCGCATTGGCCGGCGGGGTCAAAAAGCCGTCCGGGTAATAGCCCTGGTCCAGCAAACCGTTATGAAAATAAGGCTTGTTGTTCAAAAACAGTCGGGGCAGACCGTCCAGGTCCCGACCCACAGAGAACTTGCGCATACCGAAATAGGAGCGGATCACCTCGCCGCAGGCCTCAAATTCCACCTGATAGAGAAACGGCGACTCCGGGCTCCAGGACTTAAAGTCCGGCAAAGGCACATCTACGTCCGTCGTGTCGGCCACCAAAGTCTCGCCGTCATAAATGCGGGTGCGTACATGGTCGGTGCCAAAGAATTCAAAGTGCACGGCGGCGCCGTCATAGTCCGGCGTAATCCGCACTTTCTCCAGGAATTCCACCGGCGTGGACTCCAGCCAAACGCTCTGCCAAATGCCGCTTTGGGGCGAGTACCAAATGCCGCCCCGCTTGGCCTTTTGTTTTCCCCGGGAATACTGGTTTTCATCCGTAAAATCCTGCACAGATACTTCCAGCTTGTTCTCCCCCGGTTGCAGGGCCTCCGTCAGCTCCAAAGTAAAGGGTGTGTAGCCCCCCTGATGGCCGCCCACCTGCACGCCGTTTAAGTACACGGTGCACATTTGGTCCACCGCACCAAAGTGCAGGAACACCCGCCCCCGATTAAAGCCCTCCGGCAACGTAAAGGTGCGCCGATAATGCAGGTACTCGCCGGGCTTTAAGGTGCGCTCCACCCCGGAAAGCGGCGTCTCCGGTGAAAAGGGCACGCAGATTTTTGTGCTCATTTGCCCCGGCACGGCGCTGTCCCCAGTAAAGGCGCACTGCCACATACCGTTCAGACTCAGGTAGGAATCCCGCACAAATTGCGGGCGCGGATACTCGGGCAGCGGACAGCTTTTGTCCAGCCGCCTCCCCCATTCAGTCAGCATCATAAGTTCTCTCCTCACTTATAATTTTGCAGTCCTCAATGCGTACATGTTTGTTACAGATCCGCAGCGCCGCCTTTTTATGAGACACAATAATGCAGGTCACATTTTGCAGCGCTTTCAGATTTTTCAAAAAGCGATGTTCCGTCTCCTCGTCCAGCGCGGAGGTGGCCTCGTCCAGCAGCAGCACCGGGGATTTGGACAGCAAACTGCGGGCGATGGCCAGCCGCTGCACCTGCCCCTCGGACAGACCCATGCCCCGCTCGCCGATCACAGTCATCAGCCCCTGGGGCAATTCGTTGATAAAGGTGTCTGCACAGGCAATTTCAATCGCCCGCTGCACCTCCTCATCCGTGGCGTCGCTGTTAATGAACTTCAAATTATCCAGTATGGTGCCGGACAGAAGCATATTCCCTTGGGGTACATAGGCAAACAGCCGGCGGGTGTGCTTGTCTGCCGGGATATGGCTGCCGTCCGCCATCTCCAAGTAAATAGAACCGTCCCGGGTGGGGAACACGCCCAAAAGCAACTTCAGCAGCGTGCTCTTGCCGATGCCGGAGATGCCGGTGATGGCCACAAAGTCCCCTTTGTTAATGGTCAGGGAGGTATGATCCAGGATCACATCCCGGTCATAGCGGAAGTCGATATGATCAAACTGCAACGCCCGCAGATCCCGGTAAGCGGACGGTACATCCACATCGTCCGCGTTGCTGCTCTCCTCCTCCGGCAGGTTCTCAATCTCCATCAGCCGCTCCGCAGAGGCGATAATGGCAAAATACTTGGGCATAATACCGGACAAAGAAGCAAACGGCCCCTGAATTTGGTTCACCAGCTGGAGCATAGCGGTAACTGTACCGTAGTCCAGCCCGTTCAGCAGCCGATAGGCGCCAAAGGCCAGGGCGAACACATAGCCGATATTAAAGGTGGTAGACAGCCCGGCGTTGGCGGCAATGCCAAAGAAGCGCCGCTTCATACGCGCCACATAATTCTCCTGTTGCAGCACGTCCGTCTGCTGGTCGATCTTGTCCTCCGCCACAAAAGTCTTGATCACCAGCAGGTTGCTGATGGTCTCTTGCATAAAGGAGCGGGTCTTGCCCTCCGTCTGCTGGACCTGCTTGTGCAGCCGCTTTAAGGTCTTGCGAAACATACGGGTAGACAGGAACACAAATACCCCGCCCACCAAAAAGGCAAGAGCAAACACCTTGTCAATGATCACAAGGTAAATAAAGGCACTAAGCAGCTTTACGATAAAAAACACCACATTGGGCAACAAGGTGGTATAGCCGTCTGTAATCACCTGCACATCGTTAAACAGCAGATTATTCAGCTCGCCGGTATGGTACTTGGACACACTGGCGTAGTCCTTTTTAATGAGCACCTGGAGCATATGTTTTTTGAAGATCATATCCAGGCGCGCCTTGCATCGCTCGGAAAAGCTGCTGCCGATTAGATTCAGTGCCATCTGCACCATAATCAGGATCAGCAAATAAACGGCATAGCGCACCACATAACCCCAGTCCTTGTATTCGGTAGCGCCGTTAATGATATGCTTGGAAAAATTGGCAAAGCACACGGACAGTGCCGCGCCCAGTGCGTTGGTAAACAGCAGCACCGCCGCTTTGGGCAGTTGGCTCTTGCCGATTTGGGTCATCCAGCGAATGGCAGCCCAATCGGAGCGAGAGGGCTTTCGTTTGGTCCGGTTCAGGATCGTTCACCTCTTTTGAAAATATGGCGACGGATCCAGCCGCAGCCTTTATGGACAAACATAATCAGCGGGCGCACCGGGTACAGCGCCACCCACACCCGGCTGTACAGCCGATAGCGGCGACTGTTTTGGCAGTCCACATATCGCTTACCGTCCTTATAGAACCCGGCAAGCACGCCGCAAATGCTGTCGTCCGTAACATATTCCTTTTGAAGCCGATTGTCGCCGATAATTACATAATCCTCTGGGCGCACCCGCACAATGCGATGCATAATGTACTTGCCGCCGGGGGTGCGATACACCGGCACATCGTACTTCTTCAGCCGCCCCCGGGGACGCACGATAATAATATTATCCCGCCCTTGATGAATCAGCGGCCACATAGAGGTGCCCCGGGTCAGCCCGGTATAAATGCCCTTTTCGGCAATGATTTGTTCAATACTATCGTACATACTTGCGAAAGCTCCGTTATCTTATAACAAAATAGTTCTATTTCAGTATAACAGATAGCGGGATTTTATGCAACAGTGTTGACCCAAAGAAAAAAAGGTGTTATACTGTAAAAAAACAAATGAGCCGCGGTTCCCGGAAGGGATTAAATCGGAAGCACGGTGCAACGCCGTCACAACCGCCATTACCGTAATCGAGTTTTGCTCTGCACAGGCCATTGCGCAAGCGAGAAGGCGCAGAGTGAGTATATCGTAAGTCGGGACACCCGCCGCAGGCTTTGGATCGCAAACACACTTTTGGGCTTAAGGGAAAGATGTGGAGGCAGCGCCGGTATAACTGCGCCCTTTTCTGTCCCCTGCCCATGGCAAGGGACTTTTTATTTTGCAAAGAACACGAAAAAGCATTGCACTGCTGATGTTGGCGCTGGCGCTGCTCTTTACCGGCTGCAGGGCCGGAGTCAACGAACAGACCGGCACCTCTCCTCAGAGTCAAACCGTTACGGCAGCCGGCGAAGCGGATACAGCCGCCAAGGGCAGTTCCAATACGGTCACAGGCACCACAGCCAAAGGCACAGCGGCAGCCGGCACCACATCCAAAACCGATGGTGCAAAAAGCGGCACCCCCACCGGCAGCACAGCTGCCAAAGCAAAGGGCAATAGCGGCAAAAGCACGACCACCAACCGCGCCGCAAACAGCGCCAAGTGGCAGGGCGGCTCTGCCGACCTGATTCCCACCGGCGGTACCACCCGCAAACAAACCACTAAGAAACACACCACCAAGCGGCACACGACTACCCAGTCCAAAACCGTGACCTGTACCATTACGGTGGAATGCAAGAATATTCACAAGCACATGAGCCAGCTGAAAAGCGGCCACGAGCGCTATGTGCCGAGCGACGGCTACATTATCCACGCAGAGAGCCGCACGGTGGATCGGGGCAGCACTGCCTATGACGTGCTGAAGCTGGCTTGCAATGCCCACGGCATACGCCTGACTGCCAAGAGCACTTCCTACGGTGTCTATGTGGTGGGGATCAATAACTTAGACGAAAAGGACTGCGGCAGCGCCAGCGGCTGGATGTACAAGGTCAACGGCACCGTACCTATGACCTCTTGCGGCAAATATAAAATGGACAATGGCGACAATCTGGTATTCTATTATGTATGCACCGGAGCCGATCGCTAAAACGATATTTGCAGGTTTCACCTGTTCAAATAAAAAATAAAACGGAGGACAAAACAATGAAAAAACTGATGAGCACCTGCACTGCGCTTTTGCTGGCTGTGTGTATGCTGCTGCCGGCTTACAGCGCTTTTGCTGCAACCGACAACGACAAGATTGGCGAACGCCTGGAAAAGGTGACGAGCCAGACCGAGGGCGCCACCAACTACCTGTACAAGGACAAGAACTTCGGCGTGGCCGACGCAGTAGACATGCTGGCTGCTGTGCGCAACTACGATCCCAGCGATGCACAGGTGGATGGCTTTATGGCTGCTGTGGAGAAAGAGCTGAAGGCGAACGGCGGCAAGCTGTATTACCCGGTTCCGGTATATGATGACAACTATACACAGATCGGCACCAACAACACAGAGGAGCTGGAGCTGTATGCTGCCGTCATCTGCGTGTATGACGCCCTGGGCAAGGACTACACCGATGTGGCCGGCTATGACTTGAGCAAGCTGATGCAAAACTGCGGCACCGCTGTTTATGGCACCAATTACTACCTGTACCGTCTGGTGACGGAAGCCTGTTCCATTGTGGACGCGCCCCAGAGCTTTGTGCAGTCTGTGATCAAGAACCTGACCGATCTGTACAAGATGGGCGAGGGTCCGGACTTTTGGGGCGGTTACGGCGCATCTGCCGACGACCTGGGCGCGTTCCTGACCGCTTTGGCCCCCTATGCTGACGATTACAAAACCTACATTGACGACGCTGTGAAGCTGCTGGAGAAAAATGTGTCCGACGCAGGTTACACCAGCTGGGGTTCTGCCAATGCAGACTCCACCGCTATGGCACTGATGGCTTACAGCGCCTTGGACGATCAAGAAAAAGCGGACAAGGCCTATGACCTGCTTTGCAAATTCGAGTCCAAGACTACCGGTGTGTTCACTTACGACGGCGAGGAGAATTTGCTGGCCACCAAGGACGCTCTGACTGCACTGGGCTACTACACCGACCACCTGATCGGCCGTATTGTGATCGATCCTGAAGATCCGACAGAGCCGACCACCAAGAAGAACGCCGAGAAGACCACTGCAAACAAGAACACCAAGGAAACCACCAAGAAGAGCACTTCCAAAAAATCCCCGGCCACCGGCAACAATGCCGCTGCCGCCGGCGTGATGGCCATTACCGCTGCCGGCGCTTGCCTGCTGCTGGCCAAAAAGCGCAAATAAGCAGAATTAAACACAAGCCGCACCTCAATATGGGGTGCGGTTTTTTCGTTGCTTTTTGCCGCAAGTGTACGCAATTTGCGTATATCCAAACTCAAATCTTTTTGTTGTATCGGATTGACAAAAGCACCGATTCTCACTACAATATAAAGTATATATGCGAACGGTGGCGAACCGTACGGAAAGGGAAAGAATAATAGATAAAATGATCGAGAAGAACTGTCCTCATTGCGGGGCGGCCATGCCGGAGGAGGCGCACTACTGTTTGCAGTGCATGACCCCCTGTACCCCGGCACAGCCCAGCGCCGCCTATGTGAAATCCTGCACAGAGCATGGCCAAAAGCGTATCAACCACAAGCAAATATCCTCTGTGCTGGCAGCGATGATTCTGCTGGTGGTACTGATTCCCAGCGTGCTGGCGGCACCGCTCCACCAGCAAAATGCCGTCACCGCAGAGGGTGCCCTCACCGGCACCGTACAGGCGGCGGAAACGGACGCGGAAGGGCAGCCAAAGACACTGCTGGGCAAAGTGAAAAAAGCCGCAAAGAAAGCGGAGCAAAAGGTACAGAGCGCCACCGGCAAGATGAAAGCGGCGGTGGGCATTGCCCCCACGGCGGAGGAAAAGCAGGCCATGGCCAACGAGGCAGCGGAGCAGGCCGCCCGGCAGCAGGAAAGGGACAACCGCTCCACCGGCAACCGGGGGAATAACCGGGGCAATACCGGCAATACAGGCAATGCTTCAAACGGCGGCACAAGCACCGGCGGGAACAGCACCACCGGCACCACGGCCCCGTCCACAAACGGCACCACCAAGCCCGGCAGCACCGCCACAACGACCACCACGCAACCGACCACCCGGCCGGAAAACACAGCCCTGCCCAAGCCGGAATATAACAACTACGAGTACACCTTGGACGGCGACTACGCCAAGATCACCAAGTACACCGGCAACGCCAAAGTTGTGGTACTCCCTGCCGCCATTGACGGGCACCAGGTGAAATACTACTGTACCGGCACCTTTACAGACAAGGATATGGAACTGGCCGTTTTTGAGGATTTTGAAGTCTACCACACCATGTGGGTTCATAACGCAGTTTTCAAAGACTGCAAAAAGCTGAAAAAGCTGGTCTTTCCCAATCACGCAGACCTGGGCATTCTTCCCAACTTCGCCCTGGGTTGTACCGCTTTGAGCAAAATTGAAATCGACAACTGGCAATATAAAATGCAGGACGGCGTGCTGTACTACTACAACACAAATAGCTGGGCAGCCCAATACTACTGCGAGGGCTACACTGCCACCCGCTGGAATGTGGCGGAATACTGTTCGACCATCAACTGTGAAAATTCCCTGAAAAACAACACCCATATTCGCGAACTGCGGTTGAATTCCTATGTCAGCTGCCCCGCCGGTTACAAACTGCCGGAGAGCTTGCAGGCCATCTATGTGGCAGAGGATAATAAGCAGTATTTCAGCAAAGACGGTGTGCTCTACTATGGGCCGAACACCAACAACCCCAACCGCCTGTTTTGTTATCCGGCCGACAAACCGGCCGTCACCTATACCATACCGGAAAACGCGACCTTTGATATGGGATTCGTTAAGAACAAACACTTAAAGACCCTGGTGATCCCCAAGAGCGCCACAGTATATGACAGCACGCTGAAATACATTTGCCGCGGCACGGTGTTCCCAAATTTGGAGACCATTAAAGTACAAAAAGGCAGCCCCCACGAGAATTATATCCGCACCACATTCACCGGCAAGGTGATCGTATATTAAGGAGAACCGTATGGCAAAAAACACCAACGATCTGCTGGATCAGCTGGCAGACAACAACTGCTCCATTGACGACTACCTGGAAGAGAACCGGGACGATATGATCGTTTTGGCAGCCAAGGATTTTTGGGAGGCAGCCATTGAGCGCAGCGGAATGTCCAAGTGCAATATTATCAACAAGGCAGACTTTAACTACTGCTATTTTTACGATATTGTCAATGGGCGCAAGATCGCGTCCCGGGACAAAGTAATCCGCCTGATTCTCAGTATGCGCCTGACCACCGACGACTGCCAAGAGGCACTGCGTATCAGCGGCCGCTCCGCCCTGTACCCCAAGGTGCAGCGAGATGCACTGCTGATCTACGGGATTGAGAACCGCTACACCGTAGATGAAACCAACCAGCTGCTTACCGCCCACGGAGAGGATGTGCTCCGATGAGCAAAACAGAGAAAACGGAGAGCAGCGACCTGCGCCGCTATATGGAACAATCCCTGGCAGAGCACTACACCCAGGTTATTACATTTAAGGATCGGAAAGACAGCTTTGTGGCTCTGTACGCCCACAAAGACAACGGCCAAAAGGTGCTGCTGCGCCGCTCCGGCAACCGCAACGACGGTGTGTACCGCGCGCTGCGAGGCAAGCAGCTGTGCAATTTGCCTATGGTTCTGGAAGTGTGCTCTGAAGAGGCACACCTGCTGGTGCTGGAAGAATATATAGAAGGGCGCACCCTGGACAGAATTCTGGACAGCGGCCAACTGACTCCGGCGCAGGCGGCAGCCTATACCATTGACCTGTGCCATGCGCTGGAAGAGCTGCACGGTCTGGGTATCGTCCATCGGGATATCAAGCCTGCCAACGTAATGGTCACGCCGGAGAACCGAGCGGTTTTGCTGGATCTGAGCATTGCCCGGGAAATCAGCAGCGACCGGCAGGACACCCGCAGTCTGGGCACCGTAGGCTATGCGGCGCCGGAGCAGTACGGCGTGGCACAAAGCAACTGCGCCACGGACCTATACGCCTTAGGGGTACTGCTGAACACCATGATCACCGGCGTGCACCCGGCAGTGGATATTCCCCGGGGACCCATTCGCCGCATTGTGCAAAAGGCCACGGATACGCAAATCTCCAAACGGTACAAATCTGCCGCTGCTATGGCTCGCGCTCTGCATCCTTATGTACGGTTATAAAAATCAAGAAGTGCCCGATTAAGGTCGGGCACTTCTTTACTTTTGTCTGAAAATTGTCACCCCTCGCACAATAAGCGCATAGACTGGAAGGGGTGATACTTATGTTCTCAGCGCTACTCTCTTTTTTAAGCGCCAATGTGCTGCTGTTTATTCTACATATTGACGGCAGCAGCAGCTTTCCAAAGCCCTTATCCGCCAAAGAGGAGCGGGCGGTACTGGAGCGGCTGCAAGACGGTGACCCGGCGGCGCGAGCCACGCTCATTGAGCGCAACCTGCGGCTGGTAAGCCATATTGTGAAAAAATACTACTCCCGCACCAACGATACGGAGGATTTGGTAAGCATCGGCACCATTGGGCTCATCAAAGCCATAGACAGCTTTGACCCATCCAAAGGCACCCGCTTGGCCACTTATGCCAGCCGGTGTATAGAGAACGAGATTCTAATGTACTTCCGCGCCCAGCGCAAGACCAGCGGTGAGGTGCACCTGGGTGATGCCATTGAGATAGATAAAGACGGCAATCCCCTGACCCTGCAAGATGTGATCCGCGATGAGCGGGATATGGAGCAGGAGCTGGAGCAAAAGATCCGGTGGGAGAAGGTGCGCCGCTATATTGAAGCCATGCCGGAGGGGCGGGAGCGGGAAATTTTGGTGCTGCGCTACGGTTTGGACAATAAAAGACCGCTGACCCAACGAGAAGTTGCGCAGCGGTTAAATATCAGTCGTTCTTATGTAAGTCGCATTGAAAAGAGCGTACTCACCGCCATTCGACAGGCGGTCCAGCCGGAAGAAAACGGCAAAAAGCAACGCAGCCGATCAACGATCAAATAAATTGCTGCCGTCACAGGCAATAGCCACTGTTAAGGGAAAATCGGTAAATTCCAGTTCCTTTACCGACTCACAGCCCAAGTCTTCATAGGCAATCACCTGACAGGCGGTAATGCACTTGGAAGCCAGCGCACCGGCGCCGCCGATGGCACACAGATACACAGCCTTATTGCGCACAACAGCGTCACACACAGCGGCGTTGCGCTCGCCCTTGCCCACCATTGCCACCACGCCGGCATCCAGCAAACGGGGGGCATACGGGTCCATACGGCTGCTGGTGGTGGGACCGCAGGCACCCACGGCCAAGCCCTCCGGCGCAGGCGTAGGCCCGGCGTAGTAGATCACTGCGTCTTGCAGATCATAGGGCAGCGGCTCCCCGGCGTCCATGGCTGCCACAATGCGCTTGTGCGCCGCGTCTCGGGAAGTATAAACACGCCCGGACAGCAGCACCCGATCCCCGGCGTGGAGCCGTGGGGCCATTTGGCGCAGCTGGGCGCAATTCAATTTATATTCCATTACTCTTGCTCCTGCAACCGGGCGCGCAGCGCGCGATTTTCGCTTTCCAGCGCTTCCAGCACGGCTATATTCTGCCGCAGCTCCCGATTGGCTTCTTTTAGTTGAAAGTCCAGATTTTTATTGACGATCTCCAGTCGCTGGCATTCAAAATTCACATCTTCCAGCGCAGCCATCAAGCGAGAGATCTCCGCTTGCAGGCGCTCTAAATCCGTTTGCACCGGACACTCCCCCTCTCTTTAGGGACAAACAGGAGGCGAAAAACCGCCTCCTGCAATGATCTGTTACATATCAATATCGGTGTCGATCTCAAAGTAGCGAGAGCCGAACCAATGCTCCTTAATGGAGTAGGATTTCTCCAGCGCCTTGGTATCTGCGTCACTGTCGGTAGAAGCCATGGCCTGCTGGGCGGTGTACTTCCATGCGGGCATATTTGTCTGCTTCACAAAGTACATAATATGATAGCCGTAGTCCGTCTGTACAATGGCCACATCGCCGCTCTTGCGGCTGCTGTCAAAGCACCAGTTGCCAAAGGAATTGACCATCTGACCGGGGTATACATTCTCATACAAACCGCCGTTGTTGGCGTTGTTGTCCGCAGAATTATCCTTCGCCAGCTGGGCAAAGGCGTCCTCGGTCTTCTTGCCGCTGTTATACTGGGCCAAAATCTTCTCGGCCTTCTTCTTGGCGGCGTTCCACTGCTTGGTGGTCGCCTTGGTGGCGGGAGTCTTGGCACTATCCGTCTCCGGCTTAATGAGAATGTGGCGTACATTAACGGTCTTGGTCTCAGACAGGGCCACCGGGCGCAGAACATACACCACAGAGGTGCTGTACTGCTTCACATCACCGGCCTTGCGATCCTTGCTGTACAGCCAGTCCAAACCGGGATACTTGGTGCTGTCCTTGCTGTCCGCAGTGGCAATGGCCATCTGCTGGTTCTTCAAGGTGGTCTTGGTCACATCCAGCTGGGTGGAATAACCGGCATCCTTATAGGCTTTCTTGTAGAAATCGGAGGAGGCATACGCGCTGCACAAAGCAGTGAAGTTGGAACCGTCGCTCTTCAACGCCTTGGCAAAGGCCTTGGCATCATCCTCGGTATCGCACTCAAAGGCACGAATGCTTACGCTCACCAAGTCGTCCCGATTTTCTTTAAGGTACTTATTATAGTCATCCTCGGAGTAGGTCTTGCTGGCTTTTTTGTCAGACAGATCACTCTTATAATTCTGGGCAATGTAGGCGATCTTAGCCTCCTGGCGGAAAGTCTTTTCCGTTACGCCGCGACCCATGGCCTTTACAAGGTAAGCGCTCAAGGTGTAGCCGTACTTATGCGCCTGTTCCGTGTACTGCTTCATAGTATCATCAATGTCGCTCTGCTGCTCATCGGTGATTTTCGGCTCTTTGCCGTCGTTGGCCTTTACAGCCTCCAGGTAGTACATGTAATTGGACTTGATAGTCTCCAGCACTTCGTCGTGCAGGTACTGCAGCCAAGTGACTTCCTTATTGTCGTCATTCTTGGTGGTCTGCTTGGACAGGGGCTTGTCAAAGTCCACATCCAGGTGGTACTGGCTCAAATCCAGGCCGTACTGCTCGTACTTGCTCTGCTGGCTCTGCATATTGTTGTAAGTGGTAGCAAAGTAGTAGTTGTATGTACTTACTTTAATATTGGCCTTTTGATCCTTGCCGTCGGTAACGGTCAGCGCCGTCACCGTCTGGGCCGGCCAGCCCAGGTAGCTGATAAAGCCCTTTCGCACGGTACCGGTGGCCACATAGGTCACCAGCAGCGCCACTACAACTACCACCGCAACCACAGAGGTTACGATCTTCTTGGTGCGCCTGGCCATCTGCAAGGCGGCTTTTTTGCTGCCCAGTACAGCCAGCTGGCTTTGCAGTGCCTTGAGCTTTTGCTGCTCTTTTTCTTTCTTCTCGGTGTCGCTCTCTGCGGCAACGGCGGCCTTGGCAGCCTCGATTTCCTTTAAGAGCTTTTCCTTCTTGGCAGCTAACTTAGCTGCGTTCTTTTCTGCCTTTTTCGCAGCGGCCTGCTTTTTCTTCTCTGCCTTTTTGTTGTCGGCGTCGGAAGAAAGGGTCTTGCCGCCGGTCAAAAGATCGTCGTCCAGTTCTTTTTTGTCTTTTGCCATTTGTCAATCATCCTTAATTCGTTAGAATTTACTAAAAACAATGCAAAGATATTTTACACTACTTGCTAAAATATTACAAGGGTTTTTTGTTTTTTTTCAATAAAATATACAAAAAGCAGGCGTTCTCCGGAGAGAGCGCCTGTCCTCTTTTGGTTTTGGAATTATTCGCCGGTGGTGCCGGAGGCAGCAGAGCTGCCGGCGGTGGTTTTCTCCTCCGGCTTAGCCTGGGTGGCCTTCTTCATCACCGTCTTGTGCTCCTTTACGGCACAGCCGTCAACCATCTGGGTCTCCCGGTCGGAGAGAATGTCCTTTTTACAGTTGTACTGGTACTGGGGACATTTGTCAATGAAATACATAATGTGGTAGCCGTACTTGGACTTTACAATGGCCACATCGCCGTACTTGCGGCTGTCGTCCATAGCCCATTTCTCAAACTCGGCCACCATGGCGCCCTTTTTGGTGCCCTCAATCATACCGCCGAAAATGCCCTGACCGCCTGCGGAGGTGGAATTGGTATCGGCGCTGTTTTCCTCCGCCAACATGGCAAAATCATACTCGGTCTTGTCCGTCTTGTTGTACTGTGCCAGCAGCTTTTCAGCCTTTTCTTTGGCAGCTGCCCACTCTTTTTTGGTATACTTCTTCTCGGTGGAGGAGGTGCTGCTGTCCTTGCTGTCGTCCCCGGGAGTCACCAGCAGGTGCCGCACGGAGTACACGGTGGTCTCGTCCAGCTTAGGCGTGCCGGTCTTAATGAACAGATAGATAAATCCGTTTTCCTCGTCGCAGTAATAAGTGGTGTCGCCCACCTTGGTGCTGTCGTTAAACAGCCACTGGGTGGTCTCCTTGCCGTAGGAGGTGTCCTTGGCGGTCATGGTGTTCTCCACATACTCGCCAAGCCCATCCACAGCCTTGGCCTCATTCTCAAAGTAGCCGCCGGCTACATACTGCTTGATTAGATCCGCGCACACGGTGGGGATCATCTTTTTCATATCCTTTACGGAATGGATCTTGGTCAGGTACTCCTTTGCCTTTTTCACCGACGCTGCCTTGGTCTCTGCGCTGGTGGTGTCATAGGTCATCTCAATAAAGGCAAAGTTGCAGTTGTAATAATCTTTACTGTGCTCCTTATAGAACGCATTGTATTCCGCATCGCTGATGTTGGAACGAGTCAGCGTGTGGCGATAATAATTCTCTGCAATATACGCCTGCTCCTGCACGGTCTCCAGCGTGGCAGCGGTGCAGTAATCGCCGAAGTTCTTCGCAATATAATCGTCCAGGGACTGGTTGGCCTCGGAAGCGCTGGACTTTAAGCTGTCCATCTGCTCCTTGATGCTCTTCTTCTGATCCGCCGTCAGGGTAATGCCCGCTGCCTGCCCGGCCTCATAATACGAGGTCACATACTGGATCTGATCCACGGTCTTGTCCTTGAACATTTGCAACCATGTAATCTTCTCCCCATCGGAATCGGTCACATACTGCTTGCTGTAATCCTTGGTGGAGTCCAAGTCATAGTAGCCGTAATTGGCGTAGTTCAGGTAGTTCTGAACGATACGGGAATAATAGTAGTTGTATGCGCCCAGAGACACTTTTGTCTCACCCACCGTCAGAGCCGTGCCGCCGGGATTGAGCATTTCGCCCTCTTTGCCGTTAGGCACGGTGTAGTAGCGCACACCCAACACCGCCAATACAGCCACCACGGCTGCAAACAGCAGACAAAACAGGGTGATCTTCAGGGGTGCCGTACGCACGGTAATCTGCTTTTCGCCGCTGTTTACTGCGGCGTCGGCAGCAGGTACAGACTCTACCGGGCGAGGCTTCTCCGCCGGCATCTGGATCTCAAACTGATCATCGGCCAGAAAATTGTCATCCAAAGTAGGCGCCTGCGCCTCAAATTCCCAATTGTCATTTTCCTCATAACGCACAGAGGGCTTGGTTGCTTCCGGCGGTGCCGTATCCTTCTGCGGCTCATCACCGGACCATTTTTTCTCGTCGTCCATAGAACAATGCTCCTTTGTTTCAATGTCTTATCAATTATACTATACTTAGACTGCGGTTGCAACCTTTCTTTGCCGATGAAGGTGTAAACAATCTGTAAATCCCCCGCCCTTGCAAAATTCGCTGTCTTGTAGTAATATAGGGGCAGAAAACGCCAAGAAAAGTGCAGCCCCCCTGCACGGAGAGTGTATATGAAAGAAAAACTTGCCGCGCTGAAAATCGAATATCGCACCAACCCGGGCTGGTGTTGGCTCATTGCCATCCTGTTTCTCTTTCCCCTGCTGCCGGAGTATGTAAGTCCCTTTATTCTGTTTGCGGGCTTTATCGTCTTTAAGGTGCAATGGAGCCGGGAGGGGCGAAAGGCCAAGGTGGGCACCATTGGCAAATTGATGATGCTGTTTATGGGCTATGCCCTTCTCAGTACCCTTTGGTCCCCCACGCCGTTCTCCACCTTTTCCACCGCCGCGCTGTGGTGGGGTATGTTTCTGCTCCAGGTGATGATCTACAACTTGGCCCGCAGCCGGGACAAAATCGACGCCCTGCTGCAAACCTGCACTGCCAGCGCCTGCGTCAACGGCGTAATCGGCACCTTGCAGATCTGCGGCTACACCCTGAACCGCTACGATTATATTCCGGACAGTGCTGTGCTGGTGACCCCGCTGTATAAGGGACTGGACAAGTTCGTTTACACCCACCTGCCCTTTGCCATCAGCACCAAGACCTTTGACTCCCGAGCCAGCGGCACTTTTTCCAATCCCAATCTGCTGGCCACCCAAATGGTGATCGCCTACCCCATTTCCATTTACCTGTTCTTAAACGCCAAAACGAAAAAGCAGAAAGTGCTGTGCTTTCTTGCCAATGTGCTTATCAGTGCCGGGCTCAGTTCCACCCTGACCCGCGCCGGCTGCGTGATTGCTTTGGCCGGCTGGGTCTTTATGTTCATTGTACTGTGCCGCCGGTACTGGAAGCAAATGCTCACCATCTTCCTGCCCACCATTGCGGTGATCGTGCCCTCCGTTCTCACCCGGTACGGCATTATCTTCTCCTCCGGGGGCAACGGCGAGGCCAAAAAGTCCTCTGTGGCGCATTTTAATATTTGGGAAAGCCTGATCGACTATGTGCTCTCCCACACCCGGGCATTTTTTATCGGCACCGGCTTCGGCTGCGAGGAAACCGGCAACATTCTCAAGTATATGTACAATCTGGACAAACCCCACGCCCACAATTTTGTCATTGAATTTTGGGTAGAACTGGGGGTGGTCGGCATTATTCTGCTGGGCATTCTCTTGATTTGGAGCGCCGGCAAACTGCTGGAAATCAACACCAACAATTCCAGAAAGCTGACCCTTGTATTTTGTGTATTCACCTCCCTGGTGCTGTACCTGGGCTTTGGCCTGTCGGACTTTATTTTCAACTCCCCCAAGCAAATGATCTTTTTGTTCCTGCTGCTGGGGCTGACCCAATCCATCAGCTACTGCTACGACAAGACCGTCATTACAGACGCCCGCACCCTGGAACGAGCCGCCCGCAAAGAGATCCGCAACACCTTAAACCAATAAGCAAGAGCCGTCTGCCTTGGGCAGACGGTTTTTCATTTTAATTTTTAGCAAAGGTATATTGCAAATCCCGTATGAAAGTGGTATGATTTGGGGCAGTATAGGTTTGTAATTCTACTAAATCTAATTAAATGAGGAAAAAGAATGAATATTATTGTTGTTGGCTGTGGTAAGATCGGCTCCACCTTGGTGGAGAGCCTGTCTGCCGAGGGGCACGATGTGGTGGCGCTGGAAAAGGACGCCCACGTTCTGGAACAGATCACCAATATGTATGATGTGATGGGTGTCTGCGGCAATGGTGCCGACTGTGAGACCCTGGAGGAAGCAGCGGTAGACAAGGCGGAACTGGTGGTGGCTGCCACCGGCTCGGACGAGATGAATATGCTGTGCTGCTTTTTTGCCCGCAAAATGGGCGCCAAGCACACCATCGCCCGGGTGCGTAACCCGGAGTACAACGACCGTTCCCTTGGCTTTATGCGCCAACAGCTGAACCTTTCCATGTCCATCAACCCGGAGCTGCTTACCGCACAGGAGCTGTTTAACACGCTTAAAGTGCCCTCTGCGGTGAAGATTGAATACTTCTCCGGGCGAAATTTTGAAATGGCAGAGTTGCGCCTGCGGGAGAACTCTATACTGGACGGCATTCGCCTGATCGACCTGCAAAAGAAGTACCATACCCGGGTGCTGATCTGCGCCGTGCGCCGGGGAGAACAGGTGTTTATCCCCGACGGCAACTTTGTTCTCCGCGGGGGCGACAAAATCAGCCTGACCGCATCTCCCGCTGAAGTTCAAAAGCTGCTCAAGCGTTTGGGCGTACTGCGCAAGCAGGCCAGAGATGTGATGATTCTGGGCGGCAGCCGCACAGCCTTTTACTTAGCGAAAATGCTCTCTAACACCGGCAACAATGTTAAGATCATCGACCAAAACCGGGCACGCTGCCGGGATCTGTGCGACGCCCTGCCAAATGCTGTGATCATTAACGGCGACGGCTCCCAGCAGGAGCTATTGTTGGAAGAGGGACTGCGTTCTATGGACGCCTTTGTGGCAATCACCGGCATTGACGAGGAGAACATTTTAATGTCCCTGTTTGCCGCGTCCCAAAATGTACCCAAGGTGATCTCCAAGGTCAACCGCAACGAGCTGGGCGATATGGCGGAGAAACTGGGATTAGACTGCCTGGTATCGCCTAAAGACATCACCTCCGATGTGGTGGTTCGCTACGCCCGCGCCCTGCGCAACTCCCAGGACAGCAATATGGAAACGATGTATAAAATTATGGACGGCAAAGCGGAGGCGCTGGAGTTCAAGGTCTGCGGCAACTCTGCCGTAACCCAAACGGCGCTGAAAGACCTGACATTAAAGCCGAACACCCTGATTGCCGGGATCATTCGAGGCAGAAAAACCATTATCCCCACCGGCGAAGACAAGATTATGCCCGGAGACAAAGTCGTGGTGCTGGCTGCCAATCGCCGTTTGCACGACCTGACAGATATTATTAAATAAGGATTAGAGGAACAGAAACCATGAACCGTAAAATGGTATTTTACATGATCGGCAAGATCGTTCAGGCGGAGGCAGCCATGCTGCTGTTGCCGCTGGCGGTGGCGCTCCTCTATAAAGAAACGCCGCTGCCCTTTCTCATCACCATTGGCATAGCCCTGGTACTGGGTATCGCCCTGTCGCTGATTTTTAAGCCTAAAAACCGGGTGATCTACGCCAAAGAGGGCTTTGTAATCGTGGCTTTTGCCTGGATTGCCCTGTCCCTGATCGGTTGTATTCCCTTTGTTCTCAGCGGTGCGCTGCCCAACTTCTTTGACGCCTTTTTTGAGACAGTCAGCGGCTTTACCACCACCGGCGCCTCGGTAATGACCGATGTGGAATCCATGCCCCACGGCGTGCTGATGTGGCGCAGCTTTACCCACTGGGTGGGCGGTATGGGTGTGCTTGTCTTTATTATGGCCATCATTCCCTCGGTTACGGATCGCTCCATTCATATACTGCGGGCGGAAATGCCCGGTCCCATTGTAGGCAAGCTGGTGCCTCGGGCCAAACAGACCGCGCGTATTCTCTATCTGATTTATGTTATTCTCACCGCAGCGGAAGTCATTTTCCTGGTGTGCGGCAAAATGCCGCTGTTTGACGCACTGGTGCATGCTTTTGGCACCGCAGGCACCGGCGGCTTTGGCATTAAAGCAGACAGTATCGGCAGCTACTCCACCTATTGTCAGGTGGTCATTACCGTGTTTATGCTGCTGTTCGGCGTCAACTTTAACCTGTATTACCTGGCACTGCTGCGCAACTTCCGCTCTGTATTCAAAAGTCGGGAGCTGTGGTGCTACCTGGGTATCTTCGGTGTGGCTACGGCCCTGATCACCGCCAATATCTACAATCTGTACCACAGCGTGGGCAAGGCATTGCAGCTGTCCACCTTCCAAGTGGCGTCTATTCTGACCACCACCGGCTACTCTACGGCAGACTTCGACCTGTGGCCGGATCTGTCCCGATCCATTTTATTCCTACTGATGTTTGTAGGCGGCTGTGCCGGTTCTACTGCCGGTGGACTAAAGGTCTCTCGCGTAATGCTGCTGTTTAAGCTCATCCGCCGGGAACTGCGCCACATGCTGCACCCCCGCTCCGTAGGCGTAGTCAAATTAGAGGGTAAACGAGTGGACAACGCTACCTTAAACGGCGTCAGCGCCTACTTTCCCATTTATATGGCCTTCACCGCCGGGATCTTTCTGATCCTGTCAATGGAGCCGAACTTTAATGTGGAGAGCAACCTGTCCGCCGCCGTGTCCTGCTTTAACAACATCGGCCCCGGCCTGGGGCTGGTAGGCCCGGCGCAAAGCTATGCCGGGTACTCGGACCTGTCCAAATTTGTCCTGTCCATGGCAATGCTGCTGGGGCGGTTGGAAATCTTCCCGGTCTGGTTTGCACTCTCTCCCTCCACCTGGTCCAAAAAATAAAATAACCCAAGCAAAAATACCGAAGTCCGTAAAATACAGACAACAAAAAAGAGCCCTCTTGATGTAAAATATATACCAAGAGGGCTTTATATTTTTTGCCGCTTTGCGCACACTAAGAATATGGAATTTCAGAACAGGCAAGCGCTGCGCCTGTCCTTGGAGATCGGTGCGGCTATGATGGAAAGCGGTGGCGAAGTGCGCCGCACAGAAGATACAGTCACCCGGATCAATTATGCAGCCGGTGCCACAGACGCCCAGGTATGGGCTGTGCCGGGCATTCTCACTGCCACGGTGACCCTGGCGGACAACACCACCCACACCTGCACCAAGCGCCTGGGGCCGGAGGAAATTGACCTAACGGAACTGGATCGGCTGAACACCCTGTCCCGCCGCCTGTGCAGGGGCGAGACGGTAGACTGGACTGTCACCAAACGCCGGGTGTATAACAGGCGCACCCGCCTGCTGTGCACCTATTTGGCCACTGCCGCCTTTTGCATTTACTTTGGCGGCACCTGGGCAGAAGCGGCGCTGTGCGGCGGATTTGGCATTTTAGTGTCTGGCTATCGACCGGCGCTGCAATCCGGCTTTACTGCCGTGCTTCTGGACGCCACGGTCGCCGGGCTACTGGCGTTTACGCCGCAGGCATTGGGACTGCCCCTGCGAGGCGCCAATATACTCATCGGGATCATCATGTTGCTGGTGCCCGGGCTGACGGTGGGCAACGCGCTGCGAGATATGATTGACGGTGATCTGCTTGCCGGACTGCTGCGACTGGCAGAAGCGGTATTGTGTGCCCTGGCGATCGCCCTGGGCTGTGCCTTTGCCCTTTGGCTGCCGGGGAGCGTGGGACGGTGAGAGAGATCCTCTCCGGTGCCCTTGGCACTTTTGCTTTTTCTGTTTTAATGCAGGTGCCGCGGCGGCTGCTGTTCTTTACAACTTTTGGCGGTCTGCTGTCCGGCACTGTATATCGGTTTGCCGAAGAAAATGGCATGGGGGCTTTTGGCGCCACCCTATGGGGCATGCTGGCCGTTGCCCTGTACGCAGAGCGACTGGCACGGGTGCTGAAAACCCCGTCCACCGTACTGCTCTACCCCTCTACCGTGCCCCTGCTGCCCGGCAGCGCCATCTATTATGCGATGCAATACCTGCTGTGGGGCCAGCCGGAGCAAGCCGCCGCTTATGCTGCTCAAACCTTACAGATCGCCACGGGTATGGGGCTTGGCGCTGTGCTGGTGGCGGTGCCCATTCGCCTACTGCGCGCCCATCGAGAACAAAAATAATGCACCCTACCGGGATGGACCCCGGGCAAGGTGCATTTTTTATATTCTTTTTAATGGCGGGTATCGTCCTCAAAGCATTCGCAAAAACGCGCGGCAAACGCCGGCGGCTCCCCCGCCGCATACAGGTGGGACAGATCGCCAAACTGCTGCACACGGAAAGTGGCAATTCCCTGCTCCCGCTCCTCGGTCACCACTGTGGTGACGGAGGTGGGCAGCGCCACAAAATTGTGCCAAAGTGGCATCGGCGATACAGAGAGCAGGTGGCTGAGCAGCACCGCCTCTACGCCAAAATGACAAAACAGAACAATGGTATCATGATTGCCCTCAACCACATCAAACACACGGCCGTTGTGCCGATAGCCGTGGCGTGCCAGCAGGGCATCCAAATTGCGGCATACATAGCGATACTCTTTCTCCACATTTTTGCTTTGCATCAGCCGCGTGTTCAACCACGCATCGGCCGAATAGTAATTGTCCTCTCTGCACCAGTAAGAAGGCAGCCGATCCCAACAGCCCTCCACTTTCAGCCCCCGGCGCACCTGGCCACGGAATTCTTGCAGCCAATCCAGAGTCTCCGCGCTGCGCCCCAACCGCTGCAAAGTGGGTCGCGCCGTGTCCTGCGCTCGACCCAAAGGTGAACAGTAAAATGCCTTTACATCCAGTTTACACAGTCGCTCCGCCAACAGCTCTGCCTCCCGGAACCCCTTGGGGGTCAAAGAGTC
Source organism: Agathobacter rectalis (assembly GCA_963638105.1). Taxonomy (GTDB): domain Bacteria; phylum Bacillota; class Clostridia; order Oscillospirales; family Acutalibacteraceae; genus CAG-217. The sequence continues at coordinate 51,072 of CAVHPP010000008.1, forward strand.
CTTCTCATAGTCCGGATCGCCGTGGCGCACAATTAAAATTCGCATACAGTTACCGCCTTTCTTACGCCAGTATAACAGAATTGCAACCAAAATTCAAATGTGGTACAATAGGACTATGAAGATTTTAATTGACGCTGACGGCTGCCCGGTGGTGGATCTGACTCTGCAAGCAGCAGCCGAACATGGGCTGGAGGCCATACTCTTTTGCGACACCAGTCACGAATTTAGAGAGAAAAACACCCGGGTCGTCACGGTGGATAAAGGCAGCGACAGCGCAGACTTTGCCCTAATCCGCCGAGTGGAGCCGGGAGACATAGTGGTGACCCAAGATTACGGACTGGCAGCCATGGTGCTGGCCAAGCGGGGCTATCCCATTACCCAAAACGGCAAGCGGCTCACCGACGGCAATATTGACACGCTGCTGCTCACCCGCCACGCAGCCAAGAAAGCCCGGCGAGGTGGCTACCGGCTGAAAGGACCGTCCAAGCGCACGGCAGAACAGGACAAAGACTTTCAAGCGGCACTCAGGAGGTTGATTAAAGATGCACATTCTCATTGCACCGGATAGCTACAAAGGCTCCCTAACCGCCCGCCAGGTGTGCGATATTTTGGCGCAGGCGCTGCTGACCCACCGGGGGGTGACGGTAGCCACCCTGCCCCTGTCCGACGGAGGCGAGGGATTTGGCACCTGCTGCGTTGACGCATGTAATGGCAATATCCTTTACACAAGTGCCGTTGACCTATATGGCAATACAATACAAGCACCCCTGTACACCTGGGGCGATACGGCACTGATCGAGTGCGCCGCAACCTGTGCTTTGCAGACGAAAAAGGACATTATGGCCGCCTCCTCCTACGGCGCCGGTATGCAGCTAAAAAGCGCCATAGACCTGGGTTTTCATCAATTTATCATCGGCCTTGGCGGCAGCGGTATGTGCGATGGCGGTGCCGGTGCGTTGGCAGCCCTTGGCGTGGCATTTTATGACCGAAACGGGACTTCTGTCCCCCACCCGACCGGCGGCGATCTTCAGCGGATCGAGCGGTTGCAGATCCCGGCGGATTTTCAAGATCTTGTAAAGGAACTGCACTTTACACACGCCTGCGATGTGACCAATCCTTATACAGGCGAAAACGGTGCCGCTGCGGTGTTCGGTCCCCAAAAAGGCGCCACTCCGGCGCAAGTACAACTGCTGAACAACGGTATGGCGCACCTAGCGGCACTGTTGCCCAATGGTGTGCGTGCCCTGCCCGGTGCCGGTGCAGCCGGTGGACTGTGCGGCGGCCTGTACGGCGTACTGGGCGGTACCACCCAAAGCGGTTTTGATCTGCTGGCGGCACTGGCCGATCTGGACAGCGCCATTGCCGGGGCAGACCTGGTGATTACCGGCGAAGGGTGCACGGACCGGCAGACCTTGATGGGCAAGCTGCCGTATCGGGTGGCGCAACGGGCCAAAAAGCTGGGCAAGCGCTGTGTGGTTATCAGCGGTGATGGGGACGGCACCCTGGTGGGTGACAAGGTGATTACCTTAACAGATAAGGACACCCCGCCCCGGGCTGCCATTGCCCACGCTGCCGCCCTGCTGGCAGAAAAAGCGGATCTGCTCTTGCAATAATAGGTTTTTAATATTATAATAAAGAATATTTTATGGGCTATGCCCGGAACAGGAGAACAGTATGAAAGTCAGACTTCCCAAACACAGAGAGTTTTTGATCAAATTTGCCGACGGTTATGAGAAAGAGGACGAGGCGTGGCAGGCTTTGAATCAAATTGTAGCCGACTACTCCAAGGACGGCAAAAGCGTGTACACCCCTACCTTTATTGAGGACAATGAGGACAAGGTAAAGGCTCTGCAAGAGCAGTACGAATTCACCTACGAGATTATTGAGAAATAAGTATGCAAAAGAAGAAAGTATATGCAGTCTCCACCGCCCACCTGGACACGGTGTGGCGCTGGGATCTGTGCAAGACCATTGAGGAATACCTGCCGGATACCCTGCGTAAGAACTTTGATCTGATTGAGCGCTACCCCGGCTACTGCTTTAATTTTGAGGGCGCCTTTCGCTATCAATTGATTGAAGAATACTATCCCCTGGCCTTTGCGGAAATTCAGAATTTTGTAAAGAACGGTAACTGGTATCCCGCCGGCGCCTGCTATGAGAACGGCGATGTAAATATTCCCTCTCCGGAGGCGCTTTTCCGCAACATTCTCCTTGGCAATCGGTATTTTCAGGAAAAGTTCGGCGTGCAGTCTAAGGACATTTTTCTGCCTGACTGCTTTGGCTTCGGCCAGGCGCTGCCGTCTGTGATGAAGTATGCCGGGCTGCTGGGCTTTACGACCCAAAAGCTCAGTTGGGGCAGCGCCTACGGCGTGCCCTTTACCCTGGGTTATTGGCAAGGCGTGGACGGCAGCCGTGTGCTGGCGTGCCCCAACGCCCGGTCTTACCGTTCCAAATTCAGCGGCGACCTGCGCGGCGAAGTGTCCGTCATTGACGATGTGGCAAAGAACGCCTTTGAAGGCGGTCTCCCCTATGCCCAGCACCTGTACGGCACCGGCGACGTTGGCGGCGCTCCCACAGAGGAGAGCGTGCAAAGCGTGTGTGCCAGCGCGGCAGAAAATGAGCAAAAAGACTTTGATGTGATCAGTGCGCAGTCCGACCAAATTTTCAAGGACATTGATGCCCTGCCGGACAGCGACAAGGACCGTCTGCCCGTGTGGAACAACGAGCTGCTGATGACCAGCCACGGTGCCGGCGGTTACACTGCCCGGGCGATGGGCAAGCGACTGAACCGCCAATGTGAGGTGCTGGCCGATGTGGCAGAGAGCACCCTCTCCACCGCGGAGCTGCTGGGGGTCTATACCTACCCGCAGGAAACGGTGACCAAGGCCTGGGAGCGACTGATTCAGCACCAGTTCCACGACGATCTGCCCGGCACCTCCAATATGGACATTTACAACACCGGGTGGAACGACTACCACACCTCGCTGGTGCAGCTGCAAGGGGAATACACCGGTGCAGTGGGTGCCATTGCCAACCAACTGGATACCCAATGGGTAACGGACTGCGCCCTGATCGTGCACAATCCCCTGCCCTTTGCCAGAACAGAATCGGTAGAAGCCCATGTGCGACTGAATCACAACGGCAAGTACCTGCGTGTGTTGGATCGAGACGGTCATGAGCTGCCCAGCCAGGTCATCCGCAAAGAAGGCAAGGCATTTCACATGGCGGTGCTGGCCACCGTGCCTCCTATGGGCTACCTGGTATTGGATGTGACGGCGGCAAACGCCCCCTGCCCGGTAAAGACCGACCTGCGTTGCGGCGAGCACATGCTGGAGAACCGCAAGTACCGTCTGCTGCTAAACAAAAACGGCGATATTGCCTTTTTGTATGATAAAGAGCTGGGGCGCCAGATTTTGGAAAGGCCCATTAAGTTGGCTGTGCTCCACGATACCGGCGAACTAAACTACCCGGCGTGGGAAATGCGCAAGGCCGATATTGACAAAGCGCCTTATCTCTATGCCAACACACCGAAGTTCGAGCTGCTTGAGAGCGGCCCCGCCAAGGCGGCGATTAAAGTCAGCCGTCAACTGGGCGTGTCTAAAGTGGAACAGGTGATCAGCCTGGATGCCGGCAGCAGCTGTATTCGGGTGGAGAACGCTGTGGATTGGCGCAGCCGCCGGTCTATGCTCAAGGCTGAATTCCCCTTTGTTGCCGCCGCAAACGGCGCGGACTACGACCTGGGACTGGGTGTAATCCACAGAGGAAATAATAACGAAAAACTGTATGAAGTGCCGGCCCAAAAGTGGGCGGATCTGACAGGTAGCGACGGCGACTTTGGCGTGTCCGTCTTTTCAGACAGTAAGTACGGCTGGGATAAGCCGGACGATCACACCCTGCGGCTCACCTGCCTGCACACGCCCGCCGGCGCTTTTATCAAAGAGGCGCGCCAGGATTTGATGGACCTTGGGCGCAACCGCTTCGGCTTTGGCATTTACAGCCACAAGGGCGGCTGGCAGACCGGTACGCAAACAGCGGCAGAAGCCTTTAGCAAACCGCTGGTAGCATTCCAAACCTCCGCCCGCAAGGACGGCAAGCTGGGTAGCGCATTTTCCGCGGCTGCATTAAATACGGAGAATGCCTTACTCCGCGCCTTTAAGAAAAGCGAAGATGGCAGCGGTTATATCGTCCGCATCGGCGAAGCTGCAGGCCAAGCACAAAAGGCTGTGACCTTCTCCGTCTATCGGCCCATCGCCGGTGCCACCCTGTGCACCGCAGACGAGCGACCGATTCACGCGATAGAGATCCAGAACGGTCAACTGACCTTTGATTTGAAGCCCTTTGAAGTGAAAACCTTTTTACTCACCTTTGAGGCAGAAAAGCTGCCCCGAGAGAAATTCAAAAAAATGGAGCTTCCGGTGAACACCAAGGGCTTAACGACCGACGAGGATATGCGCAACTGCATTCTGCAAGGCGCCGGGTTCTCGCTGCCGGCAGAGTTGCTACCGCAGGTACCCACTTATAAGGGCATTACATTTAAGCTGCCGCAGGTCAGCGACGGCAACGACCTGCTTGTGGCGCGCGGCGAGACTTTGGAGCTGCCCAAGGGCTGCACCAAGCTGTACCTTCTGGCAGCCAGCACCGCCGGTGATCGGCAGGCGGAATTCGCCACCGATCGGCGCACCAAGACCCTGACTATTCACAGTATGGCAGAGCTGCCATTTCTGTGGGATATGGCCGGACTGAAGCAGACCGCCCGCATTAAGGATGCGGACATTGCCCTTGAATTCACACACTGCCATCACCCGGAGGGCAACATTGCCGCCAAAAAAGCCTGGTTCTACCTGTATGAACTGGACATTCGCGGTGCCAAGACCCTGACCCTGCCGGAGGACAATCGACTGATCATTATGGCCATGACAGCGGTGAAGAAATACGCCAACACCACCCTGGCTACCCCCCTGCTGGACACTGTCAGCGGCGACTACGACTTTGACGATATTCCGCCAATGGAAAAACTCATCGACAAGGCGGACTTTGTCACCATTCGTGCAGGCAAGATCCAGGACCAGGCCAAGGGCGGTAAGGGCAAAGGCTGGAAAAGGGACAACCCCATTACCAACATCATTCGCTCTTATACAAAAAGTGAATGGTAACGGTGCATAAATATCAAAAGGACCGGTATGCAAATTCTGCATATCGGTCCTTTCTCTTTGTAAGGCACAGCGCCTTTACAAAATCACAAAGTGAAAATCGATGTGGAAATCTATGTTCAAACTGTGGAAGTCTCCATTGGTTTGTGGACGAAATTTGCGAAAAACTCGGTGGAAAATGTGCAAAATGTAAAGGCTTTCACTTGCTTTCTCATTATTTTCCACATTTCTATACCACAGAGACGATAAATATACATCCTGCCCACTTTTGAACGATCTGTATAAATACAAAGCGCCCCTGAAAAACAGGAGCGCTTTTTGTATCAAACTTGCTTACTTCTTAAAGAAATCCACAATCTGGTCAAAGGCGTCATCGTCGCTGTTGGTAAACGCAGAGGGGGCAGCAGTGGTAGGCGCCACAGGCTCGGTTACCGGCGGTGCAACCTCCAGGTTAGCGGTAGTGGACTTGATCTGATGATTGGGGCCTTCGTCACCAAAGCGGGTGGCGATGACGGTGATAATCATCTCGTCCTCCAGCTCCTCATCGAAGTTGGCACCCCAAATGATCTCACAATCCGGGTGAACCGCATTGGTCACGATGGTAGAAGCTGCATCAATCTCTTCCAGGCCGATATCCGTAGAAGCGGTAATGTTCAGCAGTACGCCCCGGGCACCCTCGATAGAGGTGTTCAGCAGCGGAGAAGTGATGGCCTGCTTTGCAGCCACCTCGGCCTTGTCCTTGCCCTTAGCGCGGCCAACACCCATGTGGGCATAACCGGCGTCCTTCATGATCTCGGTTACATCGGCAAAGTCAGAGTTTACCAGACCGGTAGCATTTACCAGGTCAGAAATGGACTGCACGCCCTGGCGCAGTACATCATTGGCAATCTCAAAAGCGTTGAGCAGCGTGATCTTCTCATCGGTCACATACTTCAGGTTTTCATTGGGAATGACCATCAGGGAGTCCACATACTGAGCCAGATCCTCAATACCCTCTTTTGCCTGATTCATGCGACGCTTGCCCTCAAAAGCAAAGGGAGTGGTCACAACGCCAACGGTAAGAATACCCATATCCTTGGCAATCTTCGCTACAACGGGAGCAGCGCCGGTACCGGTACCACCGCCCATACCGGCAGTGATAAATACCATCTCTGCGCCGGTCACAGCGTCAGTAATAGCCTCGCGGCTCTCCTCGGCGGCACGAGTGCCAACCTCCGGCTTAGCGCCGGCGCCGCGACCCTTGGTGGCTTTTTCGCCGATCTCAATCTTATGAGAAGCGGCAGACTTAGCCAGAGCCGGACGATCCGTGTTGATTGCAACGAACTCCACATCCTGAATATTACATTTTACCATGCGGTTCACGGCGTTACCGCCGCCGCCGCCAACACCGATTACTTTAATCTGAACAACCTTGTTGTCATCCGTATCAATTTCATAACGAGCCATAGATTATGTATCTCCTTCATTTATTTTGTAAATCCATCAGTTTGTCAGCAGACAACTTTACAAATCATATTGTAACAATATTGTAATCCTTTTGCAACACTTTTTTTGAATATTTCTCAAAGTTTTTGACAATATTTCCGATTTTCAACCGGTTCGCCTTTGTGCAGTTTCCACAAGTGTGCGAAACTTGTCTAAAATATGTACATTTATTTTCTTTACAGCTAATCTTCTGTAAAGTAATATTGCTTTTCACCTGTTAAACGAAGCGTTCCTTTCACAGAAGGGTTATCCTGATCCAACTGTGCACAGGCAGCTAAGCCCTGATGGATCTTCTTTTCCAGCTTCTCACAGGTGCCCAGCTTAAAGACGATCCGACCGTCATATACAATAGAGTTGCTGTTCAGTCCCTCGCTGCAAATAGCCGTTGCCTCTGTGAACTGATAATCACGAATGGCCTGTGCCAACTGGGTCAAGCACGCTGCTACATTCTTGTTGGCAAACTGGGCGGTCTGTCCAACCTTGGCACTTTTTAAATTGGCCTTTTGAATAAGAATACTCTCTTCCGGCTTCTTCTGCACCACTTCCAGCACCTTGAACCGATCGTCCATCAGGGTATAGGTCTTGTCCTTATTCTTCACTGCATAGGCCGGTACGGCGTCTGTCACCTGAATCTGAACGGTGCCGGGCAGCTTGCGCTTAATCTTGGCGCTGTACACATACGGCAGTGCCTGCTGCAACTGCTGGGCTGCCTTGTCCGTATCTGCCAAAAACAGGTTCTCCCCGGTTTCAATGGTACAAACGGAGAGCACCTTTTCCGTGTCATATACCTTACTGCCGGTAACGGTAATGCTCTCAATCTTAAAGAACACGGTCAGACACAGCACCGCCACGATCGCTACCGCCAGCAGCACCAAACCGATCACGGCCAAAGCCCGGCGCACGCTGCGCTTTAACCGGCGGCGTTTATTCTGTTTTTTGCGCCGTTCCTGACGGGTCATCGGCGGCGCCTGGCGCTGCTGTCGGGAAGCGGCTTGCTGCTGCTCCCGACGATACAGCTTCGGCGGCTCCAGCCCATTATCCAAGTAAGCGCTGCGCCGTTGTTCAGGCGGTTCTGGTGTCCTTTGTTTCATGGTTCGTCCTCTTGATATTTGCCCCTACCGCAGTGAGTACGGTCGGCAAGTCCTCATACCCGCGGGTAATATGATGAATTTCGCTGATGGTGGAAGTACCGGCAGCAGCCAATGCAGCAACCACCAAGGCGGCACCGCCACGCAAGTCCGTAGCCTCTGCCTTTGCCCCATGGAGCGTAGGCACACCGCGAATGACCTCCGTTTTGCCGCTAACAGCAATGTCACAGCCAAAGCGCTGCAACTGGCAGGTATAACGAAATCGATTTTCAAATATATTCTCACAGATCACAGATGTGCCCCGAGCAGTGGCAGCTGCGGCGGCAAGCACTGCCTGGCTGTCTGTGGGAAATCCCGGATACGGCATGGTGGTCAGCCGCTTAAAGGCGCGCAGCCGCTCCGGCGCTGTGATCAATAGATCTGTGCCGTCCAGGCGCAGGTCACATCCCATCTCCTGAAACACCGGCAGCACCGGTGCCAAATGCGCCGTGCGCACCTGCCGCAGCAACAGTTTACCCCCGGTAATGGCCGCAGCGCTCATATATGTTGACGCCACGATCCGATCCGGGATCACAGTATGCGCCGTGCCGTGGAGCGACGGTACACCCTCAACGATCACCGTGCCGTTGCCATCTACCAGCACCTTGCCACCCACTGCATTTAAGAAGTCTGCCAGATCACCGATCTCCGGCTCCCGCGCTGCGTTCATTAAGGTAGTCACGCCCTTGGCGGTACAGGCCGCCAGCATCACGCACTCTGTGGCACCGACGCTGGGGAACGGCAAATGTATGGGGCAACCCACCAGGCCACCGGGCGCCGTGCAGTGCATACAGCAGCCGTCCTCCGTGACCCGAGCACCCAGCAGCCGCAGAGCGGACAGGTGCAGATCAATGGGTCGCAGTCCAATATCGCATCCACCGGGATAACATACGGTGGCGCAGCCTGCCCGACTGAGAATCGCCGGTAAAAACAGCATGCTGGAGCGCATGGTACGCATCATTTCTTCGGAAATACAGGTGCCGCTCATCATCGTAGCGTCAACGGTCACTACCCCCGGCTCCTGCTGCACCCGGCAGCCCAGAGACTGCAAAATGGCAGCGGCCGCCGCCACATCAGACAGCGCCGGGCAATTATGTATTTCACACACCCCGGGTACCAGCAGCGTGCCGGCTAAAATAGGCAGCGCTGCGTTTTTGGCGCCGTGCACCGGCAGCACGCCCCGGAGTTTGGTCTGACCCTCGATTACATACTGTTCCATTCCATCACCCTCGTACTTGCCATACTATGCAAGGAGGGGACTTTGGGTGTATCAGGTTATTTTGCCTTTGCCAGGTCCAGGATTACATCGGCAATGCGGCTGCGAGCGTCAGCCACAGACATAGCCTTGGCATTACGCTCAATTTCAAACAGCTTTTCTTTATCGGAAAGCAACTCGTCCATCATGGCAGACAAGGTATCTGCGGACAAGTCCTTCTCCTCCAAAATACGGGCGGCATTACGATTTACCAGCGCCATCGCGTTGTGGAACTGGTGATTCTCTGCCACATAGGGCGAGGGAATTAAAATGGATGCCTTGCCCATGGCCTCAATCTCAGACAGAGAGGAGGCGCCGGCACGGCCGATTACCAGATCCGCCGCCGCCATACATACATCCATATTGTCAATATACTGGCGCACTTCCACGGTGCCCTTGCGGCCATCGGTAAAGCCCGCCTGCGCAAACTTCTCTAAATATTCGCCGCCGTTGGTGCCCACGGAATGAATATGGTAACAGCTGCCGTCCTCTGCATGGCGCAGAAGAATGGGCAGCATGGCCTCATTTAGGGGCTTAGCACCCAGAGAGCCGCCAAAGGACAGCACCAACATTTGACCGTCCGGTATGCCCAGTCCTGCCCGGGCAGCCGCCCGATCGGCACACAGCAGTTGACCGCGCACCGGCAGGCCGGTAACCACCGGCGGATTCTTCGGCATTAAGTGCTTGGCAGCGTCCTCTACCGTCAGCATAACTCGATCCACTGTTTTGGCCAGGGTTTTATTGGTAATGCCCGGGTAGGCGTTTTGCTCGTGAATACAAGTGGGAATGCCCAGCTTCACCGCCTGTTGCAGCACCGGACCGCTGACATAACCGCCAAAGCCCACCACCACATCCGGCTGAAAGTCGGTGAGAATCTGTTTACATTTCTTTTCGCTTTTCATCAGCCAGGCCACCGTGCGCACATTGTGGGCAATGGCTGCCGGTGAAAAGGAACGGCGAAAGCCGCTGATCTGAATGGTTTTAAAATCAAACCCGGCAGCAGGCACCAAACGACTTTCCATATGATCCGCCGTGCCTACAAACAAAAATTCTGCCTCAGGATATTTTTCTCTTAAATAGGAAGCCACAGCCAAAGCCGGGTTAATATGACCGGCTGTACCGCCGGTGGCAAACAGGAGCTTCATTCGCTTACCTCCACTCTTTGATTGTTTTTGCGTGATACGGAGAGCACCACGCCGATCTCGCCCAGCAACAGGATCAGCGCTGTGCCGCCGTAACTGAAGAACGGCAGAGCAATACCTGTGTTGGGAATGGTATCTGTGACCACCATAATGTTCAGCACCACCTGAAACCCGATCTGAGCCATAATGCCCAGCACCAGTAGGGAGCCGAACCGATTGGGGCACTTTTTGGCAATATCAATACCGCGCCACACCAAAAGCCCAAACAGCAGGATAATGAATGCAGCGCCTACAAAGCCCAATTCCTCACATACAATAGAAAAGATAAAGTCGTTTTGCGGCTCGGACACATACAGGTACTTCTGCTTGGAATTGCCCAGTCCGGTGCCGAACAGGCCGCCGGAACCGATGGCGTAAAGGGAATTATTAGTCTGCCAGCGCAGATCATCCGGCGAGTAGCTTTTATCCAGCCAGGCGCGTATGCGCTCGCCGGCGTAGTTCTCCAGCAGTTCCGGATTGACCACCACCAGCACTGCCACAGCTGCCACGATACCAACGCCGATGGCAAACAACTTCCAGTTACTGCCCCCGGCCCACATCAGCGACGCACCGATGAGAAAAACCAAAATGGTACAGGACATGTGGTGCTCTAAATAGATCAGTCCGCAAAACACCGCTATGATTAAAATGGGATACACAAAGCCGTACTTAAACTTGCGCATTTGGTGATAATACTTGGTAATATAATTGGCCATCACCACAGACACGGTAAACTTGGCTAAATCTGACGGCTGAAAGGTAAAGGGACCGATAGGGATCCAACGGCGAAAGCCTCGCAGATTTGTGTGGTACACCAGCACCAAACAAAGCAGCGCCAATGTAACCAGCAGCAGCGGCACGGTAGCCGCCTGGATCACCTTATAATTCAGTTTGGATAGAATAAACATCGCCACCAGGCCCAGGACGGCAAAAATCAGCTGGCGGCTGATATAAGCATAGCTGTTGCCTTTATCATTATAAAAAGCATAGGCATAGGAGGCGGAAAAAAGCATCACCAGCCCAATGGTGAGCAGCAGCAAAGACAGCGCCAAAAACGGCACATCAAAGGAGCCGGTGACCCAAATATCACTTTTTTTCAACCGCTTTTTGCCGCCTTTTTGCATTGGCAGCACCCGTTCCCCTTCGCTGTGGGAAGGCAATGCGTTATCTGCGTGGTAAGCCACAGAATGCTCCTTTCTGTTCTTTCTTTAAATTTTATTTACCATAGGTGCCCTTAATCAGCAGCACCAATGCGAGAATACATCCGGCGGCGTTTACCAATGAAAACACAACGCAGATCTTCTTTTCTTTCCAGCCGCACATCTCAAAGTGATGGTGAATGGGCGCCATTTTGAAAATACGCTTGCCGTGGGTGATCTTAAAGTAACCGATCTGGATAATATCACTCATGGTCTCGCACACATAAACGATACCGAAAAGCAGCAGCAAAATCGGGCACTTGATACAGTAGCCTAAAGCCGCAACCAGGCCACCCAGGAACAGGCTGCCTGTGTCGCCCATAAAGGTCTTAGCCGGGTTCCAGTTCCAGCACAGGAAGCCCAACACGCCGCCCAAAATAGCGGCCGCCAAAATGGACATACCCGTGTAGCCGCAGTACATACCAAAATAGATAAAGGCAATGGCTACGGTGGCGGTCACCGAGGAACAAAGGCCGTCGATGCCGTCGGTTAAATTCACGGAATTTACCGTGCCGTAAATGATAAAGATGGACAGCACCCAAAACAGCAGTCCGGTGCCAAAATTGCGCTCAAAGTTCACGGAACCGGCAAAAGGCAAGTACCACACCGTGTTGTGGGAGAACCACAGGGTGGCCACATATCCCACTGCCACAATCAGCTGACCCAAGGACTTCTGCTTAGCAGACAGGCCCTTGTTGCGCTTCAGCTTGATTTTGATAAAATCGTCGGTAAAGCCTACAATCCCGTTGCCGAGGGCCAGGCACAGACCCGCCACCAGCAGAATGATCTCCCGCCCGGGGAGCAGTTCGGAGTAGGCGCTCTCCAGCGACTCGCCGGAGAAGTGTAGGGTCAAGGCACCTACGATAAAAGCCACGATGATCCCGATAATAAACATCAACCCGCCCATATTGGGCGTGCCCTGCTTTTTCTTATGCCACACGGGGCCAATGTCCAAAATGGTTTGACCGAAGTGCAGCTTGCGCAACCAGGGAATGATCACAAACCCCAGCCCTGCAGTGACGGCAAAGGCCACCACCAAACTGATCAGAACAGATACAATAGACATTATGCCTTCTCCCACCTTTCATACACCGTGTGCATTACATCCTCCAGGTGCATCCCACGGCTGCCCTTAAAGAGCACACCGTCACCGGGTTGTACCTGCTGCGCCAGCGACTGCGCCAGCGCCTCTTTTGTGTCAAACAGTCGGGCGTTTTCCAGCCCCGCCTGCTTGGCCGCTTCTACAATATAGGCAGCGTCTGCCCCATAGGCCAGCACGCCGTCTATGCCATTCTCTGCCGCCATCTTGCCCACTTGGGTGTGTGCCTCCTTGGCGTAATCTCCCAACTCCAGCATGGCTCCCAACACCGCATAGCGGCGATGCACCGGCAGCTTGCCCAAGGTTTGCAATGCCGCGCGCATGGAGTCCGGGCTGGCATTATAGCAGTCCTCAATCACCTGCACGCCACCCACCTGCACCAAATTTTGGCGCATACCGGCAGGCACATAGTTTGCCAGGGCTGACGCAGCAGCAGCAGAGTCCACCCCGGTCACATAGCCCACAGCCATAGCCGCCAGGGCGTTATAAACATTATGTATACCCACAGTGGGAATGGTTACCGGCCGGGTAAAGGTGCTGTGGTGCACCGTAAAAGTGGTGGTGCTCCCCTGTTCTGCAATATCCGTGGCAGTAAAATCTGCGCTTTGATCGTCAATGGCAAAGGTCAAAAGCGGACGGTCCCCCAGCTTGACCGTGCGCAGCATATCATTATCAATATTCACAATCAGGGGCGCATCAGGTGCCATCCCCTCCAGTATTTCCAGTTTTGCCTGCAAAATTCCCGCCCGGGAACCCAGGTTCTCAATGTGGGACACGCCAATGTTGGTGATCAGTCCCACAGTGGGCGCCACCGCTCGGGTCAGACGGCTGATCTCGCCAAAATGGTTCATGCCCATTTCAATGACCGCCGCCGTGTGGCTGTCCTCCAAGCGGAACAGCATTTGAGGCACGCCAATCTCGTTGTTCAGGTTGCCCTGTGTCTTTAAGGTATTATACTTGGCACCCAACACCAGAGCGATAAACTCCTTGGTGGTGGTTTTGCCCACGGAGCCGGTCAGACCCACCACCGGCATCCGGAACCGCCGCCGATACCAACCGGCCAACTGAAGCAGCGCCTTGCCGGTATCTGTTACCACCAGCTGGGGCACATCCGCGTCTACCGGGTGATCCACCAGGAGCGCCGCCGCACCTAATTTTGCCGCCTGAGATGCAAAGGAATGGCCGTCAAACCGTTCCCCCCGCAGGCAGACAAACAGGCTGCCGGGCTGTATTTTTCTTGTATCCGTGCAAACATCGGCCAGTGTGGCCTGGGCTTGCATTTGGGGCAAGCCTAAGGCCGCCGCCGCTTCCTGTAAAGTAAATGCTTTCATTCTTTCTCGGCGCCGAGGATCTCTGCCACGACTTCTCTTTCGTCAAAATGAATGGTGCCCGTAGGCAGAATTTGGTAGGTTTCATGGCCTTTGCCCGCCAACAGCACAATGTCTCCCGGCTCCGCGTGATGCAGTGCCCAGGCAATGGCCTCCTTGCGGTTTTCTACAACCACATAGGGCGTGGAGATGCCTTGCATACCCACTAAAATATCTTCAATAATGGCGTGGGGATTCTCGCTACGAGGATTATCCGAAGTAACCACACAAAAATCAGACAACTCTGCCGCAATCCGTCCCATCTTGGGCCGCTTGGTCTTATCCCGATCACCGCCACAGCCAAACAGGGTCATAATGCGACCGGTTGCGATCTCCCGCAGAGAAGAAATGATATTCTCCAGTCCGTCCGGTGAGTGAGCGTAGTCGATGATCACCGTAAAGTCCGTGTCGGTAGGCACCACTTCAATGCGACCCTTTACCCCTTTTGACTTGCTGATAGAGGTGAGCACATCGCCAAATGGCACGCCCAGTTCCAGTGCGCAAGTGGCGGCGCACAGGGAATTATAAACGGAAAACCGACCGGGAATGGGGCAGTGACAGCGACCGATATTTTCCGGCGCCACCAGCTCATATTCCACACCGCTGGGCTTAAAGTTCAGGTTCTTTGCCACATAGTCGGCGCTGTTGGTATCCACCGCATAAGTGGTCACCTGACAGGGCAGACCCTCCACGATCTTCAAGCCGTTTTGATCGTCTGCATTTGTGACGGCTTTATCACAATTTTCAAACAAAATACGCTTGGAATTAAAGTAATTTTCCCAAGTCTTATGATAGTCCAAATGATCCTGGGTCAGATTGCTAAAGGCGGCAAGCGCAAAGTGAAGTCCCTTTACACGACCCTGTGCCAGCGCTTGGGAGGACACCTCCATCACACAATACTGACAACCGGCCTGTACCATCAAAGAAAACAGCTTTTGCAGCTCGTGTGCCTCCGGTGTGGTGTACTTGGCCGGATAGACCTCGCTGCCCACCATATTCTGCACCGTGCCAATGAGACCCACCTTTTTGCCGGCATTCTCCAAAATCTGCTTAATGAGGAATGTGGTAGTGGTCTTGCCGTTGGTGCCGGTAAGGCCGATCAGCTGCAACTTCTCAGCCGGGTTGCCGTAATAATTGGCACAAATGGTTGCATAGGCGTCCCGGGTATTGGGGGTAATCACCTGGCTGGGCAGCCCCATGTCATGGTCACAAACCACGGCAACGGCGCCCTTTTCCAGCATTTCTGCCGCCACAGCGTGGCCGTCAAAGCTGGCGCCTTTAATGCACACAAACAGATACCCCGGCTCCACCAGCCGAGAGTCCTGGGTCACATCCAGCACCTCCACATCGTTATAAGTGCCGGTGCAGGGGATCCCCCGCAGCAATTCGGATACTTTCATTGCAATCTTCCCTTCTGTCAGTCTAAAACGGACTCTGTATTTTTGAACGATACAACGACCACTTTCCCTTGGGCAACCTTAGCGCCTTGCTTCTCGCTTTGGCGATAGGCTTTTACATTGCCGGAGGACAAATCGTTGCCGGTGATCTCTATATTCAGGTTGTGGGCCTGCGCCAATGCCTTGGCCTCACTGACGGAGCAGCCTGTAAAGTTAGGTACCTTTACCTTCTTTTCCTTACCGCTCTCCGTGTACAGCCACACCGTGCCGCCGGCGGGAATCACATCATTGCCGGAGGGACTTTGTGCCACCACGGTTTTGCCGCTGCCCACCACCTTGTACTTGTACTTCTGCTCGGACAGAGTAGACTTGGCTTTCTCTACCGTTTTGCCGGTAACGGACGGTACGGCGGTAGACAATGCAGACAGTTCGCTGTCGGTATAAACCGGCTCTACGCCCAGTTCCGTCATGGCCTGTTCCACCACTTGAGAGGCAATGGGCGCGCACAGTGCGCCGCCGCCCAGGTCCTCATTCGGCTCATCTACAATAATCAGCATAGCAATTTGCGGGTCATCGGAGGGGGCGATAGCAGCAAAGGAGACAATATATTTGTCCTTCTCCCCTGCGGCGGACTCGCCCAGCTTGGTGGAAGTACCGGTTTTACCGCCTACACGGTAACCGGCTACATAGCCATTCTTGCCGGTGCCCTCATCCACGACGGCTTTCATCATCTTGCAGACCTTTTTAGAGGTGTCTTCGCTGATCACCTGGCGCACGGCGGTACGGCTGTTCTTTTGTACCACTTTACCGTCTGCGTCCCGCACTTCAGATACCACATAAGGCTTCAGCAGTGTGCCGCCGTTGGCAATGGCGCACAGCCCGGTGCATACCTGAATGGGGGTCAGGCTGTTGGTCTGGCCAAAGGAAGCGGAGGACAATTCCACAATGCCGTACTGCTTCTCTTTATAATACTGGGGACTGGCCTCGCCGGGCAGGTCGATGCCGGTAATATCCGTAAAGCCGAAGCCCTGGAAATACTTGAAATAATTGTGCACGCCCAGCCGCTGGCCGATGGTGATAAAGAACGGATTACAGGAGTTCTCCAGTCCTTGGGTCAGATTCTGTGTACCGTGACCGGCGTGGTAGTGGCAGTTCATTTTGTAATCTTCCACCTGAATGGAGCCGGTACAGGTGTAGCTGGTGTTCAAATTAACCACCTTTTCCTCCAGCGCAGCGCTGGCAATAAAGGTTTTGAACACGGAGCCGGGCACATAGGTGTCAGACACGGTAAAATTGCGCCACTGATTTTGTACGGCAGCGCTCTCTGCCTCACTCTTTTTGGTCTTATCCTTAATTTTCTTAATGGCTTTTTTGTTCTTATCGTAAGTGAGTTTGTACGGCTCGTTGCAGTCGTAATCCGGCATAGAGCTCATGGCCAGCACCGCGCCGGTGTTGCAGTCCATCACCACACCGTAGGCGCCCTTGCTCCGGTACTGCTCCATGGTCTCCCGCAGTCCCTTTTCCAGGTAATACTGAATGGTCTGGTTAATGGTCAATACCAGGGAGTCGCCGTCCTGCGCAGCAATAGAGGTGGAATAATCGTCGGAAATACTATTGGACTTGGCGTCCTTCGCCGTAATCAGCCGCCCCGGCGTACCGGTAAGCAGATCATTGTAGTTCTGCTCCAGACCGGACAAGCCCTGATCGTCTGCGCCGGTAAAGCCGATCACACTGGAGGCCAGCGAGCCGTACGGATAATATCGCTTGGTGGACTGCTCCATCCCAATGCAGTTGGCCATGGCCTGCTTGTCAATAAAATCCGCCAGCTGCTTTTTAATATTATTCTCCACCTGCTCCCGCACAATCACATAATGATTTTTTTGTCGGGTTTTTTCTTCCAACGCCTTGGCTTCTTCTTCGTCCAAGTTAAAGAGCTTGGTCAACTCCGCGATCAGTACCGGACGCTGCTTTTCCTTAATGTTCAGCGGATCCAGATATACGGTCCATACCGTAGCGGACTGGGCTAAAATATTACCGTCGCTGTCATAAATGGTACCGCGCATGGCCGGTATCTCCGTATCGGACAGCTGCTGGCTCTCCGCCTTGGCGGCGTATTCGTCACCCTTTAGCACTTGCAGATAAAAAATACGGGCCACATCGAGAGAAAGCAAAAACAGCACAACGATCCCCAGGATCGTAATGCGATTGTTCATCACTTTTCTTCCGAAAATGGCCACAGTTTTATGCTCCTTTCTGCACAATAAGCGCAGATTTATGCCCATTCGACAGGCCGAATAAAATACTTATGAGAGTTGAAGCCAATGCTGCCAACTCTCAATCATACGTTTATGCTTCTTTCCTTATTCCCGCACCACATGGGCATAGGCGCCGGGGGACGGCTGGGTCTTTTGCGCCTTGGCGCGAGCCTGCATATAGGCGTCCACATCCACATAGCGCATTTGACCGGATTGCATTTTGCTCATACCCAGTTTTTCTACGGCGTATTGGTCAATCATCTCCACAGAGACCAAGGCGTCCAGCTGACTGTTCAGCCGTGTGCTCTCGCTCTGCGCTTCGCTGATCTGGCGATTGATGCTTGCCACTTCATGATTGAGTTTATTCTTCTGTGCAAAGGTAAAGAGCACGCCGCCCAACATACCCAGGGTCACCAGCACGCTGACCACCAGGATTGCCGCCTGCTTGGCAGCCATACGCCCTTCGGCGCGCAGCTGCTGCTCGCTTTTCAGGCGGGTGTTCTCGTGCACCCGCAGTTCCCGCTTTCTTTGCCGCCGCGGCGGCTGATAGGCAGGTGCCGCCGCAGTTCTGTGGGCGTTAAACGCCTCCAGCGCATAGGAAGCGTCCGCAGAGTACGCATACCGTCTAAAATCGCTGCTGTTTGTCATTTCGGCTCACCGACCTTTCCACATCTTTTATTTTTACAATCTTCTTTAGTATTTTTCAAACACCCGCAACCGCGCGGAACGGGCGCGGGGGTTTTCCTCCAGCTCCGCCGCCGAGGGGGCAACGGACTTCAGCGCCTTGCCCTTGGGCTTATTACCGCACACGCACACCGGGAATTCCTTGGGGCAGGTGCAGCCCTTGCTCCACTGGGCAAAAGCGGTTTTCACCATTCGATCCTCTAAGGAATGAAAGGTGATGATCACCAGCCGACCACCGGGGTTCAGGCAATCAAAGGCGTCGTGCAGCGCCTGCTGCAACACATCCAGTTCACCGTTAACCTCAATGCGAATAGCCTGAAAGGAACGTCGAGCCGGGTGGCCGTCGCGCATGGCTCGCTGGGGCATACTGGCTTTAATAATATCCACCAGCTGGAATGTAGTCTCAATGGGCCTTTCCTGCCGGGCTTTTACAATATTGGCGGCAATGCGGCGGCTGAATTTCTCCTCCCCATAGCGGTAGAGAATATCCGCCAGCGTAGCCTCGTCATAAGTATTGACCACATCTGCGGCACTGCGGCCGGTCTTGCTCATACGCATATCCAGCGGCGCGTCTTGATGGAAGGAGAAGCCCCGCTCCGCCGTATCCAGCTGAAAGGAGCTGACCCCCAGATCCAGCAGCATACCGTCTATGCCGCGCAGACCCCTGTCGGTCAATATGTTTTTAATATTCGCAAAATTGTCGTGTACGATGGTCACATTCGGCAGATCGTCCAGCCGTCGGTGCAGCACCGCAATGGCGTCCGGGTCCTGATCCACTGCCAGCAAGCGGCAGCCGCTCTCTGCTATGGCACGGGCGTGACCGCCGCCCCCTGCCGTACCGTCTACCAACCATTTGCCCGGAGCGGCCTGCATGGCTGCCACCGTCTCTGCAAACAGCACACTCTTGTGCACAAATTCCATCTTATACACCTGCCGTCTGCGCTTCCGAAGCCGGCTTTTCTTTTTTACCGGCGTCCATCAGATCCAGGAAGTTGGTATCCGTACGCAGGCCGTTGAACATGGTGTTGAAGCCCTCATTGGTCCAGATCTCAATGGTGCGCTTGTGACCCTGCATAATTACGGTAGAGCCGTTTTCCATACCGGCATAGTCTTTCAGCCGGGCATTCAGCGTAAAGCGGCCCTGTGCGTCCAGCGTGCACTCCTCCGCATTGGAGAAGAAAATTTTGTTTTTCTCATACACTTCATTAGCGGTGCCGTCGTCCAGCGCCTCCACGCAGTGCATAAACTCATCCTGGGGATACAATTTGATACAGGTGCTGCCCCGCAGGTTCATACAAACCATAAAAAATTCCGTTCCCAGGCGTTCCCGCCACTTGGCCGGAACAGAAAGGCGCCCTTTGCTGTCCAGCTTCTGGTCCATATATGTACCCACAAAGATACCCAAATTCACAAGCGGCGCCTCCTTTCAGCTAAGATAAACAGAATGCATTTATGGGAAATCCCGACCAAATCTCAGGTTTAGTTAGGGACAATGATGAAAAACGATGGAATTCAGTGGAACTCTCACCACTTGTACTTATTATAATGGGCAGCCAAGGATATGTCAACCCTTAAATGATTTGTAACTTTTTTGTAACTACTCCACTTTTTCCACAAGGTTTGGTGCATTTTTCAAAATTTGTTGCGCCGGGTGCACTATATATGCTATAATTGTAAAAAATAATGCTCAAAGGGAACTTTGAGTCAAAACAGGAGACTGCTTATGGATGAATACAAAACCACCTGGCGTGAAAAGCTGGGTTACGGCATCGGTGCAGTGGGACTGGACCTAAGCTACGGTATGTTCTACTCGTACCTGTCCTACTACCTGTCAAGCGTACTGGGACTGAAAGAGGGCTTTTTGCTGCTGCTCACCCCGCTGGCGCGCATTTGGGACGGCATTAACGACCCGATGATGGGCACCATTGTGGACAACACCAAAACCAAAATGGGCAAATACCGCCCTTGGATCATCATCGGCGCGCTGTCCAATGCCGTTGTGCTGACCCTACTGTTCACCAGCTTCGGTATGAGCGGCACCCGGCTCTATGTGTATATTGCCTTTATGTACATTCTGTGGGGCATGACCAACACCATGGCAGATATTCCCTACTGGTCCATGGTGCCTTCCTTCACTTCTGACCCCAAGGATCGGAACCTGGTAGCCACCGTAGCCCGCACCTTTAGCGGTATCGGACAGGGGCTGATTACCATTCTGACCCCGCTGATCCTGCCCAAGCTGTCCGACGGCGTCACCACCGACAAGGGGTACAGCGCCTCCGGCTTCTCTCGTTGGGCACTGATCTGTGCCGTGGCGCTGGTATGCTTCTCCCTGATCTGCGTGCTGAGCACCAAAGAGCGGCATGTAATCTACAAGGCAAATAAGGAAAAATTCAGTTTTAAGAAAATGTTCCAAGTGGTAGCGCATAACGATCAACTGGTGATCTTTATGATCTTTGCCATGCTCTCCAACGCCGGCTGGTATCTGACCAGCGGCACCGCCGTGTACTACTTTACCGATGTGTTGGAAAAGCCCACGGCGCAGTCCATGTTCTCCACCATCGGCGCCGTCGGCTCTGCCGTGGGTCTGTTGGTCATTCCGCTGTTGTCTAAGAAATTTACCAAGCGCACCATCTACATCATCTCTCTGTGTATGACCATCTTTGGCTACATACTGATGTATATCTTCGGCCCGATACTGAAGATTACCATTGCGCTGGACATCAGTTACATTATCTCCTCCGTGGGGATCAGCTCTATGTTTGTGGCGCAGACCATCTTCCTGGCAGATATTGTGGACTACGGCGAATACAAGAACGGCGAGCGCAACGAGAGCATCACCTTCTCTATGAAGGGCTTTTTGCAGAAGATGGCCTACACCATTCAGACCATCATTTTGTTTGGCGGTCTGGGTCTGATGCACTACAACCAGCAGATTGTCACTGCGCACATCAACGACGCCACCAAGACGGCCATCGGCTTTATCGCCTTTGGCGTGCCGCCCATTCTGGTGCTGCTGGCGCTGATCGTCTTTGTGCGCAAGTTCAAGCTATACGGCGACTTGGCTGACAAGGTACACGCCTATATCGTGGATCGCGAGCACAAGCGCACAGACGGTGAATAAATCTGAGAAAACATAAAAAGACGGTACAGTCACACGACTGTACCGTCTTCCTTTTTCTGCTTATGATTTAGATTGTGGGTCGTTAATCACCAACCGATCTCCCAAACGCAGCACCGTGTCGCCGTCCGGGATTAAAATCTGCGCACCCCGGCGCACCAGGATTACCAGTCGATCGCCGGTGGGAATTCGGCACAAGGGCTGATCCAGCCAGCTGCTGTCCGCATCCAGCGTTTTTTCATACAAATGCACGCCCTCTACCGCTCCCGCAGCC
>CAVHPP010000008.1:72743-96945 GCA_963638105.1 Agathobacter rectalis
CCCGCAGCCGTGCCGCTCAGGATCAAAGTATCTCCTGCCTGCAGCTGCACGCTGCCGTCCGGCACGATCCGCCGATCTCCGCGAAGAACCAATACTAAAATGGACTCCGGCGGCAGCACCACCTGACGCACAGCTTGCCCTGCCCAAGGGTGCCCCTCCGGCAGAGAAAAGCGGATAAACTGCACCGGCACCTCATCCACATAGTCGGTAAAGGTTTTCATTACATCGGCGCCGTCGTCGGTCATGCCCAGCTTTGCCGCCACCCGAGGCAAGCAGGTGCCCTGAAGCAGCACGGAGAACAACACGATAAAGAACACAATATGAAACACGTCGTTTTGCATCACCGCCGGGTGCATGGTTGCCATAATGGCAAATACTATGGACGCCGCGCCACGCAAACCGGACCAACTCACCAGCAGCTGCTGGCGAAGAGGCGCGCGAAACGGCGTAAGCAGCAGCGCCACCACTGCCGGGCGGGCCACAAAGGTCAGAAACAAGGCAATCAGCAGCGCCCGGGGCGCAATGCGCGGCAGCTGGGACGGAAATGCCAGCAGCCCCAGCAGGAAAAACAGTACCATTTGCATCAGCGCCGTGGCAGCGTCAAAAAAGTGCACCAACCCGGACTTGTTGGGGATCCGGCTGTTGCCCAGAATCATACCGGTCAAATATACGCTGAGATAGCCGTTACCGCCCAGCATTTCCGGCAGCACATAGGACAGCAGCGCCACTGCCACGGCAAACACCGCGTCAAACCCGGCAGAGAAGCGAAAGCGACCCAGCACCCATCGAGCAACCAGTGCCAACACCACGCCAAACAGCACACCATAGCCAATCTGCGCCGCCAGCATGGCCGCGAATTGACCGCCGCTGCTGCCGCCGTGCATCACAGACAGCACAATGGTGGTGAGCATATACGAAAACGGATCGTTACTGCCGCTCTCCACCTCTAACAGCGAGGCGGTATGATATTTCAAATTCAAGTGCCGACTGCGCAGCACGGAAAATACGGACGCCGCGTCGGTCGAGCTGATGACCGCACCGATCAGAAAACTCTCCCACAGGGCAACCCCCAACACAAAGTGGCAAAACACGCCTACCAGTCCGGCAGTAAGCACCGTACCCACAGAGGACAGCAGCACCGCCTGCGCGGCCACCGGTCGCGCCGAGCGCACATTGGTACCAAAGCCGCCGTAAAACATAATAAACAGCAGTGCCACGGAGCACACATTTTGTGCCAACTCAAAATTGTCAAAGGGGATCTTCACCACGCCGTCCGTGCCAAAGAACATACCCAATAAAATAAAAAAGAGCAGCGCCGGAACGCCCACCTTGCCGGATAGGCGCTGAAACAAAACGCAGCCCAAAATAACAACGGCCGTCAGCCATAAAATCGTGGTCATGGCGGTCAAAAGAAGCACTCCTTTACTTATGAATAAAAAAAGACGGAGCACCCGCATATATGGGAGTGCTCCGCTGCCGTTTCTTACGGATTGTCGTTTGCAGAGGTATTTCTGTGCTGACTGTTCATAATGTTCTGACGAATACGGCGCACATCGCTCAGGGCTTTGTACAGAGAGTCGTCGATCTCCAGCAGAGTGTCGTCTGCATAATTGTTTACGGCGGTAAGCATCTCACGGCTCTTGTTCTGTGCCGTGGTCACCATCTCATTGGCCTGGGTAGTGGCTTTGCCCAGCAACTCGGAAGCCTGGTTCTGCGCCTGCTTTACATAAGCCTCGCCCTCGCTGTGGGCCTTGGCAATGATCTCCGTCGCCTCTTTCTGGGCGTTCTGGGTGATCTGATCGCGAGCCACCAGTTCCCGTGCCTGGGCCTGTGCCTCGCTGATGATCTTGGCTGCCTCTTTCTTGGCCTCGTCCAAAATATTGTTTCTGGAGTCCACAATGGCCTTAGCCTGCTTGGTCTCCTGGGGAGTATTCAGTCGAATATCCTCAATAATGGTCTTGATCTTGTCCACATCTACCAAAGATTTTTTGGTCATGGGCATAGAGGTGGCATCGTCCAGCACATCCTCCAGGTCTTCCAGCAAAATATCCGTATTGGTCATATCTAACGCTCTCCTTTACATCTTGCAATAATGTCATCTAAAATTTCTTTGGGCACAAAGGCGGAAATATCCCCGTCCAGACGGCACACTTCCTTCACCATACTGGAGGATAAAAACATATTCTCCCCCTTGGCGGTGAGGAACACCGTTTCCAGTTGCGGACACAGGCTTTTGTTGGTAAGCGCCTGCTGAAATTCGTACTCAAAATCAGACAGAGCGCGCAGCCCTTTTACCACAGCGGCCGCACCGGTTTGCTTGGCATAATCCACCAGCAGGCCGTCATAAGTATCAATTTGAATGTTCTCTGCGTGCAGGCAGCGGCGAATCAGCCGGCAACGCTCCTCTACGGTAAAGAGGCCGTCCTGCTTGGCACTGTTTTGCATCACCAGTACCGTCACCTGATCAAACAGGCCGGCGGCGCGTTCAATAATGTCTAAATGCCCCAAGGTCACCGGGTCAAAGCTGCCCGGGCAAATGGCTGTTTTCATTCTGCCAAATCCTTTCCGCGAAGATACAGGGCGATCTTGGTTTTGCCGTGGCGACGCTCCCGATCCAGTACGAAAGGGCCTACCTGGGCCGGCAGTTCCTCATCCCGCCCGGACTCGCACACCACCATGGCGTCATCAGACAGCCGAGGCACCAGTGCGGGCAGCACCCGCTGCAAAATGCCCTTGCCGTAAGGTGGGTCCAGCAGCACCAAATCATAGGTCCCGCTGCGGTTTAAGAACGACACAGCGTCGGAAAAAACCACATTCGCCTGCTCCTCCAGCCGGCAGTGGGCCAAATTCCGCTCCACCACCTGCTTGGCAGCACGGTTGTTCTCCACAAAAGTACAACTGCGGGCGCCGCGAGACAACGCCTCAATCCCCAGTTGGCCGGAACCGGCAAACAGATCCAGCACACGGCGCCCCTCAATATCAAATTGGATCATAGAGAACAACGCCTCTTTGACGGATTCTGTTGTAGGTCTGGTCACATCTTCACCGGGCAGGGTCTCTAACCGTCTGCCCCGTGCGGAACCGGTAATTACTCGCATCATTGTGCAACATTCCTTAATTTTATACGACTATCATTATACAGTCATCCGCACCGTTCGTCAAGTCGCCCGGCGGGATTTTTACGATTTGTAATAAATGCCGGTGCTTATTCCGCCGCCGTCTCATTGTGGTAATAGGCGTAAACGGCCTTAGCGTTTGCCCGGGAAATACCGGGCACGGCAGCCAGCTGCTCCTGAGTAGCCTCCCGCACGGCGGTCACGGTTTTCAGCGCCTTCAGCAAAGCCTTGGCCTTGGCGGGGCCGATACCCTCAATCTGCAATAAAGTGGAATTGAACGCAGATTTTTTGTGCTTTTGGTGGTGGTAGCTGACCGCAAAGCGGTGCACCTCCTCCTGTATGGAAGACACCAAGGTGAAGGATTGTCGGTTGGCGTTGATTTGAATTTCACCACCGCCTGTGGAAATGGCCCGGGTGCGGTGCTTGCTGTCCTTGACCATACCGAACACCGGCACATCAATGTGCATACCGGCCAGCACCGGCAACACCGCATGCACCTGCGCGTCGCCGCCGTCCAGCAAAATCAAATCCGGTAGGATCTTAAAGGTGCTGTCCTCCGGATCCTCCCGGTAATGGGTAAAGCGCCGCTGCAGCACCTCCTGCATAGAACCTACATCGTTTTGACCGTCAAATCCCTTAATGGCAAATTTTTTGTACGCTTTCTTCATGGGGCGGCCGTTGTGGAACACCACCATGCCCGCCACATTATCCGCACCAAAGGTGTGAGAAATATCATAGGACTCAATATATTCCGGTGCCTGGGGCAATCCCAGCAGCTGCGCCAACTCCTCCAGGGCGGCGAACTCTCGCCCTAAGCGCCCGGCGTTCTGCGCCAGATGCTCGTTGGCGTTCTTGATACACAACTGCACAATGGACAAGTGCTCCCCTTTTTGCGGGTGGATCAGACTGACTTTTTTGCCCCGCTTATCCTCCAGCCAGGCAAGCAGCAGTTCCTCGTCCTCCAGCGCTCCGTCCAAAGCGATCCGGGCAGGCACCCGATCCCGCATAGAGTAGTACCGCTCGATCAGCGCACTGCGGGCGGCAGGCAGATCCTCCGGCGGGTCCAGCAGCCAGTGCTCGCTGTCCGTCAAGCGACCGTTTTCAAAGCGGATCACCTCAAAGCAAGCCTTTTTCCCGGCGATCACCAGAGCAAACACATCCTCCTCCGGCACATTGATGGACACTACTTTTTGCCGTTCGTCCAAATTACGAATGGCCTTAATCCGATCCCGCAGCTTGGCAGCCTCTTCAAATTCCATGGCCGCACTGCACGCCTGCATACGGGCAGTCAATTCCTTCACTGCCTTGGCGCTGCCGCCCTTTAAGAAATCCACTGCATCTGCAATATTGGCGGCAAAGTCAGACTTGCTGATCCGACCGGCACAAGGCGCGGAACAAATGCCCATAAAGCCGTTCAGGCAGGGGCGAGATTTGCCGTAATCTCGGGGGAATTGCTTATTGCACCGGGGCAATTTGTAAATCTTTAAGGTCTCCTCCACCGCCTGCTTCACGGAATAGCCGGAGGTGTACGGCCCTAAGTAGCTGCTGCCGTCCTCCGTCATCTGCTTGCACTCGCTGATCTTAGAGAACGGCGGCGGGGTGATCTTGATATAATTATACCCCTTATCATCCTTTAGCAGGATATTGTACTTGGGCTGGTGCTGCTTGATCAGCGAGCACTCCAGCACCAGCGCCTCAAACTCGCTGTCACACAGGATATAATCAAAATCATCGGCGTGTTCCACCATACGGATCACCTTTAAGGTGTGGTTGGTGTGGGAGCCAAAGTAGGAAGACACCCGGTTTTTTAACGCCTTGGCCTTGCCGATATAAATGATCTTTTTGCTCTTATCCTTCATAATGTACACGCCCGGGCTGGTGGGCAGTGCCATTGCTTTTCTACGCAGTTCTTTCTCAGTCAATGCAGATCACCATAAAAAAATGCGGAGAAAAGACTTCTCCGCATACACTGTTCGTATTGTGTGGCCGTTACTCGGTAAAGCCGCTCTTGACCAGGGCTACCAAACCCTCCACAGCTTCTTCCTCATCGGAACCGTCGGCGATGATGCGGATATCCGTGCCGCCCATAATACCGAGAGAAAGCACGCCCAACAGGCTCTTTGCATTCACGCGGCGCTCTTCCTTCTCTACCCAAATAGAGGACTTGTACTCGTTTGCCTTCTGAATAAAGAAAGTGGCGGGACGCGCATGCAGGCCAACCTGATTTTCCACCTTAACATCTTTCACGAACATAGTGATTACCTCGCTTAACTCATATACACATTTTATGGATTTGGGCCGAAAGTCGTCTCGACCCCAGTACTTTATATATTATACCATTAAAGTCCGTTCGGTCAACGCCTTGGGGCAAACTTCGTCTGTATTGTTAATTGGGTACAAAATTTTTCAGCCCCATTTGTGCAAAATTCACAGAATTTTATTTGCTTTCAGCGTTTCCAAAAACTTCTTGTCCGCTTTTGTCAAATCCGCTCGTTCCAAGAGATCCGGCCGCCGCTCCAAGGTACGCTGCAAGGACTGCTGCCGCCGCCACTTGGCAATGTTGGCATGGTGGCCGGAAAGCAGCACCTCCGGCACCTCTCTGCCCCGCCACACCGGCGGGCGAGTGTACTGGGGGTACTCCAGCAGGTTGTTATAATGGCTCTCCTCCTCAAAGCAGGCTGCGTCAGACAGCACGCCGGGCAGCAGGCGGGTCACACTGTCTGCCAGCACCAGCGCCGGCAGCTCGCCGCCGGTGAGCACATAGTCCCCTACGCTGATCTCCTCCGGCTGCAACTCCTGGATCACCCGCTCGTCAATGCCCTCATAATGACCGCACAGCAGCACCAGGTGCTCCATGCCTGCCAGTTCTTTCACCCGCTGCTGAGTCAGGGTCTTGCCTTGGGGGGTCAGATAAATCAAATGGTGGGGCACATCCCCCGCCCGCTCGCAAATGGCTTGGTAGCAGTCATATACCGGCTGGGTCTGCATCACCATACCCATACCGCCGCCGTAGGGTGTATCGTCCACATTTCTGTACTTATTCTCTGTATAGGCCCGAATATCCGTGGCCTCGATCTCCACTTTCCCGGCCTTGCGTGCCCGGCCCACAATGCTCTCATCCAGCACGGCGCGGCACATATCCGGAAACAGGGTCATAATATCAATCCGCATCAAAAAGTCCTTTCATGGGGCGGATCTTTACCACCCCGGCGGCTACATCTTTCTCCACCACCACATCGTCAATGGCCGGCACCAGTGTGTGGGTCTTGCCCTGCTGCACATCGTAAATATCGCAGGAGCCGTAGTTCTGCACATCGGCGATCGTGCCATACTCGGTGCCGCTGTCTGCATCTATCACCAGACAGCCCAGCAGATCCTGAATATAGGTGCGCCCCTCCGGCAGCTTGCCGTCTGCCCGGTCGCCATACAGTACCTTGCCCTTGACGGTCTCTGCCTGCTCAATAGAGGTGATCTCCGCAAAGCGGATAATGGCTCCCTGCTTTTGGGGGCGCAGGGCTGTTACATGCAGGGGGCACTGCCCATCCGGATCCAAATACAACACCTGAAAGCGGCGCAAGTAGTCCAGATCATCACACCACAGGGTGAGCTTCATCTCCCCGCGGACACCGTGGGTATTGTTTAGCAGTCCAACTTCCAAATACTGTTTCATAGCGGCTCCGTTTCTTTTTTTACTGCATTTATTATATGCAAATGGCCGCCGATTGTCAAACCGGCGCAAAAAAGCGGCGCCACCGGGCACCGCTTTTGCTTATTTTGTTTGCACTTTCTCTTTTTTCCGGTTTTTCGTCTGTTGTTTTTCCGGATAGACGGCTTCTTACAGTTCGATATCCTTGCTCAACTTGCCGTGATGAATGGCGTTGGCAATGTTCACAGGCGACAGATACACCTTGATCCGCTTGGCCGCTGCATGCAGCGGGTCCCGGTCAAAGGGCACATCGCTTAGGCTCTTGACCCGAATACTCTCCGCCAGCTGACGCAGGGTGCAGTCCGGGTCTGCCGCCAGGGTCACCGTGCGGCTTTGACCCGGCAGCAGATCAAAATAGTTGTCGCTAAAGGGTAACGAAGTGCGGCTGCTCTCCAAATACACCAGCCGGGCAAACCGGTCGGTGGTCACCGTCAGGCGCAGTTGGTCTTTTTGGATCTCCACCTTGGTGTGCAGCTTGGCGCCGGGCAGCTGCAAGCGCTTTTCCCGGTTGAAAAGCACCGTCTTTTGTTGCAGGCAGGCGCCGTTTTGCACCAGGCGCACCGCCAAACCGGTGCGGCGCAGGTCGTACTTTTTGCGCAGGGGCGCCATTTCCCGGGAAAAGGCCACCGCATTCTCCACCGGCGGCAACAACAGCTTCTTTCTCTCTTTCTCCAGCGTGCCGGTAACAAAGTCAAACAGTTCATACTCTACCGTCACCGCCCGGGAGGCGTTCAGGTCATTGAGCACATATACATCAAACCGGTCCTTGCTGTCCTCTACCGACACGGACAGGGGCGCGTTAAACCGCCGCGCGCCGTATTGCAGAGCCTTGTAATTGCCGTAGTAGTCCAAACCGGACCAGGAGCACACGCCCCAGCAGTCGTTAAACTGCCAGTACATAGCCCCGTTGCACTGCCCCTTGTGGCGGCGCCAGTGCTCGGTGGCGTCTGCAATGCAGGTGTCCTGGGTCACCTGGGACAGATAGATATAATCCCAAAATCGCCGGGGCAAATGGAAGCGCGAGGCAATATAATACACCATCTTATCGTTGCCGCTGGCGCACTTTTGGTGCAGGTTAAATACCGGGCTGTTCAGGGCATAGTCCCCGGGCTTTGCATACTGGCGAATGGCCTTGGCATCCGGCAGGCTCTCAAAGCCGAATTCGCTGCAAAAGCGGGTCATTCGCTTGCGGTAATACTGCATAGGCTGCAAGCCGTGCCACACGCCCCACAGGTGGGTGTCGCCTACATTGTCGCTGTAAACGCCCTCATTATGGGCAATGCCCACCGGCGAGCCGGGGGTGTAGGGTGTGTCCGGATCCTCCGCCCGAATTTCCGGCTCCAGGATCTCATAAAAGAACTTCTCTGTCCACTGCACATACTTTTGCATGTGCACCCAGGCCATGTGCATATCCTCAATCTCATTATTGCCGCACCACACCGCCAAGCTGGGGTGGTGGCACAGCCGCTGCACCTGGGCGTGCACCTCGGTCTTTACATTCTCCAGGAATTCCGGCAGGAAGAAGGGGTACGCCTGGCAGGCAAAGCCAAAGTCCTGCCACACTAAAAGCCCCCGCCGGTCGCAGGCGTTATAAAACGCGTCAGACGCGTAGTAACCGCCGCCCCACACCCGCAGCATATTCAGGTTGGCGAACTGGGCAGCGTCCAGCAGTGCCTCTAACTTTTTGTCGTCAAAGCGGGTAATAAAGCTGTCCGGCGGGATCAAATTGGAGCCTTTGATAAACAGGGGCACGCCGTTTAACCGGAACTGGAAATTCATACCGTATTGGTCCCGCTCCCGGTTCAATTCAATGGTGCGCAAACCCACACGCTTTTCCGCCCGGTCCAGCTCTTTTTCTTTCGCCGTCAGCACCGCCGATACCGTGTACAAGGGCTGGCTGTCCTTGCCGGACAGTTCTCGAGTCCACCACAGCTCCGGCTTCTCAATTTCGAACACAGCCTCGGTGCCATTTTCCGTCAGCACCGTGCCGTCCGGGCAGGTCACCTGCAAGGAGCAGGTACAGTCACCGTACTGCTCCACTTGGGCTTTGGCGGTAATCACCGCCCCATTGCCTTGCAGCTGCTGGCGCACGGAAAGCTGTGCCACCCGTGCCGTATGCACAAAATCCAGCCCGATTTCCTTGGTAATACCGCTCACCGGCAGCACCGGGCCCCAGTCCCAGCCAAAGTGGCACTGGGGTTTACGAATATGGACAATGCCGTTTTGGCCGTTGGAGTTCATAGGGGTCATACATTTTTTGTATGCCGCGCTCACATACTCCACCGGTGAATAAAAACGCACGGTCAGGGTGTTCTCCCCTGCCTGCAAGATCTCTTTTACCGGCACCCGGTAAGGCACAAAGCAGTTTTTGCCTTGCAGCACCCGGTGACCGTTGAGCACTACATCACAAATGGTGTCCAGCATATCACAGCGCAGGTACACTGCGTCCGCTTGCAATTCTTCCGCCGCTACAGTAAACTGCTTTTCGTATACCCAGTCGGCGTGGCCGACCCAGCCTACTTCTTTTTCGTTCATACCCACAAACGGGTCCGGGATCTTGCCGGCTGCCATCAGGTCTAAGAAATTGCAGCCCGGCACCTTGGCCGGCATCCAGTCGCCCTGATCCGCCCGGCGAAAACGCCAGTCCCCGGTTAATGTTTTATACATCGGTATTCCCCCTAAATGTCAAGTTTTGCTATTTTATTTATTATACCTAAACCTACATGTAAAGTCAAAGCAGGAATACAGCGCGCTGTCAAAACTTTTGTAGACAGAGAAAAAGGGCCTGTGCCGATGCACAGGTCCTTTTTGTTTACGCTTTTTGATCAGTCGATCTCCACCGCAATTTTCTCGTCGCAGCGGGTGGCGGCAGCGCGCATAACCACGCGAATGGCCTTTGCAATACGGCCCTGCTTGCCGATGACCCGACCCATATCACTCTCTGCTACATGCAGGTGATACACGATCACGCCCTCTTCGTCCGGCTGATCCACCTCTACCGTGACAGCGTCCGGCTGATCCACCAAACCACGGGTGATGGCTACCAATAGTTCTTCCAAGAAAACACCTCCATATTAGTTCTTGCAAACGGGCAAAGAACTAATTATAAAATGCCTTCCTTCTTCAGAATAGCCTTCACAGTGTCGGTGGGCTGTGCGCCGTTGGCGATCCACTTCTTAGCCTTCTCGCCGTCAATCTTCACCTCAGCGGGATCCACCATGGTGTTGTAAGTGCCGATCTCCTCAATGAAGCGACCGTTGCGGGGATATCTGGAATCTGCCACAACTACACGATAGAACGGTGCCTTCTTTGCGCCCATGCGGCGCAGTCTGATTTTTACTGCCATTTTTGTTACCTCCGTAAAAATAAGTAATAATGAATTTATATAACCAAAATGCTTTTGGCAATAGATAAAGTTAGAACCCAAAGGGGTTAGAGCCGCCGTTTTTGCCCATCATACGCTGGGCCATCTCCGGGTTTTGGCTCATCATGCGGCGCATTTTCTTGCTCATCTTGGGGCCGCCCTTGCCGCCGCCAAACTGCTTGACCATCTTTTGCATCTGCTTAAACTGGGACAACAGCCGGTTCACATCCTCCACCTGCATACCGCAGCCGGCGGCGATGCGCCGCTTTCTGGAGGGGTTGATGATCTCCGGTTTGGTGCGCTCCTCCACGGTCATAGAGTAGATAATGGAGCGGAAGCGGTTAAACGCGCCCTCGTCAATGTCCTCATCCTTAATCTTGGAGCCGATACCGGGCAGCATCTTAATGGTGTCCCGCAGGGAGCCCATGCGCTCGATCTGGTCGAACTGATCGAGAAGATCGTTCAGATCAAATTTATTCTTTGCCAGCTTGCGCTCCAGCTCTGCCGCCTTTTTCTCGTCCAGGCTCATCTCTGCCCGCTCAATGAGGGAGAGCACATCGCCCATACCCAAAATACGGGAGGCCATACGACTGGGGTGGAAAGTTTCCAGCTGGTCCAGTTTTTCACCGGTACCGATGAACTTAATAGGCTTGCCGGTCACGGCACGCACGGACAGCGCCGCACCGCCGCGGGTGTCGCCGTCCAGCTTTGTCAGGATCACGCCGTCAATGCCCAACGCCTCGTTAAAGCTCTTGGCCACATTCACAGCGTCCTGACCGGTCATGGCGTCGATCACCAGCAAAATCTCGTGAGGGTGAACGGTGGAGCGAATGTTTTGCAGCTCCGCCATCAGCGCCTCGTCCACATGCAGACGACCGGCGGTATCCAGCAGCACATAGTCGTTGCCGTGATCCCGGGCGTACTTTACTGCCTCGCCGGCAATGGTCACCGGGTTCTCCGTGCCCATTTCAAACACAGGCACATCCACCTGGGCGCCTACCACCTGCAACTGCTTAATGGCTGCGGGTCGATACACATCGCAGGCCACCAGCAAGGGGCGGTGCCCTTCTTTCTTCAACTTCTTTGCCAGTTTGGCAGAGTGGGTGGTTTTACCGCTGCCCTGCAAGCCGCACATCATCACAACCGTTGGCGGGTGATTGGCAATGGCCAACCGGGACTCCGTGCCGCCCATCAGCTCCGTCAACTCCTCGTTGACGATCTTGATGACCATTTGGCCGGGGGTCAGGGACTCCATCACATCCGCGCCGATGGCACGCTGGGTCACCTTGGCGGTGAATTCCTTGGCCACCTTGTAGTTGACATCCGCCTCCAGGAGCGCCATACGCACCTCGCGCATAGCTTCCTTTACATCGGACTCTGTAAGCTTGCCCTTGGCACGCAGTTTTTTAAACGAATTTTCCAGCCGTTCGCTGAGTCCTTCAAATGCCAAGTTCTACACTTCCATTCTTATTATCATTCGCAAAGATAGGCGGTCAGGGTCTTGATCCGGGCCACATTGTCGTTGATCTCCCGGGACAGCGTATGCGACAGGTTGTACGCGTTAATGGCCTCGGCGCACTGCTCGATTTCTTCCAGTCCCTTCTTCAGGGCCTCGAACTTCTTAGCCAGACCCAGGCGGCTCTCCATCTCAAACAGCTGGTTCTCCGCCCGCTTGATGGCGTCGCGCACACCCTGGCGGGTAATGCCCTCATTCTCTGCAATCTCAGAAAGCGAAAGGTCCTCGTCGTAGTAATACACCAAAAAATCGTGCTGCTTTTGGGTCAGCATTTCGCCGTAAAAATCCAGCAAAAAAGAAACTTCCAAATTCTTGGCCAAGGACGCCCTCCCCTTTCTTATCGTCTTCGCTGTAAAGTGAAAGCTCTTTACAGCAAGGGGTATTATACTAAAACCGGGCCGTCTTGTCAACCGCTCTCTGCATATTTTTTGCAACAAAATTTACGGAAAAAGCGCTTGACACAAGCTATGGTATACCGCAAAAGCGCCACCCCACCGGATAGTGGTGCGCGCCGACAAAGCAAAGAACGCGATTTGTTTACAAAATCGACACAAATCATTGACAACCTGTCGCCTAATACATTATAATAGTCAAAGTCCAAAAAACACGGAGGTACTGTACATGAATCCATTACATGAATTTGCAGCACTGTTCTCCAACTTCGGCAACATTGATCCCCGTATGATCGTGATGTGGGTTGTTGGCGGCGTGCTGGTCTACCTTGCCATTAAGAAGGAAATGGAACCCACCCTGCTGCTGCCCATGGGCTTCGGCACCATTTTGGTGAACTTGCCCCTTAGCGGCGCCATTACCCAACCGGGAGCGGAGGAAGGCCCCATATCCGTACTGTTTGATGCAGGCATTGCCAACGAGCTGTTCCCGCTGCTGCTGTTTATCGGTATCGGCGCCATGATCGACTTTGGCCCGCTGCTGAAGAACCCGTGGCTGATGCTCTTTGGTGCAGCCGCCCAGTTCGGTATTTTCTTCACCTTCTTTGTGGCCGGCTTCTTCTTTGATATTAACGACGCCGCGTCCATCGCCATTATCGGCGCTGCCGACGGCCCCACTTCCATCTTTGTGGCCAATACCCTACATTCCAAGTATCTGGGCGCCATTATGGTGGCCGCGTACTCTTATATGGCGCTGGTGCCCATTATCCAGCCGCCGGTGATCAAAGCTGTAACTTCCAAGAAAGAGCGCCTGATCCGTATGAAGTACCATGCAGGCGATGTAAGCAAGACCACCAAGATTGTGTTCCCCATCGTGGTAACTGCCGTTGCCGGTTTGGTAGCGCCCAAGTCCGTTGCGCTGGTCGGCTTCCTGATGTTTGGTAACCTGATCCGCGAGTGCGGCGTGCTCAACCAGCTGTCTGAGACGGCGCAGAACGCCTTTGCCAACATTATTACAATTCTGCTGGGTCTGACCGTTGCCGCCAAAATGCACTATCAGGACTTTGTGACTTGGGAGACCCTGATGATCCTGGGTCTGGGTCTGGTTGCCTTTATCTTCGATACCATAGGCGGCGTGATATTTGCCAAGTTCATCAATCTGTTCCTGCCCAAGGAGAAGAAAATCAACCCCATGATCGGTGCAGCCGGTATCTCCGCATTCCCCATGAGCGGGCGTGTGGTCAACCAAATGGGCCTGAAAGAAGACCCGCAGAACTTCCTGTTGATGTACTCCATCAGCGTCAATGTTTCCGGCCAGATCGCCTCCGTTATTGCCGGCGGCCTGATCCTGACCCTGGTATCGTAAGGAGGAAATTATATGCAGACTTTATTTGCTTCTTTGCTGGCTGTGGTCACCATGGCCATCAACGCCCAGTCCTGGAAAACCACCCTGCCGGATATGCTCTTCGGTATGATCGGCATCTTCATTGTGATCGGCGTGATCATTCTTGCCACCTATGGGCTGAACAAAGCCTTTTCCAAAAAGAAGAAGGACGAAAAGGACGAAAAATAAACAAGAATAAAATTCAAAAGCGCTCGGCAAGGCCCGGGCGCTTTTTCTGTGCAAAAAACAGGGTTGCAAAATGCCACGGTCTATTGTATAATATAGGCAAATTCAAACGCTATGACGAAGAAAAGTAGCGCTCCCCCTGCTGTTTAGAGAGCCGCGGTCCCGGCTGAGAGCCGCAGCACAGCAGCCTGCGTGAAGTTCCCTTCCGAGCGGTTTTGCTGAACCACAGTAGGCAAAAACGGTGTGAGCACCGTTATCAGGCTCAAAGAGTGTTTGCTCCGATTGGCACTTGCCAACTTGCAAAAAACAGGGTGGTACCGCAGGTAATTCCGACTTGTCCCTATACGAACGGGGCAAGTCGTTTTTTATTTGCACACTGCCGCGAGCAATACAGAACGAAAGAAAGGATACGAAGATGAAAGCACAACTGGAACAAATTCGCCGGGCCGCCAAAGAAGCACTGGCCTCCTTTGACAGCGCCGAGCAGCTGGAAAAAGCCCGTATTCAGTACTTGGGCAAAAAAAGCGAGCTGACCGCTATTTTGAAGCAGATGGGCAAGCTGTCTGCCGAGGAGCGCCCGGTGATCGGCCAACTGGCCAACGAAATTCGAAAGGACATTGAGGACACCATCGCCGACAAGTCCGCAGAGATCAAAAAGGCAGCCCAGGAGAAGCGGCTGGCTGAGGAAACGCTGGATGTGACCATGCCCGGCACCCTGCCCCAGATCGGCTACAAACACCCGCTGTCCATTGTTCTCGATGAGATCAAGGACATCTTTATGGGCATGGGCTTTGACATTGCCGAGGGCCCGGAGGTGGAGTACGACTACTACAACTTTGAGGCGCTGAACATTCCCAAAGACCACCCGGCCAGGGACACCCAGGACACCTTTTATATCAATGACAACATCGTACTGCGAACCCAAACTTCTCCGGTACAGATCCGTGTAATGGAAAAAACGCAGCCTCCCATTCGCATCATTGCCCCGGGCCGTGTATTCCGCTCCGACGCGGTAGACGCCACCCATTCTCCCCTGTTCCACCAAATCGAGGGTTTGGTGGTAGACAAGGGCATTACCATGGCAGACCTGAAAGGCACGCTGGAAACCTTTGCCAAGCGGCTGTACGGCGAAGATACAAAAATTCGTCTGCGGCCCCATCACTTCCCCTTTACGGAGCCCAGCTGCGAAATTGATGTAAGCTGTTTTAAGTGCGGCGGCAAGGGCTGTCCCTTCTGCAAGGGCGAAGGCTGGGTCGAGATCCTGGGCGGCGGCATGGTGCACCCCAAGGTGTTGAAAAACGGCGGCGTAGACCCGGATGTATACAGCGGCTTTGCCTTTGGCGTAGGCCTGGAGCGGCTGGTGCTGTTCCGCTTTAATATTGACGATATGCGTTTGCTGTATGAGAACGATATGCGTTTTCTGTCCCAGTTTTAAGGAGGTGCAAATATGATTTTATCCAGAAAATGGGCCAACGATTATGTGGACCTGACCGATATTGACAACAAGACCTTTTGCGACGAGATGACCCTTTCCGGCTCCAAGGTGGAGGGGTATGAAGTGGAAGGCAGCCACATTGAGAATGTAGTTGTGGGCCAGGTTCTTTCTATGGAGAAACACCCGGACTCCGACCACCTGTGGGTGTGTCAAGTGTCCGTAGGCGACGATCAGCCGCTGCAAATCGTCACCGGCGCCCAGAACTTAAAGCCCATGGATATTGTGCCGGTGGCACTGGTGGGCGCTACGGTGATCAACCGCAAAGACCATAAGTTAGAAAAAATCAAAAAGGGCAAGCTGCGGGGTGTTGCTTCTGCCGGTATGCTGTGCTCCTTTGACGAACTGGGTCTGACCCAAAACGACTTCCCTTACGCCTGCACCGACGGTATTTTTGTACTGGGGGACGACTGCGACAAGACCCTGGGCATGGATATTCACAAAGCCATCGGCTATGACGACACCTGCGTTGAGTTTGAGATCACCTCCAACCGGTGCGACTGCCTGTCCGTAACCGGTTTGGCCCGTGAGGCAGCGGCCACCTTTAACCGGCCTTTCACCTTGCCGGAGCCGGAAGTGAAGCCCGGACACGGCAATGTAAACGACCTGCTGCAAGTGCATATTGAAGACGGCGAAAAGTGCTACCGTTACACCGGTGCCGTGGTAGAAAATGTGCGGGTTAAGGAGTCACCTCGCTGGCTGCGGGAGCGACTGCGTGCCTGCGGCGTGCGCCCCATCAGCAATATTGTAGATATTACCAACTATGTGATGCTGGAGTACGGCCAGCCCATGCATGCCTTTGACCTGCGTTACCTGGTAGGCAACACAGTGAATGTGCGTAACGCCAAGGCCGGCGAGACCATCACCACCCTGGACGGCGAGACCCGGGCGCTGACGGAGAATATGCTGGTGATTGCCGATACGGAGAAGCCTGTGGCCGTTGCCGGCGTAATGGGCGGCGAATACAGCGGTATTATGGACGACACCACCACCATCGTATTTGAGTCCGCCTGCTTTAACGGCACCTGCGTGCGCCGCACCGCCAAGGCGCTGGGTATGCGCACCGAGGCCTCTGCCCGGTACGAGAAAGAGCTGGATCCCAACCAAACCATGCGCGCCTTAAAGCGTGCCCTCCAGCTGGTACAGCTGCTGGACGCCGGCGATGTGGTAGACGGCGTGGTGGACTGCTGCAAGAAAGTCAAAGCGCAGGTCACCGTGGACTGGGACTACCGGTGGATCAATCGGTTCATCGGCTTTGATCTCAGCGAGCAGCAGATGATCGACATTTTGAAGAAGATCGACTTTGATGTGCACGACGGCAAGGTCTATGCCCCCACCTTCCGCAATGATATTGAGCACCTGGCAGACCTAGCGGAGGAAGTGGCCCGGTTCTACGGCTTCCACAACATTCCCAACCACATGCTGCAAGGCGCCGCCAACGGCAAGCTGACCCATCGCCAGTCCTTTGAGCGCAAGTTGGGCAACACCCTGCTGGCCTGCGGCTGCACCGAGGTATCCACCTTTAGCTTTATCAGCCCTAAGGCTTATGACAAGATCTGCCTGCCCCCGGACAGCGAACTGCGCAACTCCATTGTGATTCTGAACCCCCTGGGCGAGGATACCAGCATTATGCGCACCACCATCCTGCCCTCTATGCTGGATGTGCTGTCCTTTAACTACAACCACAAGACGGAGGCCGCTTGTATGTACGAGATGGGCACTGTCTACACCCCCACCACCCCGGACAAGCTACCTATCGAGAGCCAAAAGGTTACCATCGGTATGTACGGCAACGGCGCAGACTTCTTTGCCCTCAAGGGCATTGTGGAGAAGTTGCTGGACTGCCTGCATGTGGACAACTACGATGTAGAACCGGTAAAGGATAACCCCACCTTCCACCCGGGCCGTACCGCCGCCTTTACCATGGACGGCAAGGTGCTGGCTACCCTGGGTGAGGTGCACCCCACCGTAGCAGAGAACTACGCCATCGGCACCCGGGTTTATCTGGCAGAGCTGGATGTGAACACCGCTTATGAGAACGAAAGCGGCACCCGCACCCACAAGCCTCTGCCCAAGTACCCGGCCAGCAACCGGGACCTGGCCTTTGTGTGCGACAAGGAGATCCCGGTGCTGAAGTTACAGCGCGCCATCGGCGAGGCCGTAGGCAAGACCCTGGAGAGCGTCAAGCTCTTTGATGTGTACCAGGGCGAGCAGATCGAAAAGGGCAAAAAGAGTGTGGCGTTCAACATTCGTATGCGCGCGCACGACCGCACCCTTACCGATGATGAGGCCGACGCCGCCATGAAGCGGGTGGTCAAAGCCCTGGACAAAATGGGCATCAGCCTGCGGAGTTGACCGAAAAAACGGACAACTGCCGGGTAATTTGACCGGAATATCGGAATTTTTGCATTTTAATATTGTAATTATTTCAAAAACTGTATATAATGGAGTGTACGGAGGTGACTTTACCGTGACAGATAAGACCATGACATTTCGAATCGGTGATGAAAAAGAGGATGTTATGAAGGATACCTTAACCCAGGTGTTTGACGCCCTGCGGGAAAAGGGTTACAATCCTATTAACCAGATCGTAGGCTATCTGCTGTCTGAGGACCCCACCTACATCACCACCCACAACAATGCCCGCAGCCTGATCCGCCGGATCGACCGGGACGAGTTGTTGGCCGCTATGGTAAAGTCCTACTTAGATTAAAACGAAGGAGGCGTTCCCTTGGCGAAGAAAGGCGAATTCTTGGAATACAAAGGCAGACCGCTGGTACGCTGCGGCAACACCATTTACTACGGCAGTATGGCCGACCCGTTCGTTGTGTGCCTGAAGGTACAGAGTGAGAAGAAGCAGGGCGACCAGACCATTGCCGACAAAGTGATCATTCAGCTGCTGAATACGGACGAGCAGA
The DNA here is from genome assembly GCA_963638105.1 of Agathobacter rectalis. Taxonomy (GTDB): domain Bacteria; phylum Bacillota; class Clostridia; order Oscillospirales; family Acutalibacteraceae; genus CAG-217. Next base: position 90,815 of record CAVHPP010000008.1, read on the forward strand.
TCTCTCCCAAAGAGCAGGTGGTCAAAAAAAGCGAAAAGACCGGCCTGTTCAATGCGCTGGATCTGGGTGCCGTTTGGCTGGAAAGAGCCTTAAAGAAAAACGCGTAATCCCAAGCAACCAAAAGAACCGAGTGCAGTTTGCACTCGGTTTTCTTTATTGCCTTCATATAACATAAGACCGAGACAGTTTGGGACTGTCCCGGTCTTTTCTTCTTTTTATGCGCCTGCTGCGGCGATCCGTTGCAGCAGAACATAGTCACGCAAGTTGATGGTGCCATCCTTATTCAGATCGTACACATAACCGAGAGTGCTCTTGTCTGCCGCACCCATGTGATCAAAGAATTGAGTCTCCACCACAACGGCCCGACGGCGTTCCGTTACCCCGCACCGGGTACAGGTATAAATGCAAACGCCCGGCTCAGAACCGCTGTATTGGAAAATATGACCATATTCCGGCGCCGCCGCGATCACCTGGTGTACTTGTTCCCGGCACACAGTACAAGTGCCGGTGCGCTGACCGTCCGTAGCGCAGGAGGGATCCAAGGTCACCGTCCACTGCTCTACCCGGTGTCCGGGAGCTTCCGACTCCGTGCGCAACTGCGCGGTACAATTTCCATTGCCGGCAGGGTCTTCTACTGTGCAAACCCGTACAACAATCTTTTTATGGGTGCAATCCTCGGCCTGGACCACCTGGTCCTGATAACAGCCGGCTTTCCAAACATACCGGCCGCTTGTATCGGTCACATGGGTGGTGCGAATGGTGTCCGTCGCCGTATCCATACACCGCGCACAGCGCAGGTATTCAAAAATGTGTCCGTTGCTCTCCGACTGGTCATCGGTCTGGATCACTTGCAGATCATGCCCCAGCGGTGCTGCAAACCCGGTGGTGTACACACTGCCGCAAACGCTGCAAGTGTAGCAATCGTATCCGGCTGCGGTACAGGTGGCCGCTACCGTCGTCTTTACAAAGCTGTGTGCCCCGGGCTGCGTGTAATCCGCGCGATAGCTGTACCCGCACACCGTACAGGTGTATTGCGTATAACCGGACTGACTGCAAGTGGCCGCCACCACTTCGCTTTGATAATCGTGCGCCGTGGCAGGGATCAGAACATCGTAACTCTGCTTACACCCGGAACACATATACTTGATCACGCCGGCTTCTGTACAGCTGGCAGGCGTTTCACTGACTTTTACATAAGCATGCCCGGTCGCCGGTATGGTCACACCCTGCCGCAACAGAAGTCCGCAGTCAACACAGTAAACATCGCCGGTATATCCGTCATTACAAGCATTGGAAGGATATGCATATTTGGTCTGCGTATTGGTATGCGCGCAGTCTAAAGTCACAAAGGAAATGCTGTGGTTCTCTGCATAAGTTTGTGCAGTGGTATTGGCGTAGCCGTGAATGGATACGGCCGTACTGTTATCAAATACATAATTCCCGAATTCCTGCACACTGGCCGGAATCACAACGGTTTTTAGACTGGAAACATTTGCACAGGCCCGATAAGGTATGCGATCTCTGCCACCCTCAAACACAACCGTCTCTATGCTACTTCCATCCAAACAGGAAACATCGTTATAATTCCAACGACTATACATCTGCGTAACATACTGCGGTATGGTCAGACTTTTCAACTTTGTACACCCATTGAATGCACCGGCGCATATCGTAGTCAAGCTTTCCGGCAAGGTCACACTGGTCAGGTGCACACAATTTTCAAATGCATATGCACCAATATATTCCAACTGATTCGGCAACACGACTGTCTCAAAATGACAACCACCGTATGCCTGATCGCCGATTGTCTTTACGGAATTCGGCAAAGCGAATTCCGTTATACCATGACAATTTTGAAAAGCATTTGCACCGATACTGCTTACCGTATTGGGTAGAGTTATACCGTGCCCGGTTAAGCCGGTACATCCGGAAAAAGCGGCATTTCCTATAGTTGTCACACCGACAGGAATGTTGATACCGTCACCGGTTAATGCGGTACACCCCCTGAATGCACTACTATTAATTGTCTTCACACCAGCAGGAATCACAACTTTATTTAATCGGGTGGCATTTGCACATGAAAGATAGGGTATGTAATCTCTGCCACCCTCAAACACAACCGTCTCTATGCTACTTCCATCCAAACAGGAAACATCGTTATAATTCCAACGACTATACATCTGCGTAACATACTGCGGTATGGTCAGACTTTTCAACTTTGTACACCCATTGAATGCACCGGCGCATATCGTAGTCAAGCTTTCCGGCAAGGTCACACTGGTCAGGTGCACACAATTTTCAAATGCATATGCACCAATATATTCCAACTGATTCGGCAGCACTGCCGTTTCAAATTTACATCCACGAAAAACTTGATCGTTAATGCGCTTTACAGGATAACCGCCCAATGTGGACGGTACATACAGATTTCGTGCACTACCGGTATATTTGGTAATAGTTGCAGCGCCATTGGAAACAGAATAAGTATAGTCTTTATAATGCGTGTCTGTAATTTCAGTCTGATTACCGTCCGCGTCTGTATAAGAAGTCTTACCGGTGACCGGATCATACACACCGCTAACGGTGATCGGCACGGTTACAGACAAACTATCATCTGCTGCAGAACAGATCGTAACCGAAGTGGTGCCCTCGGCCACACCGGTAATAAACCCACATGCATCTACCGTGGCAATACTTGGATCTGTGCAAGTGTAGTTCAACTGGGTTTCCGTTGTATTTGTCGGCGTATAAGACACAGACAAATATCGATTTTCGTTGACTGCCAAAGTCACTTCCCCATCCGTGCAGGAAAGGCCGGTAATAGGCACATATTTTCCGCTTTGATCAGTGAGGGACAGCAAATCATCATAGTCCGGAAAATACTTTTTTACATACAGAGAATTGACGGAATCTTCGATAGAAGTAAAAGCATTAGAGGCCACGGAACGATAGTTTTCAACTGCGTTGTAACGGTCCATCATTTCATTTTCGCTTTTGAAAATCAAACTCCAAGCGGCTTTTTTGTACTGCGCGTCCAAAACCTTTTCCACATAATCGCACCCCAAAAGCGCCGATTTTTCGTAAAACCCAATGGCAGCCATAAATCGTTCTGCATTCTCTGCCGTTGCACTGTTTTGAAACTGAGCACGCAAAGACTCCATACAGCTGCGTAGCGTTGTTTCAAATGAATCCAAGGCTGCAATAGAATAATATGCGGAAATAATATCATCCGTTGCCAGCCAAGCATCGACCGCAGCTTTGGTGCCCTTATAAATCAGGTTCAATCCGGCAATCGGCGCCGATATAGCAGACCAAAGTGCAGACACCGCCACATCAAATATGATCTCCACAGAAAATTCAGCCAGCTGAATGGCTTCTACCAGCGTTCTGGACATTGCATTTTGCTGATAACCGATCACTTCCGCCACAGCAGCTTTCAAATAAGTATCGTCCGTGTTGTCACGAATCATTTTGAGCACATCGATCTCATAACTGGTTAAATCAAATGTGATCTGATACCTGGATAAATTCAAAACATAGTCGATGACCGTTTTAGACATACCAACGATTTGCGAAGTCTGTTTCAAAGCCTCGCTCAAATCAGAAGCCTGAGAAAGCAGTGCCGTTACCTGTGAGGCTTTGTCAGCGGTTAGTGTCGCTGTACAATCTGATTCAGAAAGCGTAGTCGTGATCTTTTTTGTGGCACTGATCACATAATTGACATACCGATTTGAAAAATACTTGAGCAAATTCTGATTTTTAGATGCCTGATCGATAATATCAAACAGCATCAACTCATAATACTGCACTTTATCAAAGGATGTTGACGCAGCAGAAGCAGGATTCAGCAAATTATTCGCCGTCTCCCAAGCAGCAACGCTACTTTGAAATTCGCTGTTCTTCTTAAATGCCTGGGCAAATTCGTGGTTGTATGTTCCTATTTGAAACACATTATAAACATCGTCCATTCCGTAACATTCCGCTTGAAATGTTACATAATTTGGAATGTTATCATCTGCCGCTGCAGCGGAAAAATCCACGCAAAGCACAGAGGTGGCCATAAGCGCTATGGAAATAAGCATACTGAGCAGTCTTTTCATATTTGATCTCCCATCTAATCCGTTACTCGGTATAATACCATATTTTGTCCCTATTCGCAAGCCAAGCCTGCGGCCCTTATTGCGGATTGCACAAGAGCGAGGGCGTTTTTTTATGCAATATGTGAATTGACTTCACCGGATCGACAACTTATAATTAAGATAAGGGTAATTTTACGCACTTTTGCAACGGAAGGGGCAACTGAATATGAAAAAGAATTTACGCAGCCTATTGTGCGGTCTGCTGGCACTGGTGCTGGTGTGTTCCTGCGCCGGCGCGGCCTTTGCCAAGGACAACGGCGCCACACCGGTAATCTCTGTGCACGGCATGGGCGGCTCCGGGCTGTACCTAAACCCGGGCACGGAGGATGAGCAGCAAGTGGGCGTGTTTGACGCCAAAAGCCTGCTCAGCCGCGGCGGGCTAATCCAAAATGTGCTGGCTGCCGTGGGCGGCAAACAGACGGACCCGGACACCGTCATTGACCAAATTGCCGATTTAATGAGCGACTACCGCAACATCGCCTGCGATGAGGACGGCAACAGTCTTTACAATGTAGGCATCACCAACTACTGGACCGACAGTCTGAAAAACCACCCGAGCTACCTGTCCGGCACCAGCAACGAGCCGGCCATTTGCCGCCAAGTGGCGCAGAATATCGGCGCAGACAAAGTGTATGCCTTTAACTACGATTGGCGACTGGACGCCTGCAAAACGGCTGCCCAGCTGGCAGACTTTGTGGGTCAGGTTAAAGCCAAAACCGGCAAAAAACAAGTGACCCTGATCGGCAGTTCAGAGGGCACGGTGATCCTCAGCGCTTATATCGATCAATATGGCGACCGGGGTGACATCCGCCGCTTGGTAATGATCAACGGAGCGCTCACCGGTGTGTCCGTCACCAAGCTGTTTTGCCAGGATCTTCTGTTTGACGCGGATGTGGTCAAGAAATACTTGGACCGGGTGACCACCTCTTACCACAACCCGGACTTTGACTTTACCCAGCTGAACCGGCTGGCAAACAGCCTGAATGTGGGCTACCTGTGCGACTTTTTGACGCAAGTAGCAGAGGATCCGGTGCTGGTAGAGCGGGTGTATAATGAGATCTTTTATCCGGTATTCGGCTGTATTCCCATGCTGTGGGAGTTTATCCCTTATGATGATTTTGACGACAGCGTGGATGCCATGACCGCCATCGGCTTTTTAGACCAAAGCAGCGGCCTGTACAAGAAGATCACCCGCTACCATAAGGTGCAAAAGCGCCTGCCCGGCAATCTGAAAGCCATGCAAAAGGCCGGCACCGATGTGGTGATCGTAGCCAACTACGGCCTGCCCAATATTCCCATCAACTCTGCGTATGCCAATCAAACGGATATTCTCATTGACACCAAATACGCTTCCGTGGGAGCCACCACGGCGGACTACGGCAAGACCTTAAAGCGCACCGGCGCCCATGTGTCGCCGGACCGCATTGTGGACGCCGCCACCTGTTTGCTTCCCAACAACACCTGGTTCTTTAAGGGCGTGGCTCATGTGAACTTCTGGTACGACAGCCAAGCCACCAAATTCTTGGCCGGACTGATCACCAACCCGGAGAAAAAGCAGTCTGTGCAGACGGTAAAAGCAGCCACCGGCAACGGCCAGTTTGTAAACACGGACGAAAAACAAAATATCGTTCCCTTTAGCGCCGGCAAGAGCACAAACAGCAGCGGTACAAAGAACACCAATCCCAAGAACACTGCGACCGCAGCTGTTAAGTCCCCTGCCACCGGCGCCCATTGGAGCCTGGCAGTGGGCGGCTCCGGTCTGGCCGCCTCCGGCTTGCTTTTTGCCTTGCACGCCCTACTGGCCAAAAAGAAGAACGACACGGCTACAAAATAATATCTGTACTTAAACCAGCGCCCCCTTGCATAAGCAAGGGGGCATTTTTTGCCCGAAATTCAAAAAAATTGCGGGCCGATGTAGGCATCGGCCCCTACTTACCAATCCCTCCACCGCCTACGGCGGTCCCCCACCGGACCGGTGCCCGTCCCCTCTGT
>CAVHPP010000009.1:0-72956 GCA_963638105.1 Agathobacter rectalis
GTGCCACACCGGGCACCACAGCTGTTTTTATACCAAGATGGAGGGCAATTTCAATGACTGCGATTGAGCGTGAATATCAGGTGATCCTGGACCGTCGGGCGGATCGGCAGGAGGGGTCTTATACCTGCTACCTGTTTGACCAGGGCATCGACAAAATTTTGAAGAAAGTGGGCGAGGAATGTACCGAGATGGTCATTGCCGCCAAGAATAACGATAAGGACGAGACGGTGTATGAGATCACGGACCTGATCTACCACACCCTTGTCATGATGGCCAACCAGGGCATTACCCCGGCGGACATTCAGGCGGAGTTGGACAAGCGCGCCGAAAAGGCCGGCAATCTGAAAAAATTCCACCAGGTGGATAAGAATACATAATGCTGCATAAAAAATGGGTGATCCGGCAGGCAGACAAAGAGGCTGCCTCTGCCATTAGCGAACAATTCAATATCGACCCGTTTTTGGCATTTTTGCTGGTGTCTCGCGGACTGACGGACGACCTGGCGGTGCAGGAATTCCTCCACCCCGGGGAGGCGCTGTGCGCTCCGGAGGGCTTTGCGGATATGGAGGCGGCTGCCGCCAGACTGCAACAGGCGCTGGACAGCGGCGAACGAATATGCGTGTACGGAGATTATGACTGTGACGGTGTGACCGCCACAGCTTTGCTATACTCTTTTTTAGAAGCCATGGGCGGCAATGTGATCTACTATATCCCGGATCGGGAAACAGAGGGCTACGGCCTGAACAAAGCTGCCCTTGACACCCTGGCCGCCACGGGCACCGGTCTGATTGTCACGGTGGATAACGGTATTTCGTCTGTGGACGAGGCAGAGTATATCTACCGGCTGGGTATGCAGCTGGTGGTGACCGATCATCACCAGGTAGGCGAACAGTTGCCCCGCGCAGAGGCGGTGGTGAACCCCCACAGAACAGACAATCAGCTGCCCTTTACGGACTTTTGCGGCGTGGGCGTGGCTTTTAAGCTGGCTTGTTGTTTGTATGACGGTGAGCCGGCGGAGTTGTTGGAGCAGTTTGGCGACTTGGTTGCCATCGGCACTATGGGCGATCTGGTTCCCTTGGTAGGGGAGAACAGGGCGCTGGTGCAGGCCGGTTTGCGCACCTTGCAAGAGGAACCGCGCCCCGGCTTATATGCCTTGTTACAGGCTGCCGGTGCCGGGGAAGAACTGAGCGGCACCGATGTGGCCTTTAAGCTGTGCCCCCGCATTAACGCTGCCGGGCGAATGGACAGTGCCCTGCGGGCGCTGGAACTGCTGCTGGCGGAGGATGAAGAAACGGCTGCGGCGCGCGCCCGTCAGCTGTGCGACGATAACGCTTTGCGGCAAGAGCTGGAACATAAAATCATAGACGATATTACCGCCAAGCTGGCTGCGGACCCGACACCCTTGCGCCGGCGTGTACTGGTGGTGGCCGGGGAGGATTACCACCCGGGGGTCATCGGCATTGTGGCGTCCCACCTGGTAGAGCGCTACGGCAAACCTACTGTGGTGCTGGATATGAAGGCAGACGGCACCGCCTGCGGCTCCGCCCGGAGCATTGAGGGCTTTGACCTGTATCGGGCCGTGGCGGCGTGCAGTGATGTACTCACCCGCTTTGGCGGCCACCCTATGGCTGCGGGTATGGGTTTGGCAGTGGCAGATATTCCTATTTTTACAACGGCCATCAATGACTACGCTGCCAAGGAATATCCCCGTATGCCGGCTTTGCAGCTGCATTTAGATTGCAAGCTGTCCCCGGCGTACTTGACCTTAGATTTGGCGGAGAGTTTGCAGCTGCTGGAGCCTTGCGGCACAGACAATCCGGCGGCGCTGTTCGGGCTGTTCCACTTGCAGCTGGTGTCTGTCAGCCCCCTGGGGACAGAGGGCAAGCATATACGCTTGGAAGTAGAAAAAAAAGGTCGCCGTTTGCGAATTGTGCAGTTTGGCGTGAAGCCGGAAGACTTCCCCTATGTGCCCGGCGATTTTATCGACTGCGCGGTACAAATTTCTAAAAATCCCTACAAGGGCAAGGTCTATCTTTCTGTGCGGGCGGCAGATGTGCGCCGCAGCGGCACGGATGACGACCGATATTATAACGAACTTTACGATTACAGAGCCTTTTTGCAAAACGGCACCCACCAATACCCGGTGTACCCGGATCGGCAGGTGTGCGCTACGGTTTATCGGTTCTTAAAGAGCCGGGGCGGCTGGGATTTTGGCACCGAGGAGCTGTATTTTGCCCTGCAAAAAGGGGCAACCTACGGACAGGTGCAAGTGGCGCTGAAAGCCCTGCACCAGGCGGGACTGATTCGCCGTGGTAAAAGCCAAATTCGCCTGGCACAGCCTGCGGGCAAGGTGGATTTGGAAGCCACGCCCATATTGCGAAAACTGAGAGAGGGTGCAAGCCTTGGAGAATAAAAAACCAATACCCCCGGTGCCGGCAGCGGCAGAGTTGCCCCCGGAACAGACGGCGGACCATAAGCCTTATGACGATGGGTTTGCGCCGTTCTTTGCGGAAATTCAAAAGAAACCCCAGTATGACAGCGCCCGGATCGAAAAGGCCTATTCCTTGGCCCGCTCTGCCCACGAAGGGCAGTTTCGCCGTTCCGGGGAGCCGTATATTATGCACCCGGTGGCGGTGGCGAAAATCCTGTTTGAACTGGGTATGGACAATGAGTGCATTATCGGCGCGCTGCTCCACGATGTGGTGGAGGACACGCCCTATGACATTGACTATATCTCCCGCGAGTTTGGCCCGGAGGTGGCGCTGTTGGTGGACGGCGTAACCAAGCTGGGTCAGATCCCTCTGTCTACCCGGGAGGAAGTACAGGCGGAGAACATTCGCAAAATGTTTATGGCCATGAACCGGGATGTGCGGGTGATTATCATTAAGCTGGCGGACCGGCTGCATAATATGCGCACCGCCAAGTTTTGGCCCCCGTATAAGCAGCGGGAGAAGAGCCTGGAAACCCTGGAGATTTATGCTCCCATTGCCCATCGGCTGGGTATTCGTGCCATTAAAGAGGAATTAGAGGATCTGGCAATTTTTTATCTGGATCCCATTGCTTATAAGGAAATTGAGCAGAACCTGCGCTTAAAGCAGGTGGAAGGCGAGCGCTTCTTAGCGGATATTAAGGCGCAAATCCGCGCCAAGTTAGAGCCGATCATGAAGAATGTCCAGATCACTTCTCGGGTGAAGTCCGTCCACGGAATCTTCCGCAAGGTGTATATTAAGGGCAAGGATTTTGAACAAATCTTTGACATTTACGCCGTGCGCATTATCGTGGACTCTATGATTGACTGCTACAATGCCTTGGGTATTGTGCACGATATGTTTACCCCTCTGCCCGGTCGGTTTAAGGACTACATCTCTACCCCCAAACCCAATATGTACCAGTCCCTGCACACCACAGTGCTGGGCCCCGGCGGCATTCCCTTTGAAATTCAGATTCGCACCTGGGATATGCACCGCACGGCAGAGTACGGTATCGCTGCCCACTGGAAGTATAAGCTGGGCAAAGGCGGCAAGGACTCCATTGACAATCGGTTGGAGTGGATCCATAAAATGCTGGAGACCGGTGAGGCATCCACCAACGCTGAGGATCTGGTGCGCAACATTAAGGGCGACCTGTCCTCGGATGAGATCTTTGTGTTTACCCCCAATGGGGACATTAAGAATTTGCCCAGCGGCGCCACGGTGATCGACTTTGCCTATGCTATTCACTCGGCGGTGGGCAACCGTATGACCGGCGCCAAGGTCAACGGCAAAATTGTGCCCTTAACCTATAAGCTGAAAACCGGCGAGATTTGCGAGGTGCTTACCAGCAATCAGCCGGGCAAAGGCCCGTCCAGAGACTGGTTGAAAGTGGTGACCACCGGCGAAGCCCGGTCCAAAATTCGCTCCTGGTTCAAGAAAGAGCGGCGGGACGAGAATATCGTCCAGGGCAAGGCTGAGGTGGATCGAGAGCTGCGGCGGAACTTTATCCGCCTGGACGGCGAGCAGTACGACGCCTTTTTGCAGCGGATCGCCGAGCGCCAGCACTGCGCTTCCGTGGAGGATTTTTACGCCACCGTGGGCTATGGCGGGCTGGTCATCAGCCGTATGATGCCCGGTATCAAGGACGAATATAATCGCAACTGGCGCCAGGCAGAGGAGCCTACCCAACAGGCAAAAGCGCCGGAGCGCCCCCGCAAATCCGGTGGCAGCAGCGGCGGCGTAATCGTGGAGGGCATTGACAACTGCCTGATCAATATGGCCCGTTGCTGTACGCCGGTACCCGGTGAGGAGATTGTCGGCTTTATCACCCGGGGCCACGGGCTGACCATTCATCGGCGGGACTGTGTGAATGTGCCCCGTGACTTGGCAGAGTGCCCGGAGCCGGAGCGCTGGGTCAAGGCCCGGTGGGACGAATCCGTGCAGGTGGAGACTATGTCCACCCTGGAGGTCTATGCCATTGACCGGGACGGCTTGGTGCTGGATATTGCCAACGCCATGTCCAAGGCTCATGTGAAGATCCAGTCTATTAACGCCAGACCCATTAACGAAGGCAACTGCCTGACCACCCTGACCTTGTCGGTAAACAGCCGGGAGCACCTGGAAAATGTGGTCAAGATTTTGAAGAAGATACCCAGTGTGTATCATATTGAGCGAGGTGCAGGACGATGATTACCGTATTACAGCGTGTGCAGCGCGCCAAAGTGGAAATAGACGGCAAGACCGTGGGTGCCACCGAACAAGGACTGTTGATTCTCCTGGGCGTGGCCGAAGGCGATACGCGAGCAGAGGCAGACAAGCTGGTAAAAAAAATTGCCAACTTGCGGATCTTTGAAGATGAAAACGGCAAGATGAACCTGTCGCTCTTAGACATTGATGGCGGGGCGCTGGTGGTGAGCCAGTTTACCCTGTGTGCGGACTGCTCCCACGGGCGGCGCCCCAGCTTTATCCGTTCCGCCCCGCCGGCACAGGCCAACGAACTGTATGAATATTTTACCCGGGCACTGGGGGAGCAGGGCGTGTCCCATATTGAAACCGGTGTGTTTGGCGCCGATATGGCAGTGACACTCCTAAACGACGGCCCGGTGACCATTATACTTGACACAAAGGACTTGAAGTAATGCAGATCAAATCAGCCACCTTTGGCCAGTTGCAGAACAACTGCTACCTGGTCACGGACGAAGCCGGCGGCCGCAGTGCCCTGGTGGATTGCACGGAATACAGCGACAAGATGAAAGATTTTATCGGCGACGCCAAGCTGGATTATATTCTGCTGACCCACGGCCATTTTGACCATATCGGCGGCGTAGCGGCGGTAAAGGCTGCCACCGGCGCCAAGGTGGTTATCAGCGCCGAGGATGCCCCGATGCTCACTTCCTCTCGCAAGTCGCTGGCGGCGTTTTCGTTTCTCTCTCAAGAGCCGGCGCAGGCGGATATTTTGGTGCAGGACGGCGATACCGTCACCCTTGGTGGCACGGTCTTTACCGTGCTGGCCACGCCCGGTCACACCCCCGGCGGTGTTTGCTACATTGCAGAGGACTGCATTTTTAGCGGCGACACGCTGTTTTTCTGCTCTTGCGGGCGCACGGATTTTCCCGGCGGCAGCAGCAAAGAAATTATGGAGAGCCTGCAAAAACTGGCGACCCTGCCCGGGGACTATACCGTCTATCCCGGCCACGATCGCTTTTCCACCCTGAATTTTGAACGGCAACATAACCCGTATATGAAGAAATTATGATTTTACGCGTCATTAACCACCCTTATGAATTTGATATGAAGAACCTGTGCATCACCTTCTTCCCCCATGAGAAGATCCGTTTGGAGGGGGAGGAGGACCCGGTGGTGGTTACCACCCGTCGGGAGACGGACGGGTCCTTTTTTGTGTCTGCCAAGGTATACGATGTGTACCGGGAGACAACAGCCAAGCCGGAACCGGCAGACGAGGAGCACCTGGTGCTGTCCGTTACCCTTTATCGGCTGCTTAGCGGTATATTAGGTTTTGCACCCCCTTGGGGCGTGCTGTACGGCGTGCGCCCGGCTAAATTGATGCACCGGCTGTGCGCCCAAATGGGGGACGATGCGGCGGTTGCACACTTCCAGACTGCCTTTTTGGCCCAAAAAAGCAAGGCGGAGTTGGCCCATGAAGTGATGCTCCATGAGAACCGTTCCATTGCTCGCTCCGGGCCAAAGTCGTTCTCTCTCTATGTGTCTATTCCGTTTTGCCCCACCCGGTGCGCTTACTGCTCCTTTGTGTCTCATTCGATTGAAAAGACCCACAAGCTGATGACCCCTTATGTGGATCTGTTGCTGCGGGAGCTGGAGGAGACAGCCAAGTACGCCAAAGAATTGGGGTTGGAGCTGGCCACCGTGTATTTCGGCGGCGGCACGCCCACCACATTATCGGCGCAGGATTTAGGGCGCATTTTCAGCACCATTGAACAGAATTTTGACCTTTCGCACCTGATGGAGTATACGGTGGAGGCCGGTCGACCGGACACGGTCACCCGGGAGCGGCTGGAGGTCATTCAAGCCGCCGGGGTGCAGCGGATCAGCATTAACCCCCAGAGCTTTAACGACAAGGTACTGGAGGCCATTGGTCGCCGCCATACGGCGCAGCAAACGCTGGACGCCTTTGCGCTGGCGCGGGATTGCGGCTTTGACCATATCAATATGGACTTTATCGCCGGGCTGCCGGAGGACGATCTGCCGTCTTTTCAGCGCAGTATTCAAACGGCGCTGGACTTGCAGGCAGAGTCTATTACCGTGCACACCTTGGCTCTGAAAACCTCTGCCTATATGGTTACAAGAGAACAGACCTTTGATTTGAAAGATCGGCTCACCGTATCCAATATGGTGGACTATGCCGGGCAGACTCTCCACGGCGCCGGATACTATCCCTACTATATGTACCGGCAGAGCAAATCTCTGGGCAATTTGGAGAATGTAGGCTGGTGCAAGCCGGGTTATGATTGTCTTTATAATGTGTATATGATGGACGAGACCCACACGGTGCTGGCAGTGGGTGCCGGCGCGGTGACCAAGCTGCGGGGCCAAAACAGCGGTATGATCGAGCGGATCTATAATTATAAATACCCCTATGAGTACATTCGGGATTTTGATACCCTGTTGGAGCGTAAAAAGCGCATACCCGGCTTTTATGCGGAATATGATTAAACAGACGGTTGAAATAGACATTTTTGGCGGATTGTATAGCGTAATTCTACAAAAACTTTGCAAATTGTATTGCAATTCTTTACCCTCTGTAATATAATGACAGTACGGAGGGATATTATGGCTAAGAAATTCGGTGATCTTTTTGGCAATATGGACGATGTGTTCTCCGGTGCCAAAATTTCTAATTTTGATTTAGACGATGTGCTGAGTCGTACCCGTACCTTTACGGAGGAAGTCAGCAAAAAAAGTGCGGAGGCTTTGGAGCTGTCCCGCAAAAAAGTGGAGTGTCTGGATATAAAGGCCAAGTTGAGCAAGGCGTATGAGAAGTACGGCCGACTGGCGTATGACGCGGTGCAGCAACCTCAGTTGCAGCAGGCGGAGGCGCTGGAAAGCTGCGGGGCGGAGATCACCGCTTTGCGCGCCAAGCTGGATCAGCTGACGGCGGAGCTTGAGGCCGCCAAGAATCCGACGGTCACCACTGTTCGTGATGACGATGTGAGCGTATCCTGACCCCACGCAAATAGAGGAAGAAGAAAGCAGTGTATGGACCCTATGGTCTGTGCGCTGCTCTTTTTTTCACACCGGGTGATGGAATGGAACTGACAACCAAACAAAAGTACCTGTCCGCTGCGGGCTTGCTGTTGATAGCCACGGCTGCCGTTAAGGTGATCGGTGCGGTGTATAAAATCCCGCTGACCGGTCTGATCGGCGCCACCGGGCGGGGCTATTTCTCTACGGCTTATACGCTGTTTATGCCTGTTCATGCCATCACATTGGGCGCCTTTCCCATTGCTTTGTCCGGACTGGTCAGTAAGTACCGTGCTACCGGTGACAGTGCACGGGTGGCGGCCTTGCAGCGCAGTGCCCGCGGGTTGTTCTTTTGGATCGGTCTTGCCGGCTTGGCGGTAATGGTGCTGCTGGCCGGACCGTATACCCGGCTGGTGGCCGGTGCGCCAAAGGCGGTTTATACGGTGCTGATCCTGGCGCCTACGGCGCTTTTTTCCGCTATGGCGGCTGCCCGCCGTGCTTTTGCGGAGGGGCACCTGAATATGGTGCCGACTTCTGTTTGCCAGGTGTTGGAAGCACTGTTCAAGATGGTGTTCGGTCTGCTGTTTGCCAAGCTGTCTATGGGGCGGCTGTACCAAATTTACTTAGATACCGGCATGGTACTGGGCAATCGGGCAGAGAGTGAAACGGCGGCGCTGTCTATGATGTACCCGGTAACGGCGGCCTGCGCCATGCTGGGGGTGACCCTGGGGGCGTTGGCGGCTTGGGTGTATGCGGCGCTGTACGATCGGTTCCGTTATCCTTGCCGTCTGCCGCGGCAGCAGCTGCCCGGTGGCGCGACCCGAGAGCTGGTACGGTTTTCCCTGCCGCTGGTGGGGGCAACGGTGATCCAGAGCCTGTCCGGGTTTGCAGATACTGCCAGTGTGCAGATGTGTCTGGGGCTGTGCGGTACAGAGCAGTTGCAGCAGATCTTTGCAGTGCCGCTGTCGCTGACCAAGGTAGCGGAAAAGGATGTGGTCACTTATGTGTACGGCCTGTATTCTACCGTGCAGGATTTTGCCCACCTGGTGCCGTCCCTGACCATGGCGTTGGGCGTGGCGGCGGTGCCGGCGCTGTCCGGGGCTTATCAGGACCAGTCCGCCCGTTTTGGCAGCCTGTATGCGGGTATCTTAAAATATACGGTGATCTTGGGCGCCGCCGGCAGTGGGGGACTGGCGCTGTTCTCTTATGAGGTGCTGTCTTTGTTTTACGGCACTTCGTCACCGGACCTGGTACTGGGGTGCCACCAACTGCTGTTTTGGTTTGCCTTTACTGCGCTGCCGGCCGCTTTATCCTCTACCTGCGTGTTCGCTTTGCAGGCGCTGGGCTATGCCAAACGGCTGCTGCTGCCCTTTGCTCTGACGGCGGTGCTGCGGGTGGGGCTGAACTTCCTTTTGATCCCCAATGGGCGGTTCCATCTTTACGGCTCGGCTGTCGCCACTGCCGTTTCATTTTTGTTTCTTTCTGTCTATTGTTTGGTGCTGATGCGTAGGATCACTAAGGTCAAATTCTCCCGGACAGAGGTGTTCGCAAAGCCGGTGTTGGCGGTAATTTTTTCTTGTCTGACGGTGAAAGGTGTGGCCGGTGCGTTCTTTACCCAGCTGCAAAATACCTGGAATTTTGTCTTATCTGCGGTTTTATTTTCGGCAGTTCTAACAATTTTGTTGCTGTTCTTTGGTACACTTTCCACAAAAGATCTGCATTTTGCCGGAGAAAGGTAAAAAAAACCGCTTGGCTACTTGAAATTTCGCGTTATATCATATATAATTTCTTGGAACGAGTTGATCAAAAGAGGCGTCGGTATGGCATTGGATTTTATACGCAAAGAGCACTATAATACGGAGGATTTAATTCGCATTGTGGCGCTGCTCCGTGCCCCCGGCGGCTGTCCCTGGGATCAGGCGCAGACTCATGCTTCTATCAAGAAGAATTTTATTGAGGAGACCTATGAGGTCATTGAGGCTATCAACCGGCAGAGCACTGCGGGATTGCAGGAGGAGCTGGGCGATGTGTTGCTTCAGGTTGCGCTTCATGCCCAAATGGAGGCAGAAGCAGGTCGCTTTGATTTTAACGATGTAGCGGACGGAATTTGCAAAAAGCTGATTTTCCGTCACCCCCATGTGTTTGGCGATGTAAAGGCCGAGAATACGGACGACGCGCTTGCCAGCTGGGACGCTGCCAAGTTAAAAGAAAAAGGAATGAAAAAAGTCAGCCAGTCCATGGTGAGTATTCCCCGGGAATTGCCGGCACTGATGCGCGCCCAAAAAGTGCAGCATAAGGCTGCGAAGCAAGGGTTTGACTGGCCGGATCGCTCCGGCGCAATGGACAAGCTGAATGAAGAGATTAACGAGCTCAAAATCGCTTTGGACCAAGGAGAGCCTAGCAGCATTGCGGACGAATTCGGCGATGTGCTGTTCTCCTGCGTAAATATTGCCCGCTTTATCGGCGTAGACAGTGAAGAGGCCTTGACCGCAGCCACGGACAAGTTCCTTTCCCGCTATGTGTTGGTAGAGCAGCTGGCAGCGGAGCGCGGCATGGAGATGAAATCGTCTACCTTGCAGGCGCTGGACGCCCTTTGGGACGAAGCAAAACAAATATTATCCGATCAATCGGAAATGGAGGAAATGTAAATGAACAAAACTGAACTGGCAGCTGCCGTAGCTGCAAAGACCGAACTTTCCAAGAAAGACGCTGAAGCCGCAGTAAACGCTGCTTTGGCTTCCATCACCGACGCACTGGCTGAGGGCGACAAGGTTGCTCTGGTTGGCTTTGGTACTTTTGATGTGAAGACCCGTGCTGCCCGCACCGGCCTGAACCCCCGCACCAAGGAGACCATCCAGATCCCCGAGGCAAAGGTTCCGTCCTTCAAGGCCGGCTCCGCCCTTAAGGACGCTGTGAAATAAGTCTTGTTTTTATGTGCAGGCATCCGTATCTTGCGGGTGCCTGTCTTTTTTGGAGGTCAGTATGCGACTGGATAAGTACCTGAAAGTCAGTCGAATCATCAAGCGCCGCACGGTGGCCAACGAGGCCTGCGACGCCGGGCGCGTCAGCGTGAACGGCAAGGTGCAGCGCGCGTCCTACGATGTAAAGGTGGGGGACAAGATTGAGGTGGCTCTGGGCCAAAATCGCCATACCTACTTGGTCAAGGCTGTGCAGGAGCACGCGCTGAAAGAGGACGCCGCTCTTATGTATGAACCCCTGGACTGACATAATCACCCGCCGGAGCGCATAGGCTCTATCGGGTGATTTTTTTATGGAACAGAAAAAGACGACCGGTCACAGCCTGACCCTGTGCGATCGGGAAAAGTTGACGCTTACCGGCGTGACCGATGTGGACGCTTTTAATGAAGAAGAAATTACGGTAATTACAGACTTTGGGGAACTGACGGTGAAGGGTGAGCTGTTGCACGTGGAGGCGCTGGACCTGGAATGCGGCGGTATGCAGATCACCGGCAAGGTGACGGCGTTACTCTATACCCGGCACCGGGAGGGCGGCGGATTGTTTGACCGTCTGTTCCATGGGTAAGGCACTGTTGGCCTTTTTCCTGTTGGGACCGGCGCTTTTTCTGCTTTATGATGTGCTGCGGTTTTGGCGCAGCTTGCGGGGGAGTAGGCGAGCGACATTTTTCGCTGATATGGTGTGGTGGTTGGTTGCCGCCTTTAGCTGCTACACGCTGTTTTTGGCCTACACCGGTGGGGTGATCCGTGCCCTTTGCCTGGTGGTATGCGGCGGTGGTTTTGCCTGCGGATATTTTACGCTGGGTACGCTGACCGGACACCTGTGGGCGCGCCTGGAGGAGCGCTTGGCGGATAAACGCAAAAAACGGCGAAAAAAACGGAAAATCCTGCAAGAAAAAGCAAAAAAACTATTGCAATCCCCCTATAATATATTATATAATAAATTAAACGCACAAAAGCGAAAACGGAAAAGAAAAAGACATCTCGCAGCTGCGGCTGCGCCGGAACAAAGAAGTGTTGAGTATGATTCAAAATTTGAAGAACTCCATGAAGCGGAGTAAGTACCTGCGCCTGCTTTTAGTGGTGCCTATGGTGGTGCTGTTTCTCTATTGCAGTGTGACTCTGGTGAATCAGACAGCGGACATTAGCCGCATGCAAAAGCAAAAGCAGACTCTGTCTGCCCAACTGGCTTCCGTCCAGCAGGAAAATGCCCGACTGGAAGAAGTGGTAGGCGCCGACAACAAGGACGACTACATTGAGCAAAAAGCCCGAGAGAAGGGTTATGTAAAAGGCGACGAGATCGTGTTTTACGATATTTCCGGCACGGAATAAACAGAACAAATACAAGGGGGCAGCAATCAGGTTAGAACTTTTTGCTGCGCCCCTTTTTTATTGCAAAAAGGTGGACAAGCGTATGAGAGAGATCAAAGCAGAAGCGATCACCGCGGCGGTGCGGCAGCTATGCATTACGGCCAATAAAGTGCTGCCGGAGGATCTGGTACAGTGTATCGGCTGTGCTCGACAGACGGAGCCGAATTCCACGGCCAAGAGTATTCTTGGCGATTTAGAGAGCAATTTGACGGCAGCTAAGGAACTGGATCTGCCCATTTGTCAGGATACCGGTATTGCAGTTGTGTTTGCCGAGATTGGGCAGGATGTGCATATTGTCGGCGACTTTGAAGCGGCGGTGCACGCCGGCGTATCTGCCGGCTATACGGACGGCCTGCTGCGCAAGAGCGTGGTGCGAGACCCGTTTTTTGATCGGGTAAACACCGGCGACAATACCCCTGCCGTGATCCACACCCGCCTGGTGCCCGGGGATCGGGTACGGCTGACGGTGGCGCCTAAGGGCTTTGGCAGCGAGAATATGAGCGCTCTGCGTATGTTTACCCCTGCCGCCACACGGCAGGACCTGGTGGATTACATTGTGGGCGCAGTGGAAAAGGCCGGTTCCAATCCTTGCCCGCCGGTGGTGATCGGCGTGGGGATCGGCGGCGATTTTGAAAAGTGTGCCCTGCTGGCAAAGGAGGCGCTGTGTCGCCCGCTGTCCCGTCGCAATCCAAACCCGGATTATGCGGCATTGGAGCAGGAGCTGCTGGAGAAGATCAACGCACTGGACATCGGCCCTCAGGGATTTGGCGGCCAAACCACAGCGCTGGGTGTAAATATTGAGACCTACGCCACCCACATTGCCGGGCTGCCGGTGGCGGTGAATGTAGGCTGCCATGTGACCCGGCACGCAACAAAGGAACTTTGATTTTATGGAATTACAAATGACTGCCCCCTGTCTGCTGGGCCTGGAGGGCTTGGTAGCAGAGGAATTAAGACAAATGGACGCCCGGGAGGTGACCGCCGAGAACGGTCGGGTGTTCTTTAACGGCGACGAGGCCATGCTGGCCCGTGCCAATATCAACAGCCGCTTTGCGGAGCGGATCCTGATTGTACTGGATCGCTTTACGGCGGTGACTTTTGAAGAACTGTTCCAGGCGGTACGACGATTGCCTTGGAGTGAATTTATCGGCAGCACAGACACATTTCCCGTGAAAGGGTACTCTATTTCCTCCACACTGCACAGTGTGCCGGACTGCCAAAAAATCATCAAAAAAGCTGTGGTCGAGAGCCTGAAAGAGGACTACCGCATCAACTGGTTTGACGAGACCGGCCCGGTGCACCAAATCCAGTTCTCCATACTGAAAGACCAGGTGACCATTATGCTGGACACCACCGGAACCGGCCTGCACAAGCGGGGCTACCGCCCGGAGAGCAATGCCGCTCCCATTCGGGAGACTTTGGCGGCGGCGCTGTGCAGCCTGTCCCGCCTGCGGCATTACCACACGCTGTATGATCCTTTTTGCGGCAGCGGCACGATTCTTATTGAAGGTGCCATGCTGGCAGCCAATGTGGCGGCGGGGATCAACCGCAATTTTGCCTGCGATCGCTGGGGCTTCGTGCCGGAGGCGGCCTGGAAGCAGGAGCGCGCCCGTGCCCACGAGAACATTAAGACAGACATTGATTTTCAGGCGTTCGGGTCCGATTTGGATCCCCACGCCATTGAATTGACCGCCATCAACGCCAAGCGGGCCAGGGTGGGGCAGTACCTGCACCTGGACACGACGGATATTGCCGATTTTAGCCCCCAAACGGAGCGGGGCACCTTGGTGACCAACCCGCCCTACGGCGAGCGTATGCTGGATATTCGAGAGGCGGAGCGGCTTTATCGCTTAATGGGCGAGAAGTTCAGTCCCCGCAAGGGCTGGAGCTACGGCGTCATTTCGCCGGACGAACAGTTTGAAAAGTGCTTCGGCCGCAAGGCGGACAAGCGGCGCAAGCTGTATAACGGTATGATCAAATGTCAATTTTATATGTACTTTAAGTAAAGGGTGTTAGGATGGATTACAAAGAGAAATACCGGCAGTGGCTTGATTTTGCCGACCCGGACACCAAGGCGGAACTGGAAAGCCTGACGGACGAAAAAGAGATCGAGGATCGGTTCTATAAGGATCTGGCCTTTGGCACCGGCGGCCTGCGGGGCATTATGGGCGCCGGGTCTAACCGGATGAACCGCTACACCGTAGGTAAGGCCACCCTGGGTCTTGCCAATTATTTGAAATCCACCGGCAAGGCAGACTTGAAAGTGGCGATCGCTTATGACTCCCGCAACAACTCGGCGGATTTTGCCAAGACAGCGGCGGGCATTTTTGCAAACTGCGGCTTGCAGGTGTATCTGTACGAGCGGCTGGTGCCGGTGCCGGTGCTGTCTTTTACCACCCGGTATTTACACTGTGACGCAGGGGTGATGATCACCGCCTCCCACAATCCCAAGGAATATAACGGCTACAAGGTGTATGACGCCAAGGGCTGCCAGCTGTGCACCGCAGACGCGGCGGCAGCACTGGACTACATTAACGCGGTAGACGATTACAACGCCATTCCCTTTTGCAGCGACCATGCAAATATCCACCCGGTAGGGGACAGGGAGCTGGACGCCTTTATCGCTGCGGTGGAGCAACAGAGTCTATATACGCAGCCGTCGGATTTGAAGATCGTTTATACCCCGCTCCACGGCACCGGCAATGTGCCTGTGCGCCGGGTGCTGCGGAATATGCATGTATCTGTGGTCAAGTCCCAGGAACTGCCGGACGGCAATTTCTCCACTGTGCGCAGTCCCAACCCGGAGGAAAAGGACGCCTTGACCTTGGCTATCGCCCAAGCAAAGGCAGAGGGGGCGGACCTGGTGCTGGGCACTGACCCGGACTGTGACCGTGTGGGCATTGCGGTGCGTGACGGCGACGATTATGTGCTGTTTACCGGTAACCAAACCGGCGCGCTGTTGGTGCAGTTTGTACTGACCATGAAGAAAGCGCAGCTGAACGAAAAATCCACCCTGGTCAAGACCATTGTGACCAGCGACCTGGGCGCTAACATCGGGCGCAGCTTTGGCTTGCAGATTGAGGAGACCCTCACTGGGTTTAAGTATATCGGCGACAAGATCAATACTTACGAGCAGACCGGGGACAAGGAATTTGTCATCGGCTATGAGGAGAGTTACGGCTACTTGGTGGGTACCCACGCCCGGGATAAGGACGCGGTGGTGTCCGCTATGCTCATCTGCCAAATGGCCGCCTGGTATAAAAATCAGGGCAAGACCCTGGTGGACGCATTGCATGCTGTTTATGAGGAATACGGCTATTATTTGGACGCGTTGGACAGCTTTGTGCTAAAGGGCAAGGACGGCGCCGAAAAGATCGGGGCGCTGATGCAGACTTTCCGCGCCGGCGGTGACCAAATGTTTGCCGGTGTGGAGCGGGTACAGGATTTTGCCAAGGGGATCGGTGATCTGCCTAAGGAAAATGTGCTGAAATTCCTGTTTACCGACGGCTCCTGGTTGGCGGTTCGCCCCTCCGGCACGGAGCCGAAGATCAAGGTGTACTACTCCATTGTGGATCCGGATAAAGCAGCCGCCCACAGCCGCCTGGCCGCCTTGCAGGCACAGATCAAAGAGATGATCGGAGAATGAATATGACAGCGAAAAAAGAGGCCGTGCAGGCGTATATAGACCGGGTGCTGGCGCCGAAGATCCAAGGCGACGGCGGCTGGGTAGAATTTGTATCTTTACAGGGTGATCGCTTGACCCTGCGCTTTCGTGGCGAGTGCTCCAAGTGCCTGATCCTTCACCGGTGCGTGGCGTGGATTGAAGAGCAGCTGAAGGCGGATATGCATTTGCAGCTGACGGTGGAGCCGGTGCGGAAGAAACCTTATTTTCAGGATCGTTAAGGAGGTGCAGGTATGGCACATATTAAAGTGGAACGGCGTTCTATGCGCCCGGAAGAGTGGACGGACCTGCGCTTTTGTTGGCTGAAACGCTATATTTACAGCGAAAAATGGGAGATCGAAAACCTGATGATCCGGGACGCCCGCCAGGTGGCAGAAATGGATTTTCAGTTCTATCCCGGTGAGCCGCGGCCCTTAAAGCGGGGGGATATGTATTTCACCCCGGACGGCACCGCCTTTATGACGGCGGATGTGCAGGTGCCAAAGCACTTGCAGGGGCAGGAACTTTGGTTCTCTTTAAAAACGGCGGCGGAGATTTGTGTGAAGGTCAACGGCCGCTATGTAGGCGGCGTGGATCCGAACCGGGAGCGTATGCTGCTGTCGCCCTATGCGGATACGACGGAGACCCTGCATTTTGAGATGATGGGGTACAACCGCTCCAAGCCGGACGATGAGCGTAACCCGGAGAGTCTGTCTGTTCGCGGCTGCCGCCAAATCTTTGAGGGCGCGTATCTGTGCACTGTGGATCACGCGGTGCAGGATTTGGTCTATGACTTTGAGCTGCTGCTGGATATTGCCGGCAGTGACCTGTTTAATGAAGATTACCGTTCGTTCCTGAACCGGGAGCTGAACAATGCCATGAACTGCCTGGACTTTACCGACGACGGCGTAACCGGCGTGGCGGCGTGCCAAGCTTATCTTAACGATGTAGTCTTTGCCAACGATACTTACAAAGGCGCCGGGGATGTGGCGCTGATCGCCCACAGCCACCTGGATATTGCCTACTACTGGCGGCGGATCCACGCGGTGCAGAAGAACTTGCGCACGGTGCTCATTCAGCTGCGGTTGATGGACCGCTACCCGGACTTTAAGTACACCCACACCCAGCCCTATGTGTATGAGACACTGGAAAAATATTACCCGGATGTGTTTGCCGAGTTGCAGGAGAAGGTGGCCCGGGGTCAATTTGAGCCGGTGGGGGCTATGTATGTGGAGCCGGACTGCAATATCCCGGCGGCAGAGAGTCTCATTCGCCAGTGCCTTTACGGCCAGCAGACCTATCAGCGTATGTTTGGCAAGCGGGTGAATAATGCTTGGCTGCCGGATGTGTTCGGCAACAGCTGGATTCTGCCCCAGATTTTGAAAAAATGCGGGGTGGACTACTTTGTCAGCAACAAAATGTCTACCTGGAATGATACCAACCGCTTTCCCCACAACAACTTTATTTGGCGGGGCATAGACGGCAGCAGCGTGCTGGCTTGCGTGCCGCCCACCCACTTTATCACCTGGAACGCCCCCTCCCAAATTCAGGCCAACTGGGAGGCGTATATTGACAAGGACACCGGCGGTCAGACTATGAATATGTTTGGCTACGGCGACGGCGGCTCCGGCTGCACGGAAGAGATGATCGAGCTGATGCATCGGTTCTCCAAGGTGTCCGTACTGCCCAAGTGCACCCACATGGGCGGCGCTGAATTCCTGGAAAAGAATTTGAAAGACAATGAGAACTTGGAGACTTGGGACGGCGAGCTGTACCTGGAAATGCACAGGGGCACCTTTACCACCAAGAGCGATCTAAAGCGCGCCAATCGGCGGCTGGAAAACAAGTTCCGCTTGGCGGAAATGCTCACCGTGCTGCGTGGCGAGAATCGCACACCGGAGATCACGGCCCTTTATAAGAAGCTGCTGATCAACCAGTTCCATGATATTTTGCCCGGCTCCCATATTCACCCGGTGTTTCAGGACGCCATGGCAGATTATCGAGAGATTGAGACGGCGCTGGACGCCATGATCGGCACCGGCAACCGCTATTTTAATCCGCTGAACTTTACTTATGACGCCCTGACGTTTGTGGAAAACAAACGGGGCACCGCCACCCGTATGGGCAAGCGAGGCAACTGGCTGTTGCCCAATTTGGCACCCCTGGGCAGCGGCACCCTGCGCAAGTCCGCCTATCGCGGCGACTGGCTGCAAGTGGACGGCAATCGGATAGACACCCCATTTTATACCGTTCGGCTGAATGCGGACGGCTCCGTTGCAAGCCTGTATGACAAAAAAATGCAGCGAGAGTGGACGGACGGCGCCTTTAACAAACTGACCCTTTATGAGGATAAACCCGGCAACTATGACGCCTGGGACATTCTGCCCAATTACAGAGATAAGCAAGTGCCCTTGACCGTGGCGCAGCCGCTGACTTTGATCGAGCAGGACAGCGAGAGCGTCACTTTCAAGACCGTGCTGCAAACAGATAAATCCACCTGGACACAGTACCTGCGGCTGTTCCGCAGAGACGGCGCCATTGAGGTGGAAAATCAGGTGGACTGGCAGGAGAAGCATGTGCTGGCCAAAGTGCTGTTTGACTGTAATGTGCTGGCTCGGCAGGCCCTGTGCGACACCTCCGCCGGTTATATTGCCCGGGACACCCACCGCAATACCACTTGGCAGCAGGCTCGCTTTGAGTGCTGCCACCACAAGTGGTGCGATCTCAGCGAGACGGACGGCGGCGTCGCCATCTTAAACGACGGGAAGTACGGCGTAGGCTTTTTGGAAAATCAGATCAGTCTGTCCCTGCTGCGTTCTCCCATTCGCCCGGATGTAACGGCGGATATGGGCCACCACAGCTTTTGCTACCGCATTGTGCCCCATGCCGGCGATCCGGTACAGGCGGGGATTAACCGCCGAGCGCTGCAATTCAACCAGCCGCCCATCAAGAGTGATGTGGCCTACAACGGCACGGACTTTGCGCCGCTTTATTTACAGGCTATGAAGTTCTCTGAGGACGGGGATCGCATTGTGGTACGCTTGAGTGAGCAGGACGGCCGCCGTGGCACCCTGCGCCTGCCCCGCAAGGTACAGGTGCTGAATATGCTGGAAGATGTGGAGCGGGAGACGGATTCCGTTGACTACACGCCCTTTGAAATTTTGACCCTGGGGTGGCCGGTAGAATGAGCGGCTGGCAAATTGCACTGATCGTTGCCGCCGTGCTGCTGCTTGGCTTGGTGCTGTTGCCGGCATTTAACCGCCGGCAGGTGCGGCGTATGCCCCCGGATCAGCAAATTCTACTGATTATGAAGCAAGCCAAGGGGCTGCACTATATCCGCAATGTATCCGGCGGCAAACAGGGATTTCTCTACTATGTTAAGAACAAGCGCAAAATTCTGGTTTATCCTTGGGTGCGCCGGGGCCGTGTGCGGGTCATTACCAAGAAAGACCCCTTTGACCGCTGGGACTACCCGGAGGAGCAGGCACCCTTGACCCGGGAGGAGCGGACGCAGGCACGGCGGGTGCTGGCAGACTATGTCCGGCGCTCAAATCAGCGGATCGTTTGGAAGGACGAAACGGAACAGTAAAAAGCTAAAGCCCAGCCAAATCAGCGTAAAGGGCAGGCAGATTTGGCCCCATAAATTCAGCGGCACCCGGCTGTAATCCCAAACGCCCATACCCAGCGCCCGGTTGAAAATCAGGCCAAATACCAGTTCTACTCCGGTGATGATTCCGGCACCCATTAGGCACTTGAGCGCCAGCGGCAAACCCGGTTGCGTGCGCTCCAGGCAGTAAAAGGCTGCTAAGATGATCCCACCGGCAAAGAACATGGAGTAATGTGTGCGGCCCCGGTACACCAGCTCTATGGTGCAGTAGGCGGTGCCGCCGAACAGAAAGCGAAAAAGATAAAAGAAAAAATCAGTCATACCGTTAGCATACCCCTAAGGCAGGTGATTATTTGCAACTGGATAGAGAAGCCCGGCAGCTTTTAGATCTGCTGGAACAGGCAGGCTACCGCGCCTATGCGGTGGGCGGCTGCGTGCGTGACGCCTGTATGGGTCGGGCGTATGCGGATATTGATCTGTGCACCTCTGCACTGCCTCGGCAGACGGAGACGGTGCTGGCAGCGGCCGGCATACGGTATATTGAGACCGGCTTACAGCACGGCACGGTCACCGCTGTTCTAAACGGCAAGACCTATGAGATTACCACCTTTCGTACAGACGGCAGCTATACGGACAGCCGCCACCCGGACGGGGTGACCTTTGTGTCGGAGGTGGAAACGGACCTGGCGCGCCGAGATTTTACCGTCAACGCCATGGCTTACCACCCGGTGCAGGGATTGGTCGATCCCTTTGGCGGGCAAGCGGATATGAAAGCCAAGTGCCTGCGGTGCGTGGGAGAGCCGCGCCTGCGGTTTACCGAGGACGCGCTGCGCATTCTCCGCGCCCTGCGCTTTGCCGCCGTTCTGGGCTTTACCTTGGAGGAAGAAACGGCAAAGGCTGCTTTTGAACTGAAAGAGCGGCTCCATCTGGTGTCTGCCGAGCGGATCTATGTGGAACTGAAAAAGCTGCTCCTTGGTAATTGGGCCTTTGATGTGCTGGTGGATTATAAAGAAATCATCGGTGTGGTGGTGCCGGAGTTGGTGCCTGCCTTTGACTGTGCCCAACAAAACCCATGGCATGTGTACGATGTGTTTACCCATATTGCCAGGTCTGTGGAGGCGGCGCCTATGGACGCGGACTTGCGGTTGGTCATGCTCTTTCACGACACCGGTAAACCGGCGTGCAAAACCACGGACGAAGAAGGCATTGACCACTTTTACGGTCATCCGACTGTCAGCGAACAGCTGGCAAAAGCGGCGCTGGAACGGTTGAAAGCAAGTCGTGCCAGTATGCAGCGTATTTTGCCCCTGATCCGTTACCACGACGGTCATATTTTAACGGACGAAAAGAGTATCAAGCGTTGGCTGAACCGGCTGGGCCCGGCAGGCACGCTGGATCTGATTGATGTTAAGACGGCGGACCTGGCGGCGCAGAATTTGGCCCGTACCCAGCCGGAGATTGAGGAGCTGTACCGTACCAAGACGCTGCTGCGGGAGATCTTGGAGCGGGGCGACGCGTTCTCTTTGCGGGATCTGGCTATCGGCGGCAAGGAACTGCTGGCGCTGGGATACCGTGGCAAAGCCATCGGCGGGGCGCTGGATGCGCTGCTTTCCGGGGTGATTGCCGGAGAAGCAGAGAATGACCGGGCGGCACTGTTGCATTATTTGGCGGCGCTGAACTTGCCCAAATCAGAATAATTCTTAAAAAAATAAGCGGACAAACCCTTTGCGAAATTTGGCGCAATTTTGGGGTTTGTCCGCTTTTTTTATTGCCCGGATGTGACAAATTCGGCCTGCCTTGCCGGCTATACTGGGAGCAAGGGGGCGAGGGCTTGCAAGTGGTGTATGTGGATGTGTTGCTGGTGGTCAATTTCTTTATGACCCTTCTGCTGTTGCTGCTGACGGCAGCGCTGACCAAGCAGCCCCGGCGTTCCGGTCGATTGTGCATAGCCGCGATGCTGGGGGCGGCGTACAGTCTGATCTTATTGGCGCCCAAGCTGCCCGCCTGGGTAGTGGTGCTCTCTAAAATCGCCGTTGCGCTGGTACTGGTACTGGCAGCCTTTGGCTTTGGGTCTTTTAAGAAGTACCTGCGGTGTCTGCTGTGCTTCCTTGCTGCCAATTTTGTCCTGTTGGGCTTCATTGTAGGGGTGTGGTTGCTGTTTCGTCCCCGGCGTATTGTGGTCAAGAACAGCGCCGTTTATTTTGATCTGCCTGCCCGCACGCTGCTGTTGCTGGCACTGGCGGCGTATGTGCTGGCGCTGCTGATCCTGCGGCTGTATGAGAAGCACGCCGGGCGTCGGGCACTCTTAGAACTGACCATAGATACCGGGGCGCGCAAAGTGCGCTGCTTTGCTTTGGCAGACAGCGGCAACCGGTTGCGAGAACCATTCTCCGGTGCGCCGGTGATTGTGGCTCGTCGCAGTTTGTTTCCGGATACGGAAACGCCCCGGGTGATCCCGTACCAAACCGTGGGCGGCGAGGGTATGCTCACTGCCTTTCGTCCCCGGCAGGTGACAGTACATAGCGGCAAGCGACGGGGTGCAGTGGGGGAGGTGTATGTGGCGCTGAGTGATCATATCCAAAATGAAGACTACCAAGCGGTGGTCAATCCAAAAATATTTTCCTGGGAGTGACAAGCATGTTAGCAAGAATGATAGACTGGGTGCGGCGACTGTTTCGTCGAGAGTGCCATTATATCAACGGGCCGGAGACCCTGCCGCCCCCTTTGACCCGCGAGGAGGAAGAAACGGTGATGAACGAACTGCGGGCGGGGGACAACACCCATCGGGAGCTTTTGGTGGTGCGCAATCTGCGGCTGGTGGTGTACATTGCCAAGAAGTTTGACAGCTGCCAAACCGCCACGGAGGATTTGGTGAGTATCGGCACCATCGGGCTGATGAAAGCGGTGCGCACCTTTGATCCCAATAAGAATATTAAGCTGGCCACTTACGCCTCTCGCTGCATTGAAAATGAAATCCTCATGCACCTGCGAAAGGTGTCCAATATGAAAACGGAAATGAGCTTTGATGAACCGCTTTCTGTGGACTGGGACGGCAATGAATTGACCTTGAGCGATGTGCTGGGTACAGAGCCGGACGCAGTGTCGGAGCTCTTAGAGGACGACGACGAAAAGCGGCTGCTGCGTGGAATTGTTCGGCGCTTGCCGGAGAAAGAACAGCGACTGATGGTGCAGCGGTTCGGTTTGTTCGGCGCTCGGGTACATACCCAAAAGCAGTTAGCGGATCAAATGGGCATTTCTCAGTCTTATATTTCTCGGCTGGAAAAGCGTATTTTATCAAAGATCCGCAAGGAAATGCAGCGGGAATGTGCCAAATCGTAGTTGACAAACGGTCGCGTTTGTGGTACTCTATCTTACGCAGTCGGTGCTGATTGTGATGAGGGTCCACCCGTTCCCATCCCGAACACGGTAGTTAAGCTCATTCACGCTGACAATACTCGGAGGGCGACTTCCCGGGAAGATAAGTAGTGCCGACATAAAAACACGGTCCGTAGACAAAGCTATGGACCGTGTTTTTTTGCGCTTATTCCTCTGTGATCTTGCCCTTGCCAAACAGCAAGCTAATACACCACACGGCAGCCAGACCCACAATGGCATAGATAATCCGAGCAAAGATTGCGTCCTGCCCGCCGCAGATCCACGCCACAATGTCAAACTTGAACAGCCCGATGCTGCCCCAGTTGATCCCGCCGATAATGGTTAGGATCAGTGCAATATTGTTGAGTACACGCATAAATTTCATCTCCAAAAAATTAAGTCATTGCTATCTTTCCCATAGCAATGACTTTTTATGCGTGTTGTTGTATTTTCGATTAAATAGAAGTGACAAGCATTTCTAATTGACCGCTGACGGCAAAGTTGTCGTACCCGGCAGGCACCAGGAAGCTGTCGCCTTTTTGCAACAAACGGCCGTCAATGGTGCCGTTGCCGTCGGTGACTAAGATGTGCTGAAAACTCTCTGTACCGGCAGCCAGCTGTACCGTGTCGCTGACAGCATAATGATAAACGGTGAACAGTGGGCAACGCGCCAGCAGTTGCCGGCTGCCGCCGCCTACATCTTCTTTTTGCCCCATGGGCTGCGTATCATATTTGGGCGGCTCCGGCACGGCTACATCCAGCGCTTTGGCCACATGCAGCTCCCGGGGCTTGCCGTCTGCGCCCCGCCTGTCATAGTCGTACACCCGGTAGGTCACATTGCTGTTTTGCTGAATTTCGGCGATCAGCGCGCCCTTGCCGATGGCGTGCACCGTGCCCGCTTCTATAAAGAATACATCGCCCTTGTGAATATCTACATGGTTGAGCACCTGTGGCAGCGTGTTGTTCTCAATGGCGGCTTTGAATGCTTCCTTGCTGATCTTCTCCTTAAAGCCATAGATCAGCTGGGCACCGGGGGCTGCGTCCAGTACATACCACATCTCGGTCTTGCCGAATTCGTTTTCCACACGGCGGGCATAGTCGTCATCCGGGTGCACTTGAATAGACAGGTTGTCCTTGGCGTCAATCAGCTTAATGAGCACCGGAAAATAGGGAAATCGGGCGGCGTTGGTGCCGCAAAGCGCTTCTTTGCCCACAGACTCTACCACCTGCTCCAAAGGCTGACCGTCATAGCTGCCGCCGTCGATGGTGTTCATACCCGCCTGGTGGCAGGCAAGCATCCAACCCTCTGCCAATTTGGGCAGGTCACTTTGAAACCCAAAGTCCTCTCGCAGGCGCTGACCGCCCCAAATATAATCCTTAAAGATGGGCTGTAATTTTAAAATCTCCATAGTTGTTTCCTCTGTTTTCATTGATTTCTCAGATATAATAACAAAAAAGGACTTCACTTTCAAGCCGGGATAGTGTAAAATATGGGCAAATCTATTTTACAAACTGGGAGGTGGGCGCCTGTGGCCGTTTTAGATGTACAAAACTTAACCTTGTCTTTTGGGGAGCGCACACTGTTTGCCGGTGTGTCTTTCTCCATCAAAGAGCGGGAGAAAGTGGGCTTTGTTGGCGCCAACGGCGTGGGTAAGACCTCGCTGTTTAAGGTGATCTGCGGCGACTACACGCCGGACAGCGGCGGCGCCTTTCTCTCTAAAAATTGTAAGCTGGGCTATATGGAGCAGCACACCTGCTCCGCCGGCAATACTGTGTGGAACGAACTGGTCAGCGTGTTTGCGCCGTTAATGGAACTGGAGCGCCAACTGGAGGAAGTGGGCGCGCGCCTGCGCAGCGGGCAAGGGGACACAGCGGCGGATATTGCCCTGCAAGACCGTTTGACAGAGCAGTTCCAGCGGGAGGGCGGCCTGACTTATAAATCCATGACCCGCTCGGCGCTGCTGGGGCTGGGCTTTACGGAAATGCAGTTTGATATGTCCACGGACAAGCTGTCCGGCGGACAGAAGTCTAAGTTGATTTTGGCAAAGCTGCTGCTGTCCAAGGCAGACTTTTTGCTGCTGGACGAACCTACCAACCACCTGGATATTCACGCGGTGGAGTGGTTGGAGAGCTTTCTTTCCGATTTTAAGGGCGCCTGCCTGATTGTGTCCCACGATCGCTATTTCCTGGATCGTATTACGGACAAAACCATTGAACTGGAAAATCAGAAGATCCGCTGCTTTAGCGGCAACTACTCTGTTTTTTTGCAAAAAAAGGCGGCGGAGCAAAAGGCCATTGCCGAGAAGTACGACAATGATATGAAGGAGATCGCCCGCCTGGAGGGCATTATTGCCCAGCAACGGCAGTGGAATCGGGAGAAGAATATTAAAACGGCCGAGAGCAAGGAAAAGGTGATCCAGCGTATTCGTGACCAATTGGTCGTGCCGGACGCCAAGTTGCAGAAAATCCGCTTTGACTTTACCCCCAAGTGCGTTAGCGGTGAGGATGTGCTCAGCTGCGACGGTTTGTCTAAGTCCTTTGATGGCAAAGCGCTGTTCCGTGATGTGTCCTTTGATATTAAGCGGCAGGAGCGGGTGTTCCTGCTGGGGGATAACGGCTGCGGTAAGACCACGCTGCTTAAAATTCTCACCGGCGAATACCCTCGCCAGGACGGCACTTTTCGCTTTGGAAGCAACTTACTCACCGGCTACTTTGACCAGGTGCAGGCCAAGCTGGACCTGACTAAAACGGTGATCGGCGAGGTGTGGGATACCTTTCCCCAAATGACAGAGACCCGGGTGCGCAATGCGTTGGCGGCGTTTCTGTTTAAGGGAGAAGAGGTGTATCGGCCTTTGTCCGTGTGTTCCGGCGGTGAGCGTGCTCGTGTGGCACTGCTAAAGTTGATGCTGGGCGGCTATAACTTCCTGCTGCTGGACGAGCCCACCAACCACTTGGACGCAGCCTCACGGGAAGAACTGGAAAATACGCTGCTTCATTATGACGGCACCATGCTCATTGTGTCCCACGACCGATATTTTATCAATAAGCTGGCTACCCGGGTGCTGGAGCTGACGCCCACCGGGGTACAAAGCTATACCGGCAATTACGACGACTATATGGCCCATCGTGCGGTCACACAGCAAGGGACAGCTGCCGTTAAAGAAAAACCAAAGACCAATTCTTATAAAGAGCAAAAGGAGCGGGCCTCCCGTCTGCGCAAGCTGCGCACCGCCGTTACCCGACTGGAAGCGGAGATTGAGGAAACGGAGACGGAAATCGAGGAACTGCAAGCGCAGCTGTCTGCCGGTGCGGACTACCAAGCGCTGATGGACCTAACTGCTAAGCTGGACGCAGCCACCGCCCGCAGAGACGATCTGTACGCCCGGTGGGAGAATGCAAGCGAGGAACTGTCCGCCGGTGAGGAAGAAGTATGAGTGAACCAAAAATTGTCATCGGCGCCGGTGCTGCCGGGCTGACCGCCGCGGCTGTGTGTGCCGAGGGGGGCAGCCGTGTGCTGCTGATTGAAAAAATGGAGCGTCCCGGGCGCAAACTGCGCATTACCGGCAAAGGGCGCTGCAATGTGACCAATGCGACCTTTGACCTGCAAGGGCTGTTGGAGCACATTCCTACCAATCCGCGGTTTTTGTATTCCGCCTTTTCTCATTTTATGCCCTATGATACCATCGCTTTGATAGAGGATTTGGGCGTGCCTACTAAGATTGAGCGGGGGGAGCGGGTATTTCCGGTATCGGATAACGCAACGGATATTGTGGACGCCTTGGTGCGCCGTGCCAAAAAAGCCGGTGTGCAGTTCCTGCAAGGCACGGTGGAGCGGCTGGAATTGACCGAGGACGGTCGGCGGGTACAGGCGGTGCACCTGACCGACGGCCGCCGCTTGACCTGCGACAGCGTGGCGGTTTGTACCGGCGGGTGCAGCTATCCGGCCACCGGCTCTACCGGCGACGGCTATACCTTTGCTCGTCAGTGCGGCCACACCATTGTGCCCATTCGCCCGGCGTTGGTGCCTTTGGTGTGTGATAATAATTTTATCCCGGAGCTGCAAGGGCTGAGCCTGCGGAATATTGAAATTCGGGTGACCCAAGGAAACAAGGAAGTCTATACGGATTTCGGCGAAATGCTGTTTACCCACTATGGGGTTAGCGGACCGGTGGTGCTCTCTGCCTCCAGCCATTTGACACAGCCGGAGCGGGGGGTGTATAATCTGCATATCGACTTAAAGCCCGCGCTGGCCTTTGATGTACTGGATCGGCGGGTGCAGCGGGACTTTTCCGCGTTGCAAAATAAAGATTTGATCAACGCCTTGGGTGGGCTGCTGCCCCGGAAGCTGATTCCGGTATTTGTACGCCGCAGCGGGCTGGAACCGGGCAAGAAGGTCAATCAGATCAGTCGGGAGGAGCGCCACGCGTTGGTACGGCTGATGAAGGACTTTGCCGTGCATATCACCGGCTTTCGCCCGGTGGAGGAGGCCATTGTTACCGCCGGGGGCGTAGATGTGCGCCAGGTGTTGCCAAAGACTATGGGCTCCAAGTTGGTGGAAAATTTGTACTTTGCCGGTGAGGTGCTGGATGTGGACGGCTACACCGGCGGGTTTAATTTGCAGATCGCCTTTTCCACCGGCACTTTGTGCGGCCAAAACCTGTAATTCTAAAAGGGGGATTTTTTTATGATGATCAATGTTGCCATTGACGGACCTGCCGGCGCAGGCAAGTCCACCATCGCCAAGGCGGCAGCCAAGGCGCTGGGCTATATTTATGTGGACACCGGTGCGCTGTATCGCACGGTGGCGCTGGGCGCGGTGCGCGCCGGCGTCTTAGAATCGGACGACGGCATTGCTGCGTTGCTGCCAAATTTGCAGGTGGAATTGAAGTTTGTGGACGGCAGCCAGCATGTATACCTGAACGGAGAAGATGTGTCCGATCTGATTCGCACGCCGGAGATTAGTATGGGCGCGTCCAAGGTCAGCGCCGTGCCTGCGGTGCGGGCGTTCCTGTTAGACTTGCAGCGAGATTTAGCGAAGAAAAACAATGTAATTATGGATGGTCGGGATATTGCCACCGTGGTGTTGCCCAATGCCCAGGTAAAGATCTTTTTGTCCGCTACGCCGGAGTGCCGCGCTCGTCGCCGGTACAAGGAACTGGTGGAAAAGGGACAGACGGTGACCTATGAAGATGTGCTGGCGGATGTGAACCGCCGGGACTACCAGGACAGCCACCGGGAGATCGCCCCGCTGAAACCCTCTGCCGACAGCATTATGGCGGATACCTCAGAGCTGGACTTGCAGCAGTCCACCGACCTCATCATCAATATCATTCGGGAGCATACAAAATGAAAGAATTTGACTACACCCAGGTAAAACATTACAAAACCTACGGCTTCATCAAGACCGTATTCCGCCCGCTGGTGAAGCTGGTGTACAAAATGCGCTTTAAGGGGCTGGAGAACATTCCCAAGGGTCGCACCAATTATATTGTGGCCATCAATCACACCTGCGCGGTTGACCCGGTGTTTGTGGCGTTACCTAAGGAGGTGCCGCCTCTGCATTTTATGGCCAAGGCGGAACTGTTTAAAAATCCCATTGCCGCTTGGTTTATGACACGGATGTACGCCTTCCCGGTGCGCCGGGGTAAGGGCGATACCTCTGCTATTGACTACGGCGTGAAAATCATAGAGGAAAATCATGTGATGGCCATTTGTCCGGAGGGTCGCCGCATTAAGGATAAGGACGGTGTGCCCCAAAAGGCCAAGGCCGGTGTGGCGGTGATCGCCAAGGCCACAGGCGCCGATGTGCTACCGGTGGCCATTTGCTGCGACGGCAAAATCAAAGCGGGCAAGCAGGTGACCGTGCGCTACGGTAAGCTGCTGACCCAGGCAGACCTGGGGCTGGATCGAGAAGAACTGGGTCCCCACGATATTAAGGACGCTGCCGGTAAGGTGATGGACGCCATTACCGCCCTGTGGGAGGACGAGAGAGCGTGCAAATAAGACTGGCAAAGACCGCCGGCTTTTGCTTTGGCGTCAACCGGGCGGTGGAACTGTTGTATGACAAAGTGGAGGCAGGGGAGCGTGTGTGCACCCTTGGCCCCATTATTCATAATGCCCAGCTGGTGGGTGATCTGGCGAACCGAGGGGTCAAGATTATTGATCGGGTAGAGGACTGCCCGCCCGGGTATCAGATTGTGGTACGCACCCATGGGGTGGACAAGTGTGTGGTGGAGGAAATGGAGACACGCCATTTGCCCTTTACGGACGCTACATGCCCCTTCGTTTTGAAGATTCATCGTATTGTGGGCAGTCAGTCCCCGGACACCACGGTGCTCATTGCCGGAGACGCGGATCACCCGGAAGTGGTAGGTATTCGATCTTATTGCCCCGGCGCCAGCTATGTGTTTAAAAACGCCGAGGAATTGCAGGAGATCCTAAAAAGTGGAGCAATTTCACCAAGCGACCCGATGATTTGCGTTTCTCAGACCACATTTAGCCTAAAAGAATGGAAAAAGTCTGAGAAAATTCTTAAAAAGGTATGTACAAATACCAAAATTTATAGTACAATATGCAATGCTACTTCTGAAAGACAGGAAGAAGCGGCGGCTCTGTCCAGGGAGTGCGACGCGATGCTTGTGATCGGAGGTCGCCATTCATCAAACACCTGTAAGCTGCGAGATGTGTGTGCTGCGAACGCGCCTACCTTTCTGATTGAAACGGCGGCGGAGTTGCGCGACCTGCATCTTAGTGCCTATACGGTGGTTGGTGTTACAGCCGGGGCGTCTACGCCGTCGGCAATCATCAAGGAGGTACTCAAAACCATGTCCGAAGAAATTAAAGAAAAGGAAGTTGAAACAACTTCAGCCGCTACTGAAGAAGTTGTGGAGACAGCAGATGCGAATCAGGCCGCTGAGGCTGCTGTCAACACATCTGCTGATGGTGAGGCATCCTCATTCGCAGAAATGCTGGAAGAATCCTTTAGCGAAGATGATAACAGCAAGGTCGTAAAGGGCACTGTTGTAAACATCACACCCACCGAGGTATTCGTTGATGTAACCGGCAGAAAGCAGACCGGTGTGATCGCACTGGCTGATCTTTCCGCAGAGCCGGTGGATAAAGCAGAGGATGTTGTCAAAATCGGCGATGTACTGGACCTCGTCATCATGAAAACATCCGATGAAGAGGGCGTTCTGAAGCTTTCCAAGAAGCTGGTGGACGCATTCAAAGGCTGGGACGAAATCGTTGCAGCGCATGAGAACGACGAAGTGCTGGAAGGCACCGTTGTTGCTATCGTAAAGGGCGGCGTTCTGGTAACCGCCAAGGGCACCCGCGTGTTTGTGCCCGCTTCTCTTACCGGCGTACCCCGCGGTCAGGAGCTGGATGTGCTCAAGGGCACAACCGTTCGCTTCAAGGTCATTGACCTGAACCCGGCTCGCCGTCGTGCCGTTGGCTCCATTAAGGTGGTAGCCAATGAGGAGAAGAAAGCTCAGCAGGAAGCTTTGTGGGCTACCCTGTCCGAGGGTCAGAAGTTGACCGGTACCGTGAAGTCCCTGACCAGCTACGGCGCGTTCGTAGACATCGGCGGCATTGACGGTATGATCCATATCAGCGAGCTGAGCTGGAACCGCATTAAGCACCCCAGCGAGGTTGTTAAGGTTGGCGACACCGTAGAGGTGACCATCAAGAAGCTGGATGACGAGAACAAGAAGATCTCTCTTGGCTTCAAGAAGCTGGAGGACAACCCGTGGGAGATCCTGAAGCGCGATTATCCTGTGGGCACCGTTGTGGATGCTAAGATCGTTGGCCTGGCTGCCTTTGGTGCCTTTGCCAATGTGATCCCCGGTATTGACGGTCTGATCCATATCAGCCAGATCAGCTGGGATCGTGTAAAGACCCCCGGCGATGTGCTGAAGGTGGGCGATGAAGTGAAGTGCGAGATCACGGACATTGACTTTGACAAGAAGCGTGTCAGCCTGTCCATGAAGACTTTGCTGCCCAAGCCGGAAGAGGGCATTCCCGCTCTGTCCGACCAGGACTAATTGATTAAAAAAAGATCCCGCTTGCGGTTGCAGGCGGGATTTTTTGTGCTTGTATTTATAAAAAAGAGCCGCTGATGTCAGCGGCTCTTTTAGGCTCAGTCAATGGGTGGGTCCTGTTCCTCGCTAAATAGTGTGTTAATTACCGCTTCATAGACGCGCACCGGATTGGCCTGGAATTTCTCTTTAACTGCCTGGGCCTGTGCCTTGGTGGGCATATAGAGCTTGAGCGCCATAAAGTCCCGGTCAATATCGCTTACATGCAGTGTCACCTGGAAGGCATTGCCGTCCGGCTCAATATCCACTCGATTCTCACGCTGATATGTCTCCTTGGCCAGCGCCCGTTGGCAACAGGCAATGCTCTTTTCCCGCATGGTCAGCGGCAGGTCGTTCTCAATCAGTTCCACCGCCGCTTTGCACTGGGGCGTAGCGTACAACCGATCGTCTTTTTCTACGATTTGACCGGCGGCTTTCAGCCGGTCAATGGAGTCGCAAATCTCAAAATAATTGGCAATGCAACCGGCAGTCAGCGCGTCGGTAATATTCTTAATGCTCAGGGGCTTTTCAATATTGGCAAGAATATAGCACACCATAGCAGAAATAGAGCTTTTTGCGCGCAGGCCGCCGTCCTCAATGCCTGCCGTAAAGGCGTCGAATTGCAGCCCGGGATTGTAAGCGCCGTCTTTTGGATTTAGATTTTGCATAAAATCACCTGATTTATCCATAGAAATAAGGCCATAACTTGGACCGGTGACTATTTTACCACAATCGGCTTGAACTTGCAATTCATTTGTGCTATTATGTCAAAGTAGGTTATACTATATATTGTATAACGGATTTAATCGTACCGGAGGACAACAAAATGACGGAAATTACAAAAGATACAGTGATCGGCGATATTTTAGACATTTGCCCGGACGCAGCCCCTTACTTTTTGCAGATGGGTATGCACTGCCTGGGTTGCCCCGCCTCTCGGGGTGAGACGGTGGAGCAGGCTTGCGCTGTGCACGGCGTAGATACGGACGATCTGCTGGAGCAGATCAACGCTCTGATCCAAAAATGATCCATTTGACCCCGCGATTGCAGGCTGTGGCGGACCTGGTGCCGCCGGATTGCGCGGTGGCGGATATTGGCTGCGACCACGGCTATGTGAGCGCCTATTTGGTGCAACAGGGGATTGCGTCCCGCGTGGTGGCTGCCGATGTGCGCCCGGGGCCGCTGGGTGCCTGCCGCCGATTGGTAGATGAACTGGGCTTGACCTTCCAAATTCAGACCCGCCTTTGCAGTGGACTGACGGATATTGCAGATGCCGAGTGCGATGCGGTAATTTTGGCAGGTATGGGCGGAGAGCTGATTGCTGAGATTTTGTCCGCCTGTCCGTATATACATAAAAAAACATTGATTTTGCAGCCCATGACCCACCCGGAGGTCGTGCGGCAATTTTTGTATACAAATGGCTTTGAAATTCGCTGCGCCCGGGTGGTGCAGGAGGGACGGCATCATTATTTGGTGCTGCTGGCTGTACCCGGCAGTGCGCCGGAGGACTATACCCCGGCGGATTTGTATTTGGGCGGGATCACGGATTTTAGCGACAAGGCTTATTTTGAGCAGCTGATCCGCTACCTGCGCAATCGCCAAAAGGGCGGCGCAGATACGGCGGCTGTGATCCGCGCCATTGAGGAAAAATTATGATGACTGTTGCAGATATTAACAACTGGATCAATACCGTTGCGCCTTATGACACCATGGAGGAGTGGGATAATTCCGGCTTCTTGGTGGGGGATATGCAGGTGCCTGTGCGCCGTTGCGTGTTGTCCCTGGACGCAACCCTGGCGGTGGTGGACTTTGCCGTGGGTATGGGGGCCGAGTTGATCCTGACCCATCATCCGCTGATCTTCCACGGGCTAAAGCAGGTCTATACCGGCACGCCGGTCAGCGAACTGGTGCAAAACGGCATTGCGCTCATCAGCGCCCACACCTGTTTTGACAAGGCGCCCGGCGGCATTGGCGACAGTATGGCCGCCCTGCTGGGACTGACGGACCTGACCCACAGCGACGACGGTTTTTTGACCGTTGGTCGTCTGCCCCAGGCGATGAGTGTGGACGATTTTGCCGCTATGGCCGGTGAAGTGCTGGAAAGCGACGGCTTGCGCTATACAGACACGGAGGCACTGATTGAGACCGTTGCCGTTTGCGGCGGCGCCGGCGGTGAATTTTGGCGGCAGGCGCAACAGCTGGCAGACTGCTATCTTACCGGTGAGGTGCGTTACCATGATCTGCTGGAAGCGGCGGAGGCGCAGTACCCGGTACTGGCTGCCGGTCATTACGAGACCGAGTACGCCGCCTTTATGACCTTAAAAGAAAGACTGGAACAGGCGTTCCCGGATGTGGAATTTATTTGTGCACCGCAGAAGAACCCTGTGCTGACGGTGTAAATATGGCACTGGATGGTATTTTTTTGCACTGCCTGCAACGGGAGATTGCAGACGGTGCGGTGGGGGATCGGGTGGACAAGATCCACCAGCCTACCAAAGAGGAGATCGTGCTGACCCTGCGGGGTCGCAGCGGCGCCAAAAAGCTGCTGCTCAGCTGTCGTCCGGACAGCGCCCGTGTGCATTTTACAGAGTATGCGCCGGAGAACCCGGCCAAGCCCCCTATGTTTACCATGCTGCTGCGTAAGCTGCTGCAAGGCGCACGGCTGGACGATGTGACCCAGCCCGGTCTGGAGCGGGTGCTGGAACTGCACTTTACCGGCACCAATGAGCTGGGAGATCGGGTCACCTACCGACTGGTGATTGAGATTTTAAGTCGCTACGCCAACATTTTGCTGCTGGATGGCAACGGTAAAATTATAGATTGTATTCGCCGTATGACCGGCGAGACCGGCAACCGGCGGCTGCTGCCCGGGGTGGACTACACTTTACCGCCGCCCCAGGACAAATTGAATATTCTCACCGAGGATTTAGACACCATTACCCATCGGCTGCAAACCTGCGGCGCTACCGGCGCCAAGGCAGTGCAAAGCACCCTTTTGGGCGTGTCTCCCATTATCTGCCGGGAGGTGGAGCATGGGCTGACCTTGGAGCAGTTGCGTGCCTTTGCGCTGGCACCGTCGCCCACGGTGGTGCTGGACGGTGTGCCTAAGGACTTTGCCTTTACGCCGATTCACCAGTATGGTGATTTGCTGGAATGTCGTAGCTTTGACAGTCCCAGTACGCTGCTGGACTTCTTCTTTTACGAGCGGGTGCGGCTGGCGCGGATCAAGAGCCGCAGCGCCGATCTGTTCCATCACCTGACCACCCTGCAAGAGCGGGCGGTGCGCAAGGCGGAAAATCGGCGGCAGGAGCTGCTGGACTGCGCGGATAAGGACAAGTACCGCATTTACGGCGACCTGATCACCTCCAACCAATATGCGCTGGAGAAGGGCGCGCCCTTTTATGATTTAGAGAATTATTATGAGCCGGGCACGGTGGTGCGTATTCCGGCAGACCCGGCGCTGAGCCCCTCGGCTAACGCCCAAAAATATTATAAAGACTATCGCAAAAAGCAGGTGGCGGAGCAAAAACTCACCGGCTTTATTGCCCAGGCAGAGGCGGAAGCAGCGTATCTGGACAGCGTGCTGGACGCTTTAAGTCGTTCCTCTACCGACGCGGAAATTTCTGCCATTCGGGCAGAACTGACCGCCGGGGGCTATCTGCGCCACCGGGGCAAGGAAAAGCCCGCCAAGGCGCTGAAGCCGCTGGAATACCAAACGGCGGACGGCTTTCGCATTTTGGTGGGCCGCAACAATGTGATGAACGACAAGCTGACCTTAAAGACGGCAGCAGGGGAGGACTACTGGTTCCATACCCAGGATACCCCCGGCTGTCATGTGGTGCTGGTCACGGCCGGGCGGGCACCGTCGGAGTCGGCGCTCCATGACGCTGCGGTACTGGCGGCCTACAACAGCAAGGCGCGCGCGTCCTCCAATGTGCCTGTGGACTATACCCGAGTCAAATTTGTAAAGAAACCTGCCGGTGCCAAGCCCGGTCGGGTGATCTATACAGATTATAAAACAATTTTTGTGACCCCCACCCGGGAGGAAACAGAGAGGATGAACCAACTTGGCTAATGTGGCTGTGATTGTGGCTGCCGGTTCCGGCAGCCGTATGCAAAGTGCAAAGAACAAGGTGCTGCTGCCCCTGTACGGCACGCCGGTGATTGCCCGTACGGTGGCCGCTTTTGCGGACCTGCCCCAGGTGGACGAGGTGCTGGTGGTTTGTCGCCCTGCGGATGTGGACGCTATGTCCGCCTTGCTGCCGCAGGAGAAAGTGAGCTTTGTCTTTGGCGGCAAGACTCGCCAAGAGAGTGTGCAAAATGCAGTAGACACCATTGATGACTGCGACCTGCTGCTGATCCACGATGGTGCCCGACCCCTGGTGACCCGGGATGAGATTTTAGACACCTTGCATCGGGCGGAGGAGACCGGCGCGGCGGCCACCGGCGTGTTTGTAAAAGACACCATTAAGGTAATCAATGATGACTATGAGATTACGGACACCCCGGATCGCTCCCAACTGATTGCCATTCAAACGCCCCAGATTTTTCGCTTTGATCTGTACAAGCAGGCCATGGAGAAGGCCAAGGCCGAGGGCGGAGATTTTACCGACGATTGCAAGCTGATGGAGAACCTGGGTGTGCCGGTGTCCGTTGTGATCGGCGAGTATACCAATATGAAGATCACCACCCCGGAGGATCTGCCCATGGCAGAGGCGATCTTAAAAGCAAGGGAGGCAGAGTAATGCGTATCGGCCACGGCTACGATGTACATAAACTGGTGGAGGGTCGCCCACTGATCTTAGGCGGTGTGACCGTTCCGTTTGAAAAGGGTCTGCTGGGGCACAGCGATGCGGATGTGTTGCTCCACGCCATCTCTGACGCCCTGCTGGGCGCGGCGGCGCTGGGCGACATTGGCCACCTGTTTCCGGATACAGACGACCGCTGGAAAGGGGCGGACAGCCTAAAGCTGCTTGCGGAAGTGGTGCGGGTACTGGCCGACCGGGGTTATCAAATTGAGAATATCGACGCCACCCTTTTGGCCCAGCGGCCGAAATTGGCGCCGTATATAGATGAAATGCGCGGCAACATTGCCGATGCCTGCCGGGTGGATATAGCGCAGGTCAGCGTAAAGGCGACCACTGAGGAGGGACTGGGCTTTACCGGCACCGGCGCAGGGATGGCAGCCCACGCTGTGGTGCTGATTGAAAAAGCGTAAGTCGCTGCAAAGAGGGGGAGTATGTAAAAGATGATGGAAACAAAGGCGCGGATGCGGGCAGCTGTCTTCGGTATCTGCGTCAACCTGTGCCTGTTTATGGTGAAGCTGTATGTGGGTATTTCCACCAACAGCATTTCCATTTATGTAGACTCGCTGAATAACGCGCTGGACAGCGTGGTATGTATCCTCGCGCTGGTGGGATTTTGGCTTTCCGTGCGCACCTCGCCCAAGTACCCGTTCGGGTTAGGTCGGGCGGAGGATTTGACCGGGTTTATCACCGCGGTGGTGATCGTGGGCACCGGCTTCGGCTTCGGTTATGTGTCCTTGGAGCGAACCCTGTACCCGGCGCCGGTGTGGTTCTCGGTGCGCTATGCGGTGATCATTGCGGCAACGGCGGTGGTGAAGCTGCTGCTGGGCGCGTACTATAAGTTTAAGGATCGGCGCCATCCGTCGCCGGTACTGAAAGGGCTGTTTACGGACAGCGTGCTGGACTTCTTTATCACTTTGTCCACCCTGATCTCCTTTACCCTGACTCGGGTAGTGGGGGTACCGGTGGACGGCTACTTTGGTATTGCCATCAGCGCGGTGTTGCTGATCAGCGGCGCTAAGTCCTGTGTCTCCTCCTTTGCCTGTATTTTGGGCAAGCGAGAGACGGAGGATTGCGACCGTGCCCGGGCATTGCTGGCGGCACAGCCGGGGGTGACCGGTGTAGCCAATGTGCAGTGCCACCGCTACGGACGGCACTTGGCCTTTACGGCGGATGTAACGACGGATCAAACTACGGTAGAAGCAGCGGCGCAGTTACAAGAGGGGCTGCGGGCGCTTTTGCAGGCAGAAATGGGTGCGGACTTTACGGCGGCAATCAGCCCCGGCGCACCGACCGCCAAATAGAACAAAACAAAAACGGGGGAGTAACAAATGTCTAACAAGAAAGGGGCTCTTTTAACAGAAGAGCAAAGATTGGAAAAGGTGCTGGCTAAAAAAAAGCGCAGGAAGATCGCACTGAAAATTTTTATCGGCTTTTTAATCGTCTTGG
Organism: Agathobacter rectalis; assembly: GCA_963638105.1. Taxonomy (GTDB): domain Bacteria; phylum Bacillota; class Clostridia; order Oscillospirales; family Acutalibacteraceae; genus CAG-217. Next base: position 37,011 of record CAVHPP010000009.1, read on the forward strand.
CGCTGTTTGTGGGGATCACTACCTTGATCTCCGTAATCGGTATTCAGTCTAACATCAATAAGGCCCACAATTACGGCTCTGCCGGTTGCGCCCAGCTGGAATACAGCGTAGAGGACAACGGCTATGTGAACATAAAGAGCGACAAGGGACTGAAAGTGATGCAGCTGACGGATGTACATATTGGCGGCGGCTGGATGTCTATTAAAAAGGACGCTATGGCGATCAATACCGTAGCCACAATGATCCGGGTAGAAAAGCCGGACTTCGTGGTAGTCACCGGCGACATTTCTTACCCGGTGCCGTTCCAGGCAGGCACTTTCAATAACAAGTCCGGCGCCAAGATCTTTGCAGAGCTGATGGAGACCCTGGGCGTGTACTGGACTCTGGCTTACGGCAACCATGATACAGAGGCGTACAGCTATTACACGCGCGAGCAACTGACGGATTTTTACCGCAGCGAGCAATACAAGCACTGCTTGCTGCAGCCCGGTCCGGAAGATGTGGACGGCGTGGGCAACCAGGTGATCAACATTGTCAACAGTGACGGCGTGATCACACGCGCTTTGATTACGCTGGACAGTCACTCTTATATTGACGGTGACGTTTTGGGTATTCGTTGGCTGTACGATAATATCCACGAGAATCAGATCAATTGGTACAAGCATGTGGTGCTGGATCTGGCAAAACGGAACCAAGACGCGGCCAAGGTTCTGCCTGCTGCCAAGCAGAAGTCCTATGCCCAGCTGGAAAAAGTGGTGCCCACTTCCGTCTTTTTCCACTTCCCTATGGAGGAGTACCGCTTGGCCTGGACCGAGTATGTGGAGAATGATTATAAAGATACGGAAAATGTGAAGTACCGTTACGGTTTGCCCGGTGAGAGCGGCAAAGTGGTGTACTGCGGTATCCACCCGGATCAGCTGTTTGAGACGATGCAGGAGTTGGGCAGCACGGATAGCACCTTCTGCGGCCATGATCATTACAACAACTTTTCCCTGAATTACAAAGGGATTAACCTGACCTACGGCTACTCTATTGACTACCTGGCTTATGTGGGTATTTACAAGCAGGGCACCCAGCGCGGCTGCACCATCTTGGATTACGACCAAAACGGCGGTTTGGACTTCCACCAGGAGAATTATTATCAGGACAAGTACCAGAACGACGCCCGTGAGTCCGTCACCATGCAGGAGATCACCACCTCCGGCTTGCCGGTGCTGGACGCACGATAATGCTTCTTTTGCGCACTGTCGGTTTTTGCCGACGGTGCGTATTTTTTGTCTCTTTTTGGCGGGCGGATTACGGAAAATCGGATTTTTTATGAAGAATTTTGAAATCCTATTGACAAATGGAAAAAACTTGCTAAAATAAGTATTAGCACTCGGGAGTAAAGAGTGCTAACGCAAAAACAAATACTTTTGACGAGGTGAAAAGTTATGACTATTAAACCGCTTGCAGACCGTGTTCTGCTAAAAGCCTGTGAGGCTGAGGAAACCACCGCTTCCGGCATTATTCTGGCAGCTTCTGCGCAGGAGAAGCCCGAGGTGTCTGAAGTTGTTGCCGTCGGTCCCGGCACCGACAAACATCCCATGACTGTTGCTGTTGGCGATAAGGTGATTATCGGCAAGTACAGCGGCACCCAGATTAAGGTGGACGGTCAGGAGTACACCATTTCCGAGGTCAAAGACATTTTGGCCGTAGTTGAGTAAGGAGGAGTTCCGTTATGGCAAAAGATATTATTTATGGCGAGGACGCGCGCAAGGCCTTGCAGACCGGTATTGACAAGCTGGCCAATACCGTTAAGATTACCCTTGGTCCCAAGGGCCGCAATGTGGTACTGGATAAGAAGTACGGCGCACCGCTGATCACCAACGACGGCGTGACCATTGCCAAGGAGATTGAGCTGGAGGAGCCTTTTGAGAATATGGGCGCCCAGCTGGTAAAGGAAGTTTCTTCCAAGACCAATGACGATGCAGGTGACGGCACCACCACCGCTACACTGCTGGCCCAGGCGCTGGTACGCGAGGGCATGAAGAATGTGGCTGCCGGTGCCAACCCCATGGTTGTGAAGAACGGCATTAAGGCCGCTGTGGACGCTGCTGTGGCCGGCATCCAAAAAGAGAGCAAGGCCGTTAGCGGCAGCGATGATATTGCCCGCGTGGCTACCGTGTCTGCTGCAGATGAGACCGTTGGCAAGCTGATTGCCGAGGCTATGGAAAAGGTATCTGCTGACGGCGTGATCACCGTAGAGGAGTCCAAGACCGCAGAGACCACCTGCGAGGTGGTTGAGGGTATGCAGTTCGATCGTGGCTACATTTCTCCCTATATGGTGACCGATACAGATAAAATGGAAGCTGTTTTGGACGACGCTAAGATTCTCATTACCGATAAGAAGATCAGTACTGTACAGGATATTCTGCCCTTGCTGGAGGCTGTGCTGAAGAACGGCCAGAAGCTGGTAATCATTGCAGAGGATGTTGAGGGCGAGGCCTTGCAGACCATTCTGCTGAACAAGCTGCGCGGCACCTTTACTTGTGTATGCGTAAAGGCACCGGGCTTTGGCGATCGCCGCAAGGATATGCTTCAGGATATTGCCGTACTGACCGGCGGCCAGGTGATTACTTCCGACCTGGGTCTGGAACTGAAGGACGCGACCATGCAGATGTTGGGTACTGCTCGTCAGGTGAAGGTGACCAAAGAGAACACCATTATCGTAGACGGCGCCGGCAACAGTGAGGATATTAAAGCGCGTGTGGGTCAGATCCGTACCGCTATTGAGGCTTCTACCTCTGACTTTGATCGGGAGAAGCTGCAGGAGCGCCTGGCCAAGATGGCCGGCGGCGTAGCCGTTGTTAAGGTGGGTGCTGCTACCGAGACAGAGATGAAAGAGAAAAAGCTGCGCATTGAGGACGCTCTGGCTGCCACTAAGGCTGCTGTGGAAGAGGGCATCGTTGCCGGCGGCGGCGTGGCACTGATCAACACCATTCCCGCTGTGGAGAAGCTGCTGGATACCGATGACGCGGACTTTAAGACCGGCGTGAAGATCGTGCTGAAGGCGCTGGAGGAGCCGGTGCGCCAGATTGCTGCAAACGCTGGCCTGGAGGGTAGCGTGATTGTAGACAAGATCATGGCTTCCGGCAAGGCCGGTTATGGCTTTAACTTTGCCACCAACACCTATGGCGATATGATCGAGGCCGGCATCGTAGACCCGGCAAAGGTGACCCGTTCTGCCATCCAGAACGCCGCTTCCGTGGCTTCTATGGTACTGACCACCGAAAGTCTGGTAACGGACATTAAGGACCCGCAGGCTGACGCCGCAAATGCTGCTGCGATGGCCGCAGCATCTCAGGGCGGCATGTACTAATGCCGCGCGAGATGATGCGGCACAAGGCTCCAAATCTTTGATTTGGGAGCAAAGGTCCGGTGGACCTTTGCGTAGCCGCATGGTCGATGTGTTGCGGAAATAACCGCAAATAAACATAGCAAAATTTGGCCGTTGTGCGTATGCACGGCGGCCTTTTTGCGTGATATGGATCGGTTTTGACGGAACATAGGTTTATACGCATGGCAGAGCAGTCATCAAAATTGAACACACTGAAATATCTGTACCACTTATCTACAATGTATTGACTTTTTACCTCTTAGGGGGTACTATATAGCCGATTTTGGTGCAGTCTGTTTTCTTCTGCCCAAAAAGGAAATCGGAGGTGCAAATCTATGCGCAAAAAACTAACCGGCAAACGGCTGATTGCAGTTTTCCTTGCAGTGCTGATGGCACTCACTTGCTTTACTGCTCTGCCTTTTGCTGCTTCTGCCGCCACCCCGGCAACTTCTGCCGGTGGTAAGTATGTTTTTGCCTATTTTACCGGCAACAACACCAGTGAACAGAAGATTCGCTTTGCTGTTTCTGACGACGGCTACAACTTTACTGCCATCAACGGCAACCAGCCTGTTGCAGAGCAGACTACCGGTACCGGCTGTGCCCGTGACCCGTACCTGTTCCGCGGCCAGGACGGCTACTACTATATGGTAGCAACGGATATGGACGCTTCCCTTGGCTGGTGGGATGTGAACGACGCTATGACCGTGTGGCGTTCTGCGGATCTGGTAAATTGGTCCGATGAGTCCCATATCTCCATTAAGGATGTGAAGAATGCAGACGGCACTTCTGCTTTGCCTGCCAATGAAACGGTTCATTGCTTTTGGGCGCCTCAGGTGATCTGGGACGCTTCCACCGGCAAGTATATGGTGTATTTCTCTCTGTCCACCTCCAGCTTTACCGGCGGTTCAGAACAGAAGATTTATTATATGCTTACGGACAATCTGATGGATGTGACCCATTACAGCGCGCCTCAGTTGCTGTATAAGAATCCCAACGGTGACGCCTCTATTGATGCGGATATTATGTACGACTCCGCAAACGGCATTTATTATATGTATTATAAGAATGAGGCGGACGGGGAGAAGACCATCTACTATGTGTCCTCCACGGATCTGAAAGACGCGGAGCAGTATTCCGCCTGCACGCCTGTTAAGGTTTACAACAGCCGTTCCACAAAAATGGAGGGGTGCAACTCCCACTTTATTACCGGCACCAACACCATGGTGATGCTGGCAGATGAGTACGGCAACAGCGGTCACTATCTGGCGTTCCAGTCTACGGACTTTAAGAACTTTGAAAAGCTCACGGACAGCCAGTATACCTTGAACCAGCTGTCTCCCCGTCACGGCTCCGTGCTGGCCATTACCGATGAGGAATATAATACCATGCTCAAGGCCCAGCGCTCTACGGATATGCGCTATCGCTTTGACTCCGACCTGAACCTGACCTCTGACTGGACCTATACCAAGCAGACGGATTCCAGCGGCTACACCTATGAGTACCAGCTGAACAAGGCCGGTATTGCAGAGCAGGGCGGCAAGCTGTGGCTCAATCAGGGTCAGGTGTTTGTCAACGACCCGGTGATTCAGGCACTGATGAAAACAGACAGCTTTACCGTGTCCTTTAGCCACACCCGGCTGACGGACGATAACGACCTGGGCACTGCAGGCACCGTGTTTGCACTGGCTGCTGCGGACAAAGACTTTATCCGCGTTGGCTGCGACGGCACGCTTTCCGTTTATTCCGGCGGCGCCAATAAGACCGCTGCCAACAAGGTGACCGTACCTGCCGGTCAGGAGGCCAACTATACCATTTCTTATAACGGCAAAGAAACAGTCCTTTATGTGAACGGCAAGCTGGCCGCCACAGTGGAGGGCGTGATTGATGCCCGGGAAGTAGCCGACGGCGCTGCATTTTATGTGGGTCTTGGCTATTCCGACGCGGCCAACAAAGACAATGCCGTGCGTATGATCGGCAATTACGGCAACTTGCAGTTCTCTGCCGCTTCTGCCCAGGGTACCCAGTCCCAGCTGACTACGCAGGTGGCTGCCTTTGAGGCCCTGCTTCAGGGCGGTAAGCTGTACACCAACGCTTCTGCTGCTTACGCTGCTTATGTGCAGGCCAACCGTCTGCTGGACGCTGTGCGTTACGGCGGGGTCGATGTGTCTGCTGCCCGGCTGAAAGCAGCCACGGACGCACTGATTGCCGGTATGGCTGCCATGCGGGAATACACCCAGCCCCAGATGGGCAAGGGCTACTTTGGCACCACGGAGGCCACCGACGGCTACACCGATGTGCTGTACAGCACCAAGGATTATGTGTACAGTGGCGAAACCACCGCTGACAGCTACCAGAGTATCGGTTATGTGAACTTTAAGATCGCCAGCCCCAGCACCACCGTGCTGCTGAAAAACGGCGACAGCACCCCCGGCTTCCCGGTGGTTGTGGAGAGCAAAAAGAAAGAGAACAGCAGCGGCAGTATCTTCAACAAAAAGACCACTTACGGCAAGATCGCCTATGTGGCGCCTTTGAGCAGTGGCTTAATGCTCAATCACCTGTGGTACGGTTATGCGGATGCGGATGGTGCGTATAAAACCTGGCCCGGGAAGACCGCCACCAGCAACAACGCTACCTTTGGTTATCAGGCTGGCACCACGGCAGATATGACCGCCAACCAGGACAATACCGGCACTTCCCGGTTCTGGAACAACCAGGCATTCCTGAACCCCACCTTCGGCACCAATGAATATGCCAAGACCTACACCGGCTTACAGTTCACCGCCAAGGTGATCGGTAACCGGAACAATGAGAATACTGACAACGCAGCGGAGAACCTGACCCTGAACAGCACCCAGTATGTGCTTAATTACACGCCCCTGGCAAATGCTGTGGCCGGTCTGGACACCACCACGCAAAAGCAGGTAGCCACCCGGTACAAAGAGGGCGGGCTGGCAGATCTGCTGGCCAAGGCGGATACCGTTAGCGGTGTCAACCCGGCAGCTTATAACTATGCTTTTGATCTTTCCGGTGCAGTAGCTAACTATCAGGCTGACGCAGCCGCAGCGATGACTGCTTATCATGCAGCTACGGTAAACACCGCTGCCGATGTTTATACCAACTTGCGCACGGCAATGGACAACTGCATGAGCACCTACGCCGTAGGCAACACGGTGCTGGATAACGGTTCTACCAAATATGTGACTGCTTTGTGGAGCGACTTTCTACAGGCTTATCAGGCAGCACAGAGCGCTTTTGCCGACCTGAAAGATAATGACTATAAAAAGGACGGCAGTGCCCTGCAAACCTTGGCCGATAACTTGCAAAAGGCGTATGACGCCCTGTGCGGTTACGGTGCATACGAGGCACTGGACAGCGCAGTCAGCCGGGTAAAGACTGTGGTGGCTGCCGGTAAGGACGGCTACTATGCCGCCGACAAGTACCAAGCACTGGAGCAGGCCTTGACCGATGTGTTGGCCACCGCCTACACCAAGGACGGCACCGCTTATGCGCTGAGCGAAAAGCAGCAGACGACCATTGACGCTTGCACGGCACAGCTGTTGTCCGCTTATACCGACTGTATGTACAGCAACCGGTTTAAGGTGACCTTTACCGCAGACGGTCAAACGGTCAGCACCGATTCTTACGACGCCAACGCCACAGTGACTCTGACTGCACCCAATGCCACCAACGGCACCTGGACCGTCAATGGCGTAACCGTAGCAGGGGAGGGCGCCAGCTACACCTTTGAGGTGGTGGCTGACAGCGCCGTAACCTTTACCTCTGCCGCTGCGGCAGATACCGTGACGGTGACCAACCTGTCCGCCTTCGGCGACAGTGTGTACAGCCAGTACGCGGTGACTGCGGACAAGACCCTGTCTACCGTACTGGCAGCAGCCCCTGCCCGCACTTTGGTGGGCTACCACTTGGACGGCTGGCTTGTGAACGGCCAAAACGCCGCCAAGTTAGACAGCAGCAAGGCAGTGACTGCCTTTGCTAAGAACGGCACAGTCCTGATCAAGCCGGTGTACAGCGCCAATGCAGGTACATATACCTTTGACGCACCGTATACCCTGACTTCCGATGCAGCAGACTTCCTGTGCTGGGCGCTGCCGGTAGACGGCAACACCTATCGTGTGGTCAGCTACTCTGCCACCTATAACTGCTACGCCACCGGCGCCAAGAGCGACTTTGTGGCAATTACGGAGTCCAACTTCAATCAGTACACCTTGCAGGGTGTGACTTCCATTGTCCAGTTGCAGCAAAAGGCACCCATTGCTTCCCTGCGCGGCGCTGGGGAAGACGCTTCTTCCCAGAACGGTCAGGTGTGGAACACAGAGATCGGCAAGCTGACCTTTGTGGCGCAATACACCCAGGGCGCAGACCCGGCCTATACGGTCACCGCCTGCGGCTTGGAGTTCAACAACGGCGCAGACGGTAAGGGCACCAAGACAGTGATCACCAAGTCCAACAGTCAGACGGACAGCTGCCAGTACCTGATCAGCTACACCTTCAGCAACCCGGCGGGGCAGACCTACTCTGCGCGCAGCTATGTGGTTTATACAGACGGCCAGGGTCAGCGCCATACCTCTTACAGCCCGTGGACCAATGTGACTTTGGCAAAATAAGGAGAAACAGGAATGAAGAAACTGAAATATACCAAGCCTGAGGCGGAAGTGGTGCACTTCCAGCTGATGGACGGGGATCTGTACACCCTGTCCGGCGGTCAAAACGGTAACGAGACCGGCGGCGGCAGCGACCCCTTTGACGACAGCCAGTTTTAACGGCAACCTTGCAGACGGCAGCGCTCTTGCTGCCGTCTGTTTTTATGTTTTGGACAAAAATGTGAAAGTCCTTGCGCATAAGATACAAGACATTTGGTGAATATCGCATAAAAATAGGCAAAATCACGAAAAAACAGATAAAAAATCGTGAGTAATCGCTCACTTTTCTATTGCAATTTGGATTTAATGGTGTTATGATGAATTTGGCAAGGAGATACTGAACAGAATTCCGTTTCTGTTCAGTACCAAATTATAACTGCCTGGGGGATTTTGTATGAATGCATATATTCAAAGCGTAATTGATACCGTTAAGCGCCGGGACAATGCCAAGCCTGAGTATATCCAAAGCGTGGAAGAAGTGTTTGGCTCCCTGTCACCGGTGATTGAGCAGCACCCGGAGTATGTGGAGGACGATATTCTTACCCGTATGGTGGAGCCGGACCGACTGATCACTTTTCGTGTGGCTTGGGTGGACGACGACGGTAAGACCCGTATCAACCGTGGCTACCGTGTGCAGTTTAACTCATCCATCGGCCCGTATAAGGGCGGCTTGCGGTTCCATCCCAGCGTGAACTCCAGTATTATGTATTTCCTTGGGTTTGAACAGACCTTCAAGAACAGCCTGACCGGTCTGCCTATGGGCGGCGCCAAGGGCGGATCGGACTTTGACCCCCGGGGCAAGAGCAAGGGCGAGGTTATGCGCTTTTGCCAGGCGTTTATGACGGAGCTGTACCGGCATATCGGCCCCAATGTGGATGTGCCTGCCGGCGACATTGGCGTAGGCGCCCGGGAGATTGGCTTCCTGTTTGGTCAGTATAAGCGTATTTCTGACGCATTTGAGAACGGCGTAATCACCGGCAAGGGTCTGTCCTACGGTGGTTCCTTGATCCGCCCGGAGGCCACCGGCTACGGCGCGATTTACTATACCTGTGAGGTGTTTAAGCACCAGCACGATGATATTAAGGGCAAGACTTTTGTGGTCTCCGGCTTCGGTAATGTGGCCTGGGGCGCGATTAAGAAGATCACCCAGTTGGGCGGCAAGGCGCTGACCATCAGCGGCCCGGACGGCTATGTGTATGACCCGGACGGTATCGCAACGGAGGAGAAGATCAATTATCTGCTGGAAATGCGGGCCTCCGGTCGCGATCGCGTGCAGGACTATGCGGACAAATTCGGTGCAGAGTTCCACCCGGGAGAGAAGCCTTGGAGCGTTAAGGGCGATGTGATCCTGCCTTGTGCCACCCAGAACGAGGTGACCTTGGAGGACGCCAAGAAGATCGTTGCCAACGGCGTGAAATATTACATAGAGGTGTCCAATATGCCCACCACTGCGGACGCGCTTAATTACTTAATGGAGCAAAAAGGCCTGATCGTTGCACCGTCTAAGGCTGTGAACGCCGGCGGCGTGTGCGTGTCCGGTTTGGAAATGAGTCAAAACTCCCAGCGCCTGTCCTGGACAGCGGAGGAAGTGGACGCCAAACTGCACCAGGCCATGATCAATATTCATCAGCATTCCGTAGAAGCCGCAGCGCGCTACGGTCTGGGCTATAACCTGGTAGCCGGTGCCAATATCGCCGGTTTTGAAAAGGTCGCAGACGCTATGCTGGCCCAGGGTATTTATTAAAAATCCATTTTATCCCATAAATTCGTAACCCCCGGTACGCTTTGTATCGGGGGTATTTAATTGGCAATTATTGCTAAAATGTATCGCTAATGTTTGTGTAAATTGTATAATGAATTTTTATTATAAATGTGCTATTGTTTAGTTGAGAATAAAGAATGAAGAAATGATAAAGCGGGAGGTGATTTGCACATATTTTGCGTTATTGTTTCACTCACTGACAAAAAGGAGAGAAGAATATAATGAAAAAGACATTATCTGTATTTTTAAGTTTGGTTATGTTGCTTAGTTGCTTGTGCTTTGGCAGTATAACTGCACAGGCAGGAAAAGGAGAGGCAAAAAATATCACATCGTTATATGATGCGGAGCACCAAACACTTTATATTCAAGGCAAAGGGAAAATTCCGGATGAGTATTTGGGATTGGAAGGAGATGCGGCCGATGATTGGCGTTGTACCTATTTTCATCCGGATTCCACAATAACCATTACAGAACCGGACGGCACGGTAACAGTAATTGGACCGGATAATCCATTTGTGCAGGATACGCTGTTGCGGTATCAGTATCCAGACTGGTATATGAATATGACACGCCATGTCAAAAAATTGGTAATAGGCGAGGGGATTACGGAAATCGGAGCTAGTGCATTTGCGGGCACATTTGATTCTTTAGAGAAAGTTGTACTACCGAGTACATTGAAAACCATTAACAATTATGCGCTTTCAAATTCCAGTCTGCAAAGCATTACAATTCCAGCGACCGTTCAACTGGTATATCCCGAGTTTATTTCTGGCAATAAAAACGCTAAAGTCATATTTAAGGGGAAGTCTACAAAAATTTTTGAATCCTATACGGGCATGATTGGAAGTTATGATTATTTGCTTTACTGTCTGGCGGGTTCAAAAATTGAAAAGCAGTGCAAGTACTATGAAAAAAATAGTCAAGCAATAGAAAAAAGTAGGTTTAAGACCATCAAAACCCCGGCGCAGGTGAGCGGGGTAAAAGCCGGCACCACCGGCAGCACGGTAAAGCTCACCTGGAACAAGGCCAAGTACGCCAATCGGTACAAGGTGCAGCGGTATGTGGTCAGCCAAAAGAAGTGGAAGACTTACGCTACTGTCACCGGCACCAGCTATACTTTTAAGAATATGGCCGGGTCTACCAATTACCGGTTCCGTGTAATTGGCGTGAACCGCATTTGCGATGCAGATTTTAGCGGCAAAGCCAGCAAGGAGTGCAAGGCCAAGACCAAGTTCGGCAAGGTGCTGGGCGTGAAAGTCAGCGCCAAGAGCGGCGCACTGAGCGTTAAGTGGAACGCCGTGCGAGAAGCGAAAAGCTACCAGGTGTATTACGCCACCAAGAAAGACGGCAGCTACAAGAAGCTGGGCACCGCCAACGGCACTTCCTTTAAGAAAAAGGTCACCAAAGGCAAGACCTACTATGTAAAAGTCCGTGCAGTCAAAAAGAACAGCAAGGGCAAAACCGTCTACGGCGCGTATTCCGATGTGAAGACTGTATATGTAGATTGGTAAAATCGTTGCGGCGGTCGGGCGTGTGCTTGACCGCCGCTGCTGCGTATGTTAAAATGAGAAAAATCCTTTTGGCGGTGATCTGATGGCTCATTATGAAGCCTATATTGCCCGGTATGGCGACCGGGATTTTAACGAAATGCCCTTTAATGAGGTGGACGGGCTGATTTTTTCTCAGCTGGCGTATGTGGACTATGCGGGGATCGTTGGCGGCGCAGATGCTCAGTTCCAGACCCTGCTGGACGACGCGGCGCGGCAGTATTTTGCCCTGCACCCGGCGGAGGAGATCGACAACGAGATCGGCATTGTGCAAAAGGCGATTTATCTTTTGCAGCTGTGTGCAGACACCCGCCGCTACGGCAACACCCGGCTGTCCGCCTATGTGAATAATGTGAATATCAAGATCGACAAGCAATTCTCCGGCATTGGGTTCCACCTGAATGACGGCAGCCTGTTGGTGGCGTTCCGGGGCACGGACACCAGCATTACCGGGGTCAAGGAGTCGGCTATGCTCAGCTATATGTTCCCGGTGCCGGCCCAGATTGAGGCGCTGTACTATTTTCAGGAGACGGCGTCCCTGACCGAGGGCGATGTGCGGGTGTGCGGTCACTCCAAGGGTGGCAATTTGGCTGTCTTTGCCGCTGTGTCCTGCTCCAACTCACTGAAAAAGCGCATTCGCGGTGTGTATGAATATGACGCGCCCGGGTTTCCGGAGCCCATGGTGCACCGCTATGATTATTTGGAAATGCGGTATCGGCTGTTCTCTTATGTGCCGGAGCGGTCGGTGATCGGCTGTCTCTTAGAGCACAATGCAGATACCAAGATTGTGCAAAGCGAGAACGAGGGCTTAAAGCAGCACCAGGCCGCCTCCTGGGTGGTGGAGGACGACCGCTTTTGCTATGTGCCCAGTCGGGACGAGGCGTCGCTTTTTATTGAAAAGTACATAAAACTGGTGATGGACGATGTGGGGCCGGAGAATATGGAGACGGTGTTTGAGACCCTGTTTGCCTTTTTTGAAAGCGCCGGCATTACCGATTACGAGGCGCTGCGGAGCTTTGACGCCGGGGATATGCTGCGCACCCTGTACTCCGTGACCGGCATTACCGAGGATCAGCGTCACCTGCTGGAGCATACATTGAAGTTGGCGGTGAGCGATTTGTCCCGCCTGCTCTATAAAGAGAAGATCGAGGGCTACATTAAGCGCCTGGACGCGGTGATTGCCCCGGAGGAGACGGGCCGCACCAAATCCGGACTGCGCCGCAACGCGCGGGAGAAGAAAGAACCGGCCGTTAAAGAGAAAAAAGAAAAGGAAGAGAGAAAAGAGCCAAAATCGAAAGAAAAAGCGAAGAAAGAACCAAAGCAAAAGAAAGAAAAGCCGGAAAAGCCGGCAAATAAATAGGCAAAAGCCGCTGACAGGTGTCGGCGGCTTTTGTATATTATTCTTAATTCGATTCGTCTTTAGGCTTCAGATACTGGCTATTATACTTTTCAAGAAATAGCAGTACACTTTGCCTTAGCACTTCTATCTGACTTTTCAGGTAATACTCGTCTTCAAACATAGCATAGTGCACACAGGCGCGCACAAAAATAAAGATCAGCGGCGTGATGACTGTATAGGGAATGCCGATCTTCGGCTCCAGCTCTTTTGCGTACCGGGTGTAACGCTCGTTGACCCCCTGAAAGAACTTCTTGCCGTGTTCAATGTACTTGGGCAAGGTGTAAACCTGGTACATCAGGCGGTATTTTTTGCCGTGCTTTTTGGCGGTCCAGTAGGGAACCTCCTCAAGAAACCGCATCACATCTTTTGGGTCTGTGGGGGCCTTGGCCATAAAGTCGTCCTCCACCTTGGACATACAGTAGGCGGTGGAGTCGATAATCAGCTCGTCCAAATTCTTAAAATACACATACAGGTTGGCTTTGGTGCAGCCGCAGGCTTCTGCCAGCGCCTGGGTGCCGGTTCCGGTTAATCCGTTTTCCGCATAGCAGGCAAAGCATTTTTCCATCATTTCCTGCCGTTTCATATCATGCTGTTGAGGAATTCGCTTCATTGCTTGTTGCTCCTATGAGATAAATCCATTCGATTACTTAGGATAGCACATCTTATCAAAAGAAGCAAGTCACTTTCTGTGAAAAAAGGGACGATACACAAATCGCCCCTTTTTAATAGAAGATTTATAGGCTTAAACTCGAGTCACCCGAAAGCCGGTGCAGGCATAGCCGGTGTCCGTCACCGGGTACTGCTTAAAGAACTGATACTGGGAGTAAGAACTGGAAAGAATTTCTCTGCCGTCCTCCTCAATGAACTCCACAATGTGGGGCACAAAACGCAGCGATTCAATATCCTCCGGGGTGCAGCCCTCGTGGTACTCGGTCATCAGGGCGGTGAACTTTTCCTTGGTAAAGGCCTTGGAGACGATACGCTCCGGGTCAATGGGCGCAAACAGGGGAGAGATGATATAGTTTGTCTTGCCCACTTTGAGTGTAACGCAGTCGGTGAGCACCAGCACATCTTTTCCGCTTGCCTCCAAGGCTTCCAAAAAATTGCTCTTTAAGGTCTTGTAGTCACCGGGCAGGGTCAGATACGTTTTGCGGTCTATCATCGTGGATCCTCCTTAATTGCTATGACGGGTTGTGTAATGGGCAAATCATTGAAAATTGTAAAATAATTTTGTTCTATTTTACTATATTCTCTTCACAATTTCAATAGAATGTGGTAAAATAAGCCAAAAGAATAGGGCAACTCTATTCTATTTTAGGGGGAATAACTATGAAAGCAAAGAATCCGGGCGCTTTGTCAGGGCGCACCTGGACCTCCATTCTGTTGTTTGGCCTGATCGGCCAGATTGCCTGGGTGGTGGAGAATATGTACTTCAGCCGTTTTATGCAAAATGAGATCACCCGCGCGCCTTATGCCACTACGCTGATGGTGGCGTTCTCCGCGCTGTTTGCCACACTGTCTACGCTGCTGGGCGGCGCCATCTGCGACCGTACCGGCAAGCGCAAGGTGTTTATCACCTGGGGGTATGTGATCTGGGGCTTTACCATTATGGCCTTTGCCCTGATCCCCATGCAGCCGGCGCCGGATAAAGTCAAGGCCATGGTGATTTTGGTGGTTGTCATGGACTGCGTGATGTCTGTGATCGGTTCCATCAGTAACGACGCGTCCTTTAACACCTGGATCACAGATATGACCAATACCGCCAACCGCAGCAAGGTGGATACCATTTTGGCAGTGCTGCCGCTGCTGGCCATTGCCGTTGTGTTTGTAGGCTTTGACGGGCTGACCAATGCCTCTGCCACCACCGACGACTGGAAAAAGTTCTTTATGCTCCTGGGTATTATACCCACGGTGGGCGGCCTGATCGGCGTGTTTTTGATGAAAGATAAGCCGGGTCTGCAAAAAAAGACGGACGGTAACTTTCTGGCCGACTTTGTTTACAGCTTAAACCCGAAAGTCATCAAAGAAAACAAGCTGCTGTATGTTTGTCTGTCCGGTAATATGGTGGCGGCTATTGCATACCAGATCTATGTGAACTATCTGTTTAACATTATTGAGGGCACGCTGCAAATCAAGGATTATATTGTCCCGGTGGCCATTATCGGCCTGGCGGCGGCCGTGGGCTCCGTTTTGGTGAGTACCGCTATGGATAAAGTGGGCAAAAAGCACTTTTTCTATCCCACCATTATTGCCGGGATCATCGGCTGCGTAGTGATTTGGAGTGCTAAGTTTTTCGTAGGCAAAAACCTAAAGGCGGAACTGGCGATTTTAATTGTCGGCGGTATTTTGGTGATTGGTGTAACCCTGGTGATGGCAGGCTTGTTTACGGCTTCTTATCGGGACTGCATTCCAAAGGGCCGGGAGGGTCTGTTCCAAGGCTGTCGTATGGTACTGTATGTGCTGGTGCCCATGATTATCGGACCGCTGATTGCCCAGTTTATTATCAATCAGTATAATAAGGGCGTTACAGATAGCGCGGATATTGTGTATCCCATGGAGCTGTTCTTGGGCGCCGCCGCGGTGATGGTGTTCTGTTTTATTCCCGCCTCTGTTGTGCGCAAAAAGCAGGACGCGGTGCATGAAAAATTACTGGAAGAAATGAAAGAGGAACAGGCCAAAGCGTCTGCAAAATAAATGTCGATAAGCCCTCTCCCCGGAGGGGGCTTATCCGATGCTTTTGCGGTGGCGGAATTCACCGTTTTGTAATCAAATTATGTCTTGACTTTAGGCCTTGTGTCCAGTATAATATCTGTTTAGAACGAACAGCAATTTTGATGGAGAGTACAGAATATGACATTGCTTATTCAGAACGCGCGCTGCTGGAACGGCGGCGGGTTTCATACGGCAGATGTCCTCTTACAGGGAGGCAAAATAAAGTCCCTCGGCACCTCCATTTCCTCTGATGGGGTCAATGCCCTTTTTGACGCAAGGGGTCAGTATTTCCTTATACCGGGTTTCGTTGATGTGCATGTGCATCTCCGTGAGCCCGGTTTTTCTTATAAGGAGACCATTGCTACCGGGTCCGGGGCGGCTGCTGCGGCGGGCTATACCACCGTTTGCGCCATGCCCAATTTGTCCCCGGCGCCGGACACCCCGGCTCATTTGGCAGAGGAACAGGCGATCATTGACCGGGACGCCAAAATCCGGGTTTTGCCCTTTGCCTCTATTACCAGGGGGCGTAAAGGTAGTGGCGAATTGGTGGATTTTGAAGCGCTGGCACCAAAGGTGGTGGGCTTTTCCGACGATGGTTGCGGTGTGCAGGACGAGGGCTTAATGCGAGAAGCGATGGCGCGTTGCAAGGCGCTGAACAAGGTGATCTCCGCCCACTGCGAGGTCAACGACCTGCTGAACGGCGGCTACATTCACGACGGCGCCTACTGCAAGGCTCACGGTCACCGGGGCATTTCTTCCGCCTCCGAGTGGAAGATGATCGAGCGAGACTGCCGCCTGGCGGCGGACACCGGCTGCCGTTACCATGTGTGCCACATCTCCACCAAGGAGAGCGTGGAAGTGATCCGAGAAGCGAAAAAAAGCGGCGTGCCGGTCACCTGCGAGACCGGGCCCCACTACCTGGTACTGTGTGACGAGGACTTGCAGGAGGACGGCCGGTTCAAAATGAACCCGCCCTTGCGCAGCCGCAGCGATAAGGAAGCCCTGTTAGAGGGCGTAGCAGACGGCACGGTGGATGTGATCGCCACCGACCATGCGCCCCACAGTGCAGAGGAAAAAGCGAAAGGTTTGTCCGGTTCTGCCATGGGTATTGTGGGTCTGGAAACGGCATTCCCGGTGCTGTACACCAAGCTGGTGCGCACCGGCGTGATGACCTTTGAAAAGCTGATTCAAATGATGGCCGTGCGGCCAAGAGAAATATTTGACTTGCCGGTTGGCGAGATTGTCCCCGATGCACCGGCGGATTTGTGCCTACTGGACACGGACTGTAACTGGACGGTAGACCCGGACAAGTTTGTGACCATGGGCAGGGCAACGCCTTTTGCCGGTTGGCAGGTGCAGGGCAAAAACAGATTGACGGTATGGAGAGGAGAAGTCGTATATGAAGCCTTACGATAAGCAGTTGGTGCTGGAGAACGGCAAGCAGTTCTTCGGCTACGGTTTTGGCGCAGATAAGAGCGCCATTAACGAGATCGTGTTTAATACCTCTATGGTGGGGTATCAGGAGATCGTTTCCGACCCCAGCTATACAGATCAAATGGTCGTGATGACCTACCCGCTCATCGGCAACTACGGTATGACCGATGAGGATTATGAGACCAAGATCCCCACCATGGGCGGCCTGATCGTGCGGGAATACAACGATCAGCCCTCCAACTTCCGCTATACCAAGACCCTGTCCGAGGTGCTGGAGGAATACGGCATTCCCGGTATCAGTGGGATTGATACCCGTATGCTCACCCGCATCATTCGAGACGAAGGCAGCCAAAAAGTGGGCATTTTCCCGGCGGATATGCCCTATGACAGTGCCCTGTGGCAGGTGAAGAATTACACCATTCCCACGGATATGGTATCTCGGGTCAGCTGCAAAAAGCGCTGGTATTCCCGTACCCCTAACCACAAGTATGATGTGGTGGCCATCGACTGCGGGGTAAAGCTGAATATTATCCGCAAACTGAACGAAAAAGGCTGCAATGTGACGGTGGTGCCTTACGATACCACCGCAGAAGAAATTATGCGTATGCACCCGGACGGCCTGTTCCTGTCCAACGGTCCCGGTAACCCGGAGGATGTGACGCCGGTGATTGAAGTGGTGCAGCAGCTGAAGGGCAAGCTGCCTATCTTCGGCATTTGCCTTGGGCACCAGATGATCAGCCTGGCGCTGGGAGCTAAGACCTTTAAGATGAAGTTTGGCCACCGGGGCGGTAACCACCCGGTAAAGCATTTAGAGAACGGCAAGATCGAGATCACCTCGCAAAACCATTCTTACGCAGTGGATGTGGCGTCCCTGACCGGCACGGAGCTGGAGCTGACCCACATGAACCTGCTGGATCGCACCGCCGAGGGTGTGGCCTCCCCGGAGAACCGGCTGTTCTCCGTGCAGTACCACCCGGAGAGCGCACCCGGTCCTCAGGACAGTGCCTATTTGTTTGACCGGTTTATTGATTTGATGGAGGAGGCGCAGAACCATGCCTAAGCGTACAGATATTCATAAAGTATTGGTGATCGGTTCCGGTCCCATCGTCATCGGCCAGGCGGCGGAGTTTGACTACGCCGGCACCCAGGCCTGCCTTGCCCTGCGTGAGGAGGGCTATGAAGTGGTGCTTATTAACTCCAACCCGGCTACCATTATGACCGATACGGACATTGCCGATAAAGTCTATATGGAGCCGCTGAATTTGGAATATGTGGCGCGTATTATTCGCCATGAGCGCCCGGACGCTATCTTGCCCTCTCTGGGCGGTCAAACCGGTTTGAACCTGGCGGTACAGCTGGCAAAAAAAGGCGTTCTGCAAGAGTGCGATGTAGAAATTCTCGGCACCAGCTTTGAGTCCATTGAGCGGGCAGAGGATCGAGAGCTGTTTAAGGAGCTTTGCCAGGGACTGGGGGAGCCGGTGTTGCCCTCAGAGATCGCAGAGACCTTGGAGGACGGTTTGCGTGCGGCTGCAGAGATCGGTTATCCCGTTGTGCTGCGCCCGGCCTTTACCCTTGGCGGCACCGGCGGCGGCTTTGCGGATGATGAAGAAGAGTGCCGTGTCATGCTGAAAAACGCCCTGGCCCTGTCACCGGTGCACCAGGTGCTGGTGGAAAAGAGCATTAAGGGCTATAAAGAAGTAGAATATGAGGTAATGCGGGACGCCAACGATACCGCCATTACCATTTGTAATATGGAGAATATTGACCCGGTAGGTATCCATACCGGCGACTCTGTGGTGGTGGCGCCCTCTCAAACCCTCACCAACAAAGAGTACCAGATGCTCCGTGACTCTGCACTGAAGATTATTCGGGAGCTGAAAATCGAGGGCGGGTGCAATGTGCAGTTTGCGCTGGATCCCCATTCATTCCAGTATTATCTTATTGAGGTGAACCCCCGCGTCAGCCGTTCCTCCGCCTTGGCTTCCAAGGCCAGCGGCTATCCCATTGCCCGGGTCAGCGCCAAGATTGCCGTGGGTATGCATCTGGACGAGATCCCTATTGCCAACACCCCCGCTTCCTTTGAGCCTACCCTGGACTATGTGGTCACCAAGATCGCCCGGTTCCCCTTTGACAAATTTGCCGACGCCAACAATACCCTGAACACTCAGATGAAGGCCACCGGCGAGGTGATGAGCGTAGGTCGCACCATGGAGGAGAGCCTGCTTAAGGCGGTGCGCTCCCTGGAGATCGGCGTTTGCCACCTGTATATGAAAAAATTTGACACGTACACCCAGGAGGAACTGCTGGACTATATCCACACCGGCACCGACGATCGGTTGTATGCCATTGCTCAGTTGATCCGGCTGCGCTGCGATTTGAACCGCATTTATAATGCCACGAAGATTGATATGTGGTTCTTGGAGAAGTTCAAGAACATTGTGGACTTTGAGGCGGTGCTGCGGGCCAATCCCCGGGACGAACAGACCCTGCGGGACGCCAAAAAAATGGGCGTGTCCGACAAATATATCGGCCAGCTGTGGGGTATGACGGAGGCGGAGGTTTTCAATCTGCGCAAGTCTATCAAGCTGTTCCCGGTGTATAAGATGATCGACACCTGTGCCTCTGAGTTTGACTCCTATGTGCCGTACTTCTACTCCACCTATGAGGAGGAGAACGAGTCCGTTGTATCGGATAAAAAGAAGATCGTCGTGCTTGGCTCCGGTCCCATTCGTATCGGTCAGGGCGTGGAATTTGACTACTCCACCGTTCACGCCATTTGGTCCATTCGGGCCGCCGGGTACGAGGCCATTATCATCAACAACAACCCGGAGACCGTGTCTACCGATTATACCACCTCGGACAAGCTGTATTTTGAGCCGCTGACGGTGGAAGATGTGATGAATGTGATCGAGCTGGAGCAGCCCATGGGCATTGTGGTGTCCCTGGGCGGCCAGACCGCCATTAACCTGGCACCTCCGCTGGACGCGCTGGGTGTGCCCATCATCGGTACCGATGTGGCTGCCATTGACCGGGCAGAGAACCGGGACAGCTTTGAAAAGGTAATGGAAAAGCTGGGCATTCCCCAGCCTAAGGGCCTGGCGGTTACGGATATTGAAGAGGGCGTGCGCGTTGCCGCCTCCATCGGTTATCCTGTGCTGGTGCGCCCCTCCTTTGTATTGGGCGGTCGTGCCATGCAGATCGTTGCCAATGAGGAGAGCCTGCGTCACTACCTGCAAACGGCTGTGGAGATCAACACCGATCAGCCGGTGTTGGTGGATAAGTATATTATGGGTAAAGAGCTGGAGGTGGACGCCATCTGTGACGGCACAGATGTGTTCATTCCCGGTATTATGGAGCATGTGGAGCGCACCGGCGTGCATTCCGGCGACTCCATCAGCATTTATCCCACCTTCTCCGTCAGCCAGGCGGTCAAGGATAAGATCATTGATTATACTGTTAAACTGGGTACCGCCATCGGCATTGTGGGTCTTTACAATATCCAGTTTATTGCCGACAGCAACGACGATGTGTATGTGATTGAGGTGAACCCCCGTTCCTCCCGCACGGTGCCGTTCCTGTCCAAGGCCACTTCCGTGCCTATGGCGCACATTGCCACCCAGGTGATCCTGGGCCACAGCTTAAAAGAGCAGGGCATTACGGAGGTGTATCCCCAGGAGAAAAAGCGCTGGTATGTGAAGGCGCCTGCCTTCTCCTTTAGCAAGCTGAAAGGGATGGACACTTATCTGTCCCCGGAGATGAAGTCCACCGGTGAGGCTATCGGTTACGACAAGAGCCTGACCCGCGCTCTGTATAAAGCGTTACAATCCAGCGGATTGCATGTGTCCAACTACGGCACGGTGCTGGTGACCATTGCGGATCAGGACAAGCCAACGGCGCTGCCGCTGATTCGTCGGTTCTACGATCTGGGCTTTAATATTGAAGCCACAGAGGGCACAGCCAAGTACCTGAAAGACCACGGCATTCGCACCCGGGTGCGGCAAAAGCTCACGGAGGACGACAGCGACGAGATCTTGATGGCCCTGCGCCAGGGGCACATTGCCTATGTGATTAACACCATTGATATTAACCACGGCGACAGCCACTCGGACGGCTCGGAAATTCGCCGGGCTGCGGTGGAAAACAATGTGACCATGTTCACATCGCTGGATACGGTAAAGGTGCTGTTGGATGTGCTGGAGGAGATCACTCTGGGCGTGTCCACCATTGACGCGGAGTAAGCGTATGTATAAACAAGGTATTTTTACAATAGAAGAAAACCGACCTCTGACTGCCAGCGTGTACCGTATGGTGCTGGCAGGGGACACCCGGTACATTACGGCGCCGGGCCAATTTGTGAACATTGCTCTGGCGGGCAAGTTCCTGCGCCGCCCCATCTCCGTTTGCGATTACGACAGCCGGACGGTGACCATCATCTATAAAGTGGTGGGGCAGGGGACGGCCCAAATGGCAACTATGCAGCCGGGGGAGAAGTTGGATGTGCTCACCGGCCTGGGCAACGGCTACACGGTGCAGAATGTGCACCACGCGCTGCTCATCGGCGGTGGTGTAGGCGTGCCGCCCCTTTACAACCTGTGCAAGACCCTGCGAGCCGCCGGGCAGCAGGTGACGGTAATCCTGGGCTTTAACACGGCGGACGAAGTGTTCTACGCCGAGGAATTCGCCGCACTGGGTGCGGAGGTGCGGATCACCACCGTGGACGGCAGTGTAGGCACCAAGGGCTTTGTGACGGATGCCTTTCCGGCAGAGTATGACTACTTTTATACCTGCGGTCCGCTGCCGATGTTGAGGGCGGTATATGACCGCTCTGCCACCTCCGGTCAGTTCTCCTTTGAGGAGCGCATGGGCTGCGGCTTTGGCGCTTGTATGGGCTGCTCCTGCAAGACCAAGTACGGCAACAAACGCATTTGTAAGGACGGACCGGTGCTGGTAAAGGAGGAGATCGTATGGTAGACCTGCGTGTGAATTTGTGCGGGTTGGAGATGGATAACCCGGTGGTTCCTGCCTCCGGCACCTTCGGCTTTGGCAAGGAATTCAGCGAATTTTATGATATTAACATGTTAGGCTCTTTCTCCTTTAAGGGCACCACGCGGGACGCCCGGTTTGGCAATCCCACTCCCCGCATTGCAGAGTGCACCGCCGGCATGATCAATGCCGTCGGACTGCAAAATCCCGGAGTGCACCATGTGATCCAGCATGAACTGCCGGAGCTGAAAAAAATCTTCCACAAGCCGGTGATCGCCAATGTAAGCGGCTTTTCCGTGGAGGACTATGCTTATACCTGCCAGCTGCTGGACAAAGAGGAGCAGGTGGGGATTTTGGAAGTGAATGTATCCTGCCCCAATGTGCACGGCGGCGGTATGAGCTTTGGCACCGACCCGGCCTGCGCCGCAGAAGTGACTCGGGCGGTAAAGGCAGTGACCACCAAGCCGGTGTTCATTAAGCTGTCGCCCAATGTAACGGATATTGTCGCCATTGCCAAGGCTTGTGAAGAAGCCGGGGCGGATGGTATTTGTCTGATCAACACCCTGCTGGGTATGCGCATTGATCTCCATCGGCGTCGACCGGTGATTGCCAACACCATGGGCGGCTTTAGCGGCCCGGCGGTGTTTCCGGTGGCGGTGCGTATGGTGTATCAGGTGGCCGGTGCCTGCAACATTCCCGTGATGGGCTGCGGCGGCGTTACCAGTGCCCGGGATGTGGTGGAGATGATGATGGCCGGTGCCACGGCTGTGCAGGTAGGCGCTGCCAATTTGGTAGACCCCTACGCTTGCAAAAAAATTATTGAGGATCTGCCAACTGTGTGCGCAGACCTGGGGATTGATAAATTAAGTGATGTGATAGGAGTGGTAAATAATGGGTAAAGATGTGATTGTGGCTTGCGATTTTGCAAGCGCAGAGGCAACCTTTGCATTTCTGGACAAATTCACGGAGGAAAAACCCTTTGTAAAGATCGGTATGGAGCTGTATTACGCAGAGGGTCCGTCCATTGTGCGGGAGCTGAAAAAGCGCGGACACAAGATCTTTTTGGATCTGAAACTGCACGATATTCCCAATACGGTAAAGAAGTCCATGGCGGTGCTCAGCCGACTGGATGTGGATATGACCAATGTGCATGCTGCCGGTACGGTAGAGATGATGGAGGCCGCGCTGGAGGGCCTGACCCGGCCGGACGGCACGCGTCCGCTGCTGATCGCCGTGACCCAGCTGACCTCCACCAGTGAGGAGCGCATGCAAAAAGAACTGCTCATCAACGCGAATATCAACGACACCATTGTGCAGTACGCCAAGAACGCCAAGACCGCCGGTCTGGACGGCGTGGTGTGCTCGCCGCTGGAGGCGGGCATGGTAAAGGAGGCCTGCGGCAAGGCCTTTATGACCGTGACCCCCGGCGTGCGCTTTGCAGACGGCGACCTGGGCGACCAGGTGCGGGTAACCACCCCTGCCAAGGCTAAAGAGATCGGTTCCGACTACATTGTGGTGGGCCGTCCCATTACCGCTGCCGATGACCCGGTGGCTGCGTACAGACGCTGCTGCCGTGAATTTATAGATTAAGGAGTGTTATTATGACCATTACTAAGGAACAGATTGCAAAAGATTTGCTGTCCATTCGTGCTGTATTCTTAAAGCCGGACGATCCCTTTACCTGGGCTTCCGGTATTCACAGCCCCATTTACTGCGACAACCGGCTGACTCTGTCCGCTCCTGCGGTACGGAAAGATGTGGAGGCCGGACTGGCTGAGATTGTAAAAGAGAAGTTCCCGGAAGCGGAGATGCTGATGGGCACCTCCACGGCGGGTATTGCACACGCAGCCATTACCGCTACCATTTTGGACCTGCCAATGGGTTATGTGCGCTCCGGTCATAAGGACCACGGCCGCCAAAACCAAATTGAGGGTAAAATGGAGCCGGGTACGAAGGTCGTGGTGATTGAGGATTTGATCTCCACCGGCGGCTCTGTGCTGGAAGTGGTGGATGTGCTGCGCCAGGCCGGTGCTCAGGTGCTGGGTATTGCCTCTATCTTCACCTACGGGCTGCAAAAGGGCGTGGAGCGCCTGGCTGCTGCCGATGTGGTGAATTACAGCCTGTCTGACTTTGATACCCTGTCCAAGGTGGCTGCCGCCGAGGGCTATATTGCAGACAAAGATATTGCCAAGCTGACCGCGTTCCAGAAGAACCCCCAGGACCCGGCTTGGATGGAACTGTAAGCAGAAGGAGTGATCTTTATGCGCCATTGTTTAGATACAACGGACTTTACGGTAGAAGAGATCGACGATCTGATCCACTTGGCTACGGACATTATCGCCGACCCTAAGAAATACGCCCATGTGTGCGACGGCAAAAAACTGGCAACCCTTTTTTTTGAGCCGTCTACCCGCACCCGCCTGTCTTTTGAAGCAGCGATGATGGAGCTGGGCGGCAATGTGCTGGGCTTTGCAGAGGCCAATTCTTCCTCTGCCTCCAAGGGCGAGACGGTAGGGGACACGGTGAAGATCGTGTCCTGCTATGCGGATATTATCGCTATGCGTCACCCGCTGGAGGGTGCGCCCCGGGTTGCCAGCTTTAAGAGCGATGTGCCCATTATCAACGCCGGGGACGGCGGCCACAGCCACCCCACCCAGACCTTAACGGACCTGCTCACCATTTACCGGGAAAAGGGTCGTTTGGATCATTTGACCATCGGCCTGTGCGGGGATTTAAAGTTCGGCCGCACGGTGCATTCCCTCATTAAGGCTATGTGCCGCTATACGGATGTGGAGTTTGTGCTGATCTCCCCAAAGGAGTTGGCAGTGCCGGATTATATCAAAACGGATGTGCTGGACGCTTCCGGTATGAAGTACACGGAGGTGGAGCACATGGAAGATGTGATGCCCCGGCTGGATGTGCTTTATATGACCCGTATTCAGAGAGAGCGCTTTTTCTCCGAGGATGAGTACCTGCGCCATAAGGATGCTTTTGTACTGGACCCGGAGAAGCTGGAAAGCGCCAAAAGCGACCTGACTATTATGCATCCGCTGCCCCGGGTCAATGAGATCACCGTGGATGTGGACGACGACCCGCGAGCCAAGTATTTTGAACAGGCCAAGAACGGCAAATACATTCGTATGGCGCTGATTATGACGCTGCTGAAGTGGGGAGGTGCACTGGAATGACCATTGATTCGATCCAAAACGGCTATGTGCTGGACCATATCCCCGCGGGTATGGGTATGCGTATTTATAAGCTGTTGGGGCTGGACAAGACCGACGCCCAGGTGGCGCTGATCCAAAATGCCAAATCCTCTAAAATGGGTAAAAAAGATGTGCTTAAGATCGCCACGGACAAGTTTGACTTGAACTTGGACGCGGTGGCGTACCTGGCGCCCCATACCACCGTGAATGTGATTCGCGGCGGAAAAGCGGCGGAAAAGCAGGCGCTGCGTCTGCCGGAAAAGTTGGTGAATATGGTGCATTGCCCCAATCCGGCGTGTATCAGCAACCACGAGCATGTGGATGATGTGTTTACCTTAGTTGACCCGGACAAGGGCACCTACCGCTGTCTGTACTGCGAGACCGCAGCCAAATAAAGTTTGTATAAAGAAAGAGAGCCATCGGTAAAACCGATGGCTCTTTTTCTGTTCTTATAAATCAGTCAATAAAGTTGGTGAGAATGGCTCGCTCCGTTTTGGGCGGCTCCACGCCAGCGGCGGCACCGGCGGCTTTGCACTTTAAGAAGTAAGCCATATTCCGCGCCAGTACCCGCATCACTTGCAGACCCTCCAGGTCTTTCATCACATCCTCCGGGGTAAAGCCGTGAACCATATTCCAGTACCGGGAGGAGATCACCGGCATTTGGGCAATGGTAAAGTACTTGTTCAGCTGGTCCAGGGTAGCGGTGGTGCCTGCCCGGCGGGCACTGGCTACTGCTGCTGCGGGCTTTAAGTAGAATGCACGGCCTTTGCCGCAGCCGTCGGAATAGAATACCCGGTCCATAAAGGCGGTCATATTGCCTGTGGCCGCTGCGTAGTGTACCGGCGAGCCAAAGATGAAGCCGTCCGCAGCCTTTGCCTTGGCTGTAAAGGCGTTCACCGGATCGTCGTCAAAGGCACATTTACCCAGCTTTACACAGCCATGGCAACCGATGCAGCCGCCAATGGGCTTGTTTCCGATCCAAAAGATCTCGCTGTCAATGCCTTCTTCTTGCAGTGTATGGGCGATCTCCGCCAGGGCTGTGTAGGTGCAGCCGTGCTGGTGGGGAGAGCCGTTGACCAATAACACTTTCATCGCTGTGCCTCCTTATCGAATTCGGTCAATGACCGCTTGTGCGTTTTTGTAAATTTCATCTGTATCTGTGTTTAAGAACCGGCCGTTTTCGTAGATAATTCGTCCGTCTACCATAGTCAGGCGTACATTGGTTTTGGCACCGCTGTACACCAAGTTTTTGGTGATGTTGTTGATGGGCTGCATATTGGGCCGGTGCAGGTCAATCACCGTTAGGTCCGCCAGCTTCCCGGGGGCAATGCAGTCTGCCTCCGGCAGTCCCATACACCTAGCGGAGCCTGCGGTAGCCGCTTTTAATATGGCGTTGGCGTCTGCTGCTGCGGCGTTTTTCTCCCGCAGCTTTTGCAGTACGCAGATCAGGTACATTTCCCGGAACATATCCAGTGCGTTGTTGCTGGAGGGACCGTCTGTGCCCACCGCCAGGGGAATGCCCTTTTGCAACATTTCTTCCACCGGGGCAATGCCGCTGGCCAGCTTGGCATTGGAGCCGGCATTCAGCACTGCGTAAACGCCGTGTTTTTTATAAATGTCCAGATCCGCATGGTTGACCCAAACACTGTGAAATGCACCGCCACCGTAGTTCCACAGCCCCAGTTGCTCAAACAGCGCCGTAGGGGTCATGCCGTAGCGGCCAATGCAGTCCTGCACCTCGCTCTCCGTTTCGCTGGCGTGCATATATACCGGCGCCTTGTACTTCTCTGCCAGCGCCGCTATGGCCTCCATAATGGCGCGGTCGGTGGTGTACTCGGCGTGGAACCCCAGTTGGTAGGACACCAGCGGGTGGTAGTTGTTGTAGGTGTTGTAGTATTCTTCCAGTAGCGCCGGGCTTTCCTTAAAATTATTGACCGCACCGCACATCACCGTGCGGAACCCGGCGTCCACGGCCGCCTTTGCCATGGCCTCCGGAAAGTAGTACATATCAAAGCAGGCGGAAATGCCGCTTTCCAAATACTCCAGGAACGCCAGCCGGGACAGGTGATAAATATCCTCTGCGGTCAGCTTGGCTTCCAAAGGAAAGATCTTGTCATACAGCCAGCTTTGCAGGGGCAGATCGTCGCTAAAGGAGCGACCAAAGGTCATAGCCGAGTGGGTGTGGGCGTTCTTAAAGGCCGGCATCAGCAGATCGCCGTTCAGGTCGATCTCCCGGTCCGCTTTAACCCCCGGGTTCGCCCCCAGGCACACAATACGGTTGCCGTCTACCCATACCTCTTGGTGCGTAATCTTCATTTGGTCCTGTTGCAGTGTCAGCACAGGACCGTTATAAAATCGTATCATACTTCCTCCGAAAACAGGGCGCGCAGGCTCTCGGTGTACGGCGGGCGCAAGATCCCTTTGTCCGTAATGATGGCGGTGATCAGGTCATGGTCCGTTACATCAAAGGCCGGGTTGTAGCACTTGGTTTGGGGCAGCGCCGTGGGGCGCTCAAAGTACAGCTCCTTGATCTCGTCCCCGGGGCGCTCCTCAATCTGAATATCCGCGCCGGTGGCGCAGTGGGGGTCCACCGTGGAGGTGGGACCAAGCACGTAAAAGGGAATACCGTAGTGCTTTGCCAGGATTGCCACCCCGGAGGTGCCGATTTTGTTGGCGGCGTCACCGTTCATAGCCACCCGGTCGCAGCCCACCAGCACCGCCTGAATCCAGCCGTTTTTCATCACCTGGCTGGCCATATTGTCACAGATCAGGGTTACATCCACCCCGGCTTTTTCCAGTTCATAGCTGGTGAGCCGCGCCCCTTGCAGCAGGGGACGGGTCTCGTCGGAAAATACCTTAAAGTTGTAGCCCTTTTCCTTGCCCAGCAGGATCGGCCCCAGTCCGGTGCCGTAGCGGCTGGTGGCCAGTTCGCCGGCGTTGCAGTGGGTCAGCAGACCGTCGCCGTCGCGGAGCAGAGAAAGACCGTAAGCGCTGATTTTGCGGCACATTTCTATGTCCTCTGCCTGTACCGCCAAGGCTTCTGCCACCGGGTCGCCGCCGTTTTCTATCACCTTTGCCAGCCGCGCAGTGGCCCAGCTCAGGTTCACAGCCGTGGGGCGGGCACTGTCTAAGTAGGCTTTGCACGCCGCCGGGTTCTCCTTGCCAAACAGCGCCATAGAGAATGCGGCGAAGATACCGATGGCCGGAGCGCCTCGTACTGCCAGTGTTTGTATGGCTTCAAAGGCCGCTTCCTTGCTGTCAATGGGCAGCCACTTTGCTTCATTGGGCAGTAGCCGCTGGTCGAGAATTTCCAGTTTTCCGTCTTGGTATTTCAAGTTTTCCATATTGTCACATCCGTTTCACAGTTTCAAGGATCAGGGATTGAAAATTCTCTGCCACCTTAGCGGCAGTTTCGCCCACCTCCTCGGAGGTTAGGGGACAGTCCAGCAGACCGCTGGCCAGGTTTGTAATGCAGCTGACGCCGGCTACGCGCAGCCCGCAGTGTCGAGCGGCTTGCGCCTCAATGGCGGTACTCATACCAACGGCGTCCGCACCCAGAGCGGCGCACATTTTGATCTCCGCCGGGGTTTCAAATGCCGGACCTTGCAGTTGAATATAGACGCCGCTTTTCAGCGGAATACCCAGCGCCTTTGCCGTTTGGCGAAACAGGCGCTGCAAATCCTCGTCATACACATGGCGCATATCCGGAAAGCGTACACCCAGCGAAGGGTCGTTCTCGCCCCGCAGGGGAGAGGGAACCAAACTGGAAATGTGGTCCGTCAGCAGCATTAGGTCCCCGGCGTGCAGATCCCGGCGAATACCGCCGCTGGCGTTGGTCAATAGGACGGTGTGAATACCCATTTGGCGCATCAGGCGAATGGGCATCACCACCTGCTGCGGCGTGTAGCCCTCATATAGGTGAACCCGGCCGTCCATGAGCACCACTTCTTTGTCGCCGATGGTGCCAAAGACAAAGCGCCCCTTGTGTCCCGGCGCCGTAGAGACCGGAAAGCCGGGAATGTCTCTGTAAGACAGGGCCTCAGCCCCTTCAATTCTGTCTGCAAGGGCACCCAGGCCGCTGCCCAGCACAATGCCGATCTGCGGCTTTCTGTCCCTTAGTACGCTTGCACTCAATGTGTCCATTATTTTCACCTCTCGGGATTTTATGATTTCATTATAGTGTTTTTTCACCGCCAAATCAACAAAATCTATTGCATTGGCAGAAAGTTTTTGGTATCATTGAGGGGTAGTATTTTATTGTTGGAGGGACAATAGAGCGATGAAGAAGATCCTTTCCGTTTTGTTGTGTGTGGCTCTGGTGGCTGTGGGCGTTTTTGCCTTTGCCGGGTGCACAAAAACATCTGATCTAAAGTATGATGTGGCGCTGATCACCGACGGCGGCAGTATCCACGATAAGGCCTATAACCAGTCTGCTTGGGACGGCGTGGAGGCCTATGCCAAAGAGAATTCCGCCAAGGCCGTCTATTACCAGCCGGCATTAGAGGAGAACCAAGAGCTGACCACCGATGTGGTGGAGCAGTATGTAAAACTGGCTGCGGACAAGGGCGCCAAGTATATTGTGCTGCCCGGCGAGACCTTTGCCGTGACCTGCTACGAGCTGGCCACCATGTATCCGGAGCTGAATTTTGTTTTGCTGGACGCTGTGCCCCATTCTGCCGGAGACAAGTCTGCCCGGCTGCTGCCCAATGTAATGAGCGCCAGCTTTGATGAGCTGCAAAGCGGCTATTTGGCTGGTTTTTCTGCTGTGCTTCAGGGGAATACCAAGCTGGGTTACCTGGGCTCGGTACAGAACGACCATTCCTCCAACTACGGTGCCGGATTTGTACAGGGCGCTGCCGCAGCGGCGGATACCCTGGGCGTGCCGGTGCAGCTGGATTATGCGGATTATGACTCTCCGCTGCTGGATTATGACTACTCCGTGACCCTGACTCCGGTGTATAAGCCAATCAAAGAGGCAGGCAAAACCTGCCGCAAGGTTGTGGTGGAGAACGGCAACGGCAGCGGCACCTATAAAGAGGGTCAGAATGTGACCGTTTCCTGCGATCTGTTTAACGAGCAGGGCGAGAAGTTTGACCATTGGGAGGTCAAGAGCAACACCGAGGGTGTAAAGGACAAGAAGGTTAATGTGTCCAGCAAGAAAAAGACCGAGATCAACCTGATTGTGGAGAACTGCGACTGCACGCTGACCGCTGTTTACACCAAGGCGGAGGGTACCGTAGGCAGCGTAGCTGTGCTGAAAGCGGACAAATCCGGCACGGATAAAGTCTACGACAACACAGTAGGCGACAAGGTGTGGGTCACCGCACCGGCGGCTGCTCAGGGTATGGTCTTTGATCACTGGGAGAGCACCGGCAACGCAGAGAATATTGAGAACGCTAAGGAAAAGTCCACCAATGTAACGGTAGAGGAGAAGCCGGTGGTGCTGACCCCGGTGCATGTGGTATCTGCCGATCCCACATTTGCCGTAACGGTGGAGAACGGCACCGGCAGCGGCTACTATCTGCCCGGCGATACGGTACATATTACCGCTAACGCACCCAAGGACGGTTACTATTTTGACCACTGGACCAACAGCGATAAGGATGGCAATTCCACCGGTTTGGCGCTGGAGAGCGAGTATTATTACGATACCACCTTTGAGATGGTGGACCGCTATGCCTCCATTGCAGAGACGATGATAGACAAGGGTGACAAGGCACTTTTTGCCGGCGGGTGCGATAAATCCGCTTCTCTCTACACGGCGAAAAATGCTTTTGATCTCAGCGATGTAACTGTGATTGGCTCCGGCATTTACGAGGACGGCGCCGCCTACTCTGTGGTGAAGGAATACGGCATCGCAGCGGCCGCCTGCTTAAAGGACTTTAAGGGTGCGTCCATTTACAATGCCGGTTGCGCCAACAAGGCCATTACCTGCAACCTGCCGGACAGTGAGCAAAAAGAGGAATTGCAAAAGAAGTTGGACGCCGTATACACCCAGCTGGGGGACGGCACCATTCAGCCTATGGCCGCAGCGCCCGGCGCTGATGTGCGCAAGACTTTTGCCTCTAACTGCCTGACCCTGCACTATTGGATCTTGCAGTCCGTAAAGGTTAGCAAGTGATCTTGGAATAACAAATAAAAACGAGCCTGCACCCGCCGGTGCAGGCTTTCTTTGTTTATTCGGTATTGGTAAATCCCACCGGTTCGGAATTGACAAATCCCCTCGGAATGAGTATAATTAGAGCATTACTCCGTAAAATAAGAGATACAGATTGGATGGTTTGATGGAAACAAAAAAGAATCGAAGTACATTCTCCGGGAAATTGGGGTTTGTACTGGCAGCGGCAGGCTCGGCCGTGGGTCTGGGGAACCTGTGGCGCTTTCCCTATTTGGCAGCCAAGTACGGCGGCGGTATCTTCCTGTTGGTGTACATTGTTTTGGCGGTGACCTTTGGTTTTACCCTGATGGTCACGGAGATCGCTATTGGTCGTAAAACCCGGCTCAGTCCCATGGAGGCCTTTGGCTCGCTGAACAAAAAGTGGAGCTGGATGGGCAAGTTGGTGACTTTGGTGCCGGTACTCATTCTGCCTTATTACTGCGTGATCGGCGGTTGGGTTACCAAGTACACCGCCACGATGATCTCCGGTGCAGTTCAGGACGCGGCCGGCGACAACTATTTCTCTACTTTTATTTCCGGTACAGGCGAGCCGCTTTTATGGTTTTTGCTGTTTATGACCGCTACGGCGGTGATCGTATTTTTAGGCGTAGAAAAGGGAATTGAAAAATTCAGCCGGGTATTGATGCCGGCGCTGCTGATTTTGACTATTCTGCTGTCTATCTTTGTCGTCACCCGTCCGGGCGCCGGTGCCGGCGTGGCTTATTATTTAAAGCCGGATTTCAGCAAGCTGAGCATGATGACTGTGCTGGCTGCATTGGGGCAGTTGTTTTTCTCTATGTCCCTGGCTATGGGCATTATGATCACTTACGGCTCTTACTTGCGTAAGCAGGACCACATTGAACAGTCCGTGCGCCAGATTGAAGTGTTTGACACTTTGGTGGCATTCCTGGCCGGTTTGATGATCGTACCGGCGGTGTTTGTATATTCGGGAGGGGACGAAAGCGCCTTGGGCAAAGGTCCCAGCCTGATGTTTGTAACCCTGCCTAAGGTGTTTGCCGAGATGAAAATCGGCAACCTGATTGGCGCCGGGTTCTTTATTCTGGTATTGTTTGCGGCGCTCACCAGTTCTGTATCCGTGATGGAGGCCATTGTGTCCGGTTTGGACGATCGCTATCACTGGGGTCGCAAAAAGGCTACGGTGATCTGTTATATTTATGCCGTGGCATTGGGCATTTGCTGCTCCTTGGGCTTTGGCAAGTGGTCCTCCTTTACTATTTTCGGTTTCTCCATTTTGGATTTCCTGGACTTTGTGTCTAACAGTCTGTTGATGCCGGTTGTGGGTATGCTCACCTGCATTATGGTTGGCTTTGTGCTGAAGCCCCAGCTGATCGTCAACGAAATTGAGCTGAACGGTCCTTTTAAGATGAAGAAGTTTTATTCCGCGATGGTTAAGTGGATCGCACCGCCTTGCCTGCTGGCCATTCTCATCAGTTCTATTTTAGATACGCTGGGTATCGTCAAACTGTAATAAAACATAATTTAAGCGCGTACAGAAATCTGTACGCGCTTTTTCCTGCCCTTTTTGAGCTTTAATATTCGATTTCTCCCTTATAGACGGTGTTGCAGTCGCCGGTCAGGGTAATACGGTCGTCGGTGTAGTTTACCAGCAGATCGCCGCCGCGCACCTTTACGGTAACATCAACGCCTTTTTTGCAGTAGCCGTTCTCCACCGCAGCTACAACGGCTGCGCAGGCGCCGGTGCCGCAGGCCGGGGTCTCGCCGTTGCCCCGCTCCCACACCCGCATTTTAATGGTGCTCTCATTGACTACCCGCACGAACTCGGTGTTTACCCGTTCCGGGAACAGGGGACTGTTCTCAAATTTGGGACCGATCTGTTGCAGGTCCAGCTTGTCCACATTGTCAACAAACACCACGCAGTGGGGGTTGCCGGTGGCCACGCAGGTAATGTTATATTCCTTGTCACCGATGGTGACCGGGTGACCGATGATTTTGTCGCCGGGCAGGTCTACCGGGATTTTGGCCGGGTTCAACTCTGCCTTGCCCATATCCACCGTTACAGAAGATACCTTGCCGTTGCGGGTAAACAGTTGCAGGTGCCGCACGCCGGAGGCGGTGGCAATGGTCATCTCCGTTTTGGGCACCATTCCGTTATCGTACAGGTACTTGCCCACACAGCGAATGGAGTTGCCGGCCATACGGCCCTCGCTGCCGTCCATATTGAAAATGCGCATTCTGGCGTCTGCAATCACGCTCTTTTCAATCAGCACAATACCGTCTCCGCCGATGCCCTTGTGCCGGTCGGAAAATTCAATGGACAAGCTCTCCGGGCAGGTGATGATGCCGCACTGGTTGTTAAAGAAGATATAGTCATCGCCGCTGCCCTGCATTTTGGTGAATTTCAGCAGGCCTTTTTCGCTGCGCATATGGTTGATGTCCACCAGCTCGGTGTTCATTTGATTGTAGCGAGAGGCGATAATATCTGCCAGGGCATTGGCGGTGTCCAGGCTGGTCAGGGTGGCAATACCCAGCTGATTGGCCCGGTTGTGCAGCTTAATATAGTCCGCAATGGACTTCTTATCGCTTTTGCCGGTGTAGACAATGTAGTCCAATTTGCCGCTCTCTACCAAGTCCATAATGGAGTTGTCCTCCCGCAGCTTGTTGACCACATGCACCTCAATACCCAGGGAGCGAATCGCTGCCGCCGTCTCCGGCGTTGCCCATAGTTCTGCGCCCAGGTCGTCCAGTTTTTTCGCCAGGCCTACGATCTCAAATCGATCCTGCTTGGTCACGGTGATGAGTACCCCGTGGCGACCCTGCTTTTGGCTTTCTACCTTATACCCGGCAGATACCAGCCCCTTAAACAGCGCTTCGTTTAGGTTTTTGCCTACGCCCAGTACCTCACCGGTGGATTTCATCTCCGGTCCCAACTGGGAGTTTACATCGTTGAGCTTTTCAAAGCTGAATACCGGCACTTTCACCGCAAAGTAGGGCGGTGTGCGGTACAGCCCGGTGCCGTAGCCCAGGTCTTGCAGCTTTTCGCCTACCATAATTTTAGTTGCCAGTTCCACCATGGGAACGCCGGTGACCTTGCTGATGTAGGGAATGGTGCGGGAGGCTCTGGGGTTCACCTCGATTACATACAGCTCGTTGCGATAGATCAGGTACTGGATATTCACCAGCCCCTTGGTGCCCAGAGACAGCGCCAGTTTTTCGCTTACATCGCAGATCTTGTGGAGCATTACATCGTTCAGGTTGTAAGGGGGATACACGGCAATGGAGTCGCCGGAGTGTACACCGGCTCGCTCAATATGCTCCATAATGCCTGGGATCAGCACATCCTTGCCGTCGCTGATGCAGTCTACTTCCAGCTCTGTGCCCATCATATATTTGTCTACCAGCACCGGGTTTTCGATCCCTTGCGCAAGGATTAAATCCATATAGCGGCGCACATCATCATCTGTATAGGCGATGGTCATATTTTGCCCGCCGATCACATAGCTGGGGCGCAGCAGCACCGGGTAGCCCAGTTCGTTGGCCGCCACCAGTGCCTGGGGCATGGTCATCACGCTGGTGCCCTTGGGACGGAAAATGCCGAATTTTTCCAGCAATGCGTCAAACCGTTCCCGGTCCTCGGCAATGTCAATGGACTCGGCGCTGGTGCCCAAAATGGTAATGCCTTTTTCGTCCAGGAATTTGGTCAGCTTAATGGCGGTTTGGCCGCCAAAGGCCACCACCACCCCAATGGGCTTTTCTACCTGGATCACCTGCATCACATCTTCCGGGCAAAGCGGCTCAAAGTACAGCCGATCGCCGGTGTCAAAGTCGGTGGATACCGTCTCCGGGTTATTGTTAATGAGAATGACCTCGTAGCCCAGTTCTTTCAGCGTCCACACACAGTGCACGGAGCTGTAATCAAATTCAATGCCTTGCCCAATGCGGATGGGGCCGGAGCCAAGTACAATGATCTTTTGCTTGCCGCTTTGGGGCAGACTGCGGGCCTCGCAGTGGGCGTCATAGGTGGAATAGAAGTAGGGGGTCTCTGCGGCGAATTCCGCACCGCAGGTGTCTACCATTTTATAGACGCAGTCCTGGTGATAGGGGATGGAGCCGCCGCTGATACGCGCCAGGGATTCATCGGTATAGCCGTAGTGCTTGCCCTGCATATATTGCTCCCGGGACAGGGGTTGCCCGATGATCTCTTTTTCGTAGTCCGCCAGGTTTTTCAGCTTGGCCAGGAACCACTCGTCGATCATGGTGATTTGGTGGATCTCCGCAATACTCACGCCGTTTTTCAGCGCAGAGAATACGGAGAACAGCCGCAGGTCGTCCTGATCGTGCAGCTTCTCGTGTATATCCAGTCCGTCCAGAGCCTTGTTATTCAGGGTGTCCAGCCCGATTTCTGCGCCCCGCACCGCCTTCATAATGGCAGCCTCAAAGCAGGGGGCAATGCTCATCACTTCGCCGGTGGCTTTCATTTGGGTGCCAAGCTTACGGGAGGCGTTGACAAACTTGTCAAAGGGCCACTTGGGCACCTTCACCACCACATAATCCAGGGTCGGCTCAAAGCAGGCACAGGTCTTGCCGGTCACATCGTTTTTGATTTCATCCAGCGTATAGCCCAGGGCGATCTTGGTGGTCACCTTGGCAATGGGATACCCGGTGGCCTTGGATGCCAGGGCAGAGGAACGGCTGACGCGGGGATTGACCTCGATCACGCTGTACTC
>CAVHPP010000010.1:0-35935 GCA_963638105.1 Agathobacter rectalis
CCCGACCTACGCCCTTAGCAGGGGCGCCTCGTCACCAACTTGAGTACTTCTGCATACTGTGTTGTAACTTGTGCTAAACCGCTGTCAAGTTTTATCGTCAAAGAGCGGTGCTCTTTGTGTGATACCGAATGGCGGAGAGAGTGGGATTCGAACCCACGGTGCCTTGCGACACGACGGTTTTCAAGACCGCTCCGTTATGACCACTTCGGTACCTCTCCGTTTGTGCTTTGATATAATAGCATACCCGGGCGGGCCTTGTCAAGCAAAAAAGTGAAAAAACACCGTTTGCGGCAGGGCAGAAAAGTTTTTTCAAAAAATGGGAAAAGGGTGTTGAAATTTCCGAACAGATGTGTTATAGTATTTGCACGCGATGAGAAAGCCGTTCAGGCACATGCGCAGGTGTAGTTCAATGGTAGAATGTCAGCTTCCCAAGCTGAACACGAGGGTTCGATTCCCTTCACCTGCTCCACGGAAAATATAGAGGTATAGCTCAGTTGGTTAGAGCGCTCGCTTCACATGCGAGAGGTCGTGGGTTCGAATCCCTCTATCTCTACCATATAACCGTCTTGCACTGCAAGGCGGTTTCTTCATATTTGCAGATAAAGGACGATGTGTTTTGCGTAACAGAACATTTGACCTGTTCAAATGGGCGGCGGCGCTGTTTGTGCTGTTGCTCCATGTGCCGTTCCCCGGCGATGTGGGCGGCACGGTGCGTATGTTTGCTCGGTGGGCGGTGCCGTTTTTCTTTATGGTATCCGGCTATTTTACATACGGTGCGGTGCAGCGAGAGGATACCGGTCGGCTGGTGCGCCGCATGCGGCGACTTTTGTGCATTTTTGTTCCGGCGGCCGGATTTTACGCGCTTTGGTGTTGCTTTTTGCTTAGTGACAAAACCCCGGCGGCCTTTTTCAAGAGTCATTATGCGATGGAAAATGTGGTTTCGTTCTTCCTGCTGAACAACACCCAATCCAAGCCCCACCTGTGGTTTATTCCGGCGCTGATTTACTGCTACGGCGTGGTGCTGCTTCTCATGAAAATGCATAGAACCCACTGGTTGCGTTGGGCGCCGCTGCTGCTGTTGGTGCCGCTGGTGCTTGGTGAAGTGGTGGTGGGTATGTTCCACCGGGAGGTGGCTGCCCAGTACAGCCGCAACGCTTGGTTTACCGGTTTGCCCTGTTTTGCGTTGGGTCTGCTGTTTAAGGAAGCAGAGACGCAGATCAAGCGCCTGGGTCGCAAGTGGCCGGCAATGGGTGTGCTGGTGGGCTTAGCACTGTCTATTTTGGAATATCGGTATTTGAACGATAGCGCCGATTTGTATTTAGGTCCCTTGGTGGCGGCGGTCAGTTTGTTTTTGCTGGCACAGAATGTGACTTGCACCTGGGAAAATCCCTTTGTACTGTACGCCGAGGGGTCTGCGTTGGCGATCTACATTTTGCACCCGGCGTTGCGGAACCTGGCCCAGCGGCAGCTGCTGCCCCTGTGGGGTGTGCGCGGCATGGCGGCAGATTGGCTGCTGCCGGTACTGACCTTGGCACTGGCGCTGCTGGCTGCGGGCGTTTGGCTGTGGATCAAGGGCTTGTGGAACAAACGAAAAACCCGACAAGCGGCGGCTTGATCGGGCGTGTGAAAAGAGAGAAGAGGAAGCAATATGAAAAGTGAGAAAGGCCAAAGCCTGGTGATGGTGGGCGTGGCGCTGCTTTTATTGGCAGGGCTGTGCCTGTATCTCGGTTTGTCCCAGCCGAAGATCTCCTCCGGCGTGCTGGTTGAAACACCGACGACAGCGGTGCAGTCCGGTACCGCGACGCGGTCGGCTGCCGCTACCGTTGGGCGATCCGCTGCAAGCGGCAAAAGCGGCACGGCAACGGCTGCGCAAACCACTGCTTCCGGCAACGCGGGCACAGTCAGCTACCCGGTGAACCTGAACACGGCTACTTTTGAGGAATTGACCGCCATTCAAGGTATCGGTGACCAAAGAGCGGCGGCGATTTTGGCCTATCGGGAGCAGATTGGCAAATATACTTCTGTGGAACAGATCAAAGATATTCGCGGTATCGGTGACGGGCTTTATGCCAAGATCGCACCGTACCTGACCGTATGAACCCGGCGCTGGAGCGGGTGCTGCGGTGGTTCTTTCCCCGCCGTTGCGCCTTGTGCGGCACGGTGGTGGCGCTGGATGAACCCCTTTGCCCGGATTGCCAAAAGGTGCGTCCCATTGCTCGGCCCAAGTGCCTGCTGTGCGGTCGTTCCAAGAAAGACTGCACCTGCAAGGGTAAGCACCATGAATACGCCGGGGTCACCGCGCCCTTTGTGTATCGGGACAGCTTGGTAACGGCTATTCATAACTTGAAATTTTACGATTTTCCCATGCTGGCGGATTATATGGGCGACTGTATGGCTGCCGCTGTGCGAGTGGATTTCGCCGATGTGGCCTTTGACTATGTGGCGGCTGTGCCCTTGGGCAGGCGCCGCCGCAGAAAACGCGGTTATAATCAAGCGGAACTGCTGGCCCGCCGAGTGGCAGGGGCGTTGCACATTCCCTATGCGGATCTGCTGGAGAAGGTGCGCAACAATCCGGCGCAACGCAAGCAGAACGCCCGCAGTCGGCGGGTGAATGTGTACGGCGCGTATGCGGTGATCGACGACAGCGCGCTATGGAACAAGACCGTTCTGCTTATTGACGATGTAAAGACCACCGGCGCTACGCTGAACGAATGCGCCAAAATGCTGCGTATGCACGGCGCCAAGGCGGTATATGCGGCAACGGTGGCTATTGCGTAGTCCGGATCATGCGCAAAAGGCGCGGCTTACCGTGCAGTCGGTTGGCCGGTACGATTTGCATTGACAATCTGCGCCGGATTTGATATAGTGAAGTAAATTTGGTTGTATAACCATAAATTTTAGATTATTTATTAACTGGAGGAATTCTTTTTGGACATACCCCTTGGGTGGCAACTTTTTATTCAGGTTATTTTGATTGCGGTCAACGCCATTTTTGCCAGCGCGGAGATCGCCATCGTTTCTATGAACGAGTTGAAGCTGGAAAAGCTGGCAGAGGACGGCAACCGCAGAGCCAAGCGACTGCGTAAGCTGACGGAAAAGCCGGCGGGCTTTCTCGCCACCATTCAGATCGCCATTACCCTGTCCGGCTTTTTGGGCAGCGCCTTTGCGGCGGACAACTTTTCCGATGTGATTGTGCGCTGGTTGGTGGACGATTTGGGTGTGCAGGTCAAAGAAAGCACGCTGAATACCATTGCCGTGATTGTCATTACCATTATTCTGTCTTATGTGACCCTGGTGTTTGGCGAACTGGTGCCCAAGCGGGTGGCAATGAAAAAGACCCAGCAGATCTCCCTGGGCGTGTCCGGGCTGATCTATGTGTCCTCTAAATTCTTTGCCCCGCTGGTGTGGTTGCTTACTGCCTCTACCAATCTGGTGCTGCGCATTTTGCGCATTGACCCCAATGGGGACGATGAAGAGGTGTCGGAAGAAGAGATCCGTATGCTGGTAGATGTGGGCGGTCAAAAGGGTATTTTTGACAAGACCGAGCAGAAGATGATTGTCAATGTGTTTGAGTTTGATGACAAGGACGCCGGCGAGTTTTCTACCCATCGCAAGGACATTCAGGCGCTGGATATTGACGACGATGTGACCACTTGGGAGAAAGAGATCTCCGCCAGTACCCATAGTCTGTACCCGGTGTTTAAGGGCTCTATTGACAATGTGGTGGCCGTACTGGACTCTAAAAAGTTCTTCCGTATAGCCGACAAGACCCGCGCTGCGGTGAAAAAGGACGCCTTTGTGCAGCCTATTTATGTGCCGGAGACCATGAAGATTGATGTGCTCTTTGAGCTGATGCAAAAGAGCCACAATCACTTTGCCGTGGTGCTGGACGAGTACGGCGGTACGGTGGGTATCATCACCATGAACGACCTGCTGGAACAGCTGGTAGGCGACCTGGATAACGACCAGGAGCTGCCCAACGCCCAGCCGGATGTGGTGCCTCTGACGGACCGCTCCTGGAAGATTAAGGGCGGCGTGTCCCTGGATGATGTGGCGGAGCTGACCGGGCTGGATCTGCCGGTGGATACTTACGAAACCCTCAGCGGCTACATTTTCGGCCTGTGCTGCACCATTCCCAAGGATGGCAGCAAGTTTGATGTGGAGACGGAGGACCTGGAAATTCAGGTGCTGGATGTGCGTAAGCACACGGTGGCTTCCTGTATTTTGACGCTCAAGGAAAAAGATGAGGCGCAGCCACAGGAATAATGCACAAAAAGTGCGGCAAGCTGTTGGAACAGTTTGCCGTATTTTTTTGATTTTTCTGCTGCGTGCGTATTGCAAATAATAAGGGAATACTGTAAAATTAAGACAGAAAAGATGAAGGAGCTGCCTATGGATATCGCCAGACAAAAGGAGATCGCACAAACTGTGACCGCAGGCAAGGCCGTATTGGGTATGGAGTTCGGCTCCACCCGCATTAAGGCTGTGCTGCTGGATGAGCATAATCGGATCATTGCCCAGGGTCACCACCTGTGGGAGAATCAAATGGTAGACGGTTTGTGGTCTTACAGCCGGGCTGCTGTAATCGCCGGTATGCAGGACTGCTATGCCGCTTTGGCAGCAGATGTAAAGGCGGTTTGCGGCGCAGAACTGACCCATCTGGCAGGGGCGGGAATCAGTGCCATGATGCACGGCTATTTGGCCTTTGACAGCAGTGATCGGCTGCTGGTGCCCTTTCGCACCTGGCGCAACACCAATACCGGCGCTGCGGCGGAAAGGCTGACGGCGCTGTTTAACTTTAATATTCCCCTGCGGTGGAGTGTGGCGCATTTGTACCAGTGCGTGCTGGACGGAGAGGCGCATTTGCAGCAGCTTTCATCCATGAATACCTTGGCCGGGTATGTGCACTACTTGCTTACCGGTCGGCGGGTATTGGGTGTGGGCGACGCTGCGGGTATGTTCCCCATAGACCCGGCTACCGGGCAGTATGACGCAAAAATGCTGGCCGCCTTTGACCGACTGGTGGCGGACGAGAACTACCCCTGGACATTGGCGGATTTGCTGCCGGAGATTTTGCCGGTGGGTACGCCCGCAGGCACCCTAACCCCGGCAGGGGCGGCGCTGCTGGACCCCAGCGGCACCTTGCAGCCCGGCGCGGTCTTTTGCCCCCCGGAGGGGGACGCGGGCACCGGTATGGTAGCCACCAACAGCGTGGCGCCCGGCACCGGTAATGTGTCTGCCGGCACTTCTGTTTTTGCTATGGTGGTTCTGGATCGGCCTCTTGCCCGGGTGCACCGGGAAATTGATATGGTTACCACCCCTTGCGGTCACCCGGTGGCAATGGTGCATGCCAACAACTGTTCGTCCCAGGTGAATGTGATTGCCGGTTTGCTGCGGGATTTTGCCGCTGCTATGGGGCAGCCTGTGCCGGACGGTAAGATCTATGATTTTTTGTTTAACAGCGCTGTGGACGGTGCGCCGGATTGTGACGGGATCGTTACCTACGGCTATACCTCCGGCGAGAGTATTTTGAATTTGGACGCCGGGCGACCGTTGACGGTGCGTCGGGCAGACAGCACGGTGAATTGGCCCAATTTGATGCGCAGCAACCTGTGCGGTGCCT
The DNA here is from genome assembly GCA_963638105.1 of Agathobacter rectalis. Taxonomy (GTDB): domain Bacteria; phylum Bacillota; class Clostridia; order Oscillospirales; family Acutalibacteraceae; genus CAG-217. Next base: position 5,624 of record CAVHPP010000010.1, read on the forward strand.
TGGCGGCACTGAAGGTGGGTATGGATATTCTCACCCAGGACGAGCAGGTGCCCTTGCAGCGAATTTACGGCCACGGTGGGTTCTTTACCACCCCGCAGGTGGGGCAGCGGCTGCTGGCCTCCGCTTTGGCGGCGCCGGTGACTGTGATGGAGACAGCCGGTTCCGGTGGTCCCTGGGGTATGGCGCTGCTGGCGGCGTATATGCTGCAGCGGCAGAACGGAGAGCGTTTGGCTGCCTTCCTGGAGCGGCAGGTGTTTGCCTGCTGTCAAACGGTGACGGTGGAGCCTACGGCGCAGGATGTGGCGGATTTTGACGCCTATATGCAAGCATTCCACGCAGCTCTGGACTTAGAGCGCCGGGCGGCAGAGGGAGAATAAAAACAGATGTTAGAAGCATTAAAAGAACAAGTTTACCAAGCCAATATGGATCTGGTGCGCTACAATTTGGTAGTGCTCACCTGGGGCAATGTGTCGGCCATCGACCGGGAACAGGGGCTGTTTGTCATAAAACCCTCCGGCGTGCCATATAGTGAATTGACCCCGGCGGATATGGTGGTCATGAACCTGGATGGCAACCGGGTAGAGGGGCAGCTGAACCCCTCGTCCGACACCCCCACCCATTTGGCGTTATATAAGGCGTTCCCGGAGATCGGGGGCATTACCCACACCCATTCCTCCTGGGCCTGTGCGTGGGCACAAGCCGGGCGGGACATACCGGCCTACGGCACCACCCACGCAGATTTTGCCTACGGCGATATACCCTGTGCCCGTGGCCTGACGGAAGAAGAAGTCAACACGGCGTATGAGGCCAACACCGGTCGGGTGATTGTGGAGGAGTTCCGCCGTCGCGGACTGGATCCTAGGGCGTTCCCCGGTGTGCTGGTGCAGCGCCACGGTCCCTTTACCTGGGGCAAGAGCGCGGCCGCCTCTGTGGAGAACGCGCTGATCTTGGAAGAAATTGCCAAAATGGCCAGTCGTACCGAGCGCATTGCCGGGGAGCGGCCCATTGGAATTGAATCTTACCTGCTGGATAAGCATTACCTGCGCAAGCACGGTGCCAACGCTTATTACGGGCAGAAAAAATAACAGAAAAGAGGAGAGTTCTTATGAAAAAACTGTTTAGCCTTTCTTTGAGCTTGCTGATGCTCATTGCCTGCTCCCTGGGTACGGTATCAGCCTTTGCGGCAGAGGGGGAGGAGCCGACCCCCGTGGACTTGCGGGACTGCACAGTGACCTTGCAGTACGCTTCTGCTACCTACACCGGCAAGGCCCTGCGCCCCACGGTGAAGGTGCAGTATAACGATACGGCCTTGGTTCAGGAGCAGGATTACAAGGTGCAGTACAGCGCCAATACCGCCTGCGGCACCGCCCAGGTAAAGGTGACCGGCACCGGCGATTATACCGGTGCAGTGAGCCGCAGCTTTAAGATCCTGCCCGGTCGGGTGACCGGTATGTCCACCAGCCGGACCACCACCACCATTACCATTAATTGGAAGCAGGTGCCCGGCGCCGCCGTGTACCGGGTGTACCAGTCTGCCTCTGCAAACGGCAATTACAGCAAGGTTGCAACTGTCAGCGGCACCAGTGCCAAGATCAGCAAGCTGTCTGCCGGTAAAAAATACTACTTCAAGATCGCCGCTTGCGGCAAAAAGGACGGCTCTTACGCCGGTCCGCTCAGCGCGGTACTGAATACCGGCACCCGTCCCTCCACCGTGACTATGAAGAGCGTGACCAAGTCCGGCACCAATTTGAAGATCCAGTGGAACAAGGTAACCTGCTCCGGCTATGAAGTGCGTTACAGCACGGATAAGAAGATGAAAAAGGGCGTTAAGACGGTGAAGATCACCAAGTCCTCCGCCACTTCCATTACCATTAAGAAAATTAAAAAGGGCAGTACATACTATGCCCAGGTGCGGGCGTACCTGTCCTTCCCCAACAAGGTGTACAACGGCAGTTACAGCAAGGTGACCAGCTCCAGCTACTCCAACCTGTATGCCAGCTATTCTTCCAAGTATGTGAACAATAAGGATCGCACCACCAATCTGCGCATTGCCAGCAAGGCCATTGACGGCACCGTGATCCAGCCGGGTCAGACCTTCTCCTTTAATAAGGTGGTGGGGCAGCGCACCAAGAGCCGTGGCTATAAAGAGGCCTATGTGTTCAGCGGCAGCGGCACGGTGATGGGCGTTGGCGGCGGTATCTGCCAGGTGGCTTCCACCATGTTTAATACCGCACTGCTTGCCAATGTGTCTATTGTGGAGCGGCACCAGCACAGCCAGCGGGTTACCTATGTGCCCCTGGGTCGGGACGCAGCCATTATGTGGGGCTCTCAGGACTTTCGCTGGAAGAACAATACCGGTATGCCCATTAAGATCAAAATGAGCGTAAAGGACGGTACCATCTCCTGCAAGTTCTACACCAGCAAGGAGGCAAAGCCTAAAAAGGTGAGTCTGAAAGTGACCCAGAGCGGCAAAAACTTTACCCTGCGCCGGTATGTAGGCGGCAAGGTAAATTACACCGCCAAGTCAAAATATTAAAAAAAGAACGGCTATACCGATTTTTCGTCGGTACAGCCGTTTTTTCGTCTGCCGGTTCGTAGTAGAATAGGGGCGCGCTTATTTGTGTTTGGTGTATTCCTGCACCGCCAGGGCGTCGCACCGCTCATTATAGGGGTGACCGGCGTGGCCCTTGACCCAGTTAAAGGTGACGGTGTGGGTCTGCAACAGGGGCAGCAACTGCTGCCACAGGTCAACATTCAGCGCCGGTTTGCCGTCTGCCTTGCGCCAGCCCTTGCGCTGCCAGCCGTAGACCCAGCCCTTGGTTACCGCGTCGCACACATATTTGGAGTCGGTGGTCAGGGTCACCAGGCAAGGTTCTCGCAAGGCTGCCAGGGCGCGGATCACCGCCGTCAGCTCCATACGGTTGTTGGTGGTTTCCGCTTCATAGCCGCTCATTTCTTTTTCCGTACCGTTATACACCAGTACAGCGCCCCAGCCGCCTTTGCCCGGGTTGCCGGAGCAGGCGCCGTCGGTATAAATGCTCACTTTTTTCATAAATATTACCTCGCCGGGATATTTTAGCACGCTTTGTGGCAATAATCAATACAGCGTGGCAAAATCCGTACACCGGGCCGGGACCACTTGACATTTGGCGTTATTTATTTTATGATATATGCAATTTGTGATGTTCGGAAAACTATATTTAACAGGAGGAATCAAATCGAATGATCAATCAGAATAAGTCTGACGGTAAGGCTGCTTCCGGAAAACGGAATTCCAAGAAGCGCTACACATACCGCAGACCGGTAAAGAAAGGCGCTCCGCGGCAGAAAAAGCCGGAGGAGTCTGTTCATATTGCATTTTTAGGCGGTATGAATGAGATCGGCAAGAACATGACCCTTTATGAATACAAGGACGATATGTTCATTGTGGATTGCGGTCTGGCGTTCCCTACATCGGATCTGCCGGGCGTGGACTTGGTGATCCCGGACTTTACCTATGTAGAAAAAAACAGACACAAAATCAAGGGCGTGTTGGTGACCCACGGCCACGAGGATCATATCGGCGGCCTGGCATTTCTGCTCAAGCGGATCAATGTGCCCATCTATGCCACCAAGCTGACCATCGGCCTGATCCAGGGCAAGCTCAAGGAGCACGGTCTGCTGAACAAGGCCAAGCTGGTGGAAATTCGCCCCCGGGACAACATCACTCTGGGTGCCTTTAATATTGAATTTATCCATGTGAACCACTCCATTCCGGACGCGGTAGGCCTTGCCATCCGCTGTCCGGCAGGCGTGATTATCCAAACCGGCGACTTTAAGATCGACACCACCCCGGTAGACGGAGATATGATCGACCTGGCTCGCTTCGCCGAGTATGGCAAAAAGGGCGTTTTGGCACTGCTTTCCGATTCCACAAATGCAGAGCGCCCCGGCTATACCATGAGCGAGCGCAAGGTGGGCGAGAGCTTTGAGCAGCTGTTCCGCAAGGCGCACAACAAGCGCATTGTGGTGGCAACCTTTGCCTCCAATATCCACCGGGTGCAGCAGATTATTGATGTGGCCCAGACCAGAGGGCGTAAAGTGGCCGTGACCGGCCGCAGCTTGGAAAATTTGGTCCAGGTGGGCCAGGATCTGGGTTACCTGAATGTGCCGGAGAATATTCTCATTCCCATTGACGCCATTAAGCGTTACCCGGACGATAAGCTGGTGATTATTACCACCGGCAGCCAGGGCGAGCCCATGTCCGCCTTGACTCGGATTGCCTTTGGCGAGCACCGCAAGGTAAATATCGGTCCCAACGACTATGTGATCATTTCCGCCACGCCCATACCCGGCAACGAGAAGATGGTGGGCAATGTGGTCAACGAGCTGATGAAGCACAATGTAGAGGTGATCTACGAAAAGATGTACGAGGTGCATGTCAGCGGCCACGCCTGTCAGGAAGAGCTGAAATTGATGATGGGTATTGTTAAGCCTCAGTATTTCATTCCCGTGCACGGCGAGCAAAAGCACCTGCAAAAGCACGCCGGCCTGGCTATGTCCATGGGCTATGATATGAAGCACATTTACCTGGGCAATATCGGCGAAAAAATCTCGCTGAGCAAGACGGAGATGAAGCAGATCGAGACTGTGCCCGCCGGTGAAGTGTATGTAGACGGCTTGGGTGTAGGCGATGTGGGCAATATTGTTTTGAACGACCGTAAGCATCTGTCACAGGACGGCATTATCATTGTGGTGGCCACCCTGGACGCGGAGACCGGTGATGTGGTCAGCGGCCCGGATGTGGTGTCCCGCGGGTTTGTCTATGTGAAGGAGAACGAGGACCTGATGAACAAGGCTCGCGATTTGGCTTGCCATGTGATTTACGATTACTATGATGTGAAGGGTCGGGACTGGAACACCGTCAAGTCCAAGCTGCGGGATGAAATCTCCCACCTGATGTATGAAAAGACCAAGCGCAGCCCCATGGTGCTGCCCATTTTGATGGAGATTTAAGGAGAAGCGTATGAAAGTCATTTTGAAACAAGATGTAAAAGCGCTGGGCAAAAAGGGCGATTTAGTAAACGCCTCGGACGGCTACGCCCGCAACTTTCTCTTTCCCAAGGGGTTGGCGGTAGAGGCCAATGCCACCGCTATGAACGAGTTTAACTCCAAGGAAACGGCCAAGAAGTTCCATAAAGCCGAGGAAGTGAAAGCGGCCACCGCCGACGCACAGAAACTGGAGGGCAAGACCTTTCAGCTGAGAGCCAAGGCCGGCGCCAACGGCAAACTGTTCGGCTCCGTCACCTCAAAGGATGTGGCGGCGCAGATCAAAAAGGATCTGGGCGTGGAGATCGACAAGCGCAAGATCGTGATGGATGACATCAAGACCTTTGGTACCGTACAGGCAGAAGTGAAAGTCTATGCCGGAATCACGGCAAAGATCTTTGTACAGGTGACCGAGGCATAAGAGATCCCAACCAACATAAACGGTGATGAAAATGGCGGAAGCAACAACGACCGGCGGCGTAGCGCTGCCGTACAATTTAGAGGCGGAACAAAGCGTACTTGGCTGTATTCTGCTGAACTCCGGCTGTATGGAGGAGGTGCTGATGCACCTGAAGGCAGAGAGCTTTTATTTGCCGCAGCACCGAGCTATCTTTGGTGCCATGCTGTCCATGTACACCTCTTCTCAGGCCAATATTGACCCGGTGCTGATTGCCGATGTGCTGGCCAAAGAAGGGCATTACGATGTGGCAGGCGGCAGGGAATACCTGGTGCAGTTGGCAAACAGTGTGCCCTCTACGGCCAATGTAGCCAGCTATGCCAAGATCGTGAAGGAGCAGTTTTATCTTCGGACCCTGATCCAAACGGCCCGGGAGATTATGGACGATGCGGCCAGCGGTGAGGGCGACGCCTCCTCTATCTTAGACGCGGCAGAGCAGAAGATCTATGACATTCGCCAGGGTAAGGACACCGGCGGCCCCACCAAGGTCAGCGAAGTGATCGTTAACGGCGTGTACGACCGCCTGGGCAAGCTCACCGGCGAGGATAAAGAAAAATATAAGGGCATTCCCACCGGCTTCGGTCTGCTGGATACTTACATCACCGGCCTGAATAAGTCGGACTTTATCCTGATCGGCGCCCGCCCGGCTATGGGTAAGACCAGTTTTGCCCTGAACCTGGCGTCCAATGTGTCCATGATGGCGCGCAAAAAGTGCGTGTTCTTTAGCTTGGAAATGACCAAGGAGCAGCTGGCGGAGCGTTTGCTGGCGTCCCAAGCCGGTGTGTCCAGCCATAAGCTGCGTACCGGCGAGTTGGACAACGACGAGTGGGTGCGCCTGGGCAATGCTGCCGGTCAGTTTAATGATGTTGAGTTGTATTTGGACGATACTTCCTCTATTACCGTGCCGGAGATCAAGTCCCGGGTGCGGCGAATGAAGGATGTGGATGTGATTATGATCGACTATCTGGGCTTGATCAAATCCGCCACCCGCAAGGAGAACCGTGTGCAGGAGGTGTCCGAGATTACCCGCCAGCTGAAAATGCTGGCTAAGGACCTGATGATCCCGGTGATCTGCTGCGCCCAGTTGGCCCGTAGTACCGAGGGGCGAGGCAAGAGCCATAAGCCCCAGCTGTCCGACCTGCGAGAGTCCGGCTCCATTGAGCAGGACGCGGATATTGTGATGTTCCTCTACCGTGAGGACTACTATCGCAGCGAGGTGGACGAGGACAAGCAGGACGACATTGACGAGAACCATACGGAGCTGATTGTGGCCAAGAACCGCCACGGCGCTACCGGCACCATTGAGATGACCTTTGACAAGGAATTCACCCGCTTCCGTGCGGTGGACAAGACAGCCAATGCATTCTGATTTGTTTGACCGGATGGACCGGACGGTAACGGAACACAATATGCTGCGCCCGGGGGACCGGGTGGTGGCAGCCGTGTCCGGCGGGGCAGACTCCATGTTCTTGCTGCACTACCTGCTCAGCCGCAGGGAACGGTGGCAACTGGAAATCACCGTCGCCCATGTGGAGCACGGTATTCGGGGCGAAAACTCCCGGGCGGACGCTGCCTTTGTGCGGGATTTTTGCGCCCGGCAGCATTTGTCTTATTTTGAAAAAGCAATCGACGCACTCGGAGAGGCCAAGGCTGCCGGTATGGGCGTTGAGGCTTATGCCCGGCAAGCGCGGTACGCCTTTTTTCAGTCGTTGGACTGTGATCGGATCGCCACGGCGCACACTCTGTCGGATTCTGTGGAAACCATGCTGTTTCGCTTGGCTCGGGGCACCGGGCTGCGAGGACTCACCGGCATTGCGCCGGTGCGAGGCAAGATCATTCGCCCGTTGCTGGACTGCACCGGAGAGGAAGTGCGGGCGGCGTGCACGGCGCTGCATATCGACTATCGGATAGATGAGAGCAACGCCGATGAGCGGTACAGCCGCAATGCCATTCGCCATACGCTGGTGCCGGATTTTGACCGGGTGCACCCGGGCTTTATGCAAAATGCTGCTCGTACCATGGCGCATTTGCAGGCGGACGAAGCCTATTTGCAGACCCAGGCTGCCGAACTGTTACAGGCGGCAAGAACTTTAAGCGGCTTGCAAACGGCGGTACTTACTGCCGCACCGCTGTCTTTGCGCCGCCGAGCCCTGACCGCTTACCTGGAAGAAAAGCACTTCCCGGTGGACGCGCTGCACTTGGCGCAGCTGGACGATTTGCTGCAAAGCGGCGGTCGGTTGCAGTTGCCCGGCGGATTTGCTTATGTGCAGCGTGGGGTACTGACTCTGGAAGCGGCAGGTGCGCCACTGGCGGCAGCAATCGCTTATGAACAGATTGTGGTATCTGTTGCGGAATTTTTAACGATTCGTGAATTATCGCAAATAAAAATTGATTTTTATTGCGACTATGATAAAATAACAGGCAGTGTTCGCTTTCGGCAGCGGCAGGCAGGGGATCGCATTTCTCCCGCCAGTCGCGGGTGCAGCAAATCGCTGAAGAAGCTCTATTGCGAATACCGCGTGCCCCAAAGTCGGCGCGCTCTGCCCCTGGTGGCGGAGGACGATCTGGGGATCATCGCCGTGGCAGGCTGCTGCTGCGATCAGCGCGTAGGGGTGGACGCCACCACCCGGCGTGTGCTTTATGTAGTTTCCCATACGGAGGACTGATAGATGAATAATATGGCAAAAAATTGGAAGTCAATTCTGTTTTATATCCTGATCCCGGTGCTGCTCATCGGGGCAGTGTGGTATTTGTCTTCCACCCAATCCGGTACAGAGGTGCAGTACTCCCAAGTGGTGCAGATGTTTGAAGAGAACCGGGTAAAGGACTTTTCCCTGGATCTGTCCAGCGGCGCACTGACCTACAAGACCTTTAAGGATCCGGAGAAGGAGCAGCGCTACACCGTGCCCAATGTGTCGCTCTTTTTGGACGATGTGAAGGACAATGTGGACGCGTATAACGCCAAACAGACCGATAATAAGAACCGCATTACTTATAACTACAAAAAAGGCGCTTCCGGCAACTGGTTCACCAGTATGCTGCCGTCGCTTATTATGCTCATTGCCATTGTGGGTCTTGGGATCTATGCGTTCAGGCGGATGAACAACGCCATGATGAACGACACCAACAAGACCCTGGGCTTTGGCAAGATCCGCGCCAAGACCTTGGTGGAGGACGAAAAGCGCAAGACCACATTTCAGGATGTGGCCGGTTGTGATGAGGAAAAGGGCGAGCTGGAGGAGATCGTGGAGTTCTTAAAGAACCCGGACAGCTTTACCGCACTGGGCGCCCGTATTCCCCGAGGCGTGCTGCTGGTTGGCCCTCCCGGTACCGGTAAAACTTTGCTGGCCCGTGCTGTGGCCGGTGAGGCCGGCGCACCGTTTTTGTCCATCTCCGGCTCTGACTTTGTAGAGATGTATGTGGGCGTGGGTGCTTCTCGTGTGCGTGACCTGTTTGAGCAGGCCAAGAAGAAGGCACCGGCCATTGTATTTATTGATGAGATTGACGCTGTGGGCCGCCACAGAGGTGCCGGCACCGGCGGCGGTAATGATGAGCGGGAGCAGACCTTGAACCAGTTACTGGTAGAGATGGACGGCTTTGGCACCAACAGCGGTATTATCGTGATGGCTGCCACCAACCGACCGGATGTACTGGATCCGGCGCTGCTGCGTCCCGGTCGTTTTGACCGCCAAATCACCGTTAACCGCCCGGATGCGCAGGGCCGTGCAGATATTTTGAAAGTGCATTCCCGCAACAAGCCTCTGGGCCCGGATGTGGATTTGAAAGAAGTGGCTAAGGACACCATCGGCTTTACCGGTGCGGATCTGGAAAACCTGCTCAACGAGGCTGCTTTGCTGGCTGTGCGCCGCAAAAAGAAAGCGCTGACTATGGCGGAAATTAACGACGCCTCCTCCCGTGTGCAAATGGGCACGGAGAAAAAGAGCCATAAATATTCCGAAAAGGCCAAGCGCCTGACCGCTTACCACGAGGCGGGTCACGCTGTGGCAGCCTACTATGTAGAGGGCCACGACCCGGTGAAGGAAATTTCCATTATCCCCCGTGGTTTGGGTGCCGGCGGCTACACCTGGTACACCCCGCAAGAGGAAAATTACAATTCCAAAAAAGAGATGCTGGACGACCTAATCTCCATGTTGGGCGGTCGTGTGGCCGAGGCGTTGGCGCTGGGGGATATTTCCACCGGTGCGTCCAACGACTTGCAGCGGGCCACCCAAATTTGTCGGGATATGGTGGCCAAGTACGGCATGAGCGAGGTGCTGGGCCCGGCGGTGTTCAGCGACGAGAACGACGAGGTGTTCCTGGGCAAGGACTTTGGCCATGTGAACAATTACAGCGAGGCTACCTCTGCCAAGATTGACGCAGAGATTGAGCGGATGATGCGCCACGCTTACAGCCAGACGGAAGAGATCTTAAAGACCCATTACGACAAGCTGGAGCTGGTGGCGGAGACCCTGCTGCAAAAGGAGAAGATTACCGGCGAGATGTTTGCCCAGCTGATGGAAAACGGCAAGCTGGATGAACCGGAACCCCAACCGGCAGAAGAACCGGAAGCCTCTGCGGCAGAAACACAGGCCGCCGGAGACACAGCTCCGGTGCCTGCGCCGGAGAGCGGAGACGCACCGGCAGCGGAAGCGGCAAATGCCCCGGCAGACCCTGCGCCGGAAGCGCCCAAATCCGACAAATAATCCCAAGAAAAGACAGTTACCGACCGGTAGCTGTCTTTTTTCATTTCTTGACATTTCCACAAGATATTGTATAATATCAACGACAAAAGACAATTTATCGGAGGGAAAAGCATGGCGAAAAAAGCCACCTACGGCAACGAAAGCATTAAGTCCCTGCGTGGTGCAGACCGTGTGCGAAAGCGCCCGGCTGTGATTTTCGGCTCGGACGGGTTGGAGGGCTGTGAGCATTCCATCTTTGAAATTATGAGCAACTCCATAGACGAGGCCAGAGAGGGGCGCGGTAACCGGATCATGGTGACCCGCTACCTGGACGGCTCCTATGAGGTGCAGGACTTCGGCAGCGGTATTCCTGTGGATTACAACAAGAACGAGCAGCGAGAAAACTGGGAACTGCTGTTTTGCGAGATGTACGCCGGGTCCAAATATGATAACGCCGGCGGCGCAGGCAGTTATGAGTTCTCCCTGGGCCTGAACGGCCTGGGCCTTTGTGCCACCCAGTATGCGTCAGAATATATGGACGCGGAAATTCACCGGGACGGCTACTGCTACACCCTGCATTTTGAAAAGGGTGAGAACATTGGCGGCCTGCACAAGGAGCCGTACCAAAAGCGGGACACCGGCTCCCGCATTCGTTGGAAGCCGGATATTCAGGTGTTTACCGATATTAACATTCCCCGGGAGTGGTTCGTATCTACCATGAAGCGGCAGGCCATCGTTAATGACGGCGTACACTTTGTGCTCAAAGAGGAGACTGCCGGCGGCAAGTTTGACACCACCGAGTTCTGCTACCAAAACGGTATTCAGGACTATGTGGCGGAGCTGGCAGGGGACACCGCTTTTACCACACCCCAATACTGGGAGTGCGAGCGGGTGGGCCGCGACCGTGCGGATCTGAATGACTATAAGTTGAAGATCAAGGCGGCGGTGTGCTTTTCGCTGAAAACCCAGCTGAAAGAGTATTACCACAACTCCAGCTTTTTGGAGCACGGCGGCTCGCCGGAAAAGGCCTTTCGCAGCGCCTTTGTCAGCCAGATCAACGCCTATCTGAAAGCCAATAACAAGTACGCCAAATCGGACAATCAGATCAATATTCAGGATGTGGAGGACTGCGTGATCTTTGTGGTGTCCTCTTTCTCCACCAACACTTCTTACGAGAACCAGACCAAAAAGGCGATCACCAATAAGTTTATCCAGGAGGCCATGACCGACTTCTTCCGCAAATCCCTGGAAGTGTACTTTATTGAGAACAAGATGGAGGCGGAGAAGATTGCCAACCAGGTGCTGGTGAATATGCGCGCTCGGGTAAAGGCGGAGAACACCCGCAAAACCTTAAAAACCACCTTGCAGTCCAAGATGGACATGACCAACCGTATTCAAAAGTTCGTGGACTGCCGCTCCAAGGATGTCAGCGAGCGAGAGGTGTTCATTGTAGAGGGCGACTCTGCATTGGGTGCCTGCAAGCAGGCCCGAGACGCCCGGTTCCAGGCGGTGATCCCGGTGCGCGGCAAGATCCTTAACTGCTTAAAGTCCGAGTATGACAAGATCTTTAAGAACGATATTATTACCGACTTGATTAAGGTGCTGGGCTGCGGGGTAGAAGTGCGCTCCAAGGCTGCCAAGGATCTGTCCGCCTTTGATATGGACAACCTGCGGTGGAACAAAGTGCTTATTTGCACCGATGCGGATGTGGACGGTTTCCAGATCCGCACCTTGATTTTGACGATGATCTATCGCCTAATGCCCAAGCTGATCCAGGCAGGCAAGGTGTATATCGCCGAGTCTCCGCTGTACGAGGTGACCTGTAAGGGTCAGACCTACTTTGCCTACAATGAGGTGGAGATGGACCAGATTAAGGCAGAGATCGGCGACGCGCCCTATACCGTGCAGCGGTCCAAAGGTTTGGGTGAAAACGAGGCAGAGATGATGGCTTTAACCACCATGAACCCGGCTACCCGCCGCATTATTCAGGTGACTCCGTCAGACGCAGAGGAAACCTCCAAGTTCTTTGACCTGCTGCTGGGAGACAACCTGGAGGGCCGCAAAGAATATATTGCAGACTACGGCTACCTGTACCTGGATGCCGCAGATGTAAGCTAAGGAGGGGCGTTCATTGCCAAAGAAGAAAAAGGACCAGCGCCCGGTTGCCGGGAAGCTGGACGAGAATGTGCACATCAAAGGTGCCGGCACCGTGCAGACGGAGCCCATCGTGGACACCCTGAAGAGCAACTATATGCCTTACGCCATGAGCGTGATCCTCTCCCGCGCCTTGCCGGAGATCGACGGCTTTAAGCCCTCCCACCGCAAGCTGCTCTATACGATGTACAATATGAAGCTGCTTACCGGCGGCTTTATTAAGAGCGCCAACATTGTGGGGCGCACCATGCAGCTGAACCCTCACGGTGACGCGGCCATTTACGATACCATGATCCGCCTGTCCCGGGGCAATGAGAGCCTGCTGTACCCCTATGTGGAGTCTAAAGGTAACTTCGGTAAAGCTTACAGCAAAAATATGATGTACGCCGCCTCCCGTTACACAGAGGCTAAGCTGGCGCCCATCTGCCGGGAGCTGTTTGACGACATTAACAAGGACACGGTGGACTTTGTAGACAACTACGACAACACCATGAAAGAGCCGACCCTGCTGCCGGTGACCTTTCCGTCCATTCTCTGTAATGTGACCACCGGCATCGCCGTGGGTATGGCTTCGTCTATCGCTTCTTTTAACTTAAAGGAAGTGTGCGACACCACCATTGCCCTGATCAAAAACCCGGCCCATGTGATTGCAGACACCTTGCTGGCGCCGGACTTTGTAGGCGGCGGCTATATTCTCTATAACAAGCCGGAACTGGATAAAATTTACGACACCGGCCGCGGCTCTGTGCGGGTGCGTGCCAAGTACACCTATGACAAAAAATACAACTGCATTGATGTAACGGAGATCCCGCCAACCACTACCGCTGAGGCGATCATTGACAAGATCGTGGAGCTGGTCAAGACCAACAAAGTGCGGGAGATCAGCGATATTCGAGACGAAACGGATCTGACCGGTTTGAAGATCACCATTGACCTGAAGCGGGGCGTAAATGCAGACGACCTGATGCTGCGGCTTTATAAGATGACTCCTTTAGAGGACAGCTTTAGCTGCAACTTCAATGTGCTGGTGGACGGCAAGCCCAAGGTCTACGGCGTGCGGGAGCTGCTGATGGCGTGGATCGATTTCCGCCTGGAATGTGTGCGCCGCCGCCTGACCTTTATGCTGAACAAAAAGCGGGACCAGCTGCATTTGCTCAAGGGTCTGTCCAAGATCCTGTTGGATATTGACAAGGCGATTAAGATCGTGCGGGAGACCAAGGCAGAGGCCGATGTGGTGCCCAATTTGATGATCGGCTTTGGCATTGACGAGACCCAGGCGGAGTATGTGGCGGAGATCAAGCTGCGCCACTTGAACCGGGAGTATATCCTTAAGCGCATTCAGGATATTGAGAATTTGGAGAATGAGATCGCCCAGCTGGAGGAAGTGCTCTCCAGCCAAAACAAGATGAAAAAGGTGATCGTAGGCGAGTTGCAGGCGGTGGCTCAGAAGTACGATACCGGCCGCCGTTCGGAAATTCTTTACGATGTGCAGGAGGCTGCGCCGGAGACGGAGCAGGAGGCGCCGGACTACCCGGTGACCGTGTTCCTTTCTGCCGAGGGGTATTTGAAGAAGATCAAGACTGCCAACCTGCGCTTGAGCGGCGAGCAAAAGCTCAAGGAGGGCGACACCATGCTCCGGGAGGAGGAAGCCTCCAACAGGGATGAACTGCTGTTCTTTACCAACCACCACCAGGTGTACAAGTCCCGCTTGTCTGACTTTGAGGACGGCAAGGCGTCCCAGCTGGGCGAGTATGTGGCCGGTAAGCTGGAGATGGAAGAGGACGAGCAACCGGTGTATATGGCGCTGCTCCGCGAATATAAGGGCTATATGCTCTTTGCTTTTGAGAACGGCAAGTTCGCCAAGGTGGATGTGACCGCCTATCAGACCAAGACCAACCGCAAGAAGCTCCTGAACGCCTATTCCGCCAAGTCACCCTTGGCGGCGGCTATGTATATTCCGGAGGATACGGAAGTGGTGCTGTGCTCCGACAGCGGGCGCAAGCTGCTGCTGAATACCGGCGGCGTGCTGGCCAAATCCACTAAGGACACCATCGGTATTTCTGCCATGACCTTAAAGAAAAACAAAAAGGTCACCGGTATGTACCTGTACAAAGAAGGCGAGTTCGAAAAGCCCTGGCGCTACCGTGCCAAAAATCTGCCGGCAGCGGGCGCACTGCCCTCGGCGGCAGACATTGGCGAGCAGCTGACCTTTTGATCCGGCGTGATTGCATAAAAAACGGGCCGATCTTCCATCGACCCGGGATCACGACTTGCAATCTGCCGTGCAAATGCAAAATGTAGGGACCGATGCCCACATCGGTCCGGTGTAAGCGGCTTTTTTATACGCTGCACCGATTGAATTTGTAGGGGTCGATGCCCACATCGACCCGCAAAACCCGGCGGCAACCGCCCTATGTAAACCCGCTGCAAGGCAGCGGAGGCAGCAAAGGCAAACGCACTCTCTTTGTTGCCGTTTATAGTGTGTGTGCCGCCGCGCCTTTGTATGCCAGTAAATTGTTGGTAAAAAAGGGTTGCATTTCTCGTGGTGCTATGCTATAATGCTGGAGTAAATTATGAGCGGAGGAAGTTTTCATGCTTTGGTATCATTATGTTTTCGGCGCTGTGCTGATTTTGGCGTCGATTATTATAACCGTCGTTGTATTGATGCAGGAGGGTCGTTCCCAGAACCTGTCCGGTGCCATCGCCGGCGGTGCAGAGACCTTTTTGGGCAAATCCAAGGGCAGAACGATTGAGGCAAAGTTAGAAAAAATCACAAAATGGCTGATCGTGGCTTTCTTTGTGATCGTGCTTGCTGCATTTCTCATCTTCCTGTTTGTCGGATAAGCAAACGCAGAGATAACCTTGCCACGTGCAAGGTTATTTTTTTTGCAGTCACCCCAATGAATGAACGAGAACGAACATGAACTTTGTAATTTTTGACTTAGAATGGAATAACGCCTACAACTATAAGGCGCAGACCGGTATGAACGAGATCATTGAGATCGGCGCTGTGATGCTGGATGAACGGCTGCAAATTGTAGATACCTTTAAGCAACTGATTTTGCCCAAGATATCTAAGCGGCTTACCGGTCGGTTTAAGGATCTGACCCATATTACCCCGGATGAGGTGAAGCAAAACGGCATTCCTTTTGAGGAGGCCTTTCGGGACTTTGCCCGCTGGAGCGACGCGGACAACAGCGTATTTATGAGCTGGTCGGACAGCGATCTGTATGTGTTGGCCGGCAACTACAAGTATTTTAACCAGCGTGCCCATGTACCGTTTATGCAGCGGTATGCGGACGCGCAGAAGTACTGTATGCGTTTCTTAACCGATAATCCCAACAACAACCAGATTAGCCTGGCCCACTGTGCCGAGAAGTTCCAAATCTCTGTGGAGGAGGAGAACCTGCACCGGGCGCTGGAGGACTGCTATGTGGCCGCCGCCTGTTTTAAGAAAGTGTATGATCCGGCGCTGTTTGAGCCGTATATTTGCGACTGCTCCGGGGATTATTTTGAGCGGCTGTTGTACAAGCCCTATTACCTGCGCCACGCCATTTGCCGTGGGTTCGATCTGCGACAGCAAAAGTTCCAGTGCCCTCGTTGCCACAAAGAACTGCAAATGCTGCGTCCCTTTGAATTTTCCAACAACGCCTTTAAGAACTGGGGCGAGTGCCGGGACTGCGGCACCAAATACTGGGTGCAGCTGCGTGCCAAGCAAATGTACGATCATGTGCAGATCAGCAAGAAGGTGCAGCCCATGAGCCGCAAGCGCTCCCGTGCCATGGATCGGGAAAACGGCCGTAGCAAAGCACCGAGCAAGAGCGACAAGGAAGCAAAAAATTCTTAATTTATTCATAATTTGCTTTATTTATTTTAATCTTTGTAGTATAATTATTAAAATATAAAATGGGTCTGTCCGACCCCATCACCCATACATACGAACGACTTAGGAGGTATGTGCGTGGCGAATAAAGATTATGACGATCTGCTGCGTTCGTTTATGAACAACTCGTCCAAGGCTTATGACGAGGACCGGCACGCGGTAGAGAAGCAGGCGCAGCAGGCGCCCGTACAGAGAAATGCGGCGGCGGACCGTGCGGCGCGGCATAAGAAAGAGCAGCAGATGGAGAACCGGCTGGCTGCCAAAAAGCGCAAGAAGGCAAGCAAGCCCCCAAAAGAGAGTACCCCTGCCCGCAAGGTAGGCAAGGTGCTGCTGGGCTGCCTGATGGTCATTTGCGTGGTGGGCATTGTGTGCTGCTCCGTGCTGTTCATTTACAGTTACAGCGTGGTTCACGGCGACAAGGTCTTTGACCTGACTGAGCAGAAGTACAGCCAAAATATGACCTCTTTCATCTACGGTACGGATAAGAACGGCAAGACTGTGGAGATCACCCGCCTGCATGGGGAAGAAAACCGCATTTGGGTGAATATGGACGATATGAGCCCCTATATGGCCAAGGCGTTTGTGGCCGGTGAGGACAAGCGTTTTTATAAGCACCACGGTGTGGACTGGGTGCGCACCATCGGCGTGTTTGTTAAGCCCACCAACTTCGGTCAGGGCGGTTCCACCATTACCCAGCAGTTGATCAAGAACTTAACGGACGAAAACCAGGTGACCTTTATCCGTAAGTTTAACGAGATCTTGCAGGCGCTGAACCTGGAGCGCAATTACAGCAAAGACGAGATCATTGAGGCGTACCTAAACACTGTGTACCTGTCCAACGGCTGCTACGGTGTGAAGACCGCCGCGGAGAAATATTTTGGCAAGGACATTAAGGATCTGAATGCGGCGGAGTGTGCCAGTCTGGCAGCCATTACCAAGGCGCCGTCCACCTATGATCCCTTGAATGACCCTAAGGCCAATAAGAAACGGCAGGAGTACTTCCTGGAGGCCATGTATAACGAGGGTACCATTTCTAAAGACGAGTACGAGAGTGCCAAGCGTTATAAGCTGGTATTTACCAACAGCAAAGAATATAAAGGCTCTAAGGTCAAAACCAAGAGCACCAAAAAGACCCAGACCGTTAACAGCTATTATGTGGATCATGTGATTACCTCCGTGATTGAGGACCTGCAAAAGAACGGCTACACTTACAAGAAAGCCAAGAATATGGTCTACGGCGGCGGACTGAAGATCTACACTGCCATTGATTTTGATGTGCAGGCAGCACTGGAAAATGTGTACGAGAACTACAAGCGTATGCCGGACGAAACCGTCCAGGGCGCGATGGTGGTGATGGACTATAACGGTCGCATTTTAGGCTTGGTTGGCGGCACCGGAAAGAAAAAGGTTAATTTGGGACTGAACCGTGCCACTATGTCCAAGCGGCAGCCCGGTTCTACCATTAAGCCTCTGTCTGTGTACGGACCGGCGCTTGAAAAGAGCTTGCAGGACGAGAATACCGATATTTATTGGTCCACCATGATCAAGGACGCCCCGTTAAAAGTTGTGGACGGCAAACCCTGGCCCACCAACCAGGGCGGCGGTTACAGCGGCAAAACAGTCACCTTGCAGTATGGTCTTGCCCAGTCTAAGAATACCATTTCCGCCCGCACGCTGGATATGATCAGCGATGCCGGAGCGGTGGATTACTCTCTGGACTTTATCACCAATCGGTTCCACATCAGCACGCTGGACAGCGTAAAGGACTGCGACTACGCACCTATGGCTACCGGTGGTGTGACCAACGGTGTAACCGTGCTGGAGATGACCGCTGCCTACGCCACTTTTGGCAACGGCGGCTACTACTATGAGCCGTACTGCTACACGAAGATTGAGGACGTGCAAGGAAACGTGGTACTGCAAAAGCAGCCGGAAAAGACCAAGGAGTCCGCGCTGTCTGAGAACACCGCCTGGGTGATGAACAAGTTGCTGCAAACGGTTATGACCGCCGGCACCGGTACTTCTTACAAGTTGTCCGGTATTCAGTGTTTCGGTAAGACCGGTACTACGACGGACGATAAGGACCGCTGGTTTATGGGCGGCACGCCGGACTTTGTGGCCGGCGTATGGTACGGCTATGACCAGCCTAAGGAGATCTACTACGGCTTGTCCGGCAACCCCTCCGGTACTTTGTGGAAGACGGTGATGTCTGCCGTGTATGACAAGCTGGACAGCGATCAGTATAAAACCAAGTTTGAGGAGCCGGAAGGCATTGTGCAGCGCTCTTATTGCCCCTCCTGCGGCAAGCTGCGCAGCGGCACCGGCGTGTACGGCTGGTACGATGTAAACAACCTGCCCGGTAACTGCTCCGGCGGCCACGGCTATTCCACCGGTGAGAGCAGCGGTTCCGGCAGCTCCGGCAATTCCGGCAGCTCCGGCAAGACCACCTCTGCGGCAGATGGGGAGAATACCACAGCCGCCGGCAGCGAGACCACCGCAGCCCAGGAGCCGCAGACCTCTGCACCGGCGGAGCAAAAACCCACCAAGGCCGATGAGGGTGACGGCGAATGAGCACCACCCGCTTTATCGTTGTGCGCCACTGCGAGGCACAGGGGAATATTCGCCGGGTGTTTAACGGCATCACGGACGGCGACATTACAGAGAACGGTGCCCGCCAGCTGGATCTGCTGGCGACGCGTATGGCAGGGGAGCACTTTGATGTGATCTACTCCAGCCCCTTGCGGCGCAGCGTGAAGACCGCCCGGGCCTGCAATCGGGCCCACGGGCTGCCCATTCACATTTTGAACAGCCTGATCGAGATCAACGGCGGGGCGTTTGAGGGTCTGCCCTTTGCGGATTTCCCCAAATGCTACCCCAGGGAGAGCGCCCTGTGGAATGACGAGCCCCACGCCTTTGCCATAGAAAAAGGAGAGTCTATGCAGCAGGTGTTTGACCGTATGCGAGATACGGTGCTGCTGCTTACCGCCCGCCACCCGGGCAAGACCGTATTGCTGGCCTCCCACGGCTGCGCCATTCGCAATCTGCTGTGCTGGGCACACGGTTGGCCCATTGAGCGGCTGAACGATGTGAGCTGGGGTGAAAACACCTGTGTGTCAGTTTTAGAAGTAGATGAAAGCGGCACACCCCGCTTGCTGCTGGAGAATGACGCTTCTCATTTACCGGCGGACTGCGCCACCTTGGGTAAGCAGGACTGGTGGCGGCCGGAGTACCGGCACGACCCTTTTGGAAGATAATAAACACAAACGGAGCGAAAGCGATCAACAAGGTATGGATCCTTTCGCTCTTTTTTACAGGAAGGAGAACCGCTATGCGAATGATGGCTGTGGACTACGGCGATGTGCGCACCGGCGTGGCCTTTTGCGATGTGCGGGAGATGCTGGCCACCGCCTACGACACGGTGGAGGAGCGCTACGCGCCTAAGCTGGCCGAGAAACTGGCGGCTCTTGCCAAGGCGGAGAAAGCCGAGCAGATCGTTGTGGGGCTGCCCCGGAATATGGACGGCAGCTACGGCTACCGTTGCGACGCCTGCCGCCGCCTGGGCGATTTGCTATCGGAGCTTACCGGACTTCCGGTGGTGTACCAGGACGAGCGTCTGACTACGGTGCTGGCCTATGACCTGCTGTCTGCGGGCAATGTGCACGGCAAAAAAAGCAAGAAGCAGGTGGACGCTGTGTCTGCCAGCGTGATCTTGCAGTCTTATTTGGACAGTCACCGCTAAACCGCGCCTTAGCGGATAGAGAGCACCGGCGCTGCGTATAAATGTAGCGGTGGTGCTTTTGGAATGGACGGTGGGTCGCACACGGTTGCGGCTGGATTATTCGTTTTTTTGGATATTGACTTTTGCTGCTTGGGCACAGAATGATTTGCTGTGGCAGGTGCTGCTGTTCTCCACGCTCCATGAGTGCGGGCATTTGGCAACGCTCTGCGCTTTGGGACTGCGGCCAAAGCAGCTGCGCCTGTCCTTTTACGGTATGGCGCTGCAGTACGACCGGGTGCCGGATCGACGGCGAGAGACGGCGGTGCTTTTTGGCGGCCCGGCGGTGAATCTGATCTTGTGGGTGCTGCTGCGGGACCCTGCAAACGGAGCGCTGTTTCTTTTGAATATGCTGCCCATTTTTCCGCTGGACGGGGGACGGCTGGCGGCGCTATGGTTGCCCCACAGATTGACGGTAGTGCTCAATGCACTGACGCTGGCGGCGCTTACCGGACTGGGCGGCTATGTGCTGTATCGGGGCGGCGGGGTATCGCTCCTGGGAATCAGCCTGTATTTAATCCTATCAAATTTGAGGTCTGTATGAGAAAAGAGATTGAAAAACTGCTGCAATCGGTGCAAAAACCGGCGCGCTATGCCGGCGGCGAACTGAACAGCGCAATGAAAGATAAAAGCAAAGTGGCGCTGCGCTATGCCTTTTGTTTCCCGGATACTTATGAGATCGGTATGAGCCACTTGGGAATGAAAATTCTTTACGGCGTAGCCAACGCTCGGGAGGACACTTGGTGCGAGCGGGTGTTTGCCCCGGCGGACGATATGGAGGCGTTGATGCGCGCCCACGGCGAACCGCTGTTTGCCCTGGAAAGCGGCGACCCCATCAAGGATTTTGATATGATCGGCTTTACCATGCAGTACGAGCTGTCTTATACCAATATTCTTAATATGCTGGATCTGGCGGGGGTGCCCTTGCGTGCCGAGGATCGAAAGTCGCTGACCCCCATTGTGGCCTTTGGCGGCCCCTGCGCCTGCAACCCGGAGCCGGTGGCGGAATTTGCGGATATTATCTTCCTGGGCGAAGGGGAGGAGACCACCAACACAGTGCTGGATCTGCTGAAAGAATGTAAAGAGAGCGGCAAGTCTAAGCAGGAATTTCTGGAAGCGGCTATGCACATTCAGGGCATTTATGTGCCGTCCTTTTATGAGGACAGCTACAACCCGGACGGCACCCTGCGCGCCCTGACCCCCACCCACGGGGCACCGGCAACGGTGAAGAAGTCCATTGTGTCCGATATGAACCAGTGCTATTACCCGGACAGCTTTGTGGTGCCGTTTATTGACATTGTCCACGACCGGGCAGTGGAAGAAATTTTTCGGGGCTGTATTCGCGGCTGCCGCTTTTGCCAGGCCGGGTTTATCTATCGCCCCATTCGGGAGAAGAGCGTGGAGACCATTAACCGCCAGTCCAAGGCGCTGATCGACTCTACCGGCTATGACGAGCTGTCCCTATGCTCTCTGTCCACCTCCGATCACAGTTGCGTCAATGAAATGCTCACCTCCCTGATCGACTGGACCGTGCGGGACAAGATCAATTTGTCCCTGCCCAGCCTGCGGGTGGATAACTTTAGCGACGAGCTGGTGGACAAGCTGTCCAAAGTGCGCCGCAGTGGGCTGACCTTTGCCCCGGAGGCGGGCACCCAGCGTATGCGGGATGTGATCAACAAGAATGTGACGGAAGAAGAAGTGCTGCGCACCTGTACTAAGGCTTTTGCCGGCGGCTGGACCTCCGTGAAGCTGTACTTTATGATGGGGCTGCCCACGGAGACGATGGAGGATATTGCCGGTATCGCTCAGCTGGCGGGCAAGGTGGTAGACGCCTACTATAACACCCCGGAGCACAAGAAAGGCTGCGCCGTCAGCGTGTCCGTGTCCTGCGCGTCCTTTATTCCCAAGCCCTTTACGCCGTTCCAGTGGGAGCCGGAGGACACCATGACCTCCTTAAAGGCCAAGCAGGCCCACTTGTTGGAGAGTGTGCCCAGCCGCAAAATCCGCGTGTCCTACCATGAAACGCCCACCTCGCTTTTAGAGGGCGTGCTGGCGCGGGGAGATCGGCGGCTGTCCAAGGTGCTGCTGCGGGCCTTTGAACTGGGCTGCAAGTTTGACTCCTGGGACGATCACTTTAACTTTGACGCCTGGATGCAGGCTTTTGAAGAATGCGGGCTGGACCCGGACTTCTATACCAAGCGGCGGCGCCCCTTTGAGGAGCTGCTGCCCTGGGATCATTTGGATTACGGCGTGTCTCGCAAGTTCCTGGAACTGGAGAACAAGCGGGCGCACCAAAATGTGACCACGCCCCATTGCCGGATCCGCTGTGCCGGGTGCGGCGCCAACAAACTCAACGGAGGACATTGCGATGCAAGACCAGAAGTGGCACGAGATACGACTGCGGTTCAGTAAAACCGGGCGGGCCAAGTACATTGGTCACCTGGATGTGAATCGGGTCATGTCCAGAGCCTTGCGCCGGGCGGAGATTCCCTTGTGGTTTACCGAGGGGTATAACCCCCACGCTTATATGCGCTTTTCGCTGCCCTTGTCCTTGGGGGTAGAGAGTGCCTGCGAGAGTATGGATATTCGATTGATAGAGCCCATGGAGCCGGAGGAGGTGCAGCGGCGCATGAACGCCGCCCTGCCGCCGGATATTCAAATTGAAGATGTGTTTTGTGACTTTCGGGACTGTACGGAGATTGCCTTTTCCGATTACGACTTTACCCTGGCTTTTGACGATAATGCCGCAGCGGCGGAAAAGCTGCAAGCCGTATTGGACGCACCGCAGATCCTGGCGCTGAAAAAGGGCAAGGTAGGTCGCAAGCGGGTGATGAAGGAAGTGGATATCAAGACCTTTATTGACCGGTACAGTGTGGAGCTGACCCCTCAGGGGGTGGTGCTGCACCTGCGTTTGGCAGCCGGGCAGGAGAAAAATCTGAATCCTACGCTGCTGTGCGACACGCTGCTGCGCTTGGCGGACCTGCCCTGGGAATGGAAGCGGATCTACCGATTGAACCTGATGGATAAAGATTATCAGCCCTTTCAGTAAAAAACACTTGCTTTTTTGCACCGAGTGTGCTAATATACTAACGCATTTATTCCGTTGCGCTTCTTGCAACGAGCGAAATGCTCTGCGTTACAGGCATAACGAGGGTGGTCCTCTGGCAGATCTCTGTTAAGAACACCTCATAAATAAGAAGGAGGTTGTTATTGATGAACGCACTTGATTTGATTGCTCAGAGCAGCATGAAAGAAGAAACACCTAAATTCCAGATCGGTGATACCGTTAAGGTTGCCGTAAAGATCCGCGAGGGTTCTCGTGAGCGTATCCAGATGTTTGAGGGTACTGTGATCGCCATTAAAGGCTCCGGTATCAGCAAGACCTTTACCGTGCGCCGCCTTTCTTACGGCGTAGGTATTGAGCGTGTATTCCCGCTGCATTCTCCCAACGTAGAGAGCGTGCAGGTGATCCGCTCCGGTAAGGTTCGTCGTGCAAAGCTGTATTACCTGCGTGACCGTGTGGGTAAGGCTGCTAAGGTGAAGGAGAACTTGCAGAGAGATAACGCTGCAAAGGCTGCCGACGCTGAGTAAGACACATAAAAAATGCTTCTGTTACCTTGGTGACAGGAGCTTTTTTTATTTGCCTTTTTTCGCGGTGTATGGTAAACTGGGGGCAGTAAGTAAGGACAGGTAAAGATAATGGCTGATTTTCAAAAACAAAAGGTACAGTGGTTCCCGGGCCATATGGCAAAGACCCGGCGCCAGATCAAGGAAATGCTGCCTCTGGTGGACGGGGTGGTGGAGCTGCTGGACGCCCGCGTGCCGTATAGCTCCGCCAACCCGGAGCTGGACACTTTGGTGCGGGGCAAGCCCCGGATCGTGCTGCTGAATAAATGCGATGTGGCAGACCCGGCGGCCACCAAGCGCTGGATTGCCGCCTTTGAGGCGCAGGGCAAGACTGCTCTGGCCGTGGATTGCCGCAGCGGCAAGGGACTGTCCGCCTTTTTGCCTACGGTGCAGCAGGTACTGAAAAAGACCATTGAGAAGAACGCCCAGCGAGGTATGGCCGGCAAGCCCCTGCGGCTGATGGTG
Organism: Agathobacter rectalis; assembly: GCA_963638105.1. GTDB lineage: Bacteria > Bacillota > Clostridia > Oscillospirales > Acutalibacteraceae > CAG-217. Next base: position 29,695 of record CAVHPP010000010.1, read on the forward strand.
GTGGGTATTCCCAACACCGGTAAAAGCTCCTTTATCAACCGTATGGCCGGTAAAAACCGCGCCAAGGTGGCCGATAAGGCCGGTGTCACCCGGCAAAATCAGTGGTTCGCTGTGGGCGGCGGCATTGAGTTGCTGGACACCCCCGGCGTGCTGTGGCCTAAGTTTGACGATCCGGAAGTAGGGGACCGGCTGGCGTTTATCGGCTCTGTAAAAGATGAAGTCACAGACCTGGAGACCTTGACCTGCCGTTTGCTGGAGGTGCTGGGGCGCACCCGACCGCAGGCCATTACCCAGCGGTACGGCATTGAGGCAGACGAGTATATGCAGGGATGGGAAATACTGGAAGCCATCGGCCGCAAGCGCGGTTTTTTAATGCGGGGCGGCGAGATCGACTATAACCGCGCCGCAGTGATTGTGGCGGATGAATTTAGAGGAGGAAAGCTGGGGCGCATGACCCTGGAACTGCCGGAATGATGGAATGGACAGCATTTGAAGATCAGGCCCGCACAGAGGGCTACACCTGCATCTGTGGTATTGATGAAGCCGGGCGAGGTCCCTTGGCAGGTCCTGTGTACGCGGCGGCGGTGGTGCTCCGCCCGGGGCAGGTGATTGAGGGGGTCAACGACTCCAAAAAACTCAGCGAAAAGAAGCGGGAGGCTCTGTTTGACACCATTTGCAGCCAGTGCGCCGCTTATGGTATCGGCTCCGCCACAGAAAAAGAAATTGATGAGATCAATATTCTCAATGCCACTTACCTTGCCATGCAGCGAGCGGTAGCCGCCCTGCCGGTGCAGCCGGACTGCGCCCTGGTAGACGGCAACCGTGCACCGGACTTGCCCTTGGAGGTGCGCACGATCATTAAGGGTGATGCCCAAAGCGCCAGCATAGCGGCAGCGTCTATTTTGGCTAAGGTCAGCCGGGATCGCTATATGCTGCAAATGGCAGAACAGTATCCCCAGTATGCTTTTGAAAAGCATAAGGGCTACGGCACCAAACTGCATTATGAACGGCTGGAGCAGTACGGGATCAGCCCCATTCACCGGCTGTCATTCCTGAAGAAATGGATGAACCGATGATCCGGCCGGAATACTACGGCAAGTACGGCGAGCTGGAGGCTGCCCGGTACTTGCAAAAGCAGGGCTACAAGTTATTTGATGTGAACTACCGTTGCCGTTTTGGCGAGATCGACCTGATATGTACCAAGGGGCGTTACCTGGTGTTTGTGGAGGTCAAAACCCGCAGTGAGGGCGCCATTGCCGACCCGGCAGAATTCGTAGACCAATACAAGCAGGAGCGGATCATTCAAACCGCCAAGCTGTTTTTGGCCCAAAATCCAACGGAAAAGCAGCCCAGATTTGATGTAATTGAAGTGTTTTTACAAAAGGACGGCACAAAATCCGTAAAACACCTTGAAAATGCCTTTACATTGGTATAAAATATTCTGCAAGAAAAACGAAATCACAACCCCCAACGAATAGGAGAGCGTGTATGCTATATACTTCAACAAGAAACAACAAGATCCGTGTAACCGCAGCCCAGGCCATTGCCCAGGGGATCAGCGAGGAGGGCGGCCTGTTTGTGCCGGTGGAACTGCCTCACTTCTCTATGGATACGGTACGGGAGATGATGGAGATGTCCTACATTGACCGGGCCAAGACCGTGCTGCGCACCTTCCTGACGGACTTTTCCGATGAGGAGCTGAATGACTGCGTAGAGGGCGCTTACCGGGCAGATAAGTTTTCCAGCCCCGCTGTGGCACCTACGGTGAATATCGGCGGCAAGGAAAACATCTTAGAGCTGTGGCACGGTCCCACCTGCGCCTTTAAGGATATGGCGCTCCAGCTGCTGCCCTACCTGATGACCGTATCTGCCAAAAAGACTGCCGAGGGCAAGACCATTGTGATCCTGGTGGCCACCTCCGGTGATACCGGCAAGGCGGCGTTAGAGGGCTTTAAGGATGTTGACAAGACCAAGATTCTGGTGTTTTACCCGGTGGACGGCGTGTCGCCTATGCAGAAGCTGCAAATGACCACCCAGGAGGGTGAGAATGTGGCAGTTTGCGCCATTCACGGCAATTTTGACGACGCCCAGAGCGCCGTTAAGTCCATTTTTACCAATGACGAAATCAAGGCGGAGCTGGCAAAGAAGAATATGATGTTCTCTTCTGCCAATTCGATTAACTGGGGCCGTCTGGTGCCGCAGATCGTCTATTACTTCTCCGCGTATGCGGACCTGTGCAAAATGGGTCAGCTGCAAGTAGGCGAGCCCATGAATGTGGTGGTGCCCACCGGCAACTTCGGCAACATTTTGGCCGGGTATTACGCCAAGCACATGGGCCTGCCTATTCAGACCATGGTTTGCGCCTCCAATACCAACAATGTACTGACAGATTTCCTGAAAACCGGCACCTATGACCGGAACCGGGACTTTTACGCCACCACCTCTCCCTCTATGGATATTCTCATTAGCTCCAACCTGGAGCGGCTGCTGTACCACATGAGCGGCGAGAGCGACGCTGCCGTGCGCGGCTGGATGACCCAACTGGCGGAGAACGGCAAATACACGGTAGAGCCGGAAGTGATGGCAAAGATCCAAAAGGAGTTTGCCGCCGGTTACTGTGATGAGGCCGCTGTGGCGGATACCATTCACAAGACCTATACCGATCAGAACTACCTGTGCGACACCCACACCGCCGTGGCTGTAAAGGTGTACCGGGACTATGTAGCCCAGACCGGCGACGATTTGCCTACGGTGATCGACTCCACCGCCTCTCCCTATAAGTTCTCCAAGAGCGTGCTCACCGCCGTGCTGGAGGGCAATACCCCGCAGTTGGATGAGTTCGATATGGTAGAGGAACTGCACCGGGTTACCGGCGCTGCCGTACCCAAGCCCCTGGCGGCGCTGAAGGACAAGACCGTGCGCTTTACCCAGGTGTGCGACCGGGAGAATATGAGCCAAATGGTCTTTCAGCTGCTGAACCTGTAACAGAAGAAAAAGATAGCAGGATATCATGCGATACCCTGCCTCAGACTGTCGATAAAGTGGCTAAATCGCGCCATGCTGTAAAATTCAAATAGAATATTTGTAGGGCAGGGGCTTGCTCCTGCCGAAGGTGTTCTATATTGTCTGCTGTTTTGAAAAAGTGGCTTGAACATCGAGTTCAAGCCACTTTTGGCGCTTTTCGTTTTTTGCTCAGGGGCGGTACTGTTGTACAGCACCCATTCGCAAAATACGAAATTTATCTCACTTTCTCGATGTCTGCCAGCGTGTAGAAATTTATACTTAGCTTCTTCTACACGCTGGGGCAGGATATCATGCGATATCCTGCCTTTTTCGTCTTTTTACTTGCAAGAACAGCCGTCGCAGCACTGGAAGGTCTCGCACGCGGTGTCCGTAGAGGTTTTTGCGTTTTGCGTGCCCACCTGAATATGACCGGCGGTGCAGCAGTCGGAGCCATCGTGGTACTTGCAGTTCTTGACTTCACAGGAAATGCCTTTGATCTCGTCCATTTTTTTCACTCCCTTCCCGCATAGTTTGTGCAGGTGCGGGTATTTTATACGGAAAAGAGGTGCCTTATGGCGCTGTATGCCATTGCAGATACCCATTTGTCCTTTGGCACGGACAAGCCCATGGACAGCTTTCCCGGCTGGAGCGATTATACCGCTCGCTTGGCGGCCAATTGGCGCCATTTGGTGGAGCCGCAGGATACGGTGGTGATCGCCGGGGACATTAGCTGGGCCATGAAATTCTCGGAATGTACGGCTGATTTTGCCTTTTTGAACGATCTGCCCGGGCAAAAAATCTTGCTCAAGGGCAATCACGACTATTGGTGGAACACCAAACGCAAAATGGACCTGTATTTGCAGGAAAATCATTTTGATACTTTACAGATTTTGCATAATCAGGCGATCCCTTACGGCGATGTGGCCCTGTGCGGCAGCCGGGGTTGGTTCTTTGAGGACGCACCGGAGGCCCAGGACGAGAAAGTGCTGGCCAGGGAAGTAGGGCGTATTCGTATGTCGTTGGAGGCGGCAGGGGACAGAGAAAAGATCGTTTTTCTCCATTATCCGCCGGTGACTACCGGGAATGCCTGCGCGCCGATCGTAGAACTGTTGCGGCAGTACGGCGTGCAAAAGTGCTATTACGGCCATCTGCACGGTGCAGCCGCCCGGTTTGCTTTTGAGGGGGCGTATCAGGGCATTGATTTTCGCCTGATCTCTGCCGACCGTCTGGCGTTTACCCCCTTATTTATCTGCAAATGAGCAGAAAAGCCAAATAATATAAATACTTGCTTGAAATTAAGAAATAGATATGTTATAATGCCAAATCGGTGATATTAGATAAATTTTGAGGAGGTCAAAGCAATGGCACTGAAATCATCCAATAAAGTGGACACCAATGTTTATGAAATCGAGGTTACCGTTGCCCCTGAGGAATTTACTCAGGCTTGCAAGGACGCATATTTGAAGCGCAGAAAATCTATCCAACTGCCCGGCTTCAGAAAGGGCAAGGCTACCCAGGGTATGATCGAAAAGCTCTACGGTGAGGGCTTCTTCTATGAGGACGCGTTGGAGATCGTGTATCCCGCAGTTGTTACGGCTGCCATTGAGGAGGCCGGTCTGCGCACGGTGGACTCTCCCTCCGAGCTGGATGTTAAGACCATCAGCAAGTCCGAGGGCGTGGATATGACCATGAAGGTCACTGTGTACCCGGAGGTCAAGCTGGGCGAGTATAAGGGCCTGGAGGCTGTGCAGCTGCCCACAGAGGCAGATGATGAGGATGTGGCCAACGAGCTGACCAATATGCTGGACAGAAACAGCCGTCTGGTGACTGTTGAGGACCGTGCTGCCGAGATGGGCGACACCGCAGAGATCGACTTTGAGGGCTTTGTGGACGGTGTTGCATTTGACGGCGGCAAGGGCGAGAATTATCCTCTGGAGCTGGGCTCCGGTTCCTTTATCCCCGGCTTTGAGGAGCAGGTGGCCGGTCACAAGACCGAGGAAGCGTTTGATGTAAATGTGACTTTCCCGGAGGAGTACCAGGCAGAGAACCTGGCCGGTAAAGACGCTGTGTTTAAGGTAAAGATCCACGAGATCAAGACCAAGGAAGTACCGGCACTGGACGACGAGTTTGCCAAGGACGTGTCCGAGTTTGACACCCTGGACGAACTGAAGGCCGACCTGAAGAAGCAGCTCAGCGAGAAAAAGGCGGAGGACGCCCGCCGCGACCTGGAAAACCAGCTGCTGGAGCAGGCCATCGACGGTATGGAAGCGGAGATCCCGGAAGTGATGTTTACCAAGCGTGCCGACGAGATGATCAACGACTATGCTTACCGTCTGCAGGCTCAGGGCATTGACTTGCAGACCTACTTGCAGTATATGGGTCAGGATATGGACGCATTCCGCGCTACCTTTAAGGACGGCGCCGAGAAGCAAGTCAAGGCTTCTTTGGTACTGGAAGCCATCGTGGCTGCTGAGAAACTGGAAGCCACAGAGGACGAGATCAACGCCGAGATCGACAAGCTGGCCCAGCAGTACGGTATGGAAGCGGAGCAGATCAAGAAGGCTGTACCGGCTGACCAGATCGCTGCCGATGTAACCACGAAGAAGGCACTGGATCTGATCGTGGACAGCGCCAAGCTGGTAGAGAAGAAAGCGGAAAAGAAGGCCGCCAAGAAGTCCACTGCCAAGAAGGCAGACGACAAAAAGGCAGAGAAAAAGCCCGCAGCCAAAAAGACTGCCGCTAAGAAGCCCGCAGCCAAAAAAACCGCTAAGAAAGAGGAAGACGCCGAGTAATTCTGCGCATCCCTTTGAATGAATAAGCAAAACACGGTCTATATTATAACAGACCGTGTTTCCGCATAGACTGAGTTTAAGGAAAGTGATTTTATGGCTTTAGTCCCTTATGTTGTAGAGCAGACCGGCGCCGGCGAGCGCTCCATGGATATTTATTCCCGCCTGCTCAGCGACCGCATTATCGTGCTCTCTGACCAGGTGAACGACACCACCGCTTCTTTGGTGGTGGCCCAGCTGCTGTTTTTGGAGAGCCAGGACAGTGAGAAAGACATCAGCCTGTATATCAACAGCCCCGGTGGCTCCGTAACTGCCGGTCTGGCGATTTACGACACTATGAATTATATCAAGTGCGATGTGTCCACCATCTGCGTGGGTATGGCCGCCAGTATGGGTGCGTTCTTGCTTTCCAGCGGCGCCAAGGGCAAGCGCATTGCACTGCCCAACAG
>CAVHPP010000010.1:35945-58582 GCA_963638105.1 Agathobacter rectalis
GCCCAACAGTGAAATTCTCATTCACCAGCCTTTGATCGGCGGCAACGGCCTGACCGGTCAGGCGACGGATATTGAGATCGCTACCAAGAACCTGCTGCGCACCAAGGAGCGGCTCAATGAAATTCTTGCCAAGAATACCGGCAAGAGCTATGAGCAGATTGTGCAGGATACAGACCGAGACAACAGCATGACCGCACAGGAAGCGCTGGAATACGGCCTGGTGGATAAAGTGATCGACAAAAGATAATTTGTGAAAACGGACGGATGGCAGCATCCGTCCTGTCTTTCTATTTTGGATTTGGAGTGTGCATACATGGCACGAGATGACAATTACAATCGTATGACCCGGTGCTCCTTCTGCGGCAAGTCAGAGGCAATGGTTCACAAGCTGATCGAGGGTCCGGGCGTATTTATCTGTGACGAGTGTATTCGTCTTTGCAACGACTTGATCCAGAGCACCGAGCTGGTGGACGCCCCCGGTAAGCAGGGGGAGGACGGCGATATGGTGCTGCCCAAGCCGGCAGAGATCAAGGCTCAGTTGGACGCCTATGTGATCGGTCAGGACGAGGCAAAAAAGGCGCTGTCCGTTGCGGTATATAACCACTATAAGCGTATTTTTAGCACCCAAAAGGACGATGTGGAGCTGCAAAAGAGCAATATCTTACTGATGGGTCCCACCGGCGTGGGTAAGACCATGCTGGCTCAGACTTTGGCAAAGATCCTGAATGTGCCCTTTGCCATTGCGGACGCCACCACCCTGACCGAGGCCGGGTATGTAGGCGAGGACGTGGAAAACATTTTGCTGCGCTTGATCCAAGCGGCGGACTTTGATGTGGAACGCGCCGAGCGGGGCATTATCTATGTGGACGAGATTGACAAAATCAGCCGCAAGAGTGAGAACCGCTCCATTACCCGCGATGTAAGCGGCGAGGGCGTGCAGCAGGCACTGCTGAAGATTTTGGAGGGTACGGTGTCCAATGTACCCCCGGGCGGCGGGCGCAAGCACCCCCAGCAGGAGTTTATTCAGATTGATACCACCAACATTCTCTTTATCTGCGGCGGTGCCTTTGACGGTATTGAGAAGATCATTGAGAAGCGGATCGGCGGCAAGTCTATGGGCTTTGGCGCGGATATTCAAGCGGAAGATGTGGACGAAAACCGCGTGATGGAGCGGGTAGAGCAGCACGATCTGGTGAAGTATGGGCTGATTCCGGAACTGATTGGGCGTATTCCCGTGATCGCCGTGCTGGAGAATTTGGATAAACCGGCATTGATCCGCATTATGACGGAGCCGAAGAATTCCATCGTGAAGCAGTATACCCGGATGTTCCAAATGGACGGGGTGCAGCTGGAGTTCCAGCCGGAGGCGCTGGCGGCTATGGCGGATGTGACCCTGGAGCGCAAAACCGGCGCCCGCGGTCTGCGCAGCGTGTTTGAGGCGACCTTAAAGGAACTGATGTTCCAGATCCCCAGCGACAGCACGGTGGAGAAGGTGACCATCACCCCGGAGACGGTGTGCAGCGGTGCAGAACCGATCATTTTGCGCAACCCCAAGAAGGAGAGCCACGACCTGACGGCCGGTGCTCTAAAGAACGCATAAGCAAAGGAGTGCAGTGCGCAGCAGCGTATTGCGCTCTTTTTTCCTTTACAGGTTGCCTTTTTATATATTTTATTATATAATACTGCGTAGCGATTTTTTTCTGCTGATGATTTTTTGTATTTAGAAGTAGGTTTTATAGATGGACGAAATGAACATTTTTGAGACGGCACCGAGTTTTCCGGTGATCCCGTTGCGGGGACTGGTCATGTTCCCGGATATGGTGCTGCACTTTGATGTAGGGCGCAAAAAGAGCGTTGCCGCGCTGAAAGCGGCTATGAACGCAGATCAAAAGATCTTTTTGGTGTCCCAAAAGGACGCAGCGGTAGATGACCCGGGGCTGGACGATCTGTTCGGCGTGGGCGTGATCTGCTCTGTGCGGCAGATGATGCGTATTCCCGGCAGCGAAAATATGCGTGTGGTGGCTGAGGGCGACGGGCGCGGCGCTTTAATGGCGTTTGTGCGCACCAAGCCGTTTCTCTCTGCGGTGGTACAGCCGCTGGAGGAGCCGGCGGATCAATTGGACCCGGATCGGGCTAACGCCTATCGTCGAGCGGTGAAAAAAGAGTTTGAGCATTACGCCGAGATGGTGCCCAAGATCAGCAACGATGTGATCGCCAAGGTGCTTGCGTATCAGGAGAACGGCCCCCTGGCAGATTATATCTGTTCCAACACCTTTATGGATTATGCGGACAAGCAGGATGTGCTGGAGTGCCTGGATCCGGGCGAGCGGCTGCGTACGCTCTTAATGCTCCTGAGCAAGGAGAATACCACCCTGGAGATTGAAACGGAGCTGCACGAGCGTGTGCAGGCCGAGATCGACAAAAACCAGCGGGAGTATTACCTGCGGGAGGAAATGCGGGTGATCTCCGAGTCTTTGGGCGAGGAGGATAATCCCCAGGAGGAAGCGGACGGTTACCGGGAAAAGATCGGCAAGCTGCGCTGCGATGCGGAAGCCAAAACCCACTTGCTCAAAGAATGCGACAAGCTGGCCAAAATGCCCCAAGGCTCCCACGAGGCCACAGTGGTGCGCAATTATTTGGACAAGTGCCTGGAAATTCCGTTTGGTACATATACCAAAGACAATATGCGCCTGGACCGTGCCCGTAAGGTGCTGGATAAGGACCATTACGGCCTGGACAAAGTGAAGGACCGCATTGTAGAGTCCCTGGCGGTGCTGCGGCGCAACCCGGACTTCTCCGGCCAAATTCTCTGTCTGGCAGGCCCGCCCGGGGTAGGCAAAACCTCTATCGTTAAGTCCCTGGCAAAGGCCATGAACCGTAAGTATGTGCGGGTGGCGCTGGGCGGCGTTCACGATGAGGCGGAGATCCGCGGCCACAGAAAGACTTATATCGGCGCTATGCCCGGCCGTATTATTGACGCAGTGATCAAAAGCGGCAGCATGAACCCTATTATCCTGCTGGACGAGATCGACAAGATCGGTAACGACATGAAGGGCGACCCCTCCTCCGCGTTGTTGGAGGCGCTGGACCCGGAGCAGAACAACACCTTTGCCGATCATTATATTGAGTTTTCGGTGGATCTGTCCAAGGTGCTGTTTATCACCACGGCCAATGACACCTCCACCATTGCCCCACCGCTGTTTGACCGTATGGAGGTTATTGAGCTTGGTTCCTATACCGCTACGGAGAAGTTCCGTATTGCCAAGGACCATTTGGTGAAGAAAGAGATGACCAAGCACGCGCTGTGTGCCAGAGAGTTTAAGGTCACGGACGGCGCGCTGGAGGAGATCATCGCTCACTACACCCGTGAGGCCGGTGTGCGGCGGCTGGAGAAATGTATCGGCACCCTATGCCGCAAGGCGTCCGTAGCGCTGGAAAGCGGCGACAAGTCCTTCCGCGTGAATGAAAAGAATTTGCAGGACTACCTGGGCGTGCCCAAGTACACGGATGACCTGATCCCCGGTGAAAACCAAGTGGGCGTGGTCAACGGTTTGGCCTGGACTTCCGTAGGCGGCACCATGCTGCCCATTGAAGTGTCTGCCTTCCCGGGCACCGGCAAGGTGCAGATCACCGGTAATTTAGGCGATGTGATGACCGAGAGCGTTAAGACCGCCGTGGGCTTTATCCGCTCCCGCGCAGACACCTATGGTATTGACGATCAGTTCTATAAAAATAAAGACTTGCACATTCACGCTCCGGAGGCGGCCATTCCCAAGGACGGCCCCTCTGCCGGACTGGCCATCACCACGGCGCTGGTCAGCGAGCTGACAGGCATTCCCATTCGCTGTGATGTGGCCATGACCGGCGAGATCAGCCTAAAAGGGCGGGCGTTGCCCATCGGTGGATTGAAAGAAAAGAGTATGGCCGCCTACAAGGCCGGTTGCTCCACGGTGATCATTCCGGCGGAGAACAGCAAGGACTTGCAGGAGATCGGCGAAGAAGTGAAAGCGGGCGTGCGCTTTGTGCCGGTAGACACTTTTGACCAGGTGCTGCCTATTGCGCTGGAATATATGCCCACACCTACCGCCCGGGAGGACAAGCCCGCCGCCGTGCCGGTGGCCAAGTCCAAGCGTGCCGATCGGCCGGTGGCTCAGTGAGGTGCCTATGAATTATAACAAAGCAACCTTTGATCGCGCCTTTGGCATTTCTGCCCAGCTGCCCCCGGCAGACGGCATTGAAATCGCCTTTGCCGGCCGCTCCAATGTGGGCAAAAGCTCCCTGCTCAACCGCCTGTTTAACCGCAAGTCCCTGGCGCGGGTCAGTTCCGTACCCGGCAAGACGGTAACCGTCAACTTCTATGATGTGGACGGCGTGCATTTTGTGGACCTGCCCGGTTACGGCTACGCCAAGATCTCTAAGGCGGAGAAAAAGCGGTTCGGCGAGTTGATGGAGGGCTATTTCCAAAGCGGACGGCCCATACGCCTTGTGGTGCAGCTGATTGATATGCGCCACGCCCCCACGGCGGATGATCTGCAAATGATCGACTTTTTGCAGCAGATCGGACTGCCCTTTGTAGTGGTGCTCACCAAGGCGGATAAATTAAAACCCACTCAGTATAAAAAAAGACTGGAAGAACTGGGCACGGAGTTGCCGAACCTGGGCGCAGGCGTGCAGGTGATCCCGTTCTCTTCTGTAAAAGGGCAGGGGAGCGAGGAACTCAAGGCCGTGATTGAACAGGCCTGCCAGTCGGAATGATAGAAGCGGAGGATAGAAAAGATGGAGAAATTACCTTTTGTCACCAAGGAAAAGGCGGAGGAGATCGCAGCGCAGTTTCCCACCCCCTTTCATCTGTACGATGAGCGGGGTATTCGGGAGAATGCGGCTAAGCTGAAAGAGGCTTTTGCCTGGAACAAGGGCTACAAGGAGTTCTTTGCCGTAAAGGCAACACCCAACCCCTTTCTGATTAACATTCTGCGGGAGTACGGCTGCGGCTGCGACTGCTCGTCCAAGACGGAGCTGATGCTCTCCAAAGCCATTGGTGCCGTGGGGGAAGACATTATGTTTTCTTCCAACGATACGCCCTTGGAGGAGTTCAAATACTGCAACGATCTGGGCGGTATCATCAACCTGGACGACATTACCCATATTGAAGCAGTGGAAAAAGCCTGCGGCAAGCTGCCCCGCAAAATGAGCTGCCGCTACAATCCCGGCGGTATGTTTAAGATCACCAATGATATTATGGATAACCCGGGGGACGCCAAGTACGGTATGACCACCGAGCAGCTGTTTGAGGCATTTCGGATTATGAAGTCCAAGGGGGTAGAGGAGTTTGGCCTGCACGCGTTCCTTTGCTCCAATACGGTAACCAACGAGTATTATCCGCTGCTGGCCAAGGTGCTGTTTGATGTAGCAGTGCAGCTGAAGAACGAGCTGGGTGTAAAAATCAGCTTTATCAACCTGTCCGGCGGTGTTGGCATTCCTTACCGTCCGGAGCAGGAGCCGAATGATATTTTGAAGATAGGCGCCGGTGTACATAAGGTGTATGATGAGGTGCTTACCGCCAACGGTATGGGCGATGTGGCTATCTATACCGAGCTGGGCCGCTTTATGATGGGTCCCTACGGCGGCTTGGTGACCCGCGCCATTAACGAAAAGCATACGTATAAAGAGTATGTGGGCGTAGACGCTTGCGCCGTGAACCTGATGCGCCCGGCCATCTACGGTGCGTATCACCATGTGACGGTGCTGGGCAAGGAGAATCAGCCCTGCGACCACAAGTACGATGTGACCGGCTCCCTGTGCGAGAACTGCGACAAGTTCGCCGTGGATCGTATGCTGCCGGAGATCAATCGCGGCGATCTGCTGTTTATCCACGATGCCGGCGCCCACGGCTTCTCCATGGGCTACAACTATAACGGCAAGCTGAAAAGTGCGGAAATTTTGTTAAAGACCGACGGCACTTTCCAAATGATCCGTCGGGCAGAGACTCCCAAGGATTACTTTGCCACCTTTGATTGCTTTGATTTTTACGACGACCTGATCAAAGGCTAAGGAAAATAAAAAAGAGCGACCGGACAATTTTGTCCGATCGCTTTTTTGCGTTTTGCTGTTGGTTATTTGGTATAGAACATGGCGCCGGTTTGCGATTTGCTGTATCGGTACACACTCATCTCGATCCCCAGAGCCAGATAGATACAGAGCGACGAGGAGCCGCCGGCGGAGAACAGGGGCAGGGTGATGCCGATGCAGGGCAGCAGGCTCAGCTCCATGCCGATGTTTACAAAGGTCTGGGCAAAGAGCATAACGGCAATGCCGCTGCACATCAGGTAGCCGCCGTTATCCCGGGCACGCAGGCCGGTTTGACCTACCCGCAAAATCAGTATCGTTAAAATCAAGATTACTGCCAGTGCGCCGATAAAGCCGAATTCCTCACCGGCTACGGACAGAATCATATCGTTCTGATTTTCCGGCACGGCGCCGCTTTGGGTCATATCGCCCTTTAAGAAGCCTTGACCGAGAAAACCGCCGTTGCCCATGGCGATCTTGCCGTTATTTTGTTGATACATGGTGCTCTCGTACTGCTCCGGATAAAACAGGGCAATGATCCGCTCCCGCTGCAAGCCGGAGATCAGCTTCAACTTCCAGGCGGCCACAAAACCCACGATCAGCGCACAAAACCCGGCTAAGAAGTAGCCGATGTTAATGCGGGCAAAGAACAGCATGCCGATAAACATAATCAGGAAGATCAGGGCAGACCCGGCGTCACCGGTCATCAGCACCAGAGCAATGGGGATCATGCCGTGGATCACCAGCGGAATGATGGTGCGTATTTTATTGATCTTGTCCCGCACCATATCCAGGTGATAGGAAAAGGAGATGATAAAGCCCACTTTCAGCAGCTCGGAGGACTGGAAGGTCAGCACCTTCAGGTCGATCCAGCTGCGGGCATCCTGCCGGGCGTCCGGCGCAATGCCAAAGAAGAAAGTGTAGATCATCAAACCCACGCACCCGGCGGCGATCACCGGCCACAGCTTGGCTACCGCCTCATAGTTCACATTAGAAACCAGTAGGCAGATCACCACCCCCAGCGCCACGGACAGGAGCATGGAGCGCACATCGCTGCTGATGATCTTGCCGTCCTTTAAGGTAGAGTGGGTAGCACTGTATACCAGCGCCAAACCGTATAGAGAGCCAACCATGGCGGTTAGCAAAGTTATATAATCTAAACCGGAAAATAATTCCAACAGCGGCGATTGTTTTTGCCGACTGTGCACGATCTGCCTCCTCTCATTACAGGGTAGTCTTTATTATATTATGATTTTTGCCAGAATTCAAGAGAAGCGGGCAATTATTACTTGGATTATTTTATCCCTTGTGTTATAATAACTTGCGAGAAACGTTGCGCCCCCTGCGGCGCGTACAGGAGTATGTATATGCTGACAGATATTGAGATCGCCGCACAGGCGAAAATGAAAAGAATTACGGATGTGGCTGCGGCTATGGGTATTCATCCGGAGGAGCTGGAGCCTTACGGCCATTATAAAGCTAAGTTGTCCGATGATCTGCTGGCTCGGCTGCAAGATCGACCGGACGGCAAGCTGGTGCTGGTAACGGCGGTGAACCCTACCCCTGCCGGTGAGGGCAAAACCACTGTGAGTATCGGCTTGGGTCAGGCTATGTGCAAGCTGGGCAAAAATGCGGTGATCGCTCTGCGGGAGCCGTCCCTGGGTCCGGTGTTTGGCATTAAGGGCGGCGCTGCCGGCGGCGGTTACAGCCAGGTGGTGCCTATGGAGGACATTAACCTGCATTTTACCGGCGACCTGCACGCCATTACCAGCGCCAACAATTTGATGTGCGCGCTGCTGGATAATCATATTCAGCAGGGGAATGTGCTGGGGATTGATCCCCGCCGGGTGCAGGTGAAGCGGTGTTTGGATATGAACGATCGCGCCCTGCGCAATATTATCTGCTCTCTGGGCGGCACGCTAAACGGCGTACCCCGGGAGGATCACTTCTGCATAACCGTTGCCAGCGAGGTCATGGCGATCCTGTGCCTTGCGGAAGATTTGCAAGATTTGAAAAAGCGGCTGGGTGATATTTTAGTAGCCTATACCTACGACGGCGCACCGGTGTATGCCCGGGATATTCAGGCAAACGGCGCCATGACCGTGCTGCTGAAGGATGCGATTAAGCCCAATTTGGTGCAGACGCTGGAGAATACGCCGGCCATTATGCACGGCGGTCCCTTTGCCAATATTGCCCATGGCTGCAACTCTGTGCGGGCTACCAAAACCGCGTTGAAGCTGGGCGATTACGCCATTACCGAGGCAGGCTTTGGCTCTGACCTGGGAGCGGAGAAATTCTTTGACATCAAGTGCCGCTATGCGGGGCTGACTCCCGCCTGCGTGGTGCTGGTGTCTACCGTGCGGTCTATGAAATATAACGGCGGTGTGCCCAAGGATCAGCTGAAAGAGGAGAATATGGACGCCCTGCGCGCCGGTTCCGTCAATCTGTTGGCGCATATTGAGAACTTGAAGAAATTCGGTGTGCCGGTGGTGGTGGCCATCAACCACTTCTATGCGGACACCCAGGCGGAGATTGATTATGTAGAGCAGATTTGTAAGGCGGCAGGCGCAGATTTTGCCGTGACCAAGTGCTTTGCAGAGGGCGGCGCCGGCAGTTTAGAGCTGGCAGAGAAAGTGGCTGCCGCCTGTGAAAAGGAAAATCACTTCCATACCCTGTACGACCTGGATCTGCCGGTGTATGAGAAGATCGAGAAAATTGCAAAAGAGGTCTACGGCGCCGACGGTGTGGACTACACTAAGGCGGCCAAAAAGGCCATTGACGGCTTTATTGCACTGGGGGCAGACAAACTCCCGGTGTGTATGGCAAAGACCCAGTACAGTCTGTCTGACGACCCCACAAAGCTGGGGCGCCCTACCGGCTTTCGTATTACCGTCAGCAGCGCCGGTCTGTCTGCCGGCGCCGGGTTCCTGGTGTGCCAAACCGGCAATGTGATGACCATGCCCGGCCTGTCCAAATCACCGGCGGCCTACCGCATTGATGTGGACGATCAGGGCAACACCGTGGGGCTGTTCTGATGCGAGTATTTCATTCCCACAGTTATGCTGATACGGTGCGTATTGCTGCCGATCTGGCAAAGACCTTGCCAACCGGCACGGTGATTGCCTACTTGGGCGACCTGGGGGCGGGCAAAACCGCCTTTACCGCCGGACTGGCAAAAGGGCTGGGGTTGACGGTGGATGTGACTTCGCCCACCTTTGCCATTTGCAATACGTATCGGCAGGGGGATGTGACCCTGCACCACTTTGATATGTACCGGGTAGACAGCTGGGACGATCTGTATTCCACCGGGTTCTTTGATTATTTGGACACCGGCGCTTACCTGGCCATCGAATGGAGCGAGAATGTGTATGGCGCGCTGCCGCCGGACACCCTGATGGTGGAAATCTCCAAAACAGGGGAGCAGGATCGCACCATTAAGATTTATAAAAAAGAGGAGGAGAAAGCATGATCCTTGCGGTAGACGCATCATCTGTTACCGCAGCCGCGGCTCTGTGTAGTGGGGACGGCGCGGTCGTGCGCAGCGACTTTCTCCATAACGGCCTGACCCACAGCGAAACCCTGCTGCCGATGATTCAGCGGGTGCTGGGAGACACTTCGGTGGCAGACCTGGACGCCATTGCCGTTACGGTTGGTCCCGGTTCCTTTACCGGGGTGCGGATCGGCGTGGCCACCGTTAAAGGTCTTGCCTTTGACAGGGATATTCCTTGTATCGCCGTGTCTGCTTTGGAAGCGGTGGCGTACCAGTTCCCGGAGGAAAACGCAGTGATCTGCGTGGTGATGGACGCCCGCCGCGGGCAGTTTTATAACGCCCTTTTTCGTGTGGAGAACGGTAAGGTGGAGCGCCTTTGCCCGGACCGGGCTGTGGACGGCGCTGCGCTGGCCGAAGAATTGGCCGCCTATGATCGGGTGATCGTGGCCGGTGACGGCGCCCGGCTGTTTGCACCCTTGTTCCCGGCTGGGGAGGTCGCCCCTCCGCAGCGGCAGTATGTGACCGGGCCCGGCGTGGCCCTGGCCGCCCAAAAACAGAAAACCATGCCCGCCGCTGCGCTGATGCCTGTATATCTGCGGCTTAGCCAGGCGGAACGGCAGTTAAAATTAAAAAAAGGAGAATCACAATGAAGATTGCAATGGGTTCCGATCATGCGGGCTTCCCGCTGAAAGAGGAGATCAAAAAGGTGCTGCTGGAGCAGGGCTATGAAGTAGAAGATGTGGGCTGCTATTCCCCGGAACGCTTCGACTACGCCATCAGCGCCCAAAAGGCCTGTGATTTGGTGGTAGACGGTACTTGCGAAAAAGCCATTTTGTGCTGTGGTACCGGTATTGGCATCTCTATGGCTGCCAATAAGGTCAAGGGCATTCGGGCTGCCTGTTGCTCCGATTATTTCAGCGCCAAGTACACCCGTGCCCATAATGATGCCAATGTGCTGTGTATGGGCGATCGTGTAGTCGGCGCGGGGCTGGCGCTGGAGCTGGTGCAGGTGTTCCTGACCACACCTTTTGAGGGTGGCCGTCACCAGACCCGTATTGACCAGATTATGGACATTGAGGCTGGCAAAAAGCTCTACTGAGTTTAAGACAGAAAAAAGCGCACAGGCAATCGCCTGTGCGCTTTTTGATTTGTTATTTGTTTGCGAATTTAAGACCACTTCAGTGCCTTGACGGAGAAGCCCAGGTCCGTGTCCAGGCGATTCTTTTGCACCACGGCGACCACCTTTTTGCAGCTCTTTTCGCCGCTGACGGAGCCGGTGACCTTGTAGTAGTTGTTGTTGCCCAGGGACTCTACCCGGGTGATCTTTACGGACTGCTGCTTAGCCTCGCCCTTGGTGATGGTGAACACGCTGTCCTTATTGCTGTAACTGATGATGTCGTAGATGTTCTCTTTTTTGGCCGCTGCGTTGCAATTGCTCTTAAAGTTGACCACCGTTTGGCCAAAGTATTTGAACAGGTCCAGCACAATGGTGCCGGAGGGGAAGCTGGTGCCTTTAATATCCTCACGGGCAGCCATCCAAACGGCAACATGGGTAGCCATCTCGGCGCTGACGCCGTCCTTGTTCTCATAGCTGAACTTGTACAGGCCGGGCACTTCCAGCATCGCTGCAATGCGCTCCAGATCCTGCTGGGAGAAAATCACCTTTTTGCCGCTGTCGCCGGTGGAGGGCACCTTATCTTTAGACGCCTCAATGGTGGTCAGCTCTTTACCGGTGGTCTCGCCTTTATTGTCTGTGGTTTGGGGCGTGGTGGGTCCGTTGGTGGGAGTCTCACCCTTGCCGCTGTTATTTTTCTTTGTAGAGGTTTCGCCTTTTTTGGTGGTGGTCTCTTTGATGGGAACGGTGACTTCCTTGCCGTTTTTGTCCGTTACCTTCTCGCCGTTTTTGTCGATCTCATAGGCCACGGTTTTGCCCTTTTTGTCCTTTTCATAGACCACGTCTACTTCTTTGCCGTCTTTATTGATCTCTGTGCCAAACTCGGTGTCTGCATTGGCCAAACCGGCTTGGGTGGTGTCGGCGGCAGTGTCCTGTCCGTCCGTCTTTTTGGAAGAGCAGGCAGCAAAGACGCCGCAGACCAGTACGCTCAGCGCCATGATCAATGCAATACTCTTTTTCAAAGGGAACACGCTCCTTTTGGTGCTCTGCACCGTAATATCTCCTACATTATAGTCTTTTTATGCATAAAAGGCAAGAGTTACGGCTGTAAGTCGCCAAATGTTTACCACTTATTCATAATCTTTACAGATTTAGCCAAATGGATTATAATGAATACAAACGGAAAGGGAGGTGGGGTATATGCGCCCTGCGGCTAAGGTCGCCATGAGCGGTATTTGTACGGCGCTGAGCGTGCTGCTGCTGTTTTTCGGCGGTGTGGTGCCGGTGCTGGCCTATGTGTGCCCCATGCTCACCGGGGTGCTGATGGTGGTGCTGGTGCGCACCTTCGGCTACGGCACAGCGTGGGTTACCTATGTGTCTACGGGGCTACTCAGCTTCTTTTTGGTGCCGGACAAGGAATGTATGCTGATGTATGTGCTCTTTTTCGGCTATTATACCATCGTGCGCCAGTGGATCGGGCGGCTGCGGCCTCGGGCGGTGGCGCTGGCTGCCGAGTGCCTGCTGTTTAATGGGGCACTGGCGGCAGTGAATCTGCTGCTGGTGTATGTGTTTGCCATTCCTATGGACGCGGTAAGCAGTAACAAATGGTTTTTGGTGGGTTTTTGGCTGGCGATGAATTTGCTGTTCTTTCTTTATGAGCGGCTGCTGGGTGTGGCGGAACTGTTGTATGTCCGTAAGATTGAGAAGCGCCTGCGCAGCGTGTTTAAGAAGTAAAAAAGCGACTTGTATTTGTAAGATACAAGTCGCTTTTCTGCATTATTCCGTATAAACGCGGGGGACGCGGGGATTCACCAGCAAGGGTGACAGGTCGCAGGTGGCAATGTCGCCGGGCTGTACGCTGCTGCCGGTCACATCCACCGCCGTGTGGGACAGCCCTACCTCGCCGATCACCGGGTAGGCTTTGTCACCAATGGTGACGGTCAAATGGGTTTTCTTGAGAAATTGCTTGAGGGCAGAGAGCACACTATGGAAGTTGTGATCCTCTTTCTCTTTGGTCAGGCCGAAGCCGTCATAATGCCCCATAGGCACAATGGCAATGGTGGTGGGGCGCTTGGTAACAAAGGTGCCGTTATAGCCCACCGCATAACCGGCAGGTACTTCCTTTATGTCCACCACTTCCGCCTCCAGTCGCCCTAAGCGGTGCAGGGGCGTTTTGCTATGGGTAATTACTCTGCCGGTAAAGGCGGAGCCGATGCGTACCGCGTCCAGCGCCACATGGTCCACGTTCAACAATGCGGGGGAGTTGGCTGCATGGCGGGTACCTACGGTCTTGCCGGCCTTTTCAATCTGCGCCAGCGTGTCCTTGAACACTTCCAGCTGGGCGATAGTCTTGGTCTTGTCGTGAAAGGCGCTGCTAAAGTGGGTATAAGCGCCGGTGAATTCCAAATTAGGCAGGTCATAGCAGGCAATGGCCTCCGCTACCTGCGTAGGCAAAAAGCCATAGCGACCCATGCCGGTGTCGATCTTCAAATGGCACTGCACCTTAACGCCCAAATCGGCAGCCGCCGCTTGCATTGCCTGCGCTGCCCGGGTGCTGCCGATGGTGGCAATACAGCCGGCGTCCGCAATATGGCGCGCCTCGCTGTCCACGCAGGTGGAGCGCATCACTAAAATATTCGTGCTCGGTTGCAGCACCGCTCGCAGGGGGGCAATGTCTGTCACTTCCGTTACTGCCAAAGTGGTGATGCCGCAGTGCTCCAGGATCAGCGCCAGTTCCGTTAGACCAAAGCCGTAGCCGTTGCCCTTAACGACGCCGATAATGGGCACGCCCGCTTTCTTTTGCAGGTAATGCACATTCTCGATTAGTGCGGTTTTATCAATTACATATCTGCTCATTTTCTTACTTTTTCCAATACTTTTGTTGCCAAGTTATACAGGTGGTACACCGGCTTGTTGATCACATAGTCAAACTCGCCGATAAATTCTTTCATATACCCGCCAAAGCCGTGCTTAAACCGCCACAGACCATAGTGGGGGTTGTCCGGGTTTTGGCAGTCGCCGCTGATGCCGCCAAAGTCATAGACCTTACATCCGCATTCCATACCCCACTGCATCATGGCCCATTGCAGGGCATAGTTGGGGTACACATTGCGGTGGGCGTTGGAGGAGGCGCCGTACTGGTACTTCATCACATTCTGTCCCCACTTAATCGCCAAGGTGCCGGCAATGGCTTTGCCCTCATAGTAGGCCATATACAGGCGGCAGTCCTCGCCCATGCAGTTCATAATTTGCTCAAAATAGCTTTTCGGTCGGGTGGAGAAGTTGTCCCGCTCCCCGGTCTCCTGCATAATGCGCACAAAGTCGTCCAGCGCCTCGGTGCCCATCACTTTCACTTCCACGCCTTTCTTTGGCGCTTTGCGGATCCGGTTTCTGTAATCCGGCTTAAAGGTGAGCATCAGCTCCTGCTCGTTCAGGCCGTTGTAGTCAAAGCAGTAAACAAACCGGGGCTGCACATTCTCAAAATCCATACACCCCGGGTTCAGTTCCACAAAGCCCTTGTCCAGCAAATGCTGCTTGTAGGCCTTGTTCTCCACGGAGATCTCCGGGTCAATTTTAATACAGTAGCCGTGGTATTTCTTTGCAATATCCAAAAGCGCGGCAAAGAGCGCGTCAAAGGTGGCAAAATCATCTTCATCCGCCACAAAGCCGCGGCAGCAGTAAAGCAGGGAGGCTTTGATCACCGGTACGGTACGAATCAGCACATCGGCGCTGCCCTTAATGTTGCCGTCCTCGTCCCTCAGCATTACCGCTTCCCACTTCCAGGCGGACTTGACCTTAGCCCACTTGGAGGAGTGCTGGAACAGGCCCTTGGGGTGCTTTTTGATAAACGCTTCATATTGGTCTAAATTCTCTTTTGTTACACGCTCGATCATAACAGGCTCCTTTATGTTTCTGCTTTTTATTATATCAACATTCTGTCCGCTTGTCCACCCACTCCGGCGGTTTTCTGCATTTTGCCGTGTTGACAAGCGGCGGGCGTTCCTTTATTATTATCTATATAATATGAATCGGGGGCAGACCTATGCAAAAACCACGATATGCCGATCCAGGAGTGATCGCAGTGAATAAAGAAGACGGCCACGCCATTGCCATGCCGTATGATACGGCGGCGCAGGCGCTGGCAGGGGAGAGCAGCCCATACAAACGGAGCCTGAACGGGCTTTGGAAGTTCAGCTGGTGCCGAGGCGTTAAAAACGAACTGGAGGGCTTTGAGGCGCCGGAGTATGATGACGGCACCTGGCGGGAAATTCCCGTGCCCTCCGTGTGGCAGACCCAGGGCTACTCCGTGCCGTACTATTATGCCAGCACATTTCCCAGAGCGTTCAGCCGCAGCAAGGGCAAGATCCCGAAGATTGACCCTGCGATGCAGGAGGTGGGCTACTATCGCCGCACCTTTACCATTGATCCGGAGTGGAAGGGGCGCCAGGTGTTCTTGCACTTTGGGGCAGCCAAGGCGGCGCTGGAGGTGTATGTGAACGGCCAATTTGTAGGCTATTCCCAAGGCTCTATGACGCCCCACGAATTTGATGTGACCCGGTATCTTTTGAACGGCGAAAATCTGGTGTGCGCCAAGGTGTACCGGTACAGCGACGGCAGCTATCTGGAAGATCAGGATATGTGGTGGCTGTGCGGCATTTACCGAGAGGTGTATTTGTTTGCCGAGCCAAAGGCTTGCCTGCGGGATTTCTATTTCCGTACGGAGCCGGACGCGGATTTTCGGGACTGGACGGTGCGCCTGGACGGTTATTTGCACCTGTACGCCCCCACAAAAGATGAGCTGACCTTGCGTGCCGCTTTGTATCGGGACGGTCAAAAGGTCTATGACCTGGGCAGTGCTGCCTGTAAGGGGGATCGGCCCCGGCAGACCTTGCAGTTGGAAGCTGCGGCCAAGGCGCCGCTGCTCTGGTCCGCCGAGCAGCCGAGCACCTATACGCTGGTGATGGAGCTGCTGTGCGGGGCACAGGTGCTTTGCGCTAAGGGCTACACCGTGGGCTTTAAGAAAGTGGAAATTCGGGGCGAAAAAATTTATTTTAACGGTATGCCCCTGTTTGTGCGCGGGGTGAATCGCCACGACTTTGACCCGGACAATGGCTGGGCTGTGCCGGAAGAACGGTATCGGCAGGATATGGACCTGATGAAACAGGCCAACATTAATGCCGTGCGCACCTCCCATTACCCGGATGACCCCCGGTTTTATGACTACTGCAACCGCTACGGCTTTTATGTAATGGACGAGTGCGAGGTGGAGAGCCACGGCGTGCGCCGTAAGGGCGTACCGGGGGACAGCCCGGTGTGGACGGCAGCCTGCGTGGATCGTATGGAGCGTATGGTGCTGCGGGATCGGAATAATCCTTGTGTGTTTATGTGGAGTCTGGGCAATGAAGCCGGGGACGGTACCGCCTTTGCGGCAATGAAGCAGGCGGCGCTGGCGCTGGACGATACCCGTCAGTTCCACTATGAGGGGGATTTTGACCTGACCAAAAGTGATGTGATCTCCCGTATGTATCCCACCGCCGATGTGATGGAAAAGCTGGGCAAGAAAGAGCCCATTACCATTTCCCTCTATGACAATATCGCCAATCAGTTGGCAGCGGACAGCAAGCCCATTACTGCCGAGATGTATGAGGGCAAGCCGGTGCTGCTGTGTGAGTATGCCCATTCTATGGAGAATTCTCTGGGCAACTTTGCCGACTATATGGCGGATTTTGAAAAGTATGACAATATGTGCGGCGGCTTTATCTGGGACTTTGTGGACCAGGCGTTGCACCGCAAGGCACAGGACGGCACGGACTTGTGGCTATACGGCACGGATTTTGAAAAGGAAGAGCCGCGGCACTGGTATTCGCTGCCAAACACCACGGCCATTACCGGGTCCAATACCTATTTTTGCGCCAACGGGATTATCGGTGCGGACCGCACGGTGCATCCTCAGTATTACGAGGTGCAAAAGGTCTATGCCCCGGTGCAGACCCTGGCTGTAAACCCGGACAGTGGCTCCTTTACCGTAAAGAACAAGATGCTCTTTACCAATGTAAATGCGCTGGAGTGCCGCTGGCAGATTGAAGTGGGCGGCCGGCTGCTGATGCACGGCAAGCTGGAACCTATCGATTGCCCGCCTTTGTCGGAAGTGACGGTGTCTTTGCCTTACACGATGGATCAGGTCACCGGGGACGGTATGGCGGTGCTGACGGTGTCCTTCGCCACCACCCGGGAGACGCCGGGACTGGCAGCGGGCTTTACCTTTGCTTGGGACCAATTTGTGCTGCGGCCTATGCCTCAGCCTGTGGCGGAAAAAGATGGCGGTGATTTGCACTACGACCACCGGGGCAACCGGGTCGAGGTGCAGGGCGCAGACTTTGACCTGACCATTCAAAACGGGCGAGTGGTCAGCTGGGTGATCGACGGCAGCCAGCGGTTGGTAGCGCCCTTGGAGCCTGCTTATTTCCGGGCGCTGACGGATAATGATATTGATTTTCTCAACTTTGTGCCGCCGCTGATCAAGTTCCACCCGCTGTACGGCTGGCGCCGTGCCCAGCGCCGTACCCACGCGCTGCGTACCGTGGTGCAGGCCGGGGCAGACAATACGGTGGAGGTGCACGTTGCTATGGCTACTCCACGCTTGCGGGAGGACCTGATCACATATAAAATATATCCCAACGGGCGGCTGTATGTGTACCACAGTGCCGTGCCCAAGCAGGATATGCTGCGCTTTGGCTTTCAGCTGACCCTGCCGGGCAGCTATGAATATGTAAACTGGTACGGCAGAGGGCCGCACCCCAGCTATCGGGACCGAAAAACCGGAGCTGCGCTGGGCCGCTATCAATCTACGGTGACGGCATTGGAGCACCGCTATATGCGTCCTCAGGAGAGCAGCAACCGCACGGATACTTACGATCTGTATTTGTGCGACAGCCACGGGGAGGGCTTTCGGGTGCAGGCGTACTATGAAACGCCCTTTGCCTTTAGCGCTTATCACTATACCACGGATGGGCTGGATAAGGCCGCGCATATCCATGAGATCCCCTACGATCCGTCCCTGACTACATTGAATATTGACGGCGCCCAGTGCGGCGTTGGCGGCGATCTGCCGGGCCAAGGCGCGGTGCGTGCCCCATATCGGGTAACGGCAGGGGAGAAGTGCAGCTACGCCTTTATCTTGGAGCCGATGCATAAAAAGAAATGAAACGAGTGTTTGCCCATTTGGGCTTTTCGGCGGCGGTGACGCTGCTGATCTTAAACTTCTTTTCCGTCACCTTTGCGTACGTTGCACTGGGCGTGGTGCTGGCAGCCCTCTGTTTGGTGCTTTCCGTGCTGCGACTGCGCCAAGGGGTGAGCGTGTGGCTGTGTCTGGCCGGAGCGGTGGTGGCTTGTGTGACCTTTATTGTAGGTGTGCACGCGGCCTATCTGCCACAGCAAAAGTTAGTCGGCCAAACGGCACAGGTGCAGTTCTATGTAACCGATGTGCGCCGGGGTGCGGAGAAAAACGACTATACGGTCAAGACTACGGCTATTGATTTGCCCGGTGTGCCCCAGAATATCCGCTGCACGGTTTCTGTCCATGCGGATCTTGGCGATGTGCCGGACGGTATCTATACCGGCAAGGTGACTTTTGCCTCCACCGGCGAGAACGGTTACGCCGCCCGGGGCAAGTTCAGCGACGGCGAATTCCTTAGCGGCAAGGCCGCCCGTGTGCGTAAGACCGAGCAGTCTGCGCCCCGCAGTGCAGTGGCACTTATCCAAATGCGCCACGCCATCAGCAGCCGCTTTGCTGCCGTGTTGCCCGGGGACCGTGGTGCGTTGGCAACGGCGCTGATCACCGGTAGTAAGACGGATTTGTCCGTGGGTGCGGTCAGTCACTTTCGCACCTGCGGCGCTACCCATTTGATGGCGGTGTCCGGACTGCATTTATCTGTGATCGTGGGCTCTCTTTACTGGCTGCTGCGCAAGCTGCGGTTGCCTGCTTGGCTGACCACGGTTTTGACAGGTGCGGTGCTTTTGGTGTATGATGGCGTAGCCGGGTTTTCCGCCTCCGTGGTGCGTGCTTCTTTGATGATGGCCGTTTTGCTGGCTGCACGGCTGTTTGGCCGCAAGGCGGACGGACTGAATTCGCTTGGTCTGGCGGTATTCCTGCTGTGTACCGATCCCTTTGCGGTAACGGATGTGAGCTTGCAGCTGTCGGTGACTTCCGTTTTGTCACTGCTGACTTTATCCCCGGTGCTGAATAAGAGCCTTGCCCGGCTGCATATACCCAAATTCCTGCGCCAAAGTCTTAGCGCTACGGTAAGCGTGCTGCTTTATACGCTGCCGTTTATGTGGCTGTCCTTTGGGCAGACGGCGTTGTTATCTCTGCTTAGCAATTTGGTGCTGATTCCGCTGGCTCAAGTGGCCATGATCGCTGCACTGCTGATGTTGCTCTTTACGCCGCTGCCGTATCTGGTGTATGCCTGTGCGGTGGTGGTGTCCGGCACCACCGGCGGTATGCTGTGGCTGGTGGAAAAGCTTAGCGCACTGGGTGCACCGATTTTAGATTTGACCGGGCCGTTGACCTGTGTTGCCATTGCCGGTGTGCTGTTGCTTTTCGGCGTGCACTTTCTGTTGCAACGGCAGCGGTCGGGCGTTACGGCGGTCGTGGCTTGCGCTTTTTATTTGTTGACTTCCTTTGCCGGGTTGGCAGTGGAGCAGGGGAACGCTTACCTTTGTATCGGTAGCAGCTCGGCGCTGCTGTATGACACGCATTATGCTTTGTTGGTAGGCACACCGGATCAAAGCGCTTACTACGCCTACACGCGCATTTTGCAAAATCGGCGGCTGCAACTGGTGGCCGTGTACCTGCCCGATGATCGGGTGGGGTATTATACCCGGGCATTGACTGCTGCGGTGCACCCGGTGAATGTACTGCTGCCCGGCGGTAATACCGCTTTGGCTGTGCTGCCGGAGTGTGACCATCTGCTTACCGCCGCGGCAATGGATACCACGCCTTGGCAAGGGGTGCAGGTGCAATACAGATATAATAAAAAGCGCTATACCGTCTCCATTACCTGCAAGGGCAAGCGGCTCTTGCTGGGTAACGGCACCGACCTGAACGGCGGCGACTTAACGGTAGCGTTTGGCAAGCAAAGCGCTGCTGACGGTACGCTGGTACGCGCCGGGGCACTGGCGGAGGACGAACTGCTGACAGTTACGCTGCGGCAGGACCGAGCTTTGCAGATAAGGAGGAACGATCCATGGCTGTAATCGGCGAAAAGGAGCTGCGCGCCCAGCTAAAAAGCGGCGAGCTGTCTCACGCCTATTTTATCTATGGCGACGAGGGGTACTTAAAGGACCACTATATTGGCCAAATTAAGAAAAAGGCGGTGGACCCGGCCTTTGCGGATTTTAATATTCATATTTATGAAAAGGACGGCACGCTGCTGTCCGATGTGCTCCACGACGCAGATACTTTCCCTATGATGGGTGGCAGCAATCTGGTGCTGGTCTACGACTTCCCCTTTGACAAAAAGGCGGATGTGGAGGATATTAAGGCATATCTTAAGGATGTGCCGGACACCACGGTGCTGGTATTTACCTACCAGTCTTTGACGGTGGACACCAAAAAGGAAAAGCGCTGGAACAGCATTATTAAAGCCTTTGCCAAGGCCGGGGACGCAGTGGAACTGAACACCCGCACCCAGAGCGACCTGGTAAAAATGCTGGTCAGCGGCGCCAAAAAGCGGGGCGCTGCGCTGCAAACGGACCAGGCGCGATATTTGATCTCTGTGGTGGGTACGGATATGCAGACCCTGCTGCACGAACTGGACAAGCTGTCTGCCTTTTGCAAGGACGGCGAGATCACGGCGGCGGTCATTGACAATATGGCCACCAAGTGTCTGCAAGCGCGTGTATACGACCTGTCCAAATTCATTATGAAGGGCGACACCGGCGGCGCCTGTAAGGTGCTGCACACCCTGTTTGAACTGGGTGAGGAACCGATACCGATTGCGGCAGTGCTTATCAATAATTATGTGGATATGTATCGGGTGAAGTGCGCCAAGATCGACGGCTGCAGAGCGGACGATATAGCCCGGTATTATAACTACAAAGGGCGGGACTTTGTGCTGAACAACGCCATGCGGGATGCAGCCAAGCTGTCCGTAGGCGCGCTGCGCCGCTCCATGCAGGTACTGGACGATCTGGATCGAGCGCTGAAGAGCACCGCGGTGGACGCAAAAATCTTACTGGAGGAGGCGATCGTCAAATTGTCCGTGATCGCCGTCAGCGGCCAATGATTCATATTGAGGAAGCAGTGATCGTGGAGGGCAAGTATGACAAGATCAAGTTGTCTAACTTCCTGGACGCCATGATCGTAGAAACCGGCGGGTTTGCTATATATAAGGATAAAAAGCGGTTGCAGTTTATTCGCCGCCTGGCAATGGAGCGGGGGATCATCATTCTCACCGACTCGGATCACAGCGGGTTTCAAATTCGCAATTACATTGCCAAGGGATTGCCCCCGCAGCAGGTGAAGCACCTGTATATCCCGGATGTGTATGGCAAAGAGCACCGCAAGCAAAAGCCCTCAAAGGAGGGCAAGCTGGGCGTGGAGGGGATTGACGACAGCGTGCTGACGGCGCTGCTTGATCGGTTGCAAGTGCGCTATACCACCCAGCTGCCCAAGGATCCCATCACCAGCTATGATCTATACGCCGCCGGACTGGCGGGCACTCCCGGCAGCAAGCAAAAAAAGAAGAAACTCCTGGCAGCACTGGACTTGCCGGAGTTCCTCTCTACTTCCGCTTTATTGGCGTATCTCAACAGCCGTATGCAGCGGGACGAATTCTTAACTTATGTGGATACGATTTGAAGCCTTTGCTCGGCGCCGCCGGGCAGGGGCTTTTTTGCGCCCAGGGCGTACAGGTCCGTGCACCGGCTCTCCAGCCGGAACAGTGCCTGCCCCTCCGGGGAAAGGGCTTTTACATCTGCCATACGGGTTACGATGGGAAGCGTGGCGCTGTGCTGCATTTTCGCCAGCAGCGCCTTGCCGGCGGCGTTAAAGCCCAGCACCCGCAGGTACGGCGGCGTAGCCGGGTAGTCTCCTTTGCCAATGCTCAGGTAGGCACGCAGCACAATGCGGCGAATGCGGGCGTGGGTGTACCGCTTGGTCTTTATGGTCGTGTACAGTTCCTCCAGGCTGGTGGCGCTTTGAGCAGCCCGAGCCAGTCGGTTCTCCAGTCCGTCGGTCACATCATCAATGGCGGCCCAGTCCGCTGCTTCCATACGGCGCAGTACCGCCAGCACCGCCCGCTGGCAGTGCTCTATACTGTAAATTGTCTCTGCCGGGAGAGTGGCGCGAATCGCTGAGGCACTGTACAGCGGGTCCGCTGTGTCGTGACCCAGCCCCAGCCGCTGCACACAGGTGCAGGGTAGTTGGGTGCATTCCATATATTCCAGTGCCAAAATGTTATTGGGCGTGTCCAGCAGCGGGCTGTCGATGACTTTGCGCCGCGCTGCCGGGTAGGAGCACCCGGTTTTCATCACTTGTGCGATCTCCCCTTGGTGGGCCTTGATTTCTCCGGTCAGTGCCGTCAACGCTTGCAAATCGGCGCATTCGGTGCCAAAGGCCAGTCGCTCCACCACACCGGTGGCCTCCAGCAGCTGCACCCCTGCCCGGGCAAAGCCCTCGGCAGAGCGGGTGGCGTAGGCGGTGGGCAGCTCCAGCACCAGGTCGGCGCCGCCCTTTAGCGCTGCTTCCGTGCGGGTGCGCTTGTCATACACCGCAAAGGTGCCCCGCTGTACAAAGTTGCCGCTCATGACGCACACCACAGCATCGCCGGGGTGGCACTTCACTTGGTCAATTAAGTGTTTATGCCCGGCGTGAAAGGGGTTAAATTCACAAATTATACCGCTGATCATAAAAAAATCCCGTTTTCCCTTGACAATATTATAATATATATATTATTATAATGGCTG
>CAVHPP010000010.1:58592-69520 GCA_963638105.1 Agathobacter rectalis
GGCTGTAGAATTCTATTGCAAGATTTGGCGGGATAAATTTTGAAAATTCTGGTTATTAACTGCGGTAGTTCTTCCTTAAAATATCAGCTGATGGATATGAGCGATCTGTCCGTGCTGTGTAAAGGCGTCATTGAGCGGATCGGTATGACCATCAACGGCGGCGAGAAGAATGTGTCTGTCAAGGTGAATGGACAGAAGTTTGAGTACGACAAGGAGCTGCCTACCCATACGGACGCTTTTAACGAAGTGAAGCACATTCTGTGCGAGAGTGAGCACAAGGTGATCGACTCTATGAAAGAGATTGACGCCGTAGGTCACCGCATCGTGCAGGGCGGCGATATTTATACCCACAGCGTGCTGGTGGACGACACGGTAGTGGAGAACCTGCGCAAGCTGTCTCCGCTGGCGCCGTTGCACAACCCCGGCCATATCCAGGGCTATGAGGCCTGCAAGGCCGTTGTGGGTCCGGATGTGCCCCAGGTGGTGGTATTTGATACCGCATTCCACAGCACTATGCCGCCGAAGGCTTATATGTATGCTGTACCCTATGAGTGGTACGAGAAGTACGGCGTGCGCCGCTACGGCTTCCACGGCACTTCTCACTTTTATGTATCTCACCGCTGCGCAGACAAGATGGGCA
Organism: Agathobacter rectalis; assembly: GCA_963638105.1. Lineage (GTDB taxonomy): Bacteria > Bacillota > Clostridia > Oscillospirales > Acutalibacteraceae > CAG-217. The sequence goes on from CAVHPP010000010.1 coordinate 59,233, forward strand.
AGCCCATTGAAGATCTGAAGCTGATCACCTGCCACCTGGGCAACGGCTCTTCCGTGGCTGCTGTGGATCACGGCAAAGTGGTAGACACTTCCATGGGCTTTACCCCGTTGGACGGCTTTATGATGGGCACCCGCTCCGGCGGTGTGGACCCCTCTGTGGTCACCTTTATGATGAAAAAGCTGGGTCTGACCCCGGATGAGATGGACACCATTCTCAACAAGCAGTCCGGTGTGAACGCCATCTCCGGCGTGTCCTCCGACGACCGTGACATTTGCGCTGCACAGAATGCCGGCAACAAGCGTGCCAGCCTGGCACATGAGATGCAGGCCTATGAGATCGCCAAGTTTATCGGCTCCTATATTGCCGCTATGAACGGCGTGGACGGCATTGTGTTTACCGGCGGTATCGGCGAAAACGGCCACTGGCTGCGCTCTCGGATCTGCTCTTACCTGGGCTATATGGGCGTGCAGATCGATGAGGAACTGAACCAAGCCACCGTGAAGGGTGCCGAGGCGGAATTGACCGATCCCAGTGCCAAGGTGCGTGTGTTTATCCTGGCTACCGACGAAGAACTGGTGATCGCGCAGGAGACCCAAAAGGTTGTAGAAAGCCTGCAAAAATAAGCGCTTGTAAATTCTGTTTTTACATACAATATTATCAGCAAAGGAGGAGCGAATATGCCGGAAATTAAGTATGAGATTACGGAGCACCTGGGTGTGATCTCTGAGACAGCACGGGGCTGGACCCGAGAGGTAAATATGATCTCTTGGAACGGCCGCGAGCCGAAGATCGATGTGAGAGACTGGTCACCCGACCACACCAAGATGAGCAAAGGTCTGACCTTTACCAAGGAAGAGATCGTTGAGCTGAAAAATCTGGTTGAAAAACTCTAAGCAAGGTGAGAGGGCACCCGGTGGGTGCCCTTTGCCCTTTGGTAACAAATCTATTCAAAGGTGAATTTTAGATATGGAATGGACATCATTAAACGACTTGAGAGAGAAGTACCTGTCTTTCTTTGAGAGCAAGGGCCACCTGCGGCTGCCCAGCTTTTCGCTGGTGCCCCAGGGGGATAACAGCCTGCTGCTGATCAACTCCGGTATGGCTCCCATGAAAAAGTACTTTACCGGCGAGGTCACACCCCCCAGAACCCGGGTGACCACTTGCCAAAAGTGCATTCGCACCCCGGATATTGAGCAGGTGGGTAAAACGGACCGTCACGGCACTTTCTTTGAAATGCTGGGCAACTTCTCCTTTGGCGACTATTTTAAGAAAGAGGCCACTGCTTGGGCTTGGGAGTTCTGCACCAAGGTGCTGGAAATGCCGGAGGACAAGCTGTATGTGACCATTTATCAGGACGACGACGAGGCTTTCGAGATTTGGACAAAGCAAAACGGTGTTGATCCCAGCCACATTGTGCGTCTGGGTAAGGAAGACAACTTTTGGGAGCACGGCTCCGGCCCCTGCGGCCCCTGCTCGGAGATTTATTTTGACCGTGGCGAAAAGTATGGCTGCGGCTCTCCGGATTGCGGCCCCGGCTGCGAGTGCGACCGGTATGTTGAGTTTTGGAACAATGTGTTTAGCCAGTTCAATAACGACGGCAACGGCAATTACACGGAGCTGAAGCAAAAGAATATTGATACAGGTATGGGTTTGGAGCGTCTGGCCTGTATTCTCCAGGATGTGGACAATATTTTTGAAGTGGACACCGTGCAGAACATTATGAAGAAGATCAGCGAGATCTCCGGCGCCAAATATCATGAGGACGCGCAAAAGGATGTGTCCCTGCGCGTGATTACCGACCATGTGCGCTCCGCCACCTTTATGATCGGCGACGGCGTAATTCCGTCCAACAACGGCCGAGGCTATGTGCTGCGCCGCCTGATCCGTCGGGCTTGCCGCCACGGCAGATTGCTGGGCGTGAACGAACCGTTCCTGTATAAAGTGTGCGACACGGTGATCCATGAGAACCATGTGGCGTACCCGGAGCTGGCCGACAAGGCAGAGCTGATCAAAAAGATCATTCTGTCTGAGGAGGAGTCCTTTGGCAAGACCATTGACGCCGGTTTGGCTATGCTGGACGAATATATCAGCAAGTTGGATGGCAATGTGTTCTCCGGTGAGGACGCCTTTAAGCTGAACGACACCTTCGGCTTCCCCCTGGACCTGACCAAGGATATTTTGGAGGAAAAGGGCATTACCGTGGATGAAGATAAGTTCAACGCTTTGCTGGCTGCCCAAAAAGCAACCGCCCGTGCCGCCCGCAAGGACGCCGGTGCAGACGCTTGGAAGGGCAACAGCGTAAAAATCAATGCATCGGCCACGGACTTTGTGGGCTATACAGACTTTGCCTGCGCTGCCAAGGTGCTGGCTATTGTGAATGCAGACGGCGAGTTGGTAGACATGCTGGGCGCCGGGGATAGCGGCACGCTGGTGCTGGATAAGACCCCGTTCTATGCCCAGTCCGGCGGCCAGGTAGGCGACAGCGGCGTGATCAAGAACGGTGCGGACAATGCCTTTATCGTGGCGGATACTGCCAAGAATGCGGACAAGATCTTTCTGCACCGTGGCGAAGTGACCCGCGGCATTGTCAGCGTGGGTGATACGGTACAGGCGGAGATCAATGCCGAGCGCCGCCGCAGTATTATGCGCAACCACACGGCTGCGCACCTATTACAGGCAGCCCTGCGCCAGGTATTGGGCACCCATGTGGAGCAGGCCGGTCAGCTGGTGGACGAGCGAGAAGTGCGCTTTGACTTTACCCACTTTAATGCCATGACCCGGGATGAGCTGCTGAAAGTGGAGCACCTGGTTAACGCCTTTATTATGGGCGCCCACCCGGTAGAGAGCATGGAGATGCCCATTGATGAGGCCAAGAAGCTGGGGGCAATGATGCTCTTTGGCGAGAAGTACGGCAACATTGTGCGGGTGGTCAAGGCCGGCGATTTCTCCACCGAGTTCTGCGGTGGTACCCATGTAAGCAACAGCGGCCAGATCGGCCTGTTCCATATTGTCAGCGAGGCCTCTGTGGCCTCCGGCGTGCGCCGCATTACGGCACTCACCGGCAACAATGTACTGGCTCACATTTATCAGACGGACGGTATGCTGTCCGGCGCTGCGGCAATGCTGAGGAGCGCCGTTCACGATCTGCCGGAAAAGCTGGCCGCCTTGGCAGACAGCGATAAGGCCAAAGATAAGGAGATCAAGAGCCTGAAAGAGGAATTGGCGCACTTAAAGAGCGCAGACCTGTTTGCCGCACCTGTTGACCTGGACGGTCTGGCATTCTATACCGCCACTTTGACGGATGTGGCTCCGGACGCACTGCGTTCCATGGGCGATGAATTAAAGAACAAAGGCGACAATGTGGTGGCTGTGGTGGCCGGTGTTAACGGCGAAAAAGCCAATATCGTTGCCGTTTGCGGCAAGGAAGCCATTGCCCGCGGCGTAAAGGCCGGCGATGTGGTGCGTGAGATTGCCAAGCTGGCCGGCGGTGGCGGCGGCGGTCGCCCGGACAGCGCCATGGCCGGTTGTAAGAATGTAGACAAATTGCCGGATGCAATGGCTCAGGCTGCTGCGCTGGTACGGGATATGATCCAGTAAGGAGCAATGCAAATGTGTGTGTTTTGTGAGATCGTCAGCGGCAATATTCCCTCCACCAAGGTGTATGAGGATGATCAAATTCTGGCCTTTAAGGATCTGAACCCGGTGGCGCCGGTGCACTTTCTTGTGGTGCCTAAAGCACATATTGAGAATGTGAACGCCATCACGGCAGACAACAGTGCTGTGGTAGCCCACATTTTTGAAACGATCCCGCAGATCGCAGCGTCCCAGGGGATTACCTCTTACCGGGTGATCTCCAACTGTGGGGCGGATGCAGGGCAGAGCGTGCTGCACCTGCATTTTCATGTGATCGGCGGTACGGAACTGGGGGAGAAGATTTTATGAGCGACGCATATTATACCTTACATATTGCCGGGCTGGAGCGGCAGTTAAAGCGCTTCCCCGTGTCTGACAGTATGGACATTGCGGCCTTCATCTTTTTTGGTGATGTGGAGTTAACCAAGGCTTGCGCTGAAGAGCTACTGAAAAAGGTACCGGAATTTGACTATATTGTGACGCCGGAGGCCAAGAGTATTCCGCTGGCTTACGAAATGAGCCGTCAAAGCGGCAAAAAATACATTGTGGCTCGCAAGGGCGTTAAGGTGTATATGGACAGACCGGAGAAGGTAACCGTCCATTCCATCACCACCCAAAAGGAGCAAACCCTGTACCTGGGTCATGAGGACGGCGACCTGCTCAGCGGCAAGCGCGTGTTACTGTTGGACGATGTGATCTCCACCGGTGACAGCTTAAAGGCTCTGCAGCAACTGGTGGCTCTGTTCGGTGCAAATATCGTGGCCAGCGCCGCGCCCTTGGCTGAGGGCGACGCTGCCGATCGAAAAGACATTATTTTCCTGGAAAAATTGCCCCTGTTCTTCAAATAATAGAGCAGAGGTGGTCCTTTGGGAGGCATTCAAATGTTGTCAGATAAGAAGAAAGTGGCCATTGTAGGCGTTGGTATGGTAGGCATGAGTTTTGCTTATGCGCTGCTGAACCAGAATATTTGCGATGAGTTGGTGCTGATCGACATCAACAAGGAACGCGCTTGGGGCGAGGCGGCGGATCTGTCTCACGGCCTGCCCTTTGCGCCCAGTTCCATGAAAATCAAAGCAGGGGAGTACAGCGACTGCGGCGACGCGGATTTGATTGTGATCTGTGCCGGTGCGCCCCAGCTGCCCGGTGAGAGCCGCCGGGATCTGTTGCAAAAGAACTACAAGGTTTTCAGCTCCATTGTGCAGCCCATTATTGCCAGCGGCTTTAATGGCGTTTTCCTGGTGGCCTCTAACCCGGTGGATATTATGACCCAGGTGGTCTATACCTTGTCCGGCTTTCCGGCCAATCGAGTGGTGGGCTCCGGCACTTCGTTGGACAGCGCTCGCTTGCGCCATATGATGAGCGATTATTTCCATGTGAACCCCCGCAATGTGCACGCCTATGTGATCGGCGAGCATGGGGACTCGGAGTTTGTGCCCTGGAGCCAGGCGCTGATCAGCGTAAAACCTTTGGACGACTTTAAGGCCACGCATCCTGCCCTGGAAGAGGATATGAAGCAGATTGCCGTGGATGTAAAGGAGTCCGCTTATGCCATCATCAAGGCCAAGAAGGCCACTTATTACGGTATCGGTATGGTGCTGGCACGATTGACCCGTGCCATCCTTTTTGATGAGAATTCTATCTTTACCGTGTCTGCGTACCTGAAAGGGGAGTACGGTCAGCGGGGCATTTATATCGGCGTGCCTGCGGTGGTGAATCGCAACGGTGTGCGTGAGGTGCTCCAAATGGACTTGAATGCGGAAGAAAAAGCCAAGTTTGCCGCCTCTGCCGATGTGATCCACGAGATGATCGAGGAGATCGGTATGGACAGAGAGTGAAGCTGTAATGAAATAAGATAGCCGCAGGCATTGCCTGCGGCTTTTTTGCGCCATAAATGGCGTAAAAACAAGGCATACACCTGCGGGCGTATGCCTTGTTTTTATGTAAGGGTCATTCTTTGGTTTCGTCCACCAGGTAGGTGCCGCTTTCCAGCACCACCAGGGCGTACTGACCGAATTTGTGGTATCTTTTTACCTGCTGGGAAAAGGTGCGGTAGTCAGACACGGTATAGTCCATACCGTCGATCTTACGGATTTTGTTGCCGCCGCAGGCCACATACAGGTCGCCGTTGTACTGGCAGATATGCCGGGGATTAACAAAGGTTTGGGCGTCCTTGCCGCCGATGCGCAAGTCTACCTTCATATTTTGGCAGGCGTAGCGAATCACCGCATTCTCGCCGGGACAAACGCTCCAAAAATACTTCTCCTCCAGCGCCAGGTGCTTCACCGGGGCGTCGTGGTACTGGAACATACCGTTCCACTCCAGCGTGCCCTCCCGGTCAAAGATACCGGCCTCGCCGTTGGGGTAGATCACCAGCACCCGCCGGTCATAGAGCACCGCCGCGTCGCACTGAACAAAGTTGGGAATCGCGGTACTGATCTTTTGAAACGCAGAGCCGAATTTGCGCAGCAGATAGGCGCTTTTGGTGATCACTTCCTGCTCGCCTGTGGCAAAGTTCACCACCGAGTAGTTCACCTTGTATTGGGCATTGCCGGGCAGGGGGCGCTTCTCTACCAAAACCGCAGAGTCCTTGTTGTAGGCAAACAGATCTACGATCTCTTTTGTGCTAATCTGTTTCACTGTGTTACCTCGCTTCGTCCTCTGCCATAGAGGTGTTGGTCAGGTAGCCCAGGGTCATCAGACTGTCGTTTAGGTGCACATTCTCCACCAGCACCTCCGGGTGGGCCATGGCAATGTCATAATTGCTAAAGTTCCAAAAGGCCCGCACGCCCAGGCGCACCAGCATATCCGTGATCTCCTGCATATCGCTGCCGGGAATACAGATTACGGCGCACACCGGCTGATTGTCAATGCAGAAGTTCTCCAAATAATTGATGTGGCGCACAGGAATGCCCTTGATCATGTTGCCGCAGATGGCTTCGTTTTTGTCAAAAATGCCAATAAGCTTAAAGCCGCTCTGCCGGATAAAGATCTTGTTGGACACTGCCTTGCCCAGGTTGCCGGCACCGATCAAAATGGTCTTTAATTCCTTATCCACGCACAGAATTTCGCCAATGCGCTTTTGCAGCTCCGGCACATTGTAGCCGTAGCCCTGCTGGCCAAATCCGCCAAAACTGTTAAAGTCGTGGCGAATTTGGGAGGCAGTCAGGCCCATACGGTCCGCCAGCTCCTTGGAGCTGATGCGCACAATGCCATTGTCCTTAAGGCTCTGCAAAAACCGGTAGTACCGGGGCAGACGCTTGATGATGGACATGGATATATTTTCTCTTTTTTCCATAGGGTTCATCCCTCTCAAAAGAACGATTTTATTTGGTCATCCGGGTGATGGTATCCATCACATAGTCGCCAAATTCGCTGCAGGTGCAGCCGTCTGCACGGCCGGTGATGACCAGCTTCTTTTCTTCAAACATGCACTTATCCAGCGCAGCCTCCAGAGCGTCTGCCTGCTTTTGGTACCCAATGTGGGACAGCAGCATAACGGTGGCACGCAACATGGAGCAGGGGTCAGCGTACTGGCCGCGGCCCTCTTTGATCATGCGGGGTGCGGAGCCGTGAATGGCCTCAAACATGGCGTACTTCTTACCGATGTTGGCAGAACCGGCAGTGCCGACGCCGCCCTGGAACTCGGCAGCCTCGTCAGTGATAATGTCGCCGTACAGGTTGGGCAGCACAAAGACCTTAAAGTCCTTGCGGCGCATGGGGTCGATCAGCTTGGCGGTGGTAATGTCCACATACCAGTCATCGGTGACGATCTCCGGGTACTCCTGGCCGATCATCTGGGCAGTCTTTAAAAACTTGCCGTCGGTGGTCTTAATGATGTTGGCTTTGGTGATGATGGATACCTTGCCCTTGTGGTTCTTTTGGGCGTAGTCGTAGGCCAGGCGAGCAATACGCTCGCAGCCTTCCCGCGTGGCCACGGTAAAGTCCACGGCCAGGTCGTCGGTGATGTTCACACCGTAAGAGCCGATGGCATAGCCGCCCTCGGTGTTCTCACGGAAGAAGGTCCAGTCAATGCCCTGCTCCGGCACCTTAACCGGGCGCATATTGGCAAACAGATCCAGCTCCTTACGCATTGCCACATTGGCAGACTCCACATTGGGCCACGGATCCCCGGCGCGGGGCGTGGTGGTGGGGCCCTTCAAAATTACATTGCAGGCTTTCAGCTGGGCCAGCACATCGTCCGGAATGGCCTTGTTGCAGGCTGCCCGGTTCTCAATGGTCAGGCCGTCGATCTCCTTAAACCGGATCTTGCCGTTGGCCACCTCGTCCTTCAGCAGGAAAGACAGCACACGCTCGCTCTCCTTGGTAATGACAGGGCCGATACCGTCGCCGCCGCAAATACCGATCACGATGGTATCCAGCGCGTCAAAGTCGGTAAAGTCCTTATCCTCGCGAATTCTCTTGGCGCGGGCCAGCTGGCTCTCCATCAGGGAGCGGAACTGCTCTACTGCCGCGTCAATGGCTTGCTTCTCGTCAGTCATAATGGTTCTCCAATCTGTAAAATTGCTTATTTATTGCTCTCTCTGGTGTAGTCCAGCAGACCGCCGCACAGCAGCATGGCACGCTGACGGGCAGACAGGTGGCTGGCGTCCAGGGGGTATTCCTCGTTCTTGGTCAGGTTCTTCAGTACCACCGGGGTATTGTTCTCCATAGCGGTGCGAATGTCTGCCAGTTCCAGCTGATCCATCTGGTCAATGCGATCATAATCCGCCTCATTGGCAAAGGTGAAGGGCAGAATACCGGCGTTTACCAGGTTTGCCACATGGATACGGGCAAAGGACTTGGTGATGACCGCTTTAACACCCAGGTACAGGGGCACCAGCGCCGCGTGCTCACGAGAGGAGCCTTGGCCGTAGTTGGCGCCGCCGATGATGATGCCTTTGCCTTCGGCTTTAATGCGCTCCGGGAAGCTCTCGTCGCACACGCCAAAGCAGAACTGGCTCAGGTGCGGAATGTTGGAGCGGTAGGGCAGGATCTTGGCGCCTGCGGGCATAATGTGGTCGGTGGTGATATTGTCGCCCACTTTCAGCACAGCCTTGGCGGTAATGCTCTCCGGCAGCGGCTCGGTCTTGGGGAAGGGCTTGATGTTGGGCCCACGCAGCACTTCTACGCTGTCCGCTTCCTCCGGGCTGGCCGGGGGCTCGATCATATTGTCGTTGATGGCAAAGTGCTCCGGCATTTCCACCGTGGGGGCTTCGCCCAGATCACGGGGATCGGTCAGGTAACCGGTGAGGGCAGAGGCTGCCGCCACTTCCGGAGATACCAGGTAGATACCGGCGTCCTTGGTGCCGCTGCGGCCCTCAAAGTTCCGGTTAAAGGTGCGCAGGGAGATACCGCCGCTGTTGGGGGACTGACCCATACCGATACACGGACCGCAGGCAGACTCCAGAATGCGGGCGCCGGCGCCGATCATATCGCCCAGTGCGCCGTTCATAGCCAGCATATTCAGCACCTGCTTGGAGCCGGGGGCAATGCAAAGGGAAACGGTGGGGCACACGGTTTTGCCTTTCAAGATTTTGGCAACTTTCATCATATCCACAAAGGAGGAGTTGGTGCAGGAGCCGATGGCTACCTGGTCCACCTTGATCTTGCCGATCTCCTCGGTGGTCTTGACTTTATCGGGCATGTGCGGGCAGGCAGCCATGGGCTCCAGTGCGCACAGGTCAATATCGATCACTTCGTCATATTGCGCGTCCGGATCCGGCAGGATCTCCGTCCAGTCCTCGGCACGATCCTGGGCTTTCAGAAACGCCAGGGTGATCTCGTCAGAGGGGAAGATGGAGGTGGTAGCGCCCAGCTCCGCACCCATGTTGGTGATGGTGGCGCGCTCCGGTACGGACAGGGTCTTTACGCCCTCGCCGCCGTACTCAATGATCTTGCCGACGCCGCCCTTGACGGTCATACGGCGCAACACTTCCAGGATCACATCCTTGGCAGAGACCCAGGGCTTTAAGTAGCCGGTCAGGTTGATGCGGGTCATGGTGGGCATAGGGATATAGTAAGTACCGCCGCCCATGGCTACGGCCACATCCATACCGCCCGCGCCCATAGCCAGCATACCGATACCGCCACCGGTGGGAGTGTGGCTGTCAGAGCCGATCAAGGTCTTGCCCGGAATGCCAAAGCGCTCCAGGTGCACCTGGTGGCAAATGCCGTTGCCCGGGCGGGAGAAGTAAATGCCGTGCTTCTTAGTCACGGTTTGAATGTATCTGTGGTCGTCGGCGTTCTCAAAGCCGGTTTGCAGGGTGTTGTGGTCGATGTACGCCACGGAGCGCTCGGTTTTGACCCGATCCACACCCATAGCCTCGAATTCCAGGTACGCCATGGTACCGGTTGCGTCCTGCGTTAGGGTTTGGTCAATTTTCAGCCCAATTTCCTGTCCGGGGATCATCTCACCCTCGACCAGGTGGGATTTGATCAATTTTTGTGCAAGTGTAAGACCCATTGTTCAAAAAACCTCCTGAGTTGTTCAAAGAATTATCAATCCCCATTTTATAATAAATCGGCGGCAATGTCAATTAGAATAAAGATTTAATAATTAGATTTCATTATATTGTTGAATTTCTGCCCGCCTTATGCTAAAATTATCGTTGAATGTGGAGAAACGGGCATACTAATTCCGGGAGGAATGGTATGC
>CAVHPP010000011.1:0-60814 GCA_963638105.1 Agathobacter rectalis
GTAGTCCGCAGCATTCCCTATTCGGCAGGGGCGCGAGCTGCAAATATGCCGGAAGTAGAACACTGTGAAAACGTCCGAAAGGACTTATCAGTGAATACTATGGGCAGCGATCCTCATGACCGCTGCCTATCAATTTGCTGATAAAGTGTTCTCGCGGCTTAACGCATAAGAAGGTAAATATTGGGCAAGAATACTCGTGAAAAGGCGGTGATGTTATGGAGAACGAGAGAAGCAGAAAAGAACTTCTCGACTCCTTAGTGGATATTCGGGACGTCAGAATTGACCGTTCCATGTCGGTAGAAGAACGGATGAAATCCTATGTGGAGCAGATCAAAAATCCCTATATGTTTAAGGTCGGCAACACGGTAGTCAGGGTTTCCTACGCAAATACTCAGGCTACGATCAATGACAACTTCGTAAATCTGCTTGCAAGTATGTGAGAAAGCCGTCGGATAACCCCAAAAGAATCTTTTTTGTGAACAAATCTGAAAAGGCTGGATAATTGCTTTGGACTGTGCTATAATAAGCATGGACAAAATCAGCGGAACACCACTGCTACTTTAGTTTTCGGGTTATCAGACCGGAATAAAGTAAGGAGTGGCGTTTTATGCTGAAATTATCTTTGGATAAAGATTATAAAGCCGCCATCTACCTGAGATTATCAAAGGAAGATGGCGACTTTTCTATTTCCGGCGAAAAACTTGAGAGTGACAGCATTTCAAACCAGAGAATGCTCATCAAGGAATACCTCAAGAAGCACCCGGAAATTACCGTAGTAAAAGAATACTGCGATGACGGCTTTACCGGCGCAAACTTTGAGCGTCCTGACTTCAACAGAATGATGGAGGCTGTCCGCGCTGGCTTAGTTGACTGCATCGTAGTGAAAGACCTTTCGCGTTTTGGTCGTGAGTATATTGAGGCTGGTGACTACATTCAGAAGATATTCCCTCGCCTCGGTATTCGCTTTATTGCAATCAACGACAACTATGATAGCGCACAGCCCGGAGCGGCAGACAACGAGCTTGTCCTACCGTTCAAGAACCTGATGAACGATTCCTATTGCCGTGACATCTCCATCAAGGTCAGATCAAACCTTGATGCGAAGCGACGGAACGGACAGTTTGTCGGCTCTCGTGTGGTTTTCGGGTATCTGAGATCACCGGACAACAAGAACCAGTTGGTGATTGACCCGGTTGCCGCGCCAGTTGTGCAGGACATTTTCAAGTGGAAGATAGAAGGGCTGTCTCCGGCTCAGATTGCAGACCGGCTCAATGACGCAAATGTCCCTTCTCCGATTGAATATAAGAAAGCAAATGGCTCAAAGCAGCGCACCTGTTTCCAGACGAAGAAGGTTGCTCTGTGGAGTGCCGTTGCGATATATCGCATTCTCAAGAACGAGATTTATACCGGAACACTGGTGCAAGGTAAAACTACGTCTCCAAACCACAAAGTTAAAAAGACCGTAGTGAAGCCGCAAAGCGAATGGGCGCGTACAGAAAATGCGCATGAGCCTATCATTGCTTATGCTCAATTCGATCTTGTTCAGAAGCTCATGCAGGATGATACAAGAAGCCCGTCCGGTGCAACCGGCGTCCATCCATTTTCAGGGAAGATTTACTGTGCAGACTGCGGAAGTCCAATGGTACGAAGAGTGTCACGCTGCGGAGAAAAGGAATACGCCTATTTCATCTGCGGTGGCAACAAGAGCGACAAGACCTCCTGTTCGTCTCACAGCATCAAAGAATCTGTTGTATATGACGCTGTTCTCGCTGTCGTTCAGGGACATATTGATGCCGCTATGAATATGGCAGATGCGTTGAAGCGGATTGACGATATGGCTTGGGAAAACCGCGAGATTGAGAAGATCAAAGCAAAAATATCGTTTCAGGAAGAAATCATTGATAAGAACCGCCGCCTGAAAACCGGTGCTTATGAAGACTTCAAGAGCGATTTTATCAGCCGTGAGGAATACAAAGCCTTCACAGCTCAGTTCGACCAGCAGATCAAGGAGGCAAGCGATACCATTATGCGGCTCACCAGTGAGCGAAACAGCGTGATGGGTGGGCTGGCAGAACAACAAAGCTGGCTTGAGCAATTCAGAAAATACGCAAATATCAAGGAACTCACTCGAAGCACTGTGGTCACCCTGATCGACTATATTCACATTCGAGAGAATAAAGACATTGATGTCGGTCTCATGCACTGTGACCGCTTTGCATCTATCGTCGAGTTCCTGCGCGAACGTCAGGAAAAGGAGGACGCGAATAAAGTCATTCGCTTTGAAAGGAAGGTGGTCTAATGGCACGAGTGTCGCGGAAAAAGCAAAATCTCCCTACCCCGGCAGTTGATACTCCTATCCGCCGCTGGAAAACCGCTCTCTATGTCCGCCTCTCCGTCGAGGATAACGGTAAGGGTTCGGACTCGATTGAGAACCAGACCACGCTCCTTGAAGACTATGTTGCGTCACGCTCGTATCTTGAGAAGACGGCGCTGTTCGTTGACAACGGCTATACCGGAACCGATTTTCTCCGTCCGGAGTTTAACCGGATGATGGAAGCCGTCAAGATGGGCATTGTAGATTGCATCGTGGTGAAGGACTTATCCCGTCTCGGCAGAAACTATATCGAAACATCTCAGTTCATTGAAAAGGTCTGCCCGTTCTTCGATCTGCGCTTTATCTCCGTCAATGACTCCTTTGATACTGCGACGGTAACAAGCGAGGGGCATTTATCCGCCTCCCTGTCGAACATCGTCAATGATTTTTATGCGAAGGACATCTCGCGCAAGGTCACAACAGCCCTTCAAGCGAAGATGGAGCGCGGTGACTATATCGGGAACTATGCACCGTATGGCTATCGCAAAGACCCTGAGAACAAAAACCATCTTCTGATCGACCCTGAAACTGCGCCGATTGTTGTCCAGATATTTCAGTGGAGAGCCGAAGGTGTCAGCTATATGGGCATCAACAAAAAGCTCAACGACGCCGGTATTCTTTCACCCAGTCAGCTCAAACGGGAGCGCGGGGTGAAAACGAACTTCAACAAGAAGGATCGGGTCATTCTGTGGAATAAGCACATGATAACCGAAATTCTTCAAAACATCGTCTATATCGGGCATTTAGCTCAAAAGAAAGGCAGTCAGTGTCTCTATGGCGGCATCCCTTATCACATCACGTCCGAAGACGAATGGATCATTGCAAAAAACACCCATGAACCACTTCTCAGTGAAGAACTGTTTGAGAAGGTGCAGGAGATCAACCATGCAGCCGTAGAACGCATGAGAGCCAATTCAGGCAAGTACGATCATCTACCCAAAGCGAAAAACATCTATGGGAAGAAGTTTGTATGTGCCGAGTGCGGGGCAATCATGAAATTGCAGCGTTCCATCAGCACGAAGAAGGACAAGGTGTATTTCACCTTCAAATGCCCGACTTACGCCGAGCATGGAACAAGAGGCTGCTCCGATGTGAAAATACGGAAGCAGGATCTCGATGATGCAGTTTTTTCCTTCATCAAGTCTCAGATGGAAGTATTCCTCGACATGGAGAAGACACTTCATTCTCTGCTGGCAATGAAAAAAGCCATGATCAAGCAAGACAATACCGTTCAGGCGATACGGACACTGCGTCAAAAACTTGCGCAAAAGCAGTCTCTCCTTAGCGGTATGTATGTTGATCTCAAGGAAGGCTTGCTCTCTGACGCCGAGTACAGCCATCACAAAGAGATCGTCATGGAGGACATCCGGGCGATTGAGAGAAATCTATCCGAGCTGGAAGCGCCAAAGAATCAGACGGAGGAACAGATTACCGGCGAAATGAAGTGGAAGCAGATGATCCGCCGTTTCCACGACGCGACGGAAATCTCCGAAGAAATGGCAGACGCTTTTATCGAGACCATGAAAATTCATGAGGACGGCACATTGGAAATCAAACTCAGCTATATGGATGAGTTTGCAGCACTTACGAAGACTTGCGAGAAAATCAGGAAGGAGGTTGCTTGATGAAGCAGCAAATCGCAATTTATCTGCGCTTGTCGCTTGAAGACGTTGACAAGCGCACAAACAAAGTCAAGGACGAGAGCAACAGTATCGCATCGCAGCGTATGCTCATCAATCGTCATCTGGATCAGAATCCGCTTCTCTGCGATCTGCCTCGTATAGAGTTCTGCGATGATGGTTTCTCCGGCACAAACTTTGATCGCCCTGACTTTGCAAAGATGATAGAGTGCGCAAAGCATGGAGAAATTAGCTGTATCGTAGTGAAAGACCTTTCCCGTTTCGGGCGAGACTATCTTGAAGTTGGTGACTATTTGGAGCATATTTTCCCGTTTCTCGGCATCCGCTTCAAGTCTATCAATGACCATTATGACAGCGCAAAACATGAAGGCAAGACTATCGGTATGGATATTGCCTTCAAGAACCTTATCTATGACTATTACAGCAAAGACCTTTCCAAGAAGGTCAAATCTGCAATGGGCATGAAACAGGAGAAAGCAAAGTTTGTGAACACAGTCCCATACGGGTATAAAGCCGATCCTGCTGACAAACATCACCTTATCATCGACGTGGAAACCGCTCCGATAGTCCGCCGTATTTTCATGGAAGTGATTGGCGGCAAGTCCTGCACACAGATTGCAAAGGAACTGAATACAGAAGGCATTCCAACACCCGCCCAGCATAAAGCCGTGTCCAGAAAGGCGTCTTCCAAGAAGCCCCAGTGGACACATCGCGGCATTCTGACTATGATAGAGAGCGTGAAGTACACTGGAACAATGGTCAACCATATCCGCGAAAGCAGATTCATCCGTGACAAAAATCAGCGGCGCGTTCCCAAAGAAGAATGGTATATCCGCGAAAATGCGCATGAAGCGATTGTGACAAAGGATGAATACGAACAGGCACAAGAGGCAATCCAGAGGCGTAGAAAGTTTGTCCGAAGCTCCCATGACCAGTCAGACCGAGTTTACTTCTGCGCCCATTGCGGCGGAAAACTTGAGAAAGCCAACGGAACCGTATTTGCCTGTCCGTCCCATCGGTATCACGATGGCAGTCCGTGTGAAAACGTCCGCTGGCGGAAAAGCGCACTTGAAGAAATCGTCTTTGAAGCACTGAAAAGGCAGATCGAGATCGTCAGTGTTGAATCCGCAGCCGTTAGAAAAACAGCGAAGAGCAAAGGTGAAAGCCTGGAAAGACAGCTCGTCTTGCTGAAAGCTCAGTATGATGCCTGTGATCGAGAGAAGTTTACGATCTATGAAAAATACCGTGAAGGGAAGCTGACTCCGGAAGAGTATCTGTCCGGCAAAGACGCCCTTGCACAAAAACAAGCCGCCCTGAAAGAGCAGCTTGAATCCTGTGAAACTCAACTTGAGGTCTTCCATCAGCAAAGTCTCGATGCAGAACAGCAGCATGAAGCAGCAAGCCGGATGACCGGCTTGTCCGATGACAAACTCAGAGAGCATCTGTATGATGCAGTTGAACGTGTACTTGTTTATGACACCGAGACAATCGAAATTGTCTGGAAGTTCAACGAATCAAAAATCGACACCGATGAAAACATCGGAGTTGCGAATTGACTCCGGTGTTTCATTTCGGGGCAAATCTGTCGAATTTGCTCCTAAAATAACATAATCTATCGAAACCTCGTAGGTGCATCGTAGCACCGTCCGGAAAGCCCAGAGCCATTGATATTAAAGGCTTTTCGGATAGTTTGTAAAATTTTTTTGCACCTACTTGACATAAAGGGACGACCTGGGGCGCATTGTGATCCCCAAGGAGATCCGCCGCTCGTTTCGCATTAAGGAGGGCGACCCGCTGGAGATCTTTACCAACGCCGACGGCGAGGTGATCTTTAAGAAATATTCGCCCATCGGCGAGCTGTCCCAATTTGCCGGGCAATACGCCGAGGTGCTCCACAAGAACGGCTGCTCCCCGGTGGTGATCACAGACAACGACCATGTGGTGGCCGCCGCCGGGGTCAGCAAGCGAGAAGTGATGGAGCGCCGGGTGACCAAGGCGCTGGAGGATGTGATGGACGCCCGCACCCCACGGATCGCCAAGGCACCCGGCGAGTGCCTGCAAGCCATTGAGGGCTACGACCGCCCGGCAGAGGTGGCCTATCCCATTGTGTACGGCGGCGATGTGTCCGGCACAGTGCTGCTACTGCAAGGGGAGGACGGCGCCGTGCCGGACGAAGCACAAATTCGGCTGATCCAGGTAGGCGCCGCCTTTTTGGGCCGCCAAATGGAATAAATCGAATTGTGCAATTTGCACAAAAAGTCAATGCGTTTTTAGTGCATAGTAGCCAATACGCAGAAATGGCAAAAAAAGCCTTGCATTTTTGAAAATCGGGTCTATAATGTGTCACGAAAAGAGAAAAACAGACCCGAGGTAAAAGCAATGAAGAAACTCAGAAACAACGCACGCGGTTATATCCTGGATATGTTTGCACAGCACCATATGGTGAAGCGCACCGTACTGTCTTTTCTGAGCATTGTGATTATGGGGTTTGGTACGGCTCTTTTCAATGTTTCCGGTTTCGGCGTAGACCCGTTCACCTCTATGAATATGAGCGTGGCCGCCGTTTTGGGGATCAGCTTTGGTACCTACCAGCTGATCATCAACGCAGTGATCCTGCTGTATGTAGTTATCGTTGCGCACCGGGGACTGGTCGGTGTAGGCACCGTGTTCAACATGGCCGGCGTCGGTTACAGCTGTGAGTTATTCAGCAGCCTGCTGATGCCGATGGTAAAGCAGAACGACACTCTGTCAATTAGAATCCCCCTTCTCCTTGCCGGTATCCTCGTTCTCTGCTTTGCCTGTAGCCTGTTCTTCACGGCCAACATCGGCGTTGGCCCTTATGACGCCCTGGGCTTTATGCTCAGCCGCTTCGCCAAGCTGCCGTACAAATGGGTGCGGGTGCTGACGGATGTGACCGTGGTGTCCATCGGGCTGCTGGTCAGCGGCGGCTTTACCGCCATTGCCCACGGCGACTTTGCCAGTATTCAAAATATCGGCATCGGCACCGTCATTACGGCCTTTTGTATGGGTCCGCTGATCAACTTCTTTAACAAGACCCTTTCCGCAAAAATCTTCAATGTAGACTATGCCCAGATCAGCAAGGACTTGGCGTTCTTCATGATCAAAGGCGCAATGCGGAAAAATTCTCTGGGTGCCGTTCCCGGCAACAACACCCAGTTATACAGTCAGGCTTACAGTCTGACTGATAAGTAAGATGCCAAGAAGGTTGCCTTCTCTCCCCCTTTCCGGGCAACCTTTTGACATATATAAATTTATGGCTTTTGCATAAATTTTTACCCCCCTTAAAAGAAGCGACACCGAATGCTATGTTCGGCGTCGCTTCTTTTATCTGCAAAAATAAAAGCGGCAGCCTGCTCGGAGTAGAGCGGACTGCCGTATTTTTATTTATGATATTTAGAATGGTTGTTGATGGCGCAGGCCCGGTAGATCTGCTCCAGGAGCACCAGGCGTGCCAGCTGGTGGGGCAAGGTCATTTTGCCAAAGGACAGCTGCAAGTCCCCTGCGGCCTTTACACGGGGCGACAGGCCATACGAACCGCCGATGACAAACACCAGGTGGGAGCTTTGCTGGCTAAAGTCCGCCACCCGATCTGCCAACTGCGCGCTGGACAGCTCCCGCCCCTCGATACAAAGGGGGATCACCCGAGCGCCTTTGGGAATTTTTGCCAATATACTGTCGCCCTCCTGTTCCAGCACCCGGCGGATCTCTGCCGGGGACGGATCTGCCGGGCAGCGGCTCTCCGGCAATTCCACCACCTGCACCTTGGCAAAGGCGGACAGCCGCTTTAAGTACTCGTCGCAGCCCTCGCGAAGATATTTTTCTTTCAGCTTGCCTACCGTCAAAACGGTTATGCGGATCATAACACCAGGCACCCGCCTTCCTGCTCCGGGGCAGCCACCTGCAAGCGGTAGTCTACCTCCGGCCGAGCGCCCAACGCCGTCAGAGCCGCCACGGTGGTCTGGTATGCCAAAGAAGGCATATTGTTCTCCCGGCTTAGGTGAGAAAGCACAAAGCGGGTGGTGCCGCTGCGCAGCAGCTCCCCGGCAAAGGCGGCGCAGTCCGTATTGGACAAATGGCCGGCATCGGACAAAATGCGCTGTTGCAGCGGGTAGGGATACGACCCGGCCCGCACCATAGACGGCTCGTGATTGCTCTCCAAAAATACCAAATCCGTGCCCGGCAAAGCCGCTTTCGCCGCCCGGGTTATGTAGCCGGTATCCGTGCACACGGCAATGCGCCGCCCGTCCGGCATCGTAAACTTATATCCCTGGCATACCACACTGTCGTGGCTCAGGGCAAAAGGCAGCACTTGCAGATCCATAAAATCCCCAACCTCTGCAAAGGGGCGGGCGTCCACTTTCTCATTCAAATTGCCCTGGCGCGCCATCTGCTCCAGCACCGCCGGGTGGGCAAACACCGGAATATGATACCGTGCGGCAAACACCCGCACACCGGCCGCATGGTCCCGGTGCTCATGGGTCACAAAAATGCCCTTGATCTCCGCCGGGTCCGCGCCCACCTGGCGCAGCTTTTGCTCGCACCGCCTGGCAGACACACCGATGTCCACTAAAATTTGATTGTCGCCGCAGCCCACATAAATACTGTTGCCGCTGCTGCCGGAAAAAAGAGAACACGCCTTGCTCATATTGTCTCCTAATCTGCTTTTATCCAAAAAAGAAAGGGTGGAACCCGGTCCACCCGTACTTTGCTTTTAACCTGCGTTTGCCGTAGCGGCGCCGTCGTCGCCATCGTCACAGGGCACCCGCCGAATATCGGCACCCAGGGCAGAGAACTTCTCTACCACATCCTCGTACCCACGGTCCACATACTGGATATTGGTCACCCGGGTCTCGCCTCGCGCCACCATACCGGCAATAATCATGGCCGCACCGGCACGCAAGTCCGTGGCCTTAACGGTAACGCCGGTCAGCGCCGGCACACCCTCGATGACAGCCACCTTGCCGTCCACCTGAATATTGGCGCCCATACGGCTCAGCTCGCCTACATACTGGAAGCGATTGTCCCACACGCCCTCGGTGAGGATACTGGTGCCCTCTGCCACAGACAGAAGCACCGCCATCTGGGGCTGCATATCCGTGGGGAAGCCCGGATGGGGCATAGTCTTTACATTACAGCGGGTCAAGGGCTTAAAGCGGGTGATCCGCACCGCGTCGTCATACTCAATGATCTCCGCACCGGCCTCCTCCAGCTTAGCGCTAATGGACTCCAAATGCTTGGGAATCACATTCTTCACCAGCACATCGCCGCCGCAGGCAGCAGCCGCCACCATATAGGTGCCCGCCTCGATCTGGTCCGGGATAATGGAGTAGGTGCAGCCGTGCATCTTCTCCACCCCGCGAATTTTAATCACATCTGTGCCGGCGCCGCGCACATCGGCACCCATAGAGTTTAAGAAGTTGGCCAAATCTACGATATGCGGCTCCTTGGCTGCATTCTCGATCACCGTCAAACCGCGAGCCAGCACAGCCGCCAGCATCACATTGATGGTAGCGCCAACGGACACCTGATCCATATAAATAGAAGCGCCGATCAGCTTGTCCGCCCGGGCGCAAACCATACCCTCAACGGTATTCACCTGGGCACCCAGCAGTTCAAAGCCCTTAATATGCAGGTCAATAGGCCGCACGCCGAAATTGCAACCGCCGGGCATAGCCACCTGGGCCTGCTTAAACCGACCCAACATAGCGCCGATCAGGTAATAACTGGCGCGAAAACAAGAGGTCAACTCATAGGGCACGCTCTGGCATTTTAAGGAGCGGGAGTCCACCTCGATCGTATTTTTATTGATCATTTTGATCCCGGCGCCCATACTGTCCAAAATCTTAATGATCAGGCTAACATCGCTAATGGCGGGAATGTTCTCAATCCGCACCACGTCGTCCGCTAAAATGGCCGCGGGAATAATGGCCACCGCCGCGTTCTTGGCGCCGCTGATATTCACCTCGCCAAACAGCTCGTGACCGCCTTCAATTACAAAATTATCCAAAAGGTGTCCACCTCTTTATATCTCTATCCAAAAGTAATGTTTGCAAAAACTAAAATCTTTATAAGTTCCAATTCATTGCAGATATTATAACAAAATCCGTAAAGAATAGAAACAAAAAGCACCGTATTTTATCCAAAATGTAACTTTTACAAAAAGGCCATATCTGTAACGCCTGTAAAAATCATCTACCACATCTTGTTGAAACGGCAAAATTCGTTAAAATAACGCAAAATCTTGCGCTGGCATTAGGTAACAAAAGGGTAACATAAAGGCCGCCGCTTGTCAAGGGGGCAAGCGGTCGTTTTCCGCTTCAGCACGACAAAAAAGCGCCCTGCCGCGGTAAAAAACGGCAGAGCGCCAAAGGCACTTATAAAACCGACTGCTGGTGATCGCCGGCGCCGCCGGTCAAAATAGCATCGCAGGCAAAGATCAGCTTCTTCATATCCATATTACCCGGCAGCAAATGGGCGGGAATCTCTATGACAGACAGCACCAGCCGATAAACGGCACTGTCCCGCGCCACCGGGTGGGCGGAGCCATCCATAAATTGCAGCAGGATCCACTCCAGATAAGGCAAAATCGGCCGATCCGCCAGTTCTGCCGCTGCCCGGGTGTCCACATACCGACCCAGCCCCAAACGCCGCAGCATCCGTTGTAAGTCCCTCACCGTGCCGGTGCGCAGCAAACGAAACAACGGCTTGACCAATGGATACAGAGGCAGCAGCTTGCGCCCGGGCAGCTGCAAAGCGTCCAGCTTCTGGGCAAAATCCGCCGGGGACCCGGCAGACAACAACCGTCGCAGCAAATTGCAAGCATGGTCCCGGGTGTAAGCCACCGCGTCCACCGGGCGGCCGTACCAGTCAAAAGTCGCCAGGTGCTCCACCTGCATCTGCACCTGCAAATCATCCGTCACCGTCACCTGTACCATAGGCACCGGGTAGCCGGATAAGGCGCCGACATTCACCTCGGTCAATTCGTTTCCAGCCGGAGAGCGGTAGCGATCCGTACGCTGCAAATGGCTGTGGCCCACAAACATATAGCGCAGCCCTGCATCTGCCAGCCGGGCGGTCACCGCCTCCCGATCTCCTACGCAGCAGCCGCCGGTAAGCAGCGGATGCACGTGAGGCAGCAGCAAATGGTGCTGCATACCCAGCACCAAACAGCCCTGTTCCTTGGCCCGGCGCAGCTGTTCCTCAATCCACTGAAAATGCGGTTCCGTATAACCGGCCTTGCCACGACCGTTTTGGTCGTCACACAGTGCCAGCAGCCAAATTTTCTCTGCCAAAGGGATCACATAAGAGCTGATCCCCAGGTGGGTGCGATACTCGGCAATGGCCTGCCGCCCGCCAAAATCGTAATAAAAATCGTGAATGCCCGTGTGGGGCATGGTGGGCACATCATGGGTGACGCGGGCGCCGGTAAAGCGCCGCGGGTTGCCGTCACAGCACCAGTCGTGGGTGTTGGTGATCAGGTACACCGGCTTTTTCTCTGCCAAGGCGTACAACTTCTCCCGCAGTTCCCGGTGGCACACCATTTCACCGTCATTGGTCAAATCTCCCGCCAGCAGCACCGCCCGGGTGTCCGACCGGGCCAAATGGTCAAAAGCGGCGTCAATTATGGCGCCGCTCTCTGCCAGGCACTTTTGGTCCGAGCCGCTGCGTAGTTCATACGCCCGGCCGGAAGTGCCCAAAGTCTTGGAATAATAATGTAAATCTGCAAGAAAGGTGAATTTGTACATCTGACTTCCCCGTCTGTTTAGCCCTCTTTGGCCTCTGCCGCCACAGCCTCCTGGGCTGCCGCCTCGCCTGCCTGGGCACGACGAGCCATAATGTCCTTAATCATCCGGCGGTGGCTGTCGCCGGTAATGTTATAAAAGTGCATGGGAATGAGCATCAGCGCATAGCCCACCATGGGGAACACGGTGGTCATCAGGAACAGCCCCAGCAGAGTGGAATGGTTCTGTAAGGTGGACACATCGGTGGTGTGCTCCACATAGCCGGTGCGGGCCAGTACCTGCAAGCAGATAAAGGAGGACAGCGTACCCTCCAGCTTGCCGGTAAAGCTCATAATGGACAGCATGGTGCCCTCTACCCGCTTGCCGGTTTTCCACTCTACATAGTCCACCGTCTCCGCTTCCATTTCTTTTTGCATCAGGTTCTTAAACTCCAGCGGGAAAGTAACCACGGCAGAAAAGACAATGACCATCAATCCGGTAAGCAGGGACACGGACTGACCGGCACCCTTGTTCATAATGCCGTTATAGGTGCACAGGGCAAACAGACCGTTGAGCACAATACCCATCACGCAGCACGCCTGGTAAAACTTCTTAGAGTCCGCCTTGCGACCCAACCGCTCAATAATAATGGGTACAAAGATACCTGCCAAAAACGAGCCGGGTGCCTTGGCAATGTCCAAAAAGCCGTTATACTTGGCGTTAAACAGCGCGTCATAGGCAAAGTAGAAGGACGCCTGCTCAGACACCTTGATGATCACAAAGAAAATATTGCCCAAAAAGAGCATCAGCAGCGGCCGGTTGGTTGCCAGCAGGTGCAAGCATTCTTTTAAGCTGGGCGCCTCCTCGTGGTGCTCCAACCGCTCTGTGGTGTTCTTAAAGGTAAAACGGGTAAAGAGAATAATAAAGAACGCGGAAAAGACAGCGGCTGCCAAATACGCCTTGTCCAAATTCTGGTTAAAGTACGGCAGCCAGGCGGCAAAGGCCACCAGCCCGGCAGGAATAGCCCCCAGGATCATACGCCCGATGGAGGCAACACCGTAAAGCTTTGTGCGTTCCGTGCCGTTTGGCGTCATACTGAACGCCAACGCCCCCATAGGCACATCAAAGGCGGTGTAAGTCACATCCAGCCCTACAAAGGCAAACACCGTCAGGGCAATCTTTGCCCCATAAGACAGGCTGTCGTTGCCAATAAAAAACAGCAGCATAAACAGCGACACGAAGTACGGCGCAAACTTAATATACGGCCGCATTTTGCCGTACTTGGTGCGGGTCTTATCTACAATCACGCCCATGATCGGGTCATTGATGGCGTCAAAAATACCGCAGTACAGGCGAATATTAGAGGCATGGCGCGCCTTAATATGCAGCACATCGGTAATAAAGAAGTTTACATACTTTGAGGCGGTCATGGAGGTGCTCATACCCTGGGCGCCACGACCCATGGCATAGGACAGCGCCTCTCGCCAGGTAATGTAGGTCTCCTCCCCCACATCTTTGGTCACGATCTTTCGATCGAGGAATGATTTGATCTTGTTCATTTTTACAGGCAGACGCCACGGCGCCGCCCCATCACCTCCGTTCCCGGCAAATACCGAGGATTATTTAATTTGTTCGATCTTGTCGCCTCGCACAAAGAACACATGATCAGCAATGTCCATCATAGGCTTGTCATTCATGGAGTCGGTATAGAAGTTGTCAATATGCGCATTCGGGTACAATTCACGAAAGATTTTCACCTTGTTGTCCAAAAAACACAGGCGAATGAACTTGCCGGTGTTTTTATCAATAGAGGAGCCCACATAGTGCTTGACCCCCAGCCGGCGCATCACCTCGTCCAGCAAAAAGTCCGTGGTGCCGCTGACAATAATATCGTCCTCCCGCTGCACCTTGGAGTACCAGGGTTTAATCTTGTGCATGTGGCTGTCCCAAAACTTCACCACATCTTCCTCAATGTGCTCTACCTTCGTATAATACCCCTCTAAAAAGGAAGCATAGGCCTCCAGCGCTTGGGCCACGGTAAACAGGTGAAAGGCATCCTTAAAGGCGATCACCAGCAGTTTTGGCACATAGCGCCAAATCCGCGGGTCTGTGCGCACATAGTAGAGGATAAAGTCTACCAGCGTCTCGCCGTCGTAGATGGTATTATCAAAATCGTACACATTCATAAGCATATACCCTTGTGGTAAAGAACAGATACCGTTTTTGTTAAATCTGTGTAAAATAGGTGACAGGTGTCAACATGGGTTACATCTGTATTTTATCACAGACGAAAAGCAAGTTCAATCTTGACAAATGGCGCTGTTCGTTATATATTGGAATAAGTATAGCTAAAAAAGAAAACGGTTATACAAATTCCGGAAAGAAGGCGCCGCTGGCAACGAAAAAGCGGCAAAAATCACTATGAAACACAGAAGTTACATTCACACAGACATTGTGATCGTCGGCAGCGGCGTGGCGGGCCTGTTTGCAGCCCTCTGCCTGCCGGAAAGCAAGAAGATTTTAATGATCACCAAAGAGGATCTGAAAGAGTGCGACTCTTACCTGGCCCAGGGCGGCGTATGCGTGCTGAAGAGCCTGGACGACTTTAAGTGCTTTTATGAAGACACCATGAAGGCCGGTCATTATGAGAACAACCCGGAGTCTGTGCGAGTGATGATTGAAAGCTCGCCGGATGTGATCGGCACGCTCATTAAGCTGGGTGCGGACTTTGACACCAAAAAAGACGGCGACTTTGACTACACCCGTGAGGGCGCCCACCGCAACAACCGCATTCTCCACCACAAGGACGAGACCGGCAAGGAGATCACCACCACCCTGCTGTCCATTGCCAAGAACCGACGCAACATTACCTTTATTCCCCAAACCACTATGATCGACCTGATCGAGAGGGACAACACTTGCTACGGCATTGTGTGCGAGGATGAGTTCGGCGAGCGGGGTTGCATTTTGGCCCAGGACATTATCCTGGCTACCGGCGGCATCGGCGGGCTGTTTAAGAGCTCTACCAACTATCCCCACATTACCGGCGACAGCTTTGCACTGGCTATCAAGCACGGTATCACCTTGCAGGATATGAGCTATATTCAGATCCACCCCACCACCCTGTACAGTAAAAAGAGCGGGCGCCGCTTTCTCATCAGCGAATCCGTGCGGGGCGAGGGCGCTATTCTGCTTAACGAGAACGGCGAGCGCTTTACAGACGAGCTACAGCCCCGGGACGTGGTGACCGAGGCCATTGTCAAAGAAGAAAAGAAATTCGGCACCGACCATGTGTACCTGACCCTGCCCAATATGACCAGCGAGGAGGCCCACAAGCGCTTTCCCAACATTTTTGAGGCCTGCATGGACGAGGGTTACGATATGACCAAAGACAAGGTCCCTGTGACCCCGGCCCAGCACTACATGATGGGCGGAATTCAGACGGATATTAACGGCTGCACCTCCATGCGCCACTTGTACGCCGCCGGCGAAACCGCCTGCAACGGAGTGCACGGCAAGAACCGACTGGCCAGCAACAGCCTGCTGGAGAGCATGGTCTTTGCCAAGCGGGCAGCGGATTTGATCGCCAAGGACAAGGAGGAGAAGCCTGCCTTTGATCCCCAGATCGACCTGGCGGCTTATCCGGACAAGGCCGGACGGCAAAAGGAATTCAAAAACCTGATTTTAGGTGAAATTAAGCGAAAGGACAAGACTTTCTATGATAAATGGTGTAACGATGAAAATATGCGTGGATGATTACATTCTGCGCACCTTAAAAGAGGATATTAACGATGAGGATGTGTCCACCAACGCAGTGATGCCGGTGAACAAGCAGGGCAGCGCGCAGCTGATCTGTAAGGACGACGGCGTGATCTGCGGGCTGGATGTGTTCTTCCGCACCTTCCGTCTGTTGGACGATACCGCCCGCTTTGACTGCGCGGTGCAGGACGGCGACCGGGTGCAAAAGGGTCAGCTGCTGGGCACCCTGTACGGCGACATTAAGGCCATTCTCTCCGGCGAGCGCACGGCGCTGAACTACCTTCAGCGCATGAGCGGCATTGCCACCATCACCAGAGAATATATGGACGAGCTGGCAGGCTACGACACCGTGCTGCTGGACACCCGCAAGACCACACCCAATATGCGCCCCTTTGAGAAGTACGCCGTTAAGGTAGGCGGCGCTACCAACCACCGTTACAATTTGTCCGACGGGGTACTGCTCAAGGACAACCACATCGGCGCCGCCGGCAGCGTCACCAAAGCCATTCAAATGGCGAAGGCCTACGCCCCCTTTGTGCGCAAAATCGAGATTGAGACGGAGACATTAGATCAGGTGCAAGAGGCAGTGAACGCCGGCGCGGATATTATTATGCTGGACAATATGGACACCGCCACCATGAAGCAAGCGCTCCAAATCATTGACGGCCGTGCCCAAACCGAGTGCAGCGGCAATGTGACCAAGGCCCGGCTGAGGGAGATCGCCGAAACCGGCGTAGACTTTGTCTCCTGCGGTGCCCTCACCCACTCCGCTCCCATTCTGGACCTGAGCCTGAAAAACCTGACCCCAACAGAATAAACCAACGCCTCCCACCCCAAGGCCCCGGCTTTGGGGTGGTTTTTTATACCTTGTGGCAATCTGCCGCCCCGGTACATACAAAAAAGGCGTGGCCCGAAATGGGTCACGCCTTTTGATATGGGCAGGAATCAATAATTCTCTGCCTTCAGTTCAAAATAGGCCTTGGGATGGGCGCAAACCGGGCACACCTCCGGTGCGGACTTACCCACCACGATGTGGCCGCAATTGGAACACTTCCAAATCCGGTCGCCATCCCGGCTGAACACCAAGCCCTGCTCCACATTCTCCAGCAACTTCAAATACCGCTGCTCGTGCTCCTGCTCGATCTTAGCCACGGCCTCAAACAGGCGGGCAATCTCCTCAAAGCCCTCCTCCCGTGCCTCACGGGCAAACTGGGGATACATCTCCGTCCACTCGTAGTTCTCTCCGGTGGCAGCGTCCTGCAAATTGGTGGCTGTGTCCGGCACAGAACCGTTGTGCAGCAGCTTAAACCAAATCTTGGCGTGTTCCTTCTCGTTGTTGGCCGTCTCGGTAAACAACTGCGAGATCTGCACAAAGCCGTCTTTCTTGGCCTTAGAAGCATAATACGTGTACTTGTTGCGGGCCTCGCTCTCGCCGGCAAATGCCGCCATCAGGTTGGCCTGCGTCTTGGTGCCTTCTAAATTCATAACTGTACTCCTCCTAAAAATGTTTAAATATCCAGCCGCTTGAGTCGCGTGATCAGCAACACAAACAGACTCCATACCCCTTGAAAAATCAAAATATTCAGTGTGGTCAGCTGACTGTAACCGCCGATCACCGCCAGGAGCGCTACCACGGCAAAGCCGATGACGCAGCCAAAGGAGATCAGCACCGCCAAGACGGTCTGCATATCCTCTAAAGTCTCCGCTCCGCGCATCACGCTGATAAAGCCAAGGGCCGAACCGTCGTGCACCGCGTCTGCCGGCGACTTCTCCACATGCAGGTCGCTGTACTTCTCAAACACCCGACCGCTGGAGGAATTCATCACCCGCACATACCCGGCCGGCAAGTGGAACAGCTCTGCCACGCTGTCCTCATTGATATACGGATCACAGCTGTGGAGTAAAATGGTCATGCCGCTTTTTTCAAGTTTCTTCAGTGCGTGCTCCATCTTAGTATTGCCGGAATAGCTGACAATAAACATGGCCATGATTTTGCCGGCCACTGCCAAATATAGCGCCTTGCGCCCTTTGCGGGTGTATTTCTCCTCGTACGCCTGCTTGGGCACCGCAATATCGTGATTGATCAGCAGATCTCGATTGCCTACCAAAATTTTCTTTTTATAAATCCAGGCGGAGGTGCCCATTTTGTCCTCATACAGCACCCCGTCCACCTCCGGCAAAATGGACTGCTTGCCTACGATCGCGTCGTCAAACACATACGCCAGCGGGCTTTTCGTCTTAATGATCACCGCGGCGGTCTGCAAAATCACATCGTCGATCTTGGCACCGTTAAACAGCTTTACCCCATGAAGGGAGCAGCTTTTGGGACCAAACAGATCGTTGGCCTCCATTACCAGCGCCCCGGCGTCATTCACCGTACCGGCACCGGCAAAGCCGTTGACCATGGCCTTGCGCTTGGCCAGCGCCCGGGATACGCCCTGCACCGTGGTATTACTGGCCAGCAGCGACACCGCCGGCAGGGAAATACAAAGGGCGCAGGCACCGGCGTTTACGCCCATGCCCCAATTTTTGGTCAGCAGGGACACCGCCACCAGCAACGCGCCGCTAAGCCCCAGCATAATGCAGCCGGTCGTCGCGGCGATCCGATCCGCCGGGTCCTTGCTGCACCCGATCTCTAAATAATCCGTGGGAAAGTCCGTGCGCACGCTGCTCTTGAGCACCGGGTCGCCCTGGAGCAATCCGCGGCTGATAATGGTGGCGTCCACCACATTGCGAATGGTCTCTACCGTGTACTTCTCCTGCCCGTCGGTGATGAATTCAAAATTCTCAATCAACCGGATCAGCAGCGCCCGGCGACCCATACCGCTGAGAAACAACGACAAGGTCACCGCACTGGGCAGGACGGCCCCGCCGTCTACCAACAGATCCGGGTTCAAATACAGCAGCACCGTGTGGGCGGCAATGAGAATGGCCGCCACGGCAATGGGAAAGTCGTAGCGCACACCGTTCTTAAAGGAAAAGCCCTGTATCAGATTGGGAATATTGGCCGCCAGCACCACACCGTACAACACCAGCACCGCAATAAAGTATGCGGTATTGGACGCCAAAAAGGACGGCAGGTACGCCGTATCCCGCAGCAGGGTCACTAAGAGCAGCAACCCCCCGGCCAACACGGTAAACACAATGCCGGTCTGTACCGCGGTCTTTTGGGCAAACAGGCGCTCCAAAATGGCGGTGCGCTCGTCCGCGTTGCGAAAATCGCTCTTGACAATGCGCCGCGGCCCCTCCTGGGCCTGCCCCTCCTCCGGGGCAAACAGGCGGAATTTGTTGACCTTGTCCCGACGGCGTTCCTCTAAGATCCGCTCTGCCACATTCTCATCAATATTGGGCACATTCTCGATCTGGTCGTCAAAGCCCTCCAGGCGAATTTGGGCGCTCTCCTCCACTGCTTCCGTCTCCGGCTCCTCTTGCCGGGGCGTAGGCGGATTTTGGCCCAAAATACGGGTATGCTCCAGTTCCTCCACCGCCAAAATGGTGGGGATCTCCTGCAAATCGGAGGTTTTGTCAAACTTGGATCGGCTCTTGATGGTGGCCGGTTTTTCTATAATCTCCGGTGGCTCCTTGGAATACACCCGCTCGCTGCCGGTGGTGCCGAAGAAGCTGCGCTTGCTGCCCAAGTCAGGCACCACGCCGGTCTTTTCCGTCAAGCGCACCGGGCGGGTCTTGTCTCCCACCGGGGGCACCGCCGTGGTTTTGGCGGTAGCCGAAGGCGCTGCCGGGATCACCGGGGGGCCTACCCAGGTCTTGTCGTCCACAGCCGGGCGCACCTGCGTTTTGTCCGTCACCGGCGCTGTTACCCGGGTCTTATCGTCTACGCCGGGTGCCGCCGTAACCGTGGGTTCTTTCGGCTGCGGCTCCAGCGGCGTTTGGGTAGCGTGGATCTTGTCGATGGCCGCCTCCGCCTTGCGTGCGGTTTTTTTGCGTATTTCTTCCGCCTGGCGCAGGATCTCATCTATGGTTAAATTCTCGCTCATACGCTCACTTTCCATTCAGCCCCAGGCGCTGCCGGGTCACTTCATATATCAAAATGCCTGCCGCCACAGAGGCGTTTAGAGAGTTGACCTTGCCCTGCATGGGCAGACTGACCACTGCGTCGCAATTCTTCTTCACCAATGCGCTGACGCCGCTGCCTTCGCTGCCGATCACCAGCGCCACGCCGCCGTCAAAATTCGTTTGGCACCAGGGCGTACCGTCCATATCCGCCGCATACACCCAAATGCCCCGCTTTTTCAGTAGTTCAATGGTTTGATTCAGGTTACTGACCCGAGCCACCGGCAGGTACTCCAGTGCACCGCAGGCGGTCTTGGCCACCGTGTAGTTCAGCCCCACGCTGCGCCGCTTGGGGATCACCACCCCGTGGGCGCCGCCGGCCTCTGCGGAGCGGATAATGGCTCCCAGATTATGACCGTCCTCAATTCCGTCGCACAGCACCAAAAAAGGCGCCTCGCCCTTTTCTTCCGCCCGGTCCAGAATGGTCTCCAGCGGTACATAATCGTGGGCAGACGCCACTGCCGCAATGCCCTGATGATTGGCGTGGTCACACATAGCGTCCAGCTTGCGCCGATCCACATATTTGACCACCACGCCCTGCTTTTTGCACTTAGCGACCAGCGGCACAATGGAGCCGGTGCGCTCGCCGTTTGCCACTAATACATGCTCAATCTCGCGGCCACCGGCCAGCAGCTCTGCCACTGCGTTGCGCCCGATCACCAGGCCGTCTGTTGTCTGTTCTGTCTCCGTTGCCATGTTGTCTCTCCGTTCTCGCTGTTTTTCTACAAACATTGTACCATTTTTGCGCTCGAGGCGCAACAGGCAAAAAGCGGGCGTGCACTTTGCAAAAGCGCACGCCCGGACTGTATCTTCTTTATAACCGCACCGGCACGCCCCTGGCGTTCAAATACGCTTTCAGCTCCGGGATCGGCAATTCGTTAAAGTGGAACAGACTGGCGGCCAGCACCGCGTCTGCCTTACCGTCGGTAAAAGCGTCTAAGAAGTGCTCCGCCTTGCCTGCGCCGCCGCTGGCGATCACCGGCACGCCCACGGTCTCGCTGACCGCCCGGGTCAGCTCCAAGTCGTAGCCGGTCTTTTGACCGTCGCAGTCCATAGAGGTCAGGAGAATTTCTCCCGCGCCCCGGCGCTCCGCTTCTTTGGCCCAAGCCACCGCGTCCAGCCCGGTGGGGATACGCCCGCCGTTTAAGTACACTTCCCATCCTTGATCCCGGCGCTTGGCATCAATGGCGCACACCACACACTGGGCGCCGAACTTGGCCGAAGCCTTACTGATCAGCTCCGGATCCCGCACCGCCGCGGAATTGACAGAAATTTTGTCCGCCCCGGCACGCAGCAGCCGGGTAAAATCCTCCACGCTGGCAATGCCGCCGCCAACGGTAAAGGGAATGAACACCGTCTCCGCCACGCGGCGCACGATCTCTGTCATGGTGCCCCGCCCCTCGTGGGTGGCGGTAATGTCCAGCAGCACCAGCTCGTCCGCCCCCTGGGCGTCATAGGCCGCCGCACAGGCCACCGGGTCCCCGGCGTCTACCAAATCTACAAAGGAAACGCCCTTGACCACCCGGCCGTTCTTCACATCCAAGCAGGGAATAATTCGCTTTGCATACATCTTATTCTTCCTCCCCGCCGATAAAATTCTTCAGCAGCTGCAAGCCCGCTGCACCGCTCTTTTCCGGGTGGAACTGGGTGGCAGCCACCCGTCCCCGCTGTACCGCGCACTGAATGGGAACGCCGTACCGGGTCACACCGGCCACTTCTTCCGGCTTGGCACCGTCCAAATAAAAGGAATGAACAAAATAGAAGTAGCTATTCTGGGCAACACCGCGAAAAATGCCGTCCGTTTGGGTCAGTTGCACATCGTTCCAGCCGATGTGGGGCACCTTCAGCCCCTGCCCGCCGGGAATGCGGCGAATGCGCCCGTCAAAAATGCCCAGGCCCGCAACGCCGGGGCTTTCTTCGCTCTCGGCAAACAGCAGTTGCAGCCCCAGGCAAATGCCCAAAAACGGTCGGCTGCCGTCTGCCGCCGCCCGCACCGTGTCTACCAACCCGCGGCTGCGCATGGCAGCCATAGCGTCGCCAAAGGCGCCTACCCCGGGCAGGATCACCCGGTCCGCCGCCAAAATCTCTGCCGGATCGGCAGTAATGCGATTGTCTGCGCCCAGAAAGTTCAGCGCCTTTTGCACGCTGGACAAATTCCCGGCGCCGTAGTCAATAATTGCAATCATACCTTGCGCTCCCATCTAAAACTGCTTCTATTTTACCATACCCGCGCCCCCGGTGCAACCGCTCCCCGCCGTCGCCGACCCGATTGCCGCCAAAATTCCGCCGCCAAATTCGCAAAAATGCGCCTATTTTGCACAAAAGAGAATTGACAAATCCGCCCCGGAATGCTACTATTGTACAGCAAAACAAAATACGGAGTGGTACCGAAGAGGTCATAACGGCATGGACTCGAAATCCATCGTGCGATTCGTTCGCCCGTGGGTTCAAATCCCACCCACTCCGCCAAAAGCCCGGCAGCCCCAAGCTTGCCGGGCTTTCTTTTTAGCTGCAGTTCCAATTTTGCCATCGATCAGCCAAAGAACTTGAAAAGCAATATACGGTACTGTATAATTAGGGTTGAAACGACTTCGTAATAAGCGAATGCCAATTCGTCGAAAAAAAGGGAACAGAAAAATCATGCAGATAAAGCGCGTCAAATCCATAACACCTAAAAGCGAATATTTCCAAGAAATTCTACTCTCAGATGGAAAAAACACATTTTACAATAGTAAGAACCGTGTCTTTATTCACGACGGAAAACAAACAATGATTTTTCCCATAAAGAAATCTTATTCCTGTTTGTTTATAGATGAATTTGCGTATGTTGTGAATGAGCATGGTCGCTTGTATTGCATAAGCTTAAAAGATCAGCACTGCACCGTGCTGCAAAAGGATTTTGGAGTTGACTGCGAATTATACAGGGTATTTGATAATAAGCTATTGGTTTCAGCAAAGCACAATGAATTCTATCGAAAAGCTTATATTATCTATCAAACTGATATTGAGGAAGTTCACTGTCACCCAAAATATTGTTGGGATATACTCGGATTAGGAAATCAAATCTATTTTGTTTCGATAAATTCACTCGAAGAGCACAATCGTGAATTGTCAATTTATCAGTATCCCATGCGTAATGATTCAACTCCATTGTATAAAATCTCAAAGGATGTTCCTCTAACAAATTATAGTATTGAACCCAATAATGACTATATCGCATATGCAAATGGGAAGACAATAGAAGTTTTTGATTTTTCAGGTACATCCAGGATAAAATTCAAAGCACCTGAAACCGTATATAGTATAAATTGGATCAGCAATGGTAAATATTTTCTTATCTCTGCGATGTTCACTTTGTACATATACGATGGTGAGGATTTTTCGTTAATAAAAAAAATTGAATTTCCTAAAAGCTCCCGCTTTTTAGATGTGGAATGCAACTACGATAGTCATTATTTCTGTGCGATCACCAACGATGAAACTACATTATTCGCAGTCGATTAAGGTCTTCGCACATTCAATAACGAGCGAAAGATCGAATGGACTGCTGTAAACTGCACGCAGATTATGGTATATATCCTTATTTGGAACACAGACCACTGTCTAAAATTCCTGCTTTGCCCGGTGCAAGGCGGGGGTTTTGTCCGTTATTTCAAATAGAGAAGGTCGGAACGACCGCTTATGCAAAAAGCGATAATTTGGCCGCAAAAAGAGCAAGTCAAACAGACTTGCTCTTTTTCATTTCTATATTGTTGAATTGGTTTTTACTCCTCTCGGCGCAGCGCTTTCAGCTCCGTGCGCAGATCGTAAGGCGCGTCATAGCAGCCAAAGGTTTCCGTAGACTTGCCGCCGGCAATATTCGCCAGTTGAATGCACTCCGCCACAGAGCAGCCGTGGTACACGCCAAACACCAGCCCGGCCAGAAAATTATCCCCTGCCCCGGTCTTATCCACCGGTGTGGCCTCCCCTGCCGGGAAGTGCTCTGTCTTGCCGTGAATGCGGGTAATGCAGCCGTCCTTGCCCACCTTAACAATGGGCTGGGCGGTGTAGTTGCACAAGGCGTCCAGCGCCGCCCGGGGGTTGTCCGTGCCGGTTAGGAGCATGGCCTCTTTATCGTTGGGGGTAAAGAAATCCGCCAGCCGCAAAATAGGCAGGTGGTCCTCCAGGGTCTGCCCCTCCTCCCAGTGGGTATCGTACACGATCTTGGTGCCCTCCCGGGCCAATTTCTTCACTACATCCGGCCGACGAGGCGCAAAGCACACATCCGCCCCGTGGAGAAAATCGTACACCTGGGCGTCCGTGAGCAAATTCTCGCCCAGCCCAGCATCAAAGGTCATAATGGACCGATCGGAGGGAAAAGAGAACACGGAACTGAAAATCACCGGCTCCCCGTCGCCGTCGTAAAAATTGTGCAGGTTCTGCACCTTGTACTTTTGCAGCAGGGTCTCCGCCGTTTTGCTAAGCAAGCCCTGACCTAAAAAGGTGCCGTACCGCACCGGCACACCCATATTTCCCAGCCGTACCGGGGTCACGCAGGCACCCCCGCCCAGGGTCATGGAGAACCGATCCGTATAAAGCTCCTCCCCCGCTCCCGGGAACCCGGCCATGCCGGAGAAAATACAATCAATGGTCACCCGGTCAATGACAGCCACACCGTTCATTCCAAACACTCCTTTACGCACTTTTCTCTATTATACCGAACCTCCGGCCGGATTGCAAGTGCCGCCCCACCCGGCGGCACAAAATCCAATGCAGTGGCACCAAAGGGCACAGAATGGGCGCCAGGCCCACCCGTTCCATATAAAAAACCACACGCAGGGCAGCGTGTGGTTCTTGTCTTTTATGGAGATTTGGCTTACTCAGCCTTGGCCTGTGCCTTATTGTCCTTGGTGGACTTTACATCCGCAGCGGACTGCTTGGAGAAATCATAGTCCTTGCCGGGGAAGATGGCGTTCAGGATAATACCGGCCAGCGCAGCCACAGCCAGCGCAGACAGGTTAATGTCAAACTGCCCGATATGGAAGTTCACGCCGTCGCCCAAGCCCAGTGCGCACACCAGGATTACAGCGGCGATGATGGTGTTTCTCGGCTTGGAGAAGTCTACCTTATTCTCTACCACATTGCGGATACCGATGGCGGAGATCATGC
The DNA here is from genome assembly GCA_963638105.1 of Agathobacter rectalis. GTDB lineage: Bacteria > Bacillota > Clostridia > Oscillospirales > Acutalibacteraceae > CAG-217. The sequence goes on from CAVHPP010000011.1 coordinate 24,735, forward strand.
CGTACAGCACAAAGGAGATACCGCCAACGATGGCTGCGGGCATAGAGTCAATCAGCGCAGCAAACTTGGGAGAGAAAGAGAACAGAATGGCAAAGTACGCAGCGATACGAATGACTCTGGGGTCATACACTTTAGACAGCGCCAGCACGCCGGTGTTCTCGCCGTAAGTGGTGTTGGCGGGACCGCCGAACAACGCAGACATGGTCGTTGCCAAGCCGTCGCCGGCCAAAGAACGGTGCAGACCGGGATCGGCAATATAATTCTTGCCGCAGGTGGCGCCGATGGCGGAAATATCGCCAATGTGCTCCATCATGGTTGCCAGTGCGATAGGCATAATGGCAATGATGGCCGTTACGGCCTTGCCGGTATCATGCACACCGCCGAACACGGTAGAGCTCCAATGAATGGGCAGACCCACCCAGGCCGCTTCCTTAACAGAAGAAAAGTCAATGGCAAAGCTCTCTACGCCAAAGCCGTTACCCACGATACCGGCCACTGCATAGGCGCCGAGAATACCAATAAGAATGGGAATGATCTTGGCCATGCCCTTACCAAACACGTTCACCACGATCACAATACCCAAAGCAATCAGGGCCAGCCACCAGTTGTTTTGGCAGTTGGAAATAGCGGTGGGTGCCAGGCCCAAACCGATAGCCACAATGATGGGGCCGGTTACAACCGGCGGGAAGAAGCGCATCACCTTATTGATACCGATAATCTTGATGATGGTGGCCAACACCAAATACAGCAAGCCGGCGCAAGCCACGCCCACGCAGGCATAAGGCAGCATTTCCGTGTTGGCAATGGTCAGCTCGCCGTTGGCGTCCGGCAGCTTGGGCGCTACCGTGGCATAACCGCCCAGAAACGCAAAGGAACTGCCCAGGAAAGCCGGCACCTTAAATTTGGTGAACACATGGAACAGCAGGGTGCCCAAACCGGCCATCAGCAAGGTGGTGGCAATATCCAACCCGGTAATCAGCGGCACCAGCACGGTGGCGCCGAACATAGCGAACATGTGCTGGAAACCCAGCAGCAGCATACGCGGCGCGCCCAGCTGACGCGCGTCGTAAATACCCTTAGAAAAATCGACTTTATTCTTTGACATAGAAATTAAATTCCCTTCTTTTCAACAGATCACTTCTTATTTGGTGCCGAAGATACGATCGCCGGCGTCGCCCAAACCGGGAACAATGTAGCCGTTCTCGTTCAGGTGATCGTCCATACCTGCGCAGAAAATATCCACATCCGGATGTGCCTTCTTCAGAGCCTCCAGACCCTCCGGCGCAGCGATAATGCACAGGAACTTTACACTGCGGGGGTGACGCTTTTTAATCTGGCCGATGGCGTCAATGGCGCTGCCGCCGGTTGCCAGCATGGGATCCAGTACAAACACATCTCGCTGACCGATGTCGCCCGGCAGCTTGCAGTAATACTCTACCGGCTCCAAAGTCTCCTCGTTCCGATACAGCCCAATGTGGCCCACGCGGGCGGCGGGCACCAGGCGCAGGGCGCCGTCTACCATGCCCAGACCGGCACGGAGAATGGGCACAAACGCCAGCTTACGGCCGGCAAGCACCTTACAGTCGGCCACGCCACAGGGGGTGGTCACCTGCTTGTCCTCCAGGGGCAGATCACGGGTGGCGTCATACATCATCAGCATGGCGATCTCGTTGACCAGCTCGCGGAACTCCATGGTGCTGGTGTCCACATCACGCAGAATGCTCAACTTGTGCTGGATCAGCGGGTGATCCATAATGACTACTTTTCTGTCCATTGCGGTTCCTCCTAAAAATATAATAAATTATTTTTCGTAAACAGAGCGTTTCAGCTGACCGATATACGGCAGGTTGCGGTAGCGCTGGTCAAAATCCAGGCCGTAGCCCACCACAAACTCGTCCGGCACGCTGGTGCCCACATAATCCGCCTTTAAGTCTACCACGCGGCGCTCCGGCTTATCCAGCAGGGTGGCCACGCGAATGCTGGCCGGGTGGCGGGTACGCAGCATATCGCAAACATAGGAGAGGGTGCGCCCGCTGTCCAGAATATCCTCCACCAGCAGCACATCGTAGTCCTCCAATTCAATATCAATGTCCTTCACAATCTTTACCACGCCGCTGGAGCGGGTGTCGCCGCCGTAGCTGGACACGGCTAAAAAGTCCAACTTACAGGGCAGCCGTATCTCACGGATCAGGTCCGCCATAAACAGCACGGAGCCTTTCAAAATACCCACCACCAACAAATTTTTGCCGGCGTAATCCGCAGTAATCTGGGCGCCCAGGCGGGCATTGATTCGGTGCAGCTCTTCTTCAGACACCAGCACCCGTTCAATATTCTCGTGCATCAGCGTTCCTCCCGGAAGTAGGACAGACCAAGGGCGGCCGGTCCCTGATTTTCTTTCTTCTTTCTGGCGCTCACAATGATAAGAACAATAATCGTTACCACATAGGGCAGCATTTGAATAATCGGAATATAGGTCATCGGCACGCTTATGTAGTTGAACAAAATATAAAGTGCGCCAAAAACATAAGAGCCTAAAATGGACAGACCCGGCTTCCAGATTGCAAAAATAACAATTGCGATCGCCAGCCAGCCTCTGTCGCCAAAGCCATTGTTTGACCAAATGCCGTTGCTGTAATCCATCACATAATACAAACCACCCAAACCGGCGATCACACCGCCGATACAGGTTGCCGCATACTTATACGCATTCACATTGATGCCGGCGGCATCAGCCGTTGCGGGATTTTCGCCAACGGCGCGTAGCTGCAGACCCACCTTCGTTTTTCTTAAAACAAAATCGCTGATCAGTGCAATAATAATCGCCAGATAAACCATAAAGCCATAGGAGAAAAACATTTTGCCAAAAGCGCTCATATTAGCGGCAAAAGGCAGCTCTGTCTTATAAGCGCCGGCAATTTCGCCCAAGGCAAGATATGGCACATCGCTTTTCAAAACCTTGATCAGTGAGCCGCCGAAGAAATTACCAAAACCAACGCCGAAGGTGGTAATGGCCAGACCGGTTACATTTTGGTTTGCACGAAGGGTTACCGTCAAAAAGCAGTAAAGCAGCGAAACCAATAAGGAACCCAAGATGCTAGACAAAAGCGGAATAAGGACGGCCAAAAACGAATTGACATAAGCTGCATTTGTTTGGTAGAAAAAGCCGCCGATAACACCGGATATGGCACCAACATACATAATGCCGGGAATGCCTAAATTCAGATTTCCCGATTTTTCAGTTAAAATTTCTCCGGTTGCGCCATAAAGCAAAGGTGTGCCCTGCATTATGGCACGGGAAATAAATTGAAACGCTAAATCCATATTACTTCTCCTCTGCAGTTTTTGACTTGCTTCTAAAGTGAATCTTGTAATTGATGAAGAATTCACAGCCGATAATAAAGAAAAGAATAATTCCCGTTAAAATATCTGAAAAGTCTGCATTCAGACCAAATTTGGAAGAAACCTCATCTGCACCTCTTTCCAGGAACACCAAAAGCAAGGAGGTAAGCACCATAACAATGGGGTCAAACTTTGCCAGCCAGGACACCATAATGGCTGTGAAGCCGCGGCCGTCAGCCAGGTTGGAACCGATGGAGTGGGAAGAACCGCCAACAAGTAAAAGGCCGGCCACACCACAGATAGCACCGGAAAGAGCCATGGTTCTTATGATAACCTTTTTAACATTAATGCCGATATATCTTGCGGTGTTTTCGCTTTCGCCGACTACCGAAATTTCGTAGCCGTGCTTGCTGTATTTCAGGTAAATGTAAAGAATGACCGTCATGGCTACCACAATCAGAATATTCAGCAAATAATTGGTATGAAAAATCTGTGGAAACCAACCGTGGGACAACAAATCGGGGCCAACTACATTAGAGCCGGATTTATCCGCTATCTTTAAGAAATACTCAATCAGCTGAATGACAACATAGTTCATCATCAGCGTAAACAAGGTTTCATTTGTGCCCCAATGCGCCTTGAAAAATGCCGGAATGGCCGCCCAAATGGCCGCAGAAACAATGGCGCAAACCGTCATAATCAGAATCAGTACGCCCTCCGGCACCTTGCCGCCAAGATAGAACATACACATGGCTGTGGTCAACGCACCCATGAGCACCTGACCCTCCGCGCCGATATTCCAAAACCGCATGCGAAACGCAGGCGTGACTGCAAGGGAGACGCAAAGCAAAATCGCAACTTCATGAATGGTAACCAAAAGTCTGCCTTCGCCGAAAGCGCCGTACACGATCGTCTTAAAAATGGATAAGGGGTTGTCCCCTGTGAAAATCTTTGTAACAATTCCGCATACAATCAGCGCCAGGAGAATTGCAACGGCTCTTACAAGAATTCCGGTCTTGAATGAAACATCGGTGCGCTTAGAAATGCGGATAAGCGGTTCCTTTGTTTTAGTCTTGCCTGTCAATATCAGCGCCTCCCGTCTTTGTCATCAATAATCCTATTTCTTCTTTTGTCGTTTTTCTTGCGTCTAACACACCTGTAACCTTACCGGAGCACATCACAACGATTCTGTCGCACAGCTGCAAAAGCACATCCAAATCCTCGCCGACAAAAATCACGGCAACGCCCTCGTCCTTTTGCTGGTTTAACAGATTATAGATCGTATAAGAAGAGTTAATATCCAGTCCTCGTACAGGATATGCCACCATCAGAACCTTGGGCTGGAGCGCAATTTCTCTACCCACAAGCACCTTTTGAATGTTGCCGCCGGAAAGCCGCCTTACCGGGGTGTTTGCGCTGGGCGTAACAACCTCCAATTCGCTGATAATGTCATCCGCCTTATTCTTAGGCGCTTTTCTGTTCAGGAAAGCGCTCTTGCCCTCTTTATAGGAGCGGAGCATCACATTGTCAACAATATCCATATTGCCGACCAGACCCATGCCCAGACGATCCTCCGGCACAAAGGAAAGGGCAATACCCAAATTACGGATTTCCTTTGGTGTTTTGCCTACAAGCTGCTGCGGGCCCAAATCATCGGGCTTATATAAGATACTTGATTTCTTTGTGGTGGTTTGCAAGCCGGCGATGGACTCCAGCAGCTCCTTTTGCCCGCAGCCGGAGATACCGGCAATGCCCAAAATCTCTCCGCCGTAAGCCGTAAACTGCACATTATCAAGAGCCACCGTGCCGTCTTTTTTGATAACGGAAAGTTCTTCAATAACCAGTCTTTCCTTTACATTCTCCGGCTGGTCCCGATGAATATTCAGCTCAATCTTTTGACCCACCATCATTTCTGTCAGGGACTGCTCCGTTGCGTCCTTTGTATCCACTGTACCCACCAATTCGCCTTTGCGCAGAATGGTCACTCTGTCGGAGATTTCAAGAACCTCGTTGAGTTTGTGGGTAATAATGATAATCGACTTTCCATCCTCGCGCATTTTGCGAAGAACGTCGAATAATTTTCTCGTTTCTTGAGGTGTTAAAACCGCCGTAGGTTCGTCCAAAATCAGAATATCGGCGCCTCTGTACAACACCTTGATGATTTCGACTGTCTGTTTTTCCGACACAGACATCTCATATATTTTTTTGTTTAAATCCACAACGAATCCATATTTTTCGGTAATGGCTTTTACCCTCTTTTTGGATTCCTTTAAGTTGAACTTTTCGTTTTCAATTCCAAGAACAATGTTTTCCGTAGCTGTAAAAACATCGACCAGCTTAAAATGCTGGTGAATCATACCGATCTTGTTGTCAAATGCGTCCTTAGGTGATTTGATAACCACCTCTTTGCCGTTAACAAAGATCTGGCCCTCGTCCGGAAAATAAATGCCGGCGACCATATTCATCAGGGTTGTTTTACCCGAGCCGTTTTCGCCGAGAATGGATAAAATCTCCCCTTGTTTAACATCAATGCTGACATTTTTATTTGCATAAACAGCACCAAAGGTTTTTGTAATATTTTTTAGCTCTAATGCGTTCAAGGTAGCCCTCCCGACAAATGATGCAGATTATACAGATACAAGGGGGTTAAAAAAGCCCCCTTGTATCCGTCTACGTTTTATTTGATATTATCAGCCGCCGTAATTCGTGTTGATATTGGTGATACCATCAATAATGATATCGAAGTACGGAGCAGAACGGAAGCTGTCGCCGGACTCATCGAAGTAGCCGTCGTGAACCACATTGGTGTCGCCAACATAGTCGCCGTCAATGTCAGCCATATATTCCGTCAGGTGTTTGTTCTCGTCAACCTTTGCGTTGGCATTCACTTTGTTCTTTGCGTCAACCGTTACTGTAAAGTTGTTCACATCAAACACATGCAGTGTGCCTGCGTTCAGCTGGTCAATTACCTTGTTCAGCTCTGCAACGGTGGAATCGCCGTCAACAACATCCTGGTTCACACCGGAGAGTACCACGGAATTCGTTGCAATCGTGCCAACCCAGTTTGTGGGGATTTCTTTGCCCTTCACCGTGTTTTCAATGATCAGCTGAAAATACGGTGCCCAGTTGATGGCAGAAGAAATGATGAATGTATTTTTGCCTGCTTCATAGGTGGAACCGTTGTAAGAAACATTCGGAACGCCCTTCAGCTCGCAAGCCGTGGGTGCACCCAGTGAATCTGCGTGCTGAGAAATAAGAACGCACTTGTCCTGCTCAATCAGGGAAGTAGCCGCTTCCTGCTCCAAAGCCTGATCATACCAAGAACCGGTGTAACGAACCTTCATGGTTGCAGAAGGACAAACGCTTTTTGCGCCAAGATAGAAGGAAGTCATGCCGGAAATAACCTCTGCATAAGTGAAGGCGCCAACATAACCGATAACGGCCTGATCTGCAGTGATTTTGCCCTCTTTGATCATCTCATTGAGCTTAATGCCGGCAGCAACACCTGCAACATATCTGCCCTCATAGATAGCGGCAAATGCATTGTGGAAGTTCTTAACGCCTGCCGTTTTTGCAGATGTACCCGTTGCGTGGCAAAACTGCACATCGGGATATTCCTTTGCAGCCTTCAGCAGATTGCTCTCATGACCGAATGAATCGGCAAAGATTACATTACACTTCTTGTTCTTAGCCAGATCAACGGCAGCATCGTAACAATCGGAGCCCGTCTCAGGGATATTGGTTACGATTACAACCTGCTCGTCGCTAAGGCCCATGCCGGAAGCCGTTGACTTCATTGCGTCAATAAAGTTCTTGTCATAGGTTGAGTTCTCATCGTGCAGGCAGATCAGACCGATTTTAAAGTCCTTCGGAACAGTCACATCCGACTTAATGTCCGCACGCGCAATCACATCTGCGCTCATGCCCTTTTTCTCGGTGCTCTTTGATCCGCCGCTGTTGGAGCAGCCTGCAAACGCGCAAACCACCAAAACAACTGCAAGAACAACAGCAACAAGTTTCTTTGCCATTCTCATTTTTGTTTCCTCCGCTATAGTAATTATTTATTACATGCACTTGCGTGCCTATAACCGCTTTAATCCCGAAAACAGATCTGCCCGGTGGTGTGGTCCATGGACTCCACGATGGCCAGGGACTCCACCCGAATGCCCTCGGCACGCAGCTGATCGCCGCCGTGCTGGTAGCCCTTCTCGATCACGGTGCCGCAACCCACCAGGGTAGCGCCGCTTTGGCGCACCAGGTCGATGAGCCCCCGCAGGGCATTGCCCACCGCCAGGAAGTCGTCTACGATCAGCACCCGATCCTCCGGGGTCAAAAACCGCTTGGACACCATCACATCATAGGTGGTGCCGTGGGTAAAGGACGCCACCTGGGTCTTATACACATCGCCGGCAATGTTCTTGGTCTTGCTCTTTTTGGCAAACACCAAGGGGCAGGCGAACTCCAGCGCCACCACGCTGCCCACGGCAATGCCGGAGGCCTCAATGGTGAGAATTTTGTTCACCCCGGCGTCCTTATAAAGACGGTGGAACTCCCGCCCCACCTCTTTCATAAACGGAAAGTCGATCTGGTGGTTCAAAAAGCAATCCACCTTGAGAATATTACCTTCATAGACCTCGCCCTCGGCGAGAATTTTCTTTTTTAATGCTTCCATTCTAAAATCCTTGTCGAAACAGAAATAAAATGATAGAATTATGATAATACGAAAGCCCCCGATTTGCAAGGTTGATTTGTATGTTGACACCAAATTTTAACTTTTTTTGCAAATCGGCGAATTTATGCTATAATTATTTAGTAAATTTCAACAAGGGAATAGGCGTTTGCCTGCAAATTTATGAGAAAAAAAGAAAAATCTACCTTTCGCAAAATCGAATATCACCGCACAGAGACCTTCTTTCTCATTGTGCGAGGGCTGGAAGTGGGCGTGGTTGCCGGTTTGGTGTCCGCTCTCTACCGCTTTCTGCTCAGCAAAGCGGAAAGCGCCAACCACGCGGTACTCACCGCCATTGCCGGCAAGCCGCTGTACATTGCGCTGTTCTTAGCGGCGCTGGCAGGGATCGGCTACCTGGTCTCTCGGCTGGTGCGGTGGCAGCCTCTGGCGTCCTCCAGCGGTATTCCCCAGATCACCGGGGAGATTCGCGGTCACCTGGACGCTCCCTGGTGGCAGATTCTGTTGGCGAAGATCGCCGGCGGCACCCTGTCCATCTTCAGCGGACTGAGCCTGGGGCGCGAAGGTCCCAGTATTCAGCTGGGCGGCATGGCGGCCAAAGGGGTGGCCAAGGTTACCAAGGCAGACAAAACCACCCAGCTGCGCATGATCAGCTGCGGCGGCGGTGCCGGACTGGCGGCGGCATTTAACGCTCCGCTGGCGGGCATGATGTTCACCCTGGAGGAGATTCACAAAACCCTGGACGGCAACATTCTGTGCATGGGCATTGTGTCTACCATTACGGCAGACTATATCTCCAAGCTGTTTTTCGGTCAAAACACGGTGTTCCACTACACCACCGCCGACATTCCGTTAAAGAGCTACTGGATCCTGCTGCTATTAGGGATCGTGCTGGGGCTGGCCGGCGTGGGCTACAACGCCCTCATGTTGCTGGGCCAAAAATGGATCGGCAAGATCAAAGCACCGGTGCGTATGATGCTGATTTTTGTTTGCAGCGGCGTGCTGGGTCTGTTCGTGCCCCAGCTGCTGGGCGGCGGCCACACCATGGTGACCCTGCTGCTGCAAGAGCACCCCACCATTAAAATTCTGATTTTACTGCTGCTGGGCAAATTTCTTTTTTCCCTGCTGTCCTTTGCCTCCGGTGCGCCGGGTGGTATCTTCTTCCCGCTGCTGATCCTGGGCACCTACCTGGGCGCCATCTATGCCGAGGCGGCCATTGCCTGGTTTGGGCTGGCGCCGGAGCTGTGGCAGGAGCTGGTGGTGGTGTCTATGGCCGGGTTCTTTGCCGCCATTGTGCGTGCGCCCATGACCGGCATTATCCTGGTATTTGAAATGACCGGCAATCTGGACAGTCTGCTGCCTCTGGCGGTGGTGAGCCTGACCAGCTACACCCTGGCAGATCTGCTGGGCAGTACGCCCATTTACACCGCGCTGCTGGAAAATCTGCTGCGCCCGGAGGACAAGGCGGCTGCCCGCCGCAACCGTCCCGGTGAAAAGGTGCTCAAAACCTATGTGCTTCCCCTGGGCAGTGCCCTGGACGGCAAGTGCATTAAAGACATTGACTGGGGCCGTCACTGCCTGATCGTCAGCATTGAGCGGGGCGACACCGCCGTGACCCCTAAGGGCGACACCACCCTCCACGCAGGCGACACACTGGTGGTGATGGTGAGCCAGCGGCGCTTTGCCCGGGACAACGACCGGTTGGAAACGCTGATCGCCCCCAAATCGTAACCCCATCGGCCGGTGCCGATACAGATAGATTTTATCCAAGGAACGCATACAGGAGTGAACATTATGGAAAACCGCATTTGGCTCAAAGGCGACACCCACCTGCACACCTGCAACAGCGACGGCAAGCTGACCCCCGGTCAGCTGGTAGAAGCGTGCCAACAGGCAGGGCTGGACTACGCCATCATCACCGACCACAACTACAACACCGTAAAGGCCAGCTATACGGACAAAAATCTGCTGGTGATGCAAGGCCAGGAGATCACCGACGACCTGGGCCACATCAATGTTTGGGGCAAAAAGGTGCCCCAGGACCCGCCGTATATCTTAAAGACCACGGCGGACTATGACGCGGTGCTGGCGCCTTGCCGTGCGGCAGGGGCCACCATCTCCGTCAATCACCCGTTTTGCTCTATGTGCGGATTCCACATGAATCTGGAGCACTTCCGCTTTGACTGCGTGGAGGTATGGAACACCATTCAGCACTCGGATAATATTAAAAATATGAATTGGTGGCACAACCAGCTGCTGCAAGGCAACCACATTGCAGCGGTGGGCGGCTCTGACTTTCACAAAGACATTGGCCCGCTGAAGCTGCTGGCCAACCCCACCACCATTGTGCACGCCACCGCCAAAACAGAGGAAGCGGTTTTGCAGGCACTGCGAGAGGGTCGCTCTGTGGTGACCAACAAACCGGACACCAGTATGATCTACCTGACCGTGGGGGACGCCAATGTGGGCGACACGGTGCCCTACGCGCCCGGCCTGACCGGCAAGGTGGCGGTGACGAAGCTCAAAAAAGGCCACACCATCAAGGTATTTAACAACAACGATGTGATCCTGGAACACACCGCCGCACAAAACAGCGATCGGATGGAACTGGATTTTGAAATTCGGCAACCGGGCTTTATCCGAGCAGAAATCGACTACACCTTCCGCCCGGCTATGCGGGCTCTGTACCACACGGTGGAGGAAAAATATCTCCACGCGGATGTGGCCGATCTGCCGCCGTTTTTCTGGGCGTTCACCAACCCCATTTGGATCCGCTGATGGAGGGCGTGCGCATTACCCGCTCCCGGCGAAAGAGCATAGAGCTGTCCATTGACGATGACCTGCAAATCGCCGTCAAAGCGCCCCTGTGGGTCACCGACCGGGCCATTGATCACTTTATCGCCCAAAAGGCGGACTGGATCAGCCGGCAAAAAGCCGAAAGGGCCGCCTACTTGCAGGCCCACCCGCCCTTAACGGAGGCGGAAGTGGAAGCCCTGCGCCGACGGGCCAAAGCGGAACTGCCGCCTCGGGTGGCCTATTACAGCCAAATTCTGGGGGTGACCCCCACCGGGATCAAGATCACAAGTGCAAAAAAGCGCTTTGGCTCCTGCAATGGGAAGAACAGCATTTGCTTTTCCCTCTACCTGATGCAGTACCCCCAGGCAGCCATAGACTATGTGGTGGTGCACGAGCTGTGTCACATTCGCCACCACGACCACTCCCCTGCCTTTTATCGGCTGGTGGAAAGCGTGCTGCCGGACTACAAAGAGCGGGAGCGCCTGCTGCGCCGCTAAAAGCAAAGAAGCACCGTAACGAAAACCGTTACGGTGCCTTTTTTATTCTGTATAAATGGGGGAAGTAATGGCCAGGGGCTGCTTCTCGCCCCCAACGGTGCCCCACAGCTCGCAAATATACCAGTGCCCCGGCTCCAGGGTCAGCCGGGCGTGGCGCTCGGTAACCGCTGTCTCCAGCACGCACTTGTTGCCATTGGTAATAATACGAATGGTGTCGTAGCTTACCGGCTCGTCGCCCTCGTCCTTACGCCGGGCGTGCAAATCCGTAAAGAAGCTGAAGATCACCCGCCCCCGCTTGAGGGTATCGCCAATGCCGTAAGTCTCGCCCCAGCGGTGCACCCGAAAGAAGAACTTGGCACCGTAGCTAACCACTGTGCGCCCGGCACGGATGGCCTCCAACGCGCAGGCTGCCGTTGGCTCTTCCATATTCAAATAGGTGACCCCAAAGTGCCGATCCGACTGGCGGTGCCAGTCCCGACCGTAGGTGATGGGCAGATGATAACCCTTGTCCAGCAGAGACTTCCAAAGCTCCGTTGCCGGGATATTTTCGCCGTTGTCCGGGCCAAAGGCGTCGTGCCATACCTCCAGGTAATCCACCCGGCTCCAGTCCTGCACATCAAAAGCCCAGCGTCCGCCGGTACAAATAGGTGAGCCCAGCTGGAACGGATGGGCCACGCCGCACAGGCCGCCGGCCGCGTGCACCTGATCCATCTTGTCGTCTATATTGGCAGGCACTGCGTCCCGCCAGTCCACAAAGTCCCGGGTGCCCAGCACCAGCATGTGACCAAAAAAGGTGGTCCACTCAATACCCGGCACGGCGGGGGTAATGCTGTCGTCCAGCTCCCGGTGGCCGGAAGTGGTATTGTGGTCGGTCAAAGCGATCAGCGCCAGGTGGTCGTCATACGCACGGCGCAGCAGCTCCGCCACAGAAAAGCCACCGTCGGAATGAACGCTGTGGCAATGGAGTTCGCAAGGCAAATAACTCATTCTGTTCCCTCCCCGATCACACGCACACGGCAAGTCACCGGACACAGCACACAATGGGCGCTGAGTATCGCCTGCCACTGCCCCGGGCGCAATTCGCCGGGCAAAAAACCGGGAGACGCGCTCTCTGCCGTCAGCCGATGGCACTGCTCGGTAGCCCGCCGATGGGCGGCGCCTCGATAGCCCGCCGGGTCATCCAAAGACAGGGTGACTAAATTATACACCGGCAAATAGGCATACGGATCCTTTTGCACCACCGCCCGAGCATACCGGGCCAGCGCGGCCTTTACCGCCTCTACCGCCACCGGCTCCGGCGGGGTGGGCGGATCGTAAGTAAATTCCACCTGCAAGGCCGTCAGCCCGGGCGGAACGGTAAAGGACAAAGCCACATTGGTCTTGTCCGCCTGCGGGTTCAGCTCCCGCGTCTCATCAAAAAGCACCATAAAAAGCGCCCCCTCTTCCCCTTGATTATAACCGATACCGCAGAAATTTGCAATTCCTGTCAAAAGATGTTAAAATAAAGACGGTGATAACAATGGGAATTGAACTAAAAAATTGGATGCAGGATCTGCCGGACGGCAGCGATCTACTGGCGCTGAACCTGTGCGGCACCCACGACTGCGTAACCCAGCACATTCGACTGCCCCACTTCTTTTGCTGCCAAGACCTAACCGTCTATGAACAGCTGCTTCTGGGGGTGCGAGCGCTGGATATTCGCGTGCGGGCGGACGGCAAGTGCCTAACCATGGTGCACGGCATATTCCCCGCCTACAACCACTCCTGCCACCGGGCCAACCTGATGGATATGGGCGATGTGCTGTCCCAGTGCTACCGCTTTTTAGACGAATGCCCGGGCGAGGCGGTGGTGTTCCAGTTTAAAAACGACAACGGCAAAGAGAACGAGCAGTGCTTTGACAACCTGTTTTATACCTACATTAAGGGCAAGGAGCCTTATTGGTACTTAGAGGATCGAGTGCCCACTCTGGGCGCCGCCCGGGGCAAGCTGGTGCTGATCCGTCGGTGCAAAATGGAGCCAAAGCCGGACTTTACCCGCCACAATACGGGCATTGACTTTTCCACCTGGGTGGAACAGCCGGAGGTGGTGCCCACGGCGCTGCCCCTGTGCACCGGTACGGCAGACTTTATTATACAGGATCGGTTCAAATACAAGCCCAAGCCCCGCTGGGCGCAGGTGATCCGGCCGTTCTTAGAGCAGCGCTCGGCCTTTGGCGGGCAGTATGTGATCAACTACCTGTCCACCGCCGGTGGGCTGAAAGGTCCGCGGCGCAACGCCAAATATATCAACACCAAATTTATGGACTATCCGCTGAAAAAAGGCGTGTACTACGGCACCACCTATGTGGACTTCCCCTCTCGGGAGCAGGTGCTGAAGATCGTAGAAACCAATTTTGAATAAGCGCACACAAAAGCGCACGACCATACAAGGTCGTGCGCTTTTTAATTTTATGTTCTCTTTTATTTCTCCGTAGGCAGGGGCAGGTTTTGCAGTTTTTGCACCTCGCCGTCCGTTTTGCCCTCCGGGGTGTCCCGATAATACTGGGTAAAGGGCCGGAAGCGGCTTTTCTCCTCCCAAATGCGCTTGGCGGTAGGCGCCCAGGCAGCAGCGTAAGCGTCACATTTGGCGCACAGCGCCTCGGCACTCTCCGGAGCCAGGAAGTTGGTGGACTTGGCGCCGGTTTGGCTGACGATCCGCCGCAGAGCCGCCGGGTTTTCCAGCATGGGGCAGGGCCGCAGCATATTGTTATTAAAGGGCTGACCCTTGTAATATTCGTAAAACAGCGGCGACTGCAAGCATTCTTTAATACTCTTTTGCCGAATGTTGGAGTCACTGTAATGGATAAACACACAAGGCTCCGCGTCGCCCTCGGAATTGATGTGGAAGTAATTACGCCCGCCGGCAATACAACCGCCTACAAACTCCGCGTCGTTTTGGAAATCCACGGTGAAAATCGGCTTGCCGTTCTTGCCGTCCCGCTTCTCTCGAATGGTACGGTACACATGCTCCCGCTGCTCCGGGGAGAGCAGCAAATTCTGATCTGCGTCGCTGCCCACCGGCATATAGTGGAAATACCAGGCATAGCGGGCACCGGCCTCAATCAAGGTGTCATAAAAGGCGTCGGAAGTGACCGCTTCGCAGTTTTGCGATGTGTAGCAGACGGACACGCCAAACAGGCAGCCGTGCTTCTTCAGCAGTGCCATAGCCGCCATGGTGTCCCGATAGGAGCCTGCGCCCCGGCGGGCGTCGGTGGTCTCCTCGCTGCCCTCCACGGACAGAGCCAGCGCCAAATTGCCGCAGGTCTTCATATCCTCACAAAAGGCGTCGTCCACCAGCGTGCCGTTGGTGAAAGTTAAAAACAGGCAGTCCGGGTTTTCCTTGGCTACCGTTATAATATCCGCCTTGCGGATCAGAGGCTCGCCGCCGGTGTACATAAAGAAATGGGTGCCCAGCGCCTTGCACTCCTGCACAATGCGGCGCATTTCGTCCAAGGTCAGGTTGGACTTATGACCGTACTCTGCCGCCCAGCAGCCCTTGCAATGGCGATTGCAGGCACTGGTGGGATCCATCAGCACCACCCAAGGGATGTTGCAATGCTCCTTCTCCCGGTTGGCACGCAGGGTCTTGGTGCCGAAGTAGCCCAGATCAATGGCAAAGGTCAGCGCAATGCGGCGAAACAGAGCCGGGTCCACCTCGTCCAGCCCGCGAAACAGGAATTGGTGCCACACATTGTCCGCATCCTCAATGATCTCAATGGGCTTGGTAAAAGTGCTGGCGGGGAACATTTTGCCGGCCACCAGCTTGCCAACCTTCACCAGCTTCACCAAATTGCGGCGAGGATTCTTGTACACATAGCGCAGCAGACGGTCGCCCACTGCGTACAAAATTTTTCTGTTCATAGCTTCACCTCAAGCGCCGCTTACATACGCTCCGGCACGCTGATCTTCAGCATAGTAAGTACATTGCGAATGGTATTCTTTACGGCGGTGCACAGATACAGCCGCGCCTGCATCAGCCCCTCATCCTCTACCATCACCCGCTGGGCATTGTAGAATTTGTGGAACAGAGTGGCCAGGTCGATCACATAGTGGGTGATCTTGGCCGGGTCGTAGGTCTTGGCTGCCGTAACCACCTCGTCGGTGAGGGCGGCCAGGTGGCGGATCAGCTCCCGCTCCTCCGGCGCCGTCAACTGCTCCAGCTCCGCGGTAGTGGGGGTGCGCAGGGTCACGCCCTCCTCTGCCGCCTTGCGCAAAATAGAGCAAATGCGGGCGTGGGCGTACTGCACATAGTACACCGGGTTCTCATTAGAGGTGCTGGCTGCCAGCTCCAGGTCAAAATCAAAGTGGGAATTCGGCTCCCGCAGGTTAAAGAAGAAGCGAGCCGCGTCAATGGGCACTTCCTCCAGCAAGGTATTCAGAGTAATGGCCTTGCCGGAACGCTTAGACAGCTTAATGGTTTCGCCGTCCCGCACCAGGCGCACCATCTGCATAATCACGCAGTCCAGACGGTTTGCGTCCAGCCCCAGAGCGGTAAGCGCCGCCTTCATCCGGGGCACATAGCCGTGGTGGTCCGCACCCAGCACATCCACGGCTTTATCATAGCCGCGGGTCACCAGCTTATTATAATGATAAGCAATATCCGGCACAATATAAGTGGGAATGCCGTTGGCACGCACCAGCACAATGTCCTTGTCGTTGCCGAATTCGCTGGCCTTGAACCACAGGGCGCCGTCCTGTTCATAGGTAACGCCCTTTTCTTTCAATGCGTCAATCACCCGCTGCACAGAGCCGTCCCCATGGAGGGAAGACTCCTTGAACCAGCGGTCATACTGAATGCGGTAGGCGCCCAGGTCCCGCTCCAGCCCGGCAATGTTCTTGGGCAGGGCGTAATCCACCAGCGCCTTGCGCCGCTCCTCGGAGGGTGCGTTCACATACCGGTCGCCGTATTCCTTAATGAAATTCTCGGCGTGCTCCACAATATCCACGCCCTTATAGGCGTCCTCCGGCAGCTCCACCGCCGGGTCATAATGCTGCAAATAGCGCACTTCCAGGGAAGTGGCGAACTTCTCAATCTGATTGCCGGCGTCGTTCACATAAAACTCCCGCTGCACATCATATCCGGCCCAATCCAGCACCGCTGCCAGGCAGTCGCCGATAGCGCCGCCACGGGCGTTGCCGATGTGCATAAGCCCGGTGGGATTGGCAGAGACGAACTCCACCAGCACACGCTTGCCCTTGCCGTAATCCGAGCGGCCGTAATTCTCACCCTGCGCCATCAAATCCTCCAACACAGCGGCATAAAACCGGTCACCCAGGAAGAAATTGATAAAGCCGGGACCGGCGATTTCTGCCCGGTCAAACACAGTGTCTGCCAAATCCAGTCGATCCACAATGGCCTGGGCGATCACCCGGGGCGCCTTGTGAAACGCCTTGGCACCGGCCATAGCCACATTGGTGGAGTAGTCGCCGTTTTGGCGCTCCTTGGGCACTTCGATAATAAAGGCAGGCAGGGGTGCTTCGTCCAGCACACCGTCCGCCACGGCGCGACCCAAAGCGTCCATAATTTTCTCTTTTAATTCCAATTCCGTTTGCTTAACCAATTTAGACATGGCTCATTCTCCTTGCGACCCGGTGATCCGGTAGTCGATTTTCAGTTGATTTTTAGAGGCTAAAGTGCCGTTAATGTCAATTTCATAACGCAGCTGCACCCGACCGTCGGCGGCATTCTCCTGAATCTCCACCGCCTTGCCGTAAATGCCCATGAGCACATCGCCGTAAGGGGTGCCGTAGCGGCACAAATTCCGCTGCCCTCTGGCAATGGTCAGGCAAGAGCCATAGGCGCCGGTACGCAGGATCTCCGCCTCCGTTTGATCCCGGCGCAGGCGCACCTGCACATAAACAGGCTCTTCCGGCGGCTCCTGCTGCTCCGTGTAGCGAAACACCAGCGCCTCCGGCTCCGTTTGCAGCGTGCCCACGGTGGTCAGCTCAATCTTGTCGCTGTCGCCGTTCAGTCGCTGGGTGCCCACGATCTCCAGTACCACATCCCGGGTGTCCGTCTGCTTCTTCGTCATACGGCACCCCGTTCCAGGGCGTAGGCCACCAGCCGATCAATCAGCTCGCTGTACGGCACACCCACCGCCTCAAACAGCTTGGGGTACATACTGATAGGGGTTTGACCGGGAATGGTGTTGATCTCGTTAAGCAGCACACGCTCCCCGTCATAGGTGACAAAAAAGTCTACACGACTCAGGCCCTCACAGCCCATGGCCCCGTAGGCACGCAAAGCGGCCGCGCGCACTTCTTCCAGCTTTTCCGGACTTAGATCCGCCGGAATGTGCAGCTCACTTTGGGGATTATTATACTTGGCGTCAAAATCATAAAAGTCCGCAGCTGCCACGATCTCGCCGACCTGGGCGGCAATGGGGGTATCGTTGCCCATGACGGCGCACTCTACCTCGTGGCCCACGATACATTCTTCCAGCACTGCTTTCTTGTCCTCGGCAAAGGCCACTTCCATACCACGCACCAGGCTCTCCCGATCCGTAGCCTTGGTAATGCCCACAGAGGAACCGGCGTTGGCAGGCTTTACAAAAATCGGATAGCCCAGTTTCTCCTCCGCCGCTTGCAGGCAGCCCTCTCGGTCGCTGTCGTAAGCAAAGCGGGTGTAGGCGCACCACTTGGCCTGGGCAATGCCCACCGCGTCTGCCACGGCGTTGGTCACCGCCTTATCCATACACACACCGGAAGCGGTAGAGTCGCACCCTACAAAGGGAATGCCCGCCAGTTGCAGCAGTCCCTGAACGGTGCCGTCCTCGCCGTTCTTGCCGTGGAGCACCGGGAACACGGCGTCCAAATAAATGGTGTCGCCCTTAGCGGTCACCACACCGTGCACGCTTCGATCCGGGCTGATCCAGGCAGGCACCAGACTGGGAGAAGTGAGCCACCGATCCTCCGGCAGCAGGTCAATATCATCATCAAACAGGAACCAACGCCCCTCTTTGGTGATCCCCAGCAAAACCAGGTTATATTTCTCTTTGTCCATGGCAGAGAGGATCCCCTTTGCCGATACGGTGCTGATGTCGTGCTCGGAGGATACGCCGCCGAACAACACACCCAATGTGATTTTATTCATGCAAAACTGCTCCTAAGTCAAAATTGATTATAATATTGTACCACAGAAGATACGCCCGCGCAACCGTCATCTTCTATTAAAATCTATGCCTTTTTCAAAAAAATATCGGCAAAACCAACCACCCTCTGCCTAACTTCATAAAAAAGCGTGACAAAGAGGGCAAAAAATGCTATAATACTTTGCACCAAGTAAAAATGACCGAGTAAGGAGTGCCCCTATGGAACTGAACCAGGCTTTTGCAACGCTGGAAAAGCAGCTTGCCGCCATCAATACCGAATTGCACTTTAACCGCGAGGCAGGCGCGGAGGACGCCCTGACCTTTGCCGGTGATAACGGGCTATACCGCCTGCATTATGTAGCGGACAAGCAGCTGCTGGAGTTTGACTGCGCCTATGAGAAAGAAAACCCCCAGTGGAGCACCGTCTCCCGTTCGCTGTTTGAGCCGGACGCATTGGACGACCGAGAGGTAAAGTCCGTAGCCAACGAGGTAAGCGAGGAAGTGCGTTCCCTCTTTGCCAAAAAGAAAAAGGCGGACCTGGACAAGATCAAAATGCCCAAGGCCGTGTCCCGCTCCAAGGCCAAGAACGGCGTGGTCAGCTATGATGTGGACTCCCTGGCCAACCGCTTTGGCGTGCTGTACCCGGATATGAAAGACGAGATCAAGCGCAACATTGCCGCCTACGGCGAGTTCCTGCCGGAGACCTTCTTTACCGAATACGGTACGCCCCGAGTGCTGGAAGTGATGCGCTCCGGCCGGGAGGCAGATATTAAGAAGCTGTTTAAGGCACTGGGCGAGATTTACGAGGACGGTACCAACGAGGTACAGGACATTATCGGTGTGACCATTTTGGGCGAGATGAAGAATGATCCGCAGCTGATGGAGATCGCCGACCGATATATGACCGAATATATGGCCGGTCCGGTACACGAGATCAACAAGCTCACCGCCAAAAACAACCGGTGGACCAAGAAGCTGAAGAACCCGCCCCCCTATAAACCGAAAAAACAGAACAATATGCTGCAAAACGCCCTGAACCAGCAGCAGAAATAAAGAATAATGCATGAGAGCACCCGCGTGGTGCTCTTTTTGTTTTCATTGCGGTGCGGCTGCCGGTTAATCCCTCAGTCAGCTACGCTGACAGCTCCCTTTACAAGGGAGCCTGATCGGTTACAGCCCGCACACTTTTATCTGCCCACATTTTAAAATACACCTGCCAAATACTGTACACCTGTCCTGCAATTCCGCCAACATTGGCTGCGATTTGCACAATATCGTTAATGATTTATCAATCTGTTGGCTTTTCTTACAAAAATCACCGGTTTCGCTTGACAAAAAGATGAACAACCGTATAATGGTATGTACACGATTTGAAATCCAAAGGAGATATTGACTATGGCAAGAGTATGGAACTTTAGTGCAGGACCGTCTACCCTGCCGGAGCAGGTGTTACAAACCGCAGCCGCCGAAATGATGGACTACCGGGGCAGCGGCCAATCCGTTATGGAGATGAGCCACCGCTCTAAAACCTTTGATAAAATCATCAAAGACGCCGAGGCACTGATGCGGGAGCTGTACCGAGTGCCGGACAACTACAAGGTGCTCTTTTTACAGGGCGGCGCTTCCGCCCAGTTTTCCGCCATCCCGCTGAACTTTATGAACGGCAGCGGCAAGGCGGACTATATCATCACCGGCCAGTGGGCCAAGAAAGCCTATCAGGAGGCCCAGAAGTACGGCGATGTGCAGGCGGTGGCTTCCTCTGCGGACAAAACCTTTAGCTATATTCCCAAGACCGCAGCCGCCGACTTCCGGGACGATGCGGACTATGTGTATATTTGTATGAACAACACCATTTACGGCACGGTATATAAGGAGCTGCCGCCGGTGGGCGACAAGGTGCTTATTGCAGACGTGTCCTCCTGCGCCCTGTCCCAACCGCTGGACATCAGCAAATTCGGCATGGTATACTTCGGCGCCCAAAAGAATGTGGCGCCTGCCGGGCTGGTAGTGGCTATCATTCGGGAGGATCTGCTGGGCAACGCACGCCCCACCACCCCGGTAATGATGGACTATAAAGTACAAGCAGACGCGGACTCTCTTTACAACACGCCCCCCTGCTGGTGCATTTATATCTGCAAGCTGGTGCTGGAGTGGATCAAAGCGCTGGGCGGCCTGGAGGCGATGGAAAAGCGCAACCGGGAAAAGGCAAAGCTGCTGTATGACTTTTTGGATAACTCCAAGCTGTTCCACGGCACCGTGGTGCCGGAGGATCGCTCCCTGATGAACGTGCCCTTTGTCACCGGCAACGCCGATCTGGACGCCAAATTCGTTAAAGAAGCGGAAGCCGCCGGGCTGGTAAATCTGAAAGGGCACCGTACCGTGGGCGGTATGCGCGCCTCGATCTATAACGCCATGCCTTTAGAGGGCGTACAGGCGCTGGTGACCTTTATGCAAAAGTTTGAGGAGGAGAACTGCTGATGTTTCACATTCAGACCTTAAATAAAATTTCGCCGGTGGGGCTGAACAAATTTGACCCTGCCAACTACACCGTGGACGCACCGGAAACGACGCCGGACGCCATTATGGTGCGCTCCGCCTCCATGCACGATATGGAAATGCCGGAGAGCCTGCTGGCCATTGCCAGAGCCGGTGCCGGGGTTAACAACATTCCTGTGGCCGACTGCGCCCAAAAGGGCATTGTGGTGTTCAATACCCCCGGCGCCAACGCCAATGCGGTAAAAGAACTGGTGCTGTGCGGTATGCTCCTGGCCAGCCGCAAGGTAACCCGCGCCATCGACTGGTGCAAGACCATTAAGGACGAGGGCGACAATGTACCCAAAACGGTGGAAAAGGGCAAGTCCGCCTTTGCCGGTCCGGAACTGAAGGGCAAGACCTTGGCAGTGATCGGTCTGGGCGCCATCGGCCGCCTGGTGGCCAACGCCGCCGTGGATTTGGGTATGCAGGTGATCGGCTACGACCCGTTCTTAAAGGACGCCTCTGTACTCAAGCCGGGCGTAACCGTCAACAATGATCTGGATCAGGTGTTCCCCCTGGCAGACTATATTACCGTGCATGTGCCGCTGACCCCGGACACCAAGGAGCTGATCTGTGCCGAAAGCATTGCCAAGATGAAAGATACGGTGCGCGTGATGAACTTTGCCCGTGGCGACCTGGCCAATGCGGACGATGTGGTGGAGGCTTTGGAAGAGGGCAAAATGGCCGCGTATGTTACCGACTTCCCCAGCGCTAAGCTGATTGATGTGGACGGCGTGATCGCCATTCCCCACCTGGGTGCCTCCACCCCGGAGAGCGAGGAGAACTGCGCCTCTATGGGTGCCGAAGAGCTGATTGACTTTTTGGAGCACGGCAATATTCAAAACAGCGTAAACCTGCCCACGGTACACATGGGTCCCAACGGCGCTGCGCGCATGACCGTGGTGCACAAGAACCAGCCAAACATGATCGCCACCATTACGGACACCATCAGCAAGGACGGTATGAACATTGCCGCCTTTACCGATAAGAACCGGGGCGAGATCGCTTACAGTATTATTGATACAGACACCGCTTACAGCGCCAGCGTGGTGGCGGATATTGAAAAGATCGACGGTGTGATCCGGGTGCGCGTGATCCAGGATTGACAAAGACCCGGCGCCGCCGTATAATAGAGTTGTTCAAATCAATAAGTCAGGGGTGCCGCAAGGCTGAGATCATACCCTTTGAACCGTACGCTAGCACGCACGGCAGAGACGATTGCTTAGATATTTGCAACTGTGCCCCATTCTGCGTGAATGGGGCTTTTCTTTTGACTTATTGCCACCCACCCCGGCGGGCAACCGCCAAAACACTTGAAAGGAGAGTATTTTTTTATGAAAGCAAGTGTTGCCATTCAGGTTCTGCCAAAGGCAGACAACGACCAGGAACTGGTGCGTATCGTAGACGAAGTGATCGCCTACATCAAGAGCACCGGCCTGCACTGCTCCGTAGGCCCCTTTGAGACCACCATTGAGGGCGAAAGCTACGATCAGCTGATGGAGATCGTAACGCAGTGCCAAAAAGTGGCCATTAAAGCCGGTGCGCCCAGCGTATCCGCTTATGTCAAGATCGTGTACAACCCGGAAGGGGAGGTTTTGACCATTGACCAAAAAATTACAAAGCACCACCAATAAGCTGGCGCCCATTTTGGCACTGGCGGTGATCTTAGGTATTTGGTACGCCTGCGCCGGGTTTGAAGTGGTGCCCGCCTACATGCTGCCCTCCCCTACGGATGTGTGGCTGGCGTTTGTGCACAACTTCTCCGTAATGATGTCCCAGGCCAAGGTGACCCTGCAAGAGGCGCTGTACGGGCTGGCGATCGGCGTGGCACTGGCATTTATTCTGTCGGCGCTGATGGATCGCTTTCACTTTTTGTATCAAGCCGTCTATCCCGTTCTCATCATTACCCAGACCATACCCACCATTGCCATTGCGCCGCTGCTGGTGCTGTGGATGGGCTTTGGTATGGCGCCGAAGATCACACTGGTGGTGATCACCACCTTCTTCCCCATCTCCATTGGGCTCTTAGACGGCTACCGCAGTGCGGACCCGGACGAGGTCAATCTGCTGCGGGCCATGGGTGCCAATCGACTGCAAGTGTTTTGGCACATCAAGCTGCCCTCCGCCACCGGCTCCTTTTTCTCCGGGTTGCGCATCTCCGCCTCCTATGCGGTGGTGGGCGCGGTGATCTCCGAGTGGTTAGGCGGTTTTGAGGGACTGGGGGTCTATATGACCCGGGTAAAGAAAGCCTATGCCTTTGACAAAATGTTTGCCGTCATTGTGTTCATCTCCGTCATCAGCCTGCTGCTGATGGCACTGGTGGCACTGGCGCAGCGGCTGGCCATGCCCTGGGCAAACAAAGAAACAACGAAAGGAAAAGAATAAGATGAATAAAGCAAAAAAGATTTTTGCCGGTATGCTGGCCGGCGTAATGGCGCTGTCCTTTGCCGCCTGCTCCGGCGGTAAAACAGCGGACAAAACGGACACCACCGCCGCACCGGCACAGAAGACGGACATTACCGTCTGCCTGGACTGGACCCCCAACACCAACCACACCGGTATGTTCGTAGCCAAGGAAAAAGGCTACTACGAGGCCGCCGGGCTGAATGTGAGCATTGTACAGCCGCCGGACAACAGCACCGCCACCCAGCTGTGCAGCTCCAACAAAGCGCAATTTGCCGTTGACGCACAGGATACCCTGGCGCCTGCCTTTACCTCTGAGACCCCCATGGATGTAACCGCCGTGGCTGCGCTGCTGCAGCACAACTCCTCCGGCATTATCTCCAAGGCCGGGCAGGGTATGGACCGTCCCAAGGGCCTGACAGGCAACACCTACCTGACCTGGGACTCCCCCATTGAAAAGGCTATGCTGGAAAATATTGTCAACAAGGACGGCGGCGACTGGAGCAAGGTTAAGCAGATCCCCAACAAGGTGACCGCCGAGGCCCAGGATGTGCAGCAGAACCCGGACCACGCCATTTGGGTATTCTACGGCTGGGCCGGTATCAACGCCAAGGTCAACAAAATCGATGTAGACTTCTTCTACATTAAGGACCTGAACGCCACCTTTGACTACTACACCCCGGTGCTCATCGCCAACAACACTTTCTTAAAGGAAAATCCGCAGGCTGCCAAGGCATTCCTGGCTGCCACTGCCAAGGGCTATCAGTACGCCATTGACCACCCGGAGGAGGCTGCGGACATTCTCATTAAGAGCGACGATACCGGCTCTCTGAACGGCAGCGAAGAACTGGTTAAGGAAAGCCAAAAGTGGATGGCCGATCAGTATATCAGCGACGCCAAAAAATGGGGCTACATTGACCCGGCCCGTTGGAACAACTTCTACAAGTGGCTGACGGACAACAAGCTGGTGGAGAAAGACATCAGCAGCAATGTAGGCTTTACCAACGATTACCTGGCATAAGAGATGGACATTTTATCCGCAGAAAACATTAAAAAAAGCTTTGACGAAAAGGTGATTTTGGACGGCGTAAACCTGACTTTGCAGCAGGGAGAGTTAATCTCCCTGCTGGGGGTCAGCGGCGCCGGCAAGACCACCCTGTTCAACTGCATCAGCGGCATTGACCGGCCGGACAGCGGCCGGGTGGTGCTGGGCGGGC
Organism: Agathobacter rectalis; assembly: GCA_963638105.1. Lineage (GTDB taxonomy): Bacteria > Bacillota > Clostridia > Oscillospirales > Acutalibacteraceae > CAG-217. Next base: position 49,339 of record CAVHPP010000011.1, read on the forward strand.
AGGACATTACCGGCCAGCCGGGTCATATCAGCTATATGCTGCAAAAGGACCTGCTGCTGCCCTACAAGAAGATCATCGACAATGTGTCCCTACCGCTGCTGCTCTCCGGCAAATCCAAAAAGGAAGCCCGGGCAGAAGCCGGCAGTCACTTTGCCCAGTTCGGTCTGGAGGGCACCCAGCAGCAGTACCCGGCGGAATTGTCCGGCGGTATGCGCCAGCGAGCGGCCCTGCTGCGCACCTACCTGGCCGGTGACCGGGTGGCCCTGCTGGACGAGCCGTTCAGCGCCCTGGACACCATCACCAAATCCGCCATGCACCGGTGGTATCTGTCCGTGATGGAGGAGATCAAGCTGTCCACCATCTTTATCACCCATGATATTGACGAGGCGGTGCTGCTCAGCGACCGCATCCTCATTCTCAGCGGGCGACCGGGCAAGATCACCCACCAGATCACCGTTGCGGAGCCGAAACCCCGGCGGCGGGACTTTAACCTGACTCCGGAATTTTTGGATTACAAAAAGCAGGTGATCGACGCCCTGGGCGTGGTGTTCTAATGGGGCGAAAGTATTGATCAGCGGGCGGATGCTATCCGCCCCTACGGCCAACCGGTTGTCAAAATGCCCGCGGTGCGGGGAGATGTCGCACAGCGACAGAGGGATTGATGCACACGATGCAAAACAAATAAATCAACAAAAAAGAAAAACGGCATTGCAACCAAAATTGCAATGCCGTTTGTTTTATTTTGCGATCCCCAGGATAGTCTCCGCCTGCTGCACCTGCTCCGGTGTGGGCACAGGTACACCCTCCAGCGGGTACTCAATCCCCAGGTTTTGCCACTTAAAGAGCCCCAGCGTATGGTACGGCAGGATCTCCACCTTCTCCACGGAAGAAAGGCTGTCGATAAAGTCTTTCAACTGCTGCAACTCTGCCGGGTCATCGGTCAGGCCGGGCACCAGCACCCGCCGGATCCACATGGGCTTGCCGATCTCCGACAAATAGCGGGCCATATCCAAAATATTGGCGTTGTCCCGCCCGGTGAGTTCCTTGTGCTTTTCGCTGTCCGTCTGCTTTAAGTCCAGCATCACCAGGTCCGTCACTTCCATCAGCTTTTGGAACTTAGAGAAGAACGGCTCCTTGCGGCTGAATGCGGAACCGCAGCTGTCCAGCGTGGTATGCACCCCGTGGGCCTTGGCAATGGAGAAGAACTCCGTTACAAAGTCGATCTGGAGCAGCGGCTCGCCCCCGCTGACGGTAATACCGCCGTTGGGCTGACCTTTCTTGGTCCAGTAGTTGCGATAACGATAAGCCTTATCAAACATCTGCTGTGGGGACAGGCTCATCTTCTCTGCCGCCGGATCCCAAGTCTCCGGGTTGTGGCAATATTTGCAGCGCATATTGCAGCCCTGCAAAAAGAGCACATAGCGCACCCCCGGGCCGTCTACCAGCCCGAAGGTCTCTATGGAATGAATTTTACCGATCATAAGCGATCAGCCGCTTACATTCTGTCGTGGCAGGTACGGGCAATAACATCCATCTGCTGCTCACGGGTCAGGTCAATGAACTTCACGGCGTAACCGGATACACGGATGGTGAAGTTTGCATACTCTTCCTTCTCCGGGTGCTCCATAGCGTCGATCAGCTTCTCTTTACCGAACACATTCACATTCAGGTGATGCGCGCCCTGATCAAAGTAGCCATCCATCACCTGTACCAGGTTGTTGATGCGCTCCTGCTCGTCATGGCCGATGGCGTCCGGGTTGATGGTCTGGGTGTTGGAGATACCGTCCAGTGCCCACTCATAAGGCAGCTTGGCAACGGAGTTCAGAGAGGCCAGCAGGCCGTTCTGCTCTGCGCCGTAAGCCGGGTTTGCACCGGGAGACAGCGGCTCGCCGGCCTTACGGCCGTCAGGCATAGCACCGGTTGCCTTACCATATACCACATTGGAGGTAATGGTCAGGATAGAGGTGGTGGGCTCGGAGTCACGATAGGTGTGGTGCTTCTTGATCTTAGCCAGGAAGGTCTTCAGCAGCCATACAGCGATCTGGTCTGCACGGTCGTCATCGTTGCCGTAGCGGGGGAAGTCGCCGGTGGTCTCATAATCCACCACAATGCCGTCCTCGTTGCGGATGGTCTTAACCTTAGCGTACTTAATGGCGCTCAGGGAGTCTACCACGTGGGAGAAGCCGGCAATACCGGTAGCGAAAGTTCTGCGCACATCGGTATCAATCAGAGCCATCTCGGCAGCTTCGTAGTAATACTTATCATGCATGTACTGGATCAGGTTCAGCACATTCACATACAGATCAGCCAGCCAGTCCATCATGCGGTCATACTTCTCAATAACCTCATCATAGTCCAGATACTCGGAAGTGATCGGCTTGTACTCGGGACCAACCTGCTGGCCGGTCTTTACATCAACACCGCCGTTGATGGCGTACAGCAGGCACTTAGCCAGGTTGGCTCTTGCGCCGAAGAACTGCATCTCTTTACCGGTCTGGGTAGCGGATACGCAGCAGCAGATGCTGTAATCGTCGCCCCATACCGGCTTCATCACATCGTCGTTCTCATACTGGATGGAGCTGGTGCGGATAGAAATGTCTGCCGCGTACTTCTTAAAGTTCTCAGGCAGAGCGGAGGAATACAGAACAGTCAGGTTCGGCTCCGGAGAGGGACCCATATCCTCCAAAGTGTGCAGGAAACGGTAGTCGTTCTTGGTAACCATAGAACGGCCGTCTACGCCGATACCGCCAACTTCCAGGGTGGCCCATACCGGGTCGCCGGAGAACAGCTGGTTGTAAGAGGGAATACGGGCGAACTTCACCATACGGAACTTCATAACCAAGTGGTCGATCAGCTCCTGGGCCTCGCTCTCGGTCAGGGTGCCGGCTTCCAGATCTCTCTCAATGTAGATATCCAGGAAGGTGGACACACGACCAACGCTCATAGCAGCGCCGTTCTGGGTCTTGATGGCAGCCAGGTAGCCGAAGTACAGCCACTGCACAGCCTCTTTTGCATTCTTTGCAGGCTGAGAAATATCAAAGCCATACTTCTCGGCCATGACTTTCATCTCGCCCAGAGCCTTGATCTGCATAGCCAGCTCTTCTCTCTGACGGATGATGTCGTCGGTCATAGAACCGCTGCCGCAGTTGGCAAAGTCTTCCTTCTTCTGCTCGATCAGGAAGTCGATACCGTACAGAGCCACACGGCGATAATCGCCGACGATACGGCCACGGCCGTAAGTATCCGGCAGGCCGGTAATGATCTTGTTGTGGCGCGCCTTCTTCATCTCGGGCGTATAAGCGTCAAACACACCCTGGTTATGGGTCTTGCAATACTCGGTGAAGATCTTGTGCAGCTCCGGATCCGGCTCATAGCCGTAAGTGGTGCAAGCCTGCTCCGCCATCTTGATACCGCCATAGGGCATAAAGGCACGCTTCAGGGGCTTGTCGGTCTGCAGGCCGACCACAGCCTCCAGGTCCTTCAGATCCTCGCTGATGTAGCCCGGCTCATGGGCAGTAATGCCGGACACGATCTCCGTATCCATATCCAAAACGCCGCCCTTGGCGCGCTCTTCTTTTTGCAGACCCTGCAACACGCCCCACAGCTTGTTGGTAGCGTCCGTGGGTCCTGCCAGGAAATGCTCATCACCATCATAGGGCTTGTAGTTCTTCTGGATGAAGTCTCTTACATTGACTTCCTCTTTCCAGAGGGAACCGTCAAAGCCATTCCATTGTTCAAAATTGACCATCGTATTACCTCCTACAGTATTTGTTTGCTAAATATGAAACTAATGATTGGCATAGTTGAAATTGCGAAAACAGACGCAATTTGACGCACCTGTCCGCAAATCGCTAATAATATACAACAAATCGTCTTGAATTTCAACCCAAATTGTATAAGTATTTTGCCCATTCCGGCTAAAGTTTTTGGGAATTTTGACCAGTTGTTGTAATCATTACCAGCTTGTACTCATTACAATTTGGATTATACACGGAAAATGACCTTTTGTCAAGGGGATTTTGGCTGTTTTTTGTAGAACAAACCCAAAGGCGATGACCGCCATCCTCTGATACTATTTTAACATATTTTGCCGTATTTTCCAGAATTTTTGCACGCTGTTGCGCAATTCTGCACACAGTGTAAATTATTTATGAATTCCTCCACCGCCGGATTGACAAAAAATTATCACAGCGCTATACTGAACTTGCAAACGGCGGAAAAAGCCGCCGAAATTTCAATCAAAAGAGGTAATTTGTTATGGCAAACAGATTTGTATTGAATGAGACCAGTTACCACGGCCCCGGTGCGATCCGGGAGATCGCCGGTGAAGTGAAAGGCCGCGGGTTCAAAAAGTGCTTTGTGTGCTCCGACCCGGACCTGATCAAATTTAATGTAACGAAGAAAGTGACCGACGTGCTGGAGAACGCCGGCATTGACTACGAGATCTACAGCAAGATCAAGGCCAACCCCACGGTGGAGAATGTGCAAACCGGCGTGGCCGCCTTTAAGGCCAGCGGCGCAGACTGCATTATCGCCATCGGCGGCGGCTCCTCTATGGACACCGCCAAGGCCATTGGCATTATCATTGAGAACCCGGAGTTCAGCGATGTAATCTCCCTGGAGGGCGTGGCGCCCACCACCAAGAAGGCGGTGCCGATCATCGCCGTTCCCACCACTGCCGGCACAGCCGCCGAGGTAACCATCAACTATGTGATTACCGACACGGAGAAGAACCGCAAAATGGTGTGCGTAGATGTGCACGACATTCCCGTCGTGGCCGTTGTGGACCCGGAGATGATGGCTTCCATGCCCAAGGGCCTGACCGCCGCCACCGGTATGGACGCACTGACCCACGCCATTGAGGGCTATATCACCAAGGCTGCCTGGGAAATGAGCGATATGTTCCACCTGAAAGCCATTGAGATCATCAGTAAGAACCTGCGCGGCGCCGTAGCCAACACCCCGGAGGGCCGGGAGGGCATGGCACTGGGTCAGTACATTGCCGGTATGGGCTTTTCCAATGTGGGTCTGGGCATTGTGCACTCCATGGCACACCCGCTGGGCGCTGTGTATGACACCCCCCACGGCGTAGCCAACGCCATTATCCTGCCCACCGTAATGGCCTACAACGCACCGGCCACCGGTGAGAAGTACCGGGATATTGCCAAGGCTATGGGCGTTAAGGGCGTGGACGATATGACTCTGGACCAGGCTCGCGCTGCTGCTGTGGACGCTGTAAAGCAGCTGTCCCAGGATGTAGGTATCCCCGCCGACTTGAAAGACATTGTAAAGCCGGAGGATGTGGACTTCCTGGCGCAAAGCGCTTATGACGACGCCTGCCGTCCCGGCAATCCCAGAGACACCAGCGTAGAGGAGATCAAACAGCTGTATCTCTCCCTGATGTAAATCTTTTTTGCAAGACAGCCGCACCGCTTCACCCTGAGCAGTGCGGCTTTTTTGCGCCCCGGCATTGTATTTCCCGATCATTTATGCTATGCTAAAGGCAATGTGAGGAAGAAAGGTGATCTACATTGACCATTTCTGACGCGATCCGCTATGTCGGCGTCAACGATACAGACATTGATTTGTTTGAAAGCCAGTACCCGGTGCCCCACGGCGTGTCCTACAACAGCTACCTGCTGCTGGATGACAAAATTGCCCTGCTGGACACGGTGGACAAACGCAAATATGACGACTGGGCCGCAAAGGTGGACGCTGTGCTGGACGGGCGCACCCCGGACTACATTGTGGTGCACCACTTAGAGCCGGACCACGCCGGCAGTTTGCAACTGACCATAGAGAAATATCCCGGCGCCACCCTGGTGCTCAGCGCCAAGGCGCTGGCTATGCTGCCACAATTCTTCGACCTGCCGGCAGGCACCGAGACCCTGTCGGTGAAAGAGGGCAACACGCTGGAGCTGGGTCACCACACCTTGACCTTTGTGCTGGCACCCATGGTGCACTGGCCGGAGGTGATGGTCAGCTACGAACAAACGGAAAAGGTGCTCTTTAGCGCAGACGCCTTTGGCATATTCGGCGCCGTAGGCACGGACGAGCCTTGGCCGGAGGAAGCCCGCCGCTACTTTATCAATATCGTTGGCAAATACGGTGCGCCGGTGCAGACCCTGCTGAAAAAAGCCGCTGCCCTGGATATTGCCACTATTTGCCCACTGCACGGTCCGGTACTGCAAGGGGACCTGACCCCCTACTTGCACCTATATAACACCTGGAGCAGCTATCAGCCGGAAACCCGGGGTGTGTTCATCGCCTACGCCTCCATTTACGGCAACACAAAGGCAGCCGCTCTGCTGCTGGCGGAGGAACTGAAAAGCCGTGGCGTAACGGTGGAAATCGCGGACCTGAGCCGCACGGATTTGGCACAGGCAGTAGCAAAAGCATTTCAGTACAGCCAAATGGTATGCGCCGCCCCCAGCTATGACGGCGGGGTGTTCCCGTCAATGGCGGACTTCTTGCACCACTTAAAGAGCAAGAGTTACCAAAACCGCACCGTGGCCTTGATTGAAAACGGAAGCTGGGCGCCCAGCGCCGCCCGCACCATGACCGCCCAGTTGGAGGAGATGAAAGCCATCACCCTGCTGCCGGGCACCGTTACCGTGCGTGCCGCCTTAAAGGACGCAGACCACACCGCGCTGGCCGCACTGGCAGACGCGCTGGCGCAGTAAGGAGCAGACCATGGTTGTATATACAAACGCAGATTTCATCTCCCTGAATGAGGAGAACCTCACTTACAGTGTGCTGGTAGAGGACAAGGGCAAGATTGCCTATATCGGCTACAATACGCCCCTGTGTTACCGGGACGCCAAGGTGGTGGATCTGGAGGGCAAGGCGGTACTGCCGGCAGTAAACGACCTGATCCGGGTGGACTGCAAGGACGCCGCCTGCACCGTACTGGCTGTGGGCGAAAGTGCCGACTTTGCCGTCTTGGACAAAAACATTCTAAAGGACCCCACCGCCACGGTGGAGGCCGTGTACCTAAAAGGCCGCGACACCAGCAAAAGCCGCTTCCCGTTTTTTCATATCTAAAATATAATAGAAAAAGGCGCACACCAAAACCGGTGTACGCCTTTTGTTTTCCTTATTTGGCTCCCTTGTAAAGGGAGGCTTTTTATTTCCCCTGCTTTTTCTTTTTATGGTGAATCAGCAGCACCACGGCCCCGAACACAGCGGCAGTGCCGAAAACCGCGCCAAAAGCAATGCCCTTCGTAGCCGGAGGCAGATACAACTTGCCACCGTCCGACAAAGTGGGGGTCGCCTTTTCCGGCAATTTATACAAATCCGCACCGCTGTTTTTGCCATAGGCCACCTGCACCACGCTCACCTGGTACTTGCTCAGCTCCACCCGGAGGTCCGTGCCGGGGGTCAGCTCCGTTTGGGTGGGCGCAGTGGTATTGCTGTCCAGTTCATTGCAGGCAGACTTAAATTTGCCTTGCAGGCTCTGAACGGAAACCGCATTCGGTTTGTAACCGTCCAGCTGCACATTCACCGTCCGATCCTTGCCGGAGGTATTCACCAGCTTAACATACAGCACCTGGTTCTCCGGGTCGCAGGTAACGGACTGGTACACCCCATCTTGTACCGTGCTTCCGCCGTCAAAAGCGGCGTGCACATACTGCGTACCCACATTATTGGCAAAGAGCATTTGCACATAATAGGAGGGGGTGAGCACCGTTTGGCGGCTGTCAAACCAAATGAGATTCACATTCCAGCTTTGGGCATTGACCTTGGCAAAGGTGGGGGCGTAAGAGGCCATATCCACCACATCGCCGTTGCGTTCCAAGCCGGTCAGGTAGCTGGCTTCTTCCACCGCTTCCCAAATATTGCTCTTGGTCTCTATGGTACCGATTCCGGCAGAGGTGGCGGCGTACTCGCCCACAAACACATGGGCACCGGAGCGGTCAAAGCTGTCGTACCGATCATTGTGGTCAAACAGGTAGCCGTCATAGGTATAATAATGCTCGTCCACTACCGTGTCCTTAAATTCCCGGTCAATCCACGCCATATTGCCGTCGTAGGCGTCCCCCTCCAGGTAAGTACCGGCAGAGGAAATCACGGTGATCTGCGGATATTTCTCTTTTACCGCCTTGTAAAGCGCCTTAAAATTGCGTTCATACACGGCGCCCCAGTTCTCATTGCCCAAACCGATATATTGCAGATTAAAGGGCTTGGCGTGGCCGTTGGCCGCCCGCAGAGCCCCCCAGTAGCTGGTGGTGGCATCGCCGTTGGCGTACTCGATCAAATCCAGTACATCCTGCACATAATTGTCCCACGCATCCGTGCCCGGGCGCAGAGCGATGGTGTCCAAATACGCCTCCCAATCGGCGGCGCTGTTTATGTTCAGCTTTTTGATTTTGTCCGTATATTCCGTGCGGGCGTCGGTATCCTTTTCGTCCAGACCCACCTTTTCCGTCAAATATGTCTCCCACTGGGCGTCGGTCATGCGCAGTTTGGCATACGCTGCCGCGTGGTCGTCATAAGCGGCCCGGGGCTGGCAGCTAAGCCCCACATTCACAATAGGCAGCGCCAGCGCGTTCAGGTCCGCGCACAGCTGGAAATACTCGTGGTAGCCCATGGCGTTGGTGTTGTTATAATCCCGGCCGTTGTCGTCCTTCCACAGGTTCTCACTTTGCTTGCGCTCCTCCAAGGGGCCGATGGTATCTTTCCAATTATACAGCTGATCCAGGCTGCCACCCTCTGCCAGACACCCGCCGGGAAAGCGGATAAACCGCGGGTGCAGATTTTGCAGTGCAGCAAACAGATCGCTGCGCAGGGTAGTATACTTCCAGCTGTCGCTGTCGTAGCCGTAGCTGCCCTGGGGCACCAGGGTAACAAAATCCAGGTACAAAGTCCCCTCACCCTCCAGCTGGAATACCAAGGCACCGTCCTTGCTGGCACTGGCGGTCAGGGGCACGGTCAGCTTGTTCCAGGCGCCGCCGGTTTTGCTCAAATCCAGCTGCACCGCCGTCTGCTTGCCGTCGCCGCAGTCCAAATACACCTGCGCCGTGCCGGTAAAGCCGCCGGAGCGCACATAGCAGCTCAGGTCATACACCTGGTCCGCCACAAAGCCCATATCCGCCGTGTTGGCTTTCTTTTTATCATATTTATCCGTCTTGTATTTATAAATTTCCGTAAAGCCCAGGTTGGTCAGGCTGCCCTTGCCGTCCACCGTCAGCTTGGCGTAGGTGGGGTTGTTCTTATTCAGGGGCAGGTCGCCCTGGGTGGTCAGCTCCAACCCATCCGCCACCCAGCCGGTGGTAGGCGCAGAGGCGTACTCAAAGCTGTCGTTATTCACCAAATTGGACACCAAGCCCCCGTCGCAGGCGTAGCTGATATCCTCAATAAACGCACCGTACAAATGATCTGAAATAGCGGTTTGCTTGGCGTCTGCCGCCACACGCAGCACCGGTGTGTCCGCAGCCTGCACCGGCAAGGCGGCGCCCAAAGTCAGCGCACCGGCCAGCAGTGCGCAAAAAATCCGTTTCATATACAGAACCCCCTCTATTTTATACCCTTATTATAACATACCGCCCTGCCTCGGCGCAACTAAAAAAGGCCGTGCCTGCACACAGTGTGCCGGCACGGTCGTTTTTTTTATCCTTTTTTGCCCCGCTTGGCCTTTTGGCGGCTGAAGTGCAGTTCTCGCATACCCTCCACCTGGTCGCAGATGGGCTTTAGGTTGCAGGATTTGCAGTCCAGCAGCACATCGTCCAAAATATGATTGAGGGCGTCTGTGGTGCTGCGAATTGTTTCCGCCAAAGCGGCGAGCGTATCCAGCGACGGCCGGTCAATGGGTTCATCGTACAGGATCATCGGAGCTTTCTGTCCTTATCGTTCTGATTATACATAAGAAAGCGACAGTGTGCAATATTTTTCGTTAAAGTTTTATCGAACTTTTTAATGTGATTTATCAATATAGGACATAATCGGAATTTCGTCTATCTTTTAAGCCGGTTGACAGCGCCGAACCCTTGCCGTATAATAAGTCTATTAAAAAGGTAGGTATTCGCTATGGAACAGGCATTTTCCAGAACAGAATTACTCTTGGGCAGCAGCGCTCTGGAGCGACTGGCCGCCGCGCGGGTGGCGGTATTCGGCATTGGCGGCGTAGGCGGCTATGTGTGCGAGGCTTTGGCCCGTACGGGCGTGGGGCACCTGGATCTGATCGACAGCGACACGGTGGCCGTGTCCAATATCAACCGCCAGATCATCGCCACCACCAAAACCGTGGGGCAGTACAAGACGGACGCGATGGAGGCTCGGATCTTAGACATCAATCCGGCGGCCAAAATTACCAAGCACAACTGCTTCTTTTTGCCGGAAACGGCGGCGGATTTTCCCTTTAACCAATACGATTATGTGGTGGACGCGGTAGACACCATGAGCGCCAAGCTGGCGCTGGTGACCCATTGCCACGCCGCCGGCGTGCCCATCATCTGCGCCATGGGCGCCGGGAATAAGCTGGACCCCACCGGCTTTCAGGTGGCGGACCTGGCTAAAACGAAAATGGACCCGCTGGCCCGGGTCATGCGCCGGGAGCTGAAAAAGCGGGGCATTCACCACCTAAAGGTGGTCTACTCCCAGGAACCGCCTATTCCCACCACCGGCGCCGGACAGGGCGATTCGGACCACCCCGGCCGCCGCAGCACGCCCGGCAGCGTGGCCTTTGTGCCCTCCGTGATGGGCCTGATCCTGGCCGGGGAAGTAATCAAGGATCTGATGAAAGCGGAAAAATAAGCAAGCAAAAAGCCAACCGAGCAAGACGCCCGATTGGCTTTTTTCTGTTTTGGCAATACGCCGTTTATGCAGGGATTGTCGGTCACTGACGCACCCGAGTCTTGATGTTCTTTACGGTCAGAACCAGGCTGGCAGTGGACGCAGCCACAGCAGCCAAGAGCAGCGGCCGGCGCAGCTTTTCCGGTGCAAAAGCAAAAGCCGCCACCTGTCCCGGCAGTCAACGGAAAATTCTGTTTTCGCGGCTCACAGGGTCATTTTTGGTACAGTAAAACGACCCGGAACAGATTTTCATTGCACTTTACTGCGGAGCGTGGTACAGTAGGCTTGTAAGGCGGGTGGCCGTCTTGCATATATGCTCATAATTATACATTTTGTACTCCTATTTTCATTTTTTTACTTCCTTGTGTTTTTTCCTTTCTGCGGCTCGGGCAGCCACCTACCCGGGCAGCCTACACCCATGGCGGGTTGCCGACCGCCATCTACTTTTTTACTTAGAAGCGCAAAGCCTCTAAGATGTTGATTGCGTCGTCCGGTGTTTTGCATGTCTTCAAGGCACCGGACACAAATTCAATCTACCGAGCCCACAGGCCTGACCGAGCAGATCAAAACTGCCCGGCTTTTTCTATACCTCGCATTACCAAGTACTGCAATAAGTACTGCAACGCCGGAGAAAAAGTGCTGCTCCGCTGGAGAAAAAAGACAGCCGGTCACAGAAGTATAAGGC
>CAVHPP010000012.1:0-2537 GCA_963638105.1 Agathobacter rectalis
TACGGAAAGCTACCTGTTTGGTGCGGATGACGGGACTTGAACCCACATGAACTTGCATTCACTAGAACCTGAATCTAGCGCGTCTGCCAATTCCGCCACATCCGCATATTCAATTTGCTCTAAATTTTTACACGCCAAGAGCGGGCGAGGCAGAGCCAAAAGGCTTGATCTGCGGTGCTGTCCGAAACAGCATTGACATAATACCACGGGGGGAGTAAAATGTCAATAAGAAATTTTGATTTTTTTGAGGTTTTTATGAAAAAAATTTGGATTTCGCTGATTTCCGCGTTATACTGTGGTTTTACGGTAGGGTATATGCACTTTGCGGACCCGCGCACCAACGCCGGGGCGCTCTCCACCATCGGGCTGGATCACCCGGTGTTGTTTGCCCTGTGGGGCGCGGGCACTTATGGCGTACTTTACCTTTTGCTCTATACCGTGTATAATAGGCAAAAGCGCAGGGGACTGTGCCACGGTCTGTTGCTGCCTGCCGGTGTGGGTATGGCGCTGACGGTGTGCTGTCCTTTTGACTTTGAGCGGCACACCCTGTGGCTGCTGCACTGTATCGGGTCGCTGGCTTTTTCCGTGCTCAGCGGGGTAGCGATCTTTCTGTGCTTTTTGTTTCCATTCAAAAAAGGGCGGTTTTGGCAGTGCGCCACGGTGTTTTGGGCGGCGCTGATGATCGGCGATCTGCTTTTGCTGCTGATCTACAAAGAGACCGGCTTGACCGAGGCGGCGCCGGTGCTCACCGGTGTGGTGCTGCTGAACATTGCGATTTATCAAAAAGAGAGGGTGACAGCTTATGCGGCTTGATCAAGCGCTGGCGCACTTAGAGCGCTATCCGTTCCATATGCCCGGACACAAGCGCAACCCGGATTTTCGTTTGCCGGGTGCGGAAATTGATATTACGGAAATTGACGGCTACGATGATCTGCACGCCCCCACCGGCTTATTGGCCCGGCTGCAAGGGGATTTGGCAGCGCTGTATGGTGCGGGGGCGTCTTTTCTCTCTGTCAACGGCTCTACCTGCTGTATTTTGGCGACCATATCCGCCCTGTGCAAGCCGGGGAACGAAATTCTCATTGCCCGCAACTGCCACAAGGCGGTGTATAACGCCTGCTTTTTGAACCGGTTGCAGGTGCACTATGTGGAACCGGAGTTTGACCCGGCCACCGGTTTTTATACCCGCGTGACCCAGGCCGCGCTGGATAAGGCGCTGGCTGCCCACCCGGAGGTGGCAGCGGTGGTGGTGACCTCGCCTACATACGAGGGCTATATTTCCCGTCTGCGCTGCTCGGTGCCGCTGGTGGTGGACGCAGCCCACGGCGCACACCTGGGGCTGGCCCCTTGGCTGCCCGGCCGTATGGAGGGGGACGCGGTGATCTGCTCTTATCACAAGACCCTGCCGGCGTTGACCCAAACTGCCGGTGTGCAGGTATATGACGCATCTTTGGCGCCGAAGATCAAGCGGTATATGGATATGTACGAGACCAGTTCTCCCAGCTATGTGCTGATGAACAGCGTGGCCAAAATGGTCGATGTGGTGGCAGATCCGGCTGCATTTGAAACGCTGCAAGCGGGACTGCAAAGGCTATACAAACTGCCTTTGCAGCACCTGCGATTGATCCGGGCGGACGACCCCACCAAGATCAATATTTCCACCCTGCATTGCAACATAGACGGCAACGCCCTGGCGGACCGACTGCGGGCGCGTGGGATCGAGCCGGAGATGAGCGACCGTATCCATGTGATCTGTATGGCAACGGTGGGGGACACCGCCGCCGGATTTGATCTGCTGGCACGCGCGTTGAGAGAGATCGATTGTACTTTGGAACCGGGCGACCGGCCGGTGGCGCCGCTGCCCTTGCCGCCCCGGCACCTGCAAAGCTGGCAGGTGCCCGCCGGGGATCTGCTGCCGATCCAGCAGGCAGTGGGGCGAATCGCCTGTGAAACGGTGTTTGCCTATCCGCCGGGGGTGCCGATGATCGTGCCCGGTGAGGAGATCACCGCGGCGTTTGTGCAGGCAATTCAGACGGCGAAAAACAGCGGCACGGTGCTCCACGGAACTGCCGGCGGCGGGGCAGAGCGCATTTGCTGCTGCGTATTGACAAAGAACTGAAAGTATTGTAAAATAGAACCAACATATTGAAATGAGGTGCTTTTTATGAAAAGAATTAAAACTTTAAGTTCCAGAAATCTTTGTGCTTCCGCTCAAAAGGGCGGCTGCGGCGAGTGCCAGACTTCTTGTCAGTCTGCCAGCAAGACCTCTTGCTCCGTTGCCAACCAGAAGTGCGAGCAGCTGAAGAAATAAGAATTTTGCAATTAGGGCGGGATGGGCGATTGCCCGGGTCCCGCCTTTTTTGTTTGGAGTAGACTATGATACACGCATACAAGCTAAACGGATACAACATTATCCTGGATCAAAACAGCGGCTGTGTCCATTCTGTGGACCCGGTGGCCTATGATATGATCACTATGTACCGGGATCATGATAAAGAGGAGATCCGCCGTTTTATTTTAGAGAAGTACAAGAATCA
>CAVHPP010000012.1:2547-25845 GCA_963638105.1 Agathobacter rectalis
CAAGAATCAGCCGGATGTGACAAACGCGGACATTGATCTTTGTTTTGAAGACATTGAGGCGCTGATCGCCGACGGGCGGTTGTTTGCCGAGGATACCTTTGAGGCGGTTGCCGACCAGTTCAAACGCCGCCAGGGGGTGCTGAAGGCCATTTGCCTGCATGTGGCCCACGACTGCAACCTGGCGTGCAAATACTGCTTTGCCGGCAAGGGCGAGTACGATGGCCGGCGGGAGATCATGTCCTATGAAGTGGGCAAGCAGGCGCTGGATTATCTTATCGCCAACAGCCCCGGCCGCCGGAATTTGGAAGTGGATTTCTTTGGCGGCGAGCCGCTGCTGAACTGGGATGTGTGCAAGCGGCTGGTGGCCTATGGCCGGGAGCAGGAGAAGCTGCACAACAAGAACTTTCGCTTTACCCTTACCACCAACGGCTTGCTCATCAACGACGATGTGATCGACTTCTCCAACCGGGAGATGGGCAATGTGGTGCTGTCTTTGGACGGGCGCAAGGTTACCCATGACCGGCTGCGGGTGGGCCGCAACGGCAAGGGCAGTTATGATCTGATCTTGGATAAATTCAAGCGGTTTGCAGACTCCAGAGGGCAAAAGGACTACTATATGCGGGGCACCTATACCCACTTTAATACGGACTTTGCCGCCGATGTGCTGCACATGGCGGACCTGGGCTTTAAGGAACTGTCTATTGAGCCGGTGGTGTGCGATCCTAAGGAGGATTACGCCTTACAGGAGAGCGACCTGCCTGTGCTTTTGGAGCAATACGAGATATTGGCCAAGGAAATGTTGCACCGTTATCGCAAGGGCGACGGTTTTACTTTTTATCACTATATGATCGACCTGGACGGCGGCCCCTGTATTGTCAAGCGGGTCAGCGGCTGCGGCGTGGGCACGGAGTATATGGCCGTGACCCCCACCGGCGATTTGTACCCCTGCCATCAGTTTGTGGGAGACACGGACTTTTTACTTGGCAATGTGTACGACGGCGTGACCCGACCCCAGGTGCTGGAGCAGTTTGAGCACTGCAATGTGTATAGCCACAAGGAATGCAAGGACTGCTTTGCCAAGCTGTATTGCAGCGGCGGGTGCGCAGCCAACGCGTACCATACCACCGGCAGTGTGAACGGTGTGTATGACTTTGGCTGCCATCTGCACCGCAAGCGCATTGAGTGTGCCATTATGCTCAAGGTAGCTGAAGCCGAAGAGGGCTTAAAAGTAGAGTATTAAAAAATCAGCGCATAAAGAAAACCGCCGGTCGTTATGACCGACGGTTTTTTGTATGGATTTTTTAGTCCAGGTGTACCGCTACCGGCTGGCCGCCGTGGGTGCGACTTTCGTCTGCCAGATATACACACAGGTGACCGGCAACAGAGTCGAAAATAGAGGTGCATGCCAGGCTGGGCTTTTCGCCGCGGACGAACTGCACAAAGTCCGCCGCCAGTCGCTCGTCGCCGCCGCCGTGGCCGCCGTAAGCGCCAACCATATCGCCCTTTACATTCAGATCCACTTCCTCAATTTGGCACTCGCCGTTGTGGGCGTCCGGGGAGGGGTCGATTTTGGATACATAGAACTTGGACTCCTCAAAGTTGCCGTAGATCTCGCCCTTGGTGCCGATAATGTGAATACGGCGCAGGGGTGCGGAGGAACCGCCCACCATATTGTGGGTACCGGTGGCGCCGCTGGCGAACCGTACCATCACGCTCTGGTGGTCCACTACATCGTTGTCGCACTTGTAAATGCAGCGACCGTAGGGGGAGTCACCCTTGAGCAGGTTGATCTTATCTTCAATGGTGGGGTTCTCTATGCCCTCCAGCTTGTCCCACACATAGAAGGACCAACGGTCCGGGTGGTCAATGTACAGCCGCTTGCAAGAGTAGCGGCAGGTATCTACCAGCGGGCAGTCCACCATACACCGAGTGCCGGCGCCTGCCGGGGCGTTCTCCGGCTTAAACTGGAACTTGCCGCCAAAGGAGCTGACGGCGGTGGGCTTGGTTTCTGCCATCATCCACATCATAATGTCCAGATCGTGGCAGCACTTGGCCAGCAGCATACTGGTGTGGCACTTTTGGCTGTTGGCCCACTTGCCCCGCACATAAGAGGTGCTTAGGTGGTGGTAAGACACATGCTCCAGGGTTTGAATATTGATAATATCGCCGATTTCACCGGCGGCAATGCGCTCTTTAATGCCATAGTAGAACGGCGTGTATCGCAGCACATGGCAGATCATGACCTTGCTGTGGTTCTGCCGTGCGCAGTCCACCAGGGTGCGCATTTCTTCTTCATTGACGGCAAAAGGCTTTTCCAGCAGCATATCATACCCGGCGTTCAGCAGGGGTACGGAGGTCTCGATGTGTACCTCGTCCATGGTGCCGTTGATGATGGTGTCTGCCAGTCTGCCTTTGGCAGCCAGTGCGTTTGCATTTTCAAAACACATATCCTCGCCGAATCCGTAAAGCTCCCGGCACTTTTTGCGCCGAATGGGGTCCGGGTCTGCCACGCCGACAATTCTCAGCAGCTCCGGGTTGGTCAGTGCCAGTTTACTGTACACCATGGAGCGGTGCCCGGCACCTACAATAATAGCCGTTACCGGTTTCTTTTCCATTAAGATCACCTCACATTTTTTTATAATCATAGCACCTTTAACGCATTTGTCAAGTTTTATTGACAGAAAGGCAAATAATATCTATAATAAGTACCAACTTATAAATGATCTGTGCTGCCCGGGTGGGCAGTTGGGAGCGTGAGAACACTGAAAGACTTGTTGGTCTATTTGAAGCATTATAAAAAAGAGTCCTTCTTTGCGCCGCTGTTTAAGCTGCTGGAAGCGACTTTTGAACTGATCGTACCGCTGGTGGTGGCGCGAATCATTGACAGCGGTATTCGGCCTGGCAACAAGACCGTGATCTACCAAAACTGCGCCTTATTGGTGGGCTTTGCCGTGGTGGGAATGGTGATGGCGATCACTGCCCAGTTTTTTGCTGCTCGGGCGGCTACCGGTTTTGGCAAGGAGCTGCGCAGCAGCCTGTTTGGTAAGATCCAGAGTTTAAGCTTTTCGGAGCTGGATACCATAGGTCGCTCCTCGTTGATCACCCGAATGACCAACGATGTGACCCAAGCGCAAAACGGCGTGAACCTGGTGCTGCGTCTGTTTTTGCGCTCGCCCTTTATTGTACTGGGTGCTACCGTAATGGCGTTTACCATTGATGTGCGCTGCGCGTTGATTTTCGTTGTGGTGATTGCCGCGCTGTCTTTGGTGGTGTTTGGCATTATGGGACTGACCATGCCCGGATATAAAAATGTGCAGCGCCAGCTGGACGGCGTGACCCTGACAACCAGAGAGAACTATGCCGGTGCCCGCGTGATCCGCGCCTTTGCGGCGGAGGACGCGGAACAGGCCGGATTTAATAAGCGCAATGAGATGCTTTCTCATTTGCAGCGCAGCGTGGGGCGCCTTTCCGCGCTGTTAAACCCGCTGACTTATATCCTTATTAACATTGGAATCGTGGTGCTGATTCATACCGGCGCCGTGCGGGTGCGTTTGGGTGACCTGACGCAGGGTCAAGTCGTGGCGCTTTATAACTATATGAGCCAGATTTTGGTGGAACTGGTGAAGCTGGCGAATATGATCATTACCATTACCAAGGCGCTGGCCTGTGCCTCTCGTATTCAAGGCGTGTTACAGCTGGAGCCTACTTTGAAGCATACAAAAGACGATAAGGCAGGGGACAGCGACGTGGCTGTCGCCTTTGACGATGTGACCTTGCAGTACAAAAACGCCGGTGAGCCGTCCTTGGAGCACATTTCTTTTACCGTGCCACGGGGTAGCGTGGTGGGTATTATCGGCGGCACCGGTAGCGGCAAAAGCAGCCTGGTGTCCCTAATCCCGCATTTTTATGATGTTAAGGACGGGCGGGTGTCTGTCTTTGGCAAGAATGTTTGCGCTTATGACGACGAGGATCTGCGCCACCGGATCGGCTATGTGCAGCAAAAGGCGGTGCTGTTTCAAGGCACGGTACGCAGCAATTTGTTGTGGGGCGACGACAGCGCTTCTGACGATGATTTGCGCACTGCTCTAAGCACGGCGCAGGTGCTGGACATTGTAGAGGATAAAGGCGGTTTGGACGCCCCTGTGGAGCAAAATGGCGCCAACTTCTCCGGCGGGCAAAAGCAGCGGCTGTCTGTGGCGCGTGCGCTGGTTCGCAAACCGCAAATTTTGGTGCTGGACGACTCGTCCTCTGCGCTGGATTATGCAACAGAGGCCGCCATGCGAAAGGCCATTTTGGCGCTGCCTTATAAGCCTACGCTGTTTATCGTCTCCCAGCGTGCCAGCTCCGTGATGTGTGCCGATCGGATTTTGGTGTTGGAGGACGGGCGCCTGGTAGGCGCCGGGACCCACAAGGAGCTTTTGGCGAATTGCCCGGCATATTGTGAAATCTACCGTTCTCAATTCAGCGAGGAGGTGACCGGCGCATGAAAAAGAACACCTCTACCTTAAAGAAGATTTTTAGCTATATCGGTCACTATAAGTACCTGCTGCTTTTGTCCGTGCTGCTGGCCGGCGGATCGGTGGTGCTGACTCTGTATGTGCCCATTCGTATCGGCTACGCCATTGATGCTATCATCGGTCCTGGGCAAGTAGACTTTGCTGTCGTTGCCCGTCATCTGCTCGCTGTGGTGGTGATGCTGCTATGCGTTGGCGCTATGCAGTGGGTGATGAATATGCTCAACAATAAGATCACCTATAATGTGGTGCGAGATATGCGCGCCCGGGCGTTTGATAAATTGCTGGTGTTGCCGTTCTCTTACCTGGACAGCCACTCCCAGGGGGATGTGGTCTCTCGGGTCATCAGCGATGCGGATCAGTTTGCCGACGGCCTGCTGATGGGCTTTTCCCAGCTGTTTACCGGTGTAGTGACGATTATCGGCACCTTGGCATTTATGCTGTCTATCAATGTGTGGATTACCCTGGTGGTGGTCGTTGTCACGCCGCTGTCCTTCTTTATCGCTCGGTTTATTGCGAAGAAGACTTACGCTATGTTTCAAAAGCAAAGCGCCGTTCGCGGGGAACAGACGGGCTTTATTGACGAGATGATCACCAATCAAAAGGTGGTGACCGCCTATTCTAAAGAGGCGGACAATCAAAAGCAGTTTGATGAGATCAATGACCGCCTTGCCAAGTATTCTATGCGGGCCACCTTCTTTTCTTCTATAACCAACCCGGCCACCCGCTTTGTGAACAGTATTGTATACGCGGCGGTGGCGCTGTTTGGTGCCATAATCGCCATTCGGGGCAATATTTCTGTGGGTATGCTCTCTTGCTTTTTGTCGTATGCGAACCAGTACACCAAGCCCTTTAATGACATCAGCTCCGTGGTGACGGAGTTCCAAAATGCTCTGGCCTGCGCTGCGCGTATCATGGAATTCATCGAGGAGGAGCCGGTGCCGGCGGATCCGGAGGGTGCGTTGCAGCCTTCGCATTTGGACGGCAAAGTGCAGTTGCAGCATATTCGCTTCTCTTATCTGCCGGATCGCAAGTTGATTGAGGATCTGTCCGTGGATGTTAAGCCGGGTATGCGTGTGGCAATCGTTGGTCCTACCGGCTGCGGCAAGACCACGCTGATCAACCTGCTCATGCGCTTTTACGATGTGCAGGGGGGTCAAATTACCATAGACGGCACCCCGGTGCAGCAGATCGGCCGCAAGGCACTGCGCAAGAATTTTGGTATGGTGCTGCAAGACACTTGGCTCAAGTGCGGCTCTATTTTGGAAAATATCCGCATGGGCAATCCCGGCGCTTCTTATGATGAAGTGGTGGCAGCAGCCAAAAAAGCCCACGCCCACAGCTTTATCCAGCGGCTGCCGGAGGGGTATTATACCAAGATCGGTGAGGACGGCGGCAGTCTGTCTCAGGGGCAAAAGCAGCTGCTTTGTATCGCCCGCATTATGCTGTGCGATCCGTCTGTGCTGATTCTGGATGAGGCCACTTCCTCCATTGATACCACCACAGAGATGAGAATTCAGCAGGCATTCCTGACCCTGATGGAGGGGCGCACTTCCTTTATTGTTGCCCACCGGTTGTCCACCATTAAGGGCGCCGATTTGATTTTGGTGATGAAGGACGGCACCATTATTGAGCAGGGCACCCACGCCTTATTGTTGGCGGATAAAGGCTTTTATTATCATCTGTATAATTCCCAGTTCCCGGAGACGGACCAGCTGGCTTGATAACGAATTTTCACAAGGAAAAATCAAACCGTCGGAGAATTCCGGCGGTTTTTGTTATATGTCTATGCAAAAAAACAAGCGCTCCGATGGCTCGGAGCGCTGTTTTTGGTTTATGTAGGCTTAGTGCTTGATGTCGTCCCACTTTACGCCGTTCACCTGGAACAGGTCGTCGAAGTTGTACACATTGCACTCGTCCTTGGTGTGGTTGGGATACCAAACCTGAGCAAAGAAAGGATTGGTCTTTGCAATGTTGTCGTAATCCCACTTCTTCTGGGGGATGAAGCACTCGGGGCACCAGTGACCGCCCAGCAGGATCAGTGCGGGGCTGGCCTCAAACTCGGCACCGCAGTAGCCGCATTTCCACTTCAGCTTGGTGGCCAGGTCGCCCTTCTTCATAGAAGTGCTCAGGCACTCACCGCCGCGGAACTTAGCAGCCTGCTTCATATCCTCAATGTCCAGCTCGGACTCGGGCTTGCTTTCGTCATAGCCGTGATCCAGCTTGTAGTTTTCTGCGTCGCTGGAGTCCTTGTTGAACTTGATGATCTCAAGGTCTTCCCACTTGGTGGGGATCTTGGCCCAATCCTCGTAAGTGCCGTAGTAAGCGGACAGACGGGTCTGGTTCTTGGTGGCTACCCAGTCTAAAGTACCGAAATCCTTGGTGGAAGCGATCTTCTTCATGAAGGGCTTTGCGCAAGCGGCAACCAGGTTCTTAGGCAGGTAGCGAGGAATCTTAAAGTAGAACTCAACATGCTCGGCCAGGCGGTTGAAGTAATCCTGGATAGGCAGGTTCTCACGGAAGTGCAAGAACTCCTCCAGCTTGTCGCCGTCGGCATAGAACTGACCGTGGAAGTTCTTGAGAATGAACCAGTTGGGGTCAAACAACTTCTCCGGGCCGGCAAGACCCAGGGTGCCCAGCAGCAGGTGCTCAAACTCATAGTTGGAGATACGGTACTCCTTACCGGAGCCGATGTTGTAGAAGTGGTTCCAGAAGTCGGCGCCCAGATGACCGGCAGCGTCCTCGGTAACCAGATTGCACATCAGACGACCACTGTCCTCCACGGTGCACCACTCCAGCACGCCGTTGATCGGTACGTGGAACATAATGGGATCCATATTCTTCAAAATGTTGGGATAGAGAATACCGCTCTGGCGCATAACAACCCAATTCTTCACGCCGCTCTCAACAAAGGTGCGCTCAGCCACTGCCTTAGATACGGCATAGTGGTCATAGATGGAGATCTTCAGCGGATCGCCGCAACGGCCCCAGTGGATGGGATAGTTACGGTCGCCGGTCTCAGCCACGGTGCCGATATAGCAAACTTTAATCTCGTCTGCATTGGGCTGTGCCAGCACGGCCTTGCAGATGTTCTGCGCAGCGCCGATATTGGTTTTCTGCGTTCTGTAAGGCTTCCAGTCAGCGGTGGGAGATACCATACCGCCGATGTGCAGCACATAGTCTGCGCCGGTTACGCCTTCCAGGATAGCGTCATAATCACAAAGATCGCCCCAAACCACCTTTACATTGGGTTTCGCCATCAGGCCTTTGAGCTTCTCCTCGTTCTTCGGGCTTTTACGAGCCAGCATTTTGATGTTGATCTCGCTGGGCTTCTTGAGCATTTCCTGTACAGCAGCCCAACCCATGTTACCGGTACCGCCGGTAATAAAGACTGTCTTTTTTGCCATTTGTTTAACCTCCTTAACACATGGACAATTACGACTAATATTATAAACAAAATATAAATAAAAAGCAACGCCCAAACACCACAACCTTTCCTTTCAATGCCAAAAAATGGCGCGCTTTTTTGTGCAATATGACCATAAACGTCTTCTTCTTAAATTTGATAAAAAGCGACTGGCGGGTATTGACTTTTTCAGGGGAATGGAGTATAGTATCACTAAACTCAATATACTTTATCGAGAGTGGTCGAGGGAACAGGCCCGTGGACACCACAGCAACCTGCTTTGGTAAGGTGCTAAAACCTGCGGTTCAAATCCGAGTGATGAGGAGCATGACGCATACACTCGGTGTATGCCTTTTTATTTTCCTAAGGAGGAAAGAGAAATGTCAAAACACTTATTTACCAGTGAGTCCGTGACGAAGGGTCACCCGGACAAAATCTGCGACCAGATCTCAGACGGTATTCTGGACGCCATGCTGGAGCAGGATCCCATGAGCCGTGTGGCTTGCGAGACCACTTGTACCACCGGTCAGGTTCTGATCATGGGCGAGATCACCACCAATGCGCAGGTGGACATTCCCGCCATTGCCCGCAAGATCATTTGCGACATCGGTTATGATGACGACAAGAAGGGCTTTAACGGCAACACCTGTGCCATTCTGACTGCGCTTGATAAGCAGAGCCCGGATATTGCTATGGGTGTGGACAAATCCTTTGAGTTAAAGCACGATGAGGAGGACGCCTATAATCTGAACGGCGCCGGTGACCAGGGTATGATGTTCGGCTATGCCTGCAACGAAACCCCGGAGCTGATGCCCCTGCCCATCAGTCTAGCCAATAAACTGGCTGTGAAGCTGACCCAGGTGCGGGAGGACGGCACTCTGCCGTATCTGTACGCAGACGGCAAGACCCAGGTGACCGTAGAGTATGACGACGGCAAGCCGGTAAAGGTGACCGCCGTGGTTGTATCCAGCCAGCACAGCGCCGATGTGGAATTGGAGACTCTGCGACAGGATATTATTGACAAGGTGATCAAGACCACCGTTCCGGCGGAATTGATGGACGAAGACACTGTATTTTATGTGAACCCCACCGGGCGCTTTGTTGTGGGTGGTCCTCACGGCGACAGCGGCCTGACCGGGCGCAAGATCATTGTAGATACATACGGCGGCTATGCCCGCCACGGCGGCGGCGCCTTCAGCGGTAAGGACCCGACAAAGGTGGACCGCAGCGCGGCTTATGCTGCCCGCTGGGTGGCCAAGAACCTGGTGGCTGCCGGTTTGGCAGATAAGTGCGAGGTTGAACTGGCTTACGCCATCGGCGTGGCCAAGCCTGTGTCCGTGATGGTGGATACCCAGGGCACCGGTAAGGTCAGCGATGATGTAATCTGCGATGTTATCAACAAGGTGTTTGACCTGCGTCCCTCCGCGATCATTGAGCGGCTGAATCTGCGCCGCCCCATTTACCGTCAGGTGGCTGCCTATGGCCACATGGGCCGCGAGGAGCTGAATGTGCCTTGGGAGCAGCTGGATATGGTGGATGCCATCAAAGCCTGCCTGTAAATAAAAAAATTGGATAATGAAAGCCGTCGGATCTCCGACGGCTTTTGCTTTGTATAAAAATGCCCGGCGCACTAAAGCACCGGGCGTATTTTATAACTTGCTGTCTTTTTCCACCGCAGAGTCTACGGCGTTTTGCACGGCGGTTTCCAGCCCGTCGGCCTTTAGGGACAGCACACCCTCAATGGTAGTGCCGCCGGGGGAGCACACCCGGTCCACCAGCTCCCAGGGGTGTTCGCTGCTTTCGGCGATCATCTTGGCGCTGCCCAGCACGCTTTGGGTGGCAATTTGCAGCGCCTGGTCCTTGCGCATACCGTGCTTCACCCCGGCTCTGGCCAAAGCGTCAATAAACATATAAACAAAGGCAGGGGAGCAGCCGCCCAGCACGCCGAACAAGGGGAACATACTCTCGTCCAATTCCAGCACCTTGCCGGTGCAGGCCATCAGGTCGCAAACGGTCTTGGCTTGCTCTTCCGTGGCGTTCTTGCCGGCACAAACGGCGCTAACGGCTTCACCCACTAGAGCATTTATATTGGGCATTACGCGAACGACCGGGCAAGGCACTGCCAACTGATCCTCCAGATAGGCGGTGCTTTTGCCTGCCGCAATGGAGATCAACAGGGGCAGGGCCTTGCGCTCTGCCAAAACCGGACCGATCTCTGCCAAAACAGCAGCCAACACATTCGGCTTGACCGCCAAGAAGACAGTGTCACAAAGCGCCGCCACTTCTGTATTGCTTTGGCAGATCTGCACGCCGGTATGACCCAGCTTTTGCCGCAGTGCCTCCAAATTGTGGTCCGCTACATAAATATCGGCAGCCGGTGTGCCGCCCTGTAAAATCCCTTGCAGAATGGCGCCGCCCATATTGCCGCAGCCGATAAATCCGATCTTCATTGCAAGTGTACCTCCGCGCGTTTTTCTTTATAGTACCACTTGCGGAGGATTTTTTCAATCCTTTTTCAACTGCTGGTATTTTTTTCGCGTGGCATTACCGCCGCGAATGTGGCGCTCTGCCTTGTTTTCGTCCAGTACAGCTTTGACGGCTGCGTGTAGCTGCGGGTCAATGTGTTCCAGCCGTCGGGTCACATCCATATGTACGGTGGATTTGCTCACCCCAAACACCTTGGCGGTACTGCGTACGGTAGACTTGGTGTCTACAATATACCGGGCCAGTCGTTGGCAACGGGCCGACTGCTTTGCATACATAGCTTGTCATCTCCTTGCTAATGCCTATGCAGGGGAGTCGCTATCTATGCAAACGGATAATAGAAAAGCACTTGCAATTTGCAAGTGCTTTTGTGTTGATTAAATCTTTACTGTTGCTCGGTAGAGGAATCGCTCTGCTTTTCCGCCTGCTTTTCTTTAGCGTCATTGATCATATCGTTCAGGCTCTTCATGTGCAGCTCATCAACCTGATCAAACTTGGTGACCTGCTGCTCTTCTGCTTCCTTGCCGTCCTCCTCCAGGAGGGTAAGGGTCAGCACCTTGCCCACAATGGAAAAGCGATATACCAATGTCTTTTTTGTATCTGTGTCCTCAATGGTCAGCTTGTTTCCCTTGACGGTGTATTCGCAGTCAAAGTTCCAAGTGGATATATAGCGGTCGCAGGTGCCGTCGGAGTAAAACACAAAGGCCAGCACACCGGGCTTATCCTGGCTGTCCCAGCTGGCGCAAATGGCCTGATCACGGGGCGTAAAGAGACCAACAACGGCTTCCTTGGGATTTTGATCCGTTACGCCGCAGTAAATGCCGCCGCCGATGAGCAAGAGTCCCAGCAGGGCACAAACAATGCCGATGATCAGCTTCTTTTGCACAGCGGTCAGCTTGGTGCTCTTTTCTTTTTTCTCGCTCATATTATTTCGCTTCCTTTAAGCCTTTTTTGATGAGGATTTTATCAATCTTGTCGGAGCAGTCCAGCAGGGAGGATACGGACATATCGTGGTTCAAGGTGTCCAGGAAATATGCGGTGTACTTGGACAGATCCACGCTCTCGTACCAATCGCGGCTCAGCAGCTCCGGGGTCTGATACACACCGTTAGTGGTGAATACACGGTAGAAAGTACCGTTCTTGTAGGCCTCGTCAAACACTTCCAGACCGTTGCAGAACAGACCGAAGGTGGTGCAAACAAAAATACGGCCGGCCTTCAAGCCCTTCAGCTTGGAGCAAACCTCCAGCATGGACTCACCGGAGGAGATCATATCGTCTACAATAATAATGTCCTTGCCCTCTACGGAGTCGCCCAGGTACTGGTGCTCCACAATGGGGTTACGGCCGTTGACCACGCGGGTGTAGTCCCGGCGCTTATAGAACATGCCCAGGTTTACACCCAACTGGGTTGCAAAATAAATGCAGCGGTGAAGGGCACCCTCGTCCGGAGAAATGACCATCAGATGATCCTTGTCCACATGCAAATCCTCTACGCTGTTCACCAAAGACTTGATCATTTGATAAGTGGGCATTATGTTCTCAAAGGAGCCGTTGGGAATGGCGTTTTGCACCCGCTTGTCGTGGGCGTCAAAGGTCATAATGTTGTCTACGCCCAAATTGACCAGCTCTTGCAGTGCCAGCGCGCAGTCTAAGGACTCACGGTTGCTTCTCTTATGTTGGCGACCCTCATACAGCATGGGCATCAAAATGGTGATGCGCTTTGCCTTGCCGGAGATGGCGGAGATGACCCGCTTTAAGTCTGCATAGTGATCGTCAGGAGACATGGGCACTTCCATCCCGTACATATTATATGTGCAGCTGTAATTGAATACATCTGTAATAATATACAGATCAAAGCCGCGCACACTCTCGTTCACTACGCCCTTGGCTTCACCGGAGCCAAAGCGGGGCAATGTCACATTCACCTTGTAGGTGTCGCGCTGGTAGCCATAGAACGCAATGTTCTGCTGATGCTCGCTGGCCTGGTTTGCACGCCATTTGACCAGGTATTTGTCGATCTTGTCGCACAGGGCTTCGCAGCCGGGCATGGCGATAATTCCAAGGGGTCCTACGGGGATTGTTTCTACATTTTCAGCGGTTTTTCTGGGCATATTAACAGCTCCTCCTAAATTTTTACGCCATTATAATACAACAACCACCGGCGAAAGTAAACCGGAAAATGAAAAATTTCAGAGAATTGACAGAATTAACAGGCGCTTTGCTGTTTTTTGCGGCGAATATGAACAAGAATCAGGTAGCCGGCCACGCCTGCAACGCAGGTGCCGCTGACGGCCGCACCGATGGCTAGCCCTTTGGGGGTATAGCGCAGCTCCACTGTATGCTTACCGGGCTTGACGGTGGTGGTCAGCAGGGCTTCACCCAGCTTAAAGGTTTCCGCTTTTTCCCCGTCAATGTACACGCTCCACCCGGTGTCATAGGGAATGGAGGTGCACAGGTAGCTGTTCTCGCGCACGGTGATGGTGCCGGTAATGTGGGTCTCGCCCCAGTCGGTAACTTGCAGCGCGCTGTCTGCCAACAGGCGATAGCCTTTGGCAAATACGGTCTCGTCCACACTGTATGCGTAAATAGAAGCGTAGCTTTCTGTGGCGCTCATACTCCCTGCGTCCAGGGATACTTTAATTTCATCGCCCTTTTTGTGGTAGCCCAGATCCATAATGTACGGCTCTTCAATATTTTGGGACAGGGTGTTCTTTATGCCGTCACCGCTGAATTCTGCCGTCTTGACTTCCGGCGAGGTCAGGTAGATATACACATTGCCGTCTCGTAGGGGGCTGATGGTTACTTCCACCGTGCCGTATTGTTCGTCGCTGTTGGACTTGGTGAACCAAAATGTGCCGTTCTTCGAGAATGTGTCGCCGGAGAGATTGTCGTAGCTGCAGTCCGTATAGCCGCAGGGCACAAATACCCCGTCCAGCCCGGTGGCCAGGCGGAAGTAGTCGCCCTGCGCCTCAAAGGGATCGCCCTCGTCGGCCGTCCAGTCTTTCAAATCGGTTTTGGCTGCATAGGCAATGGGCAGGAAGCAGTCATTCTCATAAACGGCGGCGGATTTGTCCTTGTTGCGGTACACTTCTGTAAAATACCGATCGGTGGGGGTGGGATTGGTAGGAGTGGCAATCAGGTATTTGATATTGAACATCATATTGTACACCGGGGTCTGTGGATTGTAGGTGTAGCTGTTGATCCGATTGCCAAACATACCCAGGTTGTATTGTAGCTTGGAGTAGTCCTCATAAGCCATAGAGGAGAAAGTGGAAATACCGTTATAGCCGTAATAGCTGGGGTCCATACGCCGCTCCAGGTAAGTCAGCTCCGTGCGGTAAAAGCCGGTGTCCTTTTTGTTCACGGCTTCTATGGATTCCCGATAGGCGGCGTAGTTGCTCTTGTAGTCGCTGTTGCCCTGGGTAATGAGAATGGAGGAGCAGTCGGAGACGATCACCTCACTAAAACACATGGCGATCACCGCAAAGGCCAGCACGCTCTTTTTGAACCCGGGTTTTTGCAGGCACAGCAGCAGCCCGCACCAAAGAATGAGAAAAGCAATAGTCACATAAATGGAGATCTCGCTCATTTTGGTGGTCATAAACTTCTGGGCCACGATCACATACAGCAGCCAGCCCAGCGCCACGAATACAATGTCCTTATAGGCAATGTCCCGTATACGGCACAGGCCCCGGAACGCCATCACCAGTACCAGGAAACAGTACATATAAGAGAAGCGGAAGGGCAGGTCGTTGGGGAAGTGGAAGGCGTGCCAAATAAAGTTCATTGCATTGTTGTCAAAGCTGAACAGGAGAAACAGAAGCAGTACAATATACACTGCCTTTTCCCGCAGAGAAATGCGCCTGTTAATCAGGTACAAGGGCACCAGCAGCAGCGGCAGCACGCCGCAGTAGATATTGGGCAGCACATCGTCGCCGCTGGAGCGAATGGTGGTCTCCAGGGCAGACAGGTGGGAGGTTAAAAAGTCGAAGATGGTAAAGTAAGACTCAAAAGTGGAGGGGAAGCTGTCTGAGGTAGCGGAGCTGCCCCGCAGCAGGAAATAGGTGGGTAGCAGGGTCACAGCGCACAGCCCGCCGGCCAGCAGAGAGAACCCGGCAAAGCGCAGGCACCGGTTGAGAAACGGGTGGCGCATAAGATTTTTGGCGCTGTACTTCTCCCGAGTGGTGAGCTTTTCGCCGCTCTTTTCCGTCCGAGGTTTGACGGTCATTAAGAAGTAGGCAAAGAAGTACAGTACAGAGAAAATGCACGCCATATAGCCCATATAGTAATTGGACAGCAGCAGCACCGACAGCGCACCGGTATACAGGGCGCCCTTGCCGGTATGGATCAGCCGCTCAATGCCCAGTACGATCAGGGGCAGCAGGATCATACCGTCGATCCACATAATATTCCAGTAATACGCCAAAAAGTAGGCGCAAAAGGCATAGAACACACCAAAGGCGGCGCTTACATAAGAGTGGCGCTTTTGTGACGCCTTTAAGTAGTAGGTAAAGGTGACGGCAGAGGCCATACACTTGACGATCACCAAAGCGGTGATGGCAAAGGAAATATCCGCCTTGTCAAACAGGAAGATCAGCACCGTAAAGGGACTGGAAAGATAGTTGAAATAGTTGCCGAGGAAGCTGCTGCCGCCGCCGCTTTCCCAGGAGTACAGCAGGCTCTTGCCCTCTACTACTCGGTCATACAGTTCTGCAAACAGGGGACCGTACTGGTGATACAGGTCCATACGCATGACCGTGCCGTCCCCAAAGGGGAACACACTGTACACAATGAAAATAAAGAGAATGCCCAGCAGCGCCACAAAGGCTGCAACGACTAAAAAGCGGTTGGCAAAAAACAACTTATACAGCCGTCCGCCGCTTTTAGTCGCTGCCTTGTCCCGGCAGTCAAATACCAGCAGGCGGTCAAACAGGTAGTTAAAAATATAGACCACCGTTACCGTAGCCAGCCATACAAAGGGGGCCTCCCGCTTCAGCAGCGTGGCAAAGAGAAAATACAAGATCTTATAGAACCCAAAGTCCACGGCGCAGCGAAAGAGAAAGCCGCCCATCTGTTTGGGAACGGTTGCCATACCCCGGGGAAAGACAAATTTCTTCTCCAGCACAAAGGACAGCAGGGCAGCCGCACCGGCGCCGATCCCAACAGCCGCACCGGCCCCCAAGCCAAACGCCACCTTGCACAGCTGCTTGACGGCAAAAAGCACCAACAGGCACAGCGTGTAGGCGGCGGTGTAATTCACCGTCTCCGTATTCATCCACTTTGTAGCAAAGCGATGTTTGTTGTTTGCGGTAATGTCCATAAAATGCACCTCTCGCTTTTTGTGCGAATTTGATTTTAACACAACTCTGCTTATTTTATCATAATTATGGGCGAACTGCAACTGAAATAAACCAAGTAGGCATACAAGCCCTGTCCGGGGCATATCTTTTTACAGAAATGAAATGCGGGGTGACCTATGAACAATTTTGACGACGCGGCACGGCTGCTGGCCCAGCCGCTGGGGGATCTGCTGCTGGCGCTGCCGGGGCAGACCAAGGAAGAAATTACGGAACTGCGGGTGCGCCGTGGGCGGCCGCTGGTGGTTATGCTGGGCAGTCGGACTTGCTTTCTCACCGACGGTGGCAAACTGGTCAATCACTGCTCGGCCCGAGCACTGTCTGTCACAGACGCCGCCTTTGACGCGCTGTTTGCCGCTGTGTGCGCCTACTCTGTGCATACCCACATGGGCACGCTGGTGGAGGGCTTTGTAACCGCACCCAACGGTAACCGGGTGGGCATTGCCGCTGCGGCGGTAGAAAAAGACGGCACCGTGACCGCTATTCGGGATGTGCAGTCCCTGAACATTCGTATTGCCCGAGAAGAGCGCGGCTGCGCCCGTGGGGTGCTGAACACGCTCTTTGTAGGCAGGCTGCCCAGTATCATTGTGGCGGCGCCGCCGGGGGGCGGTAAGACCACTGTTCTGCGGGATCTGGCAAGAGCGCTGTCCGGCGGGTTCGGCGGTCGGTACAGAAAGGTGTGTATTGTAGACGAGCGGGGCGAGTTCGGCGGCTTTTCTCCTGGGGTGAATACGGATGTGCTTACCGGCTTTCATAAGAAAAAGGGAATAGAGATTGCCGTGCGTACCTTGTCGCCGGAGCTGATCGTTTGTGACGAGATCGCCGACGATGCAGAGGTGGACGCCATTAAGGCCGGGTTCTCCTCCGGGGTGGCCTTTGCCGTGTCTGTACATATTCGGGACGCGGAGGACCTGGTGCACAAGTCCATTATCAAAAAGCTGTATCTAACCGGCGAATTTGATTATGTGGTGCTGCTGGAAGAATACGGAGATACCTTTTCCGTGGTGGATTTGCGAGGTGGCGGCGATGAAGATCCTTGGACTGTGGATGATCGTGCTTTTTTGCGGGGCGATCGGTATTTCACTGGCAGTTGAAGTGGGGCGGCGCTGTGAGCGTGCCCAGCTGCTTTGCCGCTTGGGGGAGCAGGTGCGGCTGCTGCTGGATTACAGTATGACGGATACGGGAGCTATTTTTGCCCAGTTGGCGTCGGACCCTCGCTTTGCGCCCTTTGGCTTTTTGCAGGGCTGTGATCCGGCCAAAGCCGTGACGGTGGATACCGGGCTGACTGCCCGAGACGACCGGGAGTTGGCAGCCTTTTTGCAGAGACTGGGCAGAAGCGATCTGCCAAACCAGTTGCGGCTCACCGACGGCTACATTGCCTTTGCCAAAGGCCGGGCAGAGGAATACGCTGCACGGTACAAACGACAAAAACAGCTGTATGTGGCCTTTGGCCTGTCCGGCGGGCTGATTGCCGCCCTGCTGCTGGCCTAAAAAGATCAGGAGGTACAAATGAGCGTGGATTTTATATTCAAAATTGCGGCCATCGGTATGATCGTGGCGGTGCTGAACACCCTCTTGGTGCGCAGCGGACGGGAGGACCAGGCCATGCTTACCACCCTGGCCGGGGTGATTGTGGTTTTGATGATGTTGGTGCCGAAGATCAGCGCGCTTTTCTCCGGTATAAAATCTATGTTTGACCTATGATCCAGATCGCAGGGATCGCCGCCGTTTGTCTGTTGCTGACGGTGCTGCTGAGAAAAGAGAACCCCACCTTTGCCCTGTTGGTCACCGTGGCCGGTGCCGGGCTGCTGTTTTATGTGGTGTCCAAGCTGGCCGGCAGTGCCTTTGGCATTTTAGGTGACTTAAAGACGGCAGCAGGGGACACCGGGGCGTATATTGATCTTATGTTTAAGATCCTGGGCATTTCCATCGTGACCCAGGTGGTGTGCGATGTGTGCCGGGACAACGGGGCGTCCGCATTGGCTTCTCAAACGGAGACGGCAGCCAAAATTCTGGTGCTGTCCTTACTGCTGCCGCTGTTTCAAACGGTGATCGGAATTGTGACGGGACTTGTAAAATGAAGCGATTTGTATTGACATTTTTACTTTTGCTGGCGTTGCCCGGTGTGTGCTTTGCCGCCCAGTCGGCGCTTTCCGGCGACGGTTATCGCCAGGCACTGTCCGGGTATGACCTTTCCGCTTTTGAAAAGCTGGGGGACGACGCAAACAGCGTGCTGGAGCAGCTGGGGCTGGAGGATTTTGACTTTGAGACGGTGACGGCGCTGGACGCCAAGACTTGCTTGCAGGTGCTGGGTCGGCTGGTGCGGGAGAATATCCAAACGCCGCTGCGGGCGCTGCTGTCTGTACTCAGCTTTACGCTGCTGTCCGCTTTTTTAACCGGCTTTTCCGGCAGCGGACTGCTGGGGCAAAACAGCTCTGTTTATTCCACTGCCTCCGCCTTGGTGATTGCGGCGCTGATCGCTGCCCAGTGTGCGGACACTGTGTCCCTTTGCTGTGCCACCATCGGCATTTGCGCGGATTTTGTGTTTGCGTTCTTCCCGGCATTTTTGGTCATTCTCACCGTGTCCGGCAGCAGCCTGACCGGGGTGTCTACCAACACGCTGCTGCTGGGGCTGGCGCAGGGGCTGAATATACTGTCTGCCAAGCTGTTTGTGCCTCTGATCAACTGCTTTTTGGCACTGAGCCTGTGCTCCGGACTGCGCAGTTCGCTGAATATTGACGGTGCGTTGCG
The DNA here is from genome assembly GCA_963638105.1 of Agathobacter rectalis. Taxonomy (GTDB): domain Bacteria; phylum Bacillota; class Clostridia; order Oscillospirales; family Acutalibacteraceae; genus CAG-217. The sequence continues at coordinate 21,060 of CAVHPP010000012.1, forward strand.
GGTGGTGCGTAAGGGCTTGATCTCTCTGATCTCCTTTTGCGCCGGGGCGTTTGTGACGGTGCTGTCCGTTAAGACGGCGGTGGCCTCCCGGGCGGACGCGCTGGGACTGCGCTCTCTGCGCTTTGCCATCAATTCCGTGGTGCCGGTCATCGGCAGCGCCATCAGCGAGGGGCTGCTGTCTATTCAAAGCTATGCGGGACTGGTGAAGAGCACGGTAGGCGTTGTGGGCATTATTGGGGTCATTGCCCTGTTTTTGCCGGCGCTGATCAATGTGATCGGCTGGCGTGTGAGTATTGCTGTGTCCGTAGCGGTAAGTGAGATATTTGATGACCGCACCGTGTGCAAAATGCTGCGGGCCTTTGGTGACGCCTTTTTGCTGATGAATGTGGTGCTCATTCTCTCTATGGTCACCACGGTGATCTCTATCGGCATATTGATCGCTGCAAAGGGGGCTGCCGGGTAATGGATGTGGTAAAGCAGTGGACCCTGAACATTTGTTTGACCCTCATCGGCGCAGTTATCCTATCACTGGTATCGCCGGGGGGCAGTATGGGGCGGTTTTATAAAACTGTTTTGTCGCTTTTTATTATCGCCGGGTTTCTGCTGCCCATCGCCGGTGGCGAGAAGGCGGACTTTTCCGCTTATTTCTCCGATGCCACAGCGCAGGCGGCAGACGCAAACAGCGTGTATGAAAGCCAAATTGAAAGCCGTGTTAAACAGACCCTGACCGACGCCGGGTACAAGAATTGCAGTGTGCAGGCTACGGTACGGATCAAAGAGCAGGAGATCTATATTCAAAAGCTGGTGGTCTCCGTGCCCGGCGACACGGATTGCCAGGCAGTGGCGGCGCTTCTTAAGGCACAGCTGGGATTGCAGCCGGTGGTAAAAGGACTGGGGGAGTAGAAATGACAGAGAAGTGGAAAGAACTGCTCAAGGAGCCGCAGGGGCGGCGCAAGGTGTTCATTCTGCTGGCAGTGCTGGGGGTGGCGCTGGTGCTGCTTTCCGGCAATGTATCCACCGCCAGCAAAAGCAAAAGCGAGACCACCACCGCCAGGGATTACGACGCCTATGTGGCGGATCTGGAGGGGCGTCTGCAAAAAACCGTTGCCAGTATGGACGGGGTGGGCACCTGCAAGGTGATGATCACCCTGGAGAAAAGCGGCGAGAATGTGTACGCCACCAACAGCGAAAGCAAGCGAGACGCAGACAGCGGCAGCAGCAAGGAGGACTATGTGCTTTATGACCGGGACAGCGGTGAAAGTCCGCTGCTGCTCAGCGCCTACCTGCCCAATGTGCAGGGGGTGGCGGTGGTGTGCACCGGCGGCGACGATCCGGCTGTTCGAGAGAAGATCACTACCACAGTCGCTTCTCTCTTTGGCATACCCACAAATCGAATATCCGTCTCAAAACTGAAAGGGAATAGGTGACCGAATATGAAAGAGAAAAAGCAAAAGGAACCGGGAGCTGAAATGCAAGAGGTGCTCACGGAGGAACAGCTGAAAAAGCGAAAGCTGCACCGGGCGCGGGTAAGCCTGGGTTGTATGGTGCTGATTTTGGCTGTGGGCGTAGTGGGCAACTGGTACTGGGAGAACAGCGATATTTCCACAAAAATCAGTACGGTCAGCGCCCAGCGCACGAAGACCCTGGGGGAGGCTACCTTTGTGGATGCTACCACTGAGGCTGCTACGGAGAACAGCTACTTTACCCAGGCTAAGCTGGATCGGCAAAGCAGTCGGGACGCTGCGCTGGAAAAACTGCAAAAAATTGTGGATACCACGGATAAAAGCGCGGCTGCCCATAAAGAAGCGGCACAGAAGATTGCTAAGATCTCCGACGGCATTAATGCAGAAAACAAAATCGAAACACTGGTGACCGCCAAAGGTGTGGGGCAGTGTTTGGCGATCGTGAGCACAGATGGCAAAAAAGTAGACGTGATCGTAGACAGCAAGGACCTGTCTGACACGCTGATCTTACAGATCAAGGAGATCGCCGTGGAACAGGTTGGCTGTGATTATAAAAATGTGACCATCATTCAGTCTAAATAAATTCCAAAACTGTCTTGTAAGTTGCTTTTACTTATGTTATAATAAACGCACATTTGCAGCGGCACACCCGCTGGCAACAAAGGAGCGTTTTTTGCATGGAGATCAACACAAGCACTTCCATGGGCGAACTGGTCATTTCCGAAGAAGTGATCTCAGCCATCGCCACCAATGCAGCCAAAGATGTGGACGGCATTGCCGGGTTCTCTAACCGCCCGGTGGATGTGGTCAATACCATTAAAAAGGGCAGCCTAAAGGTAATGAGCCCGGTGCGTGTACTGGCAGACGGTGAGGATTTGAACATCAGCATTTATGTGAACATGCTGCCCGGTAAAAAGATCCGCCAAGTGGCGGAAGAGGTGCAGCAGGCGGTCAAGGAGTCTGTGCAGAATATGACCGGCAAGCTGGTGTCTAAAGTCAATGTGATCATCGCCGGACTGGAATTTGACCAGCCGGAGAGTGAAACGGAACCTTGTGAAACTGAAGAGTAAAAACGGATTTTACCGACAAGGCGGCGTTTCTTGTCGGTTTTTTCTTTTGGAGGAAGTTTATGAAGCGGAACGAACAGCGCGAGCAGGCGTTTATCCTGCTGTTTGAGTACCTGTTTTTGCCCCAGGACGACTTGGTGGCGATCTATGACGAAAATATCGGCACGGTAAGCGATTATGCAAAAGAACTTTATACCGGCGTGCTTGCCAACTTGGACAAGCTGGACGAGATCCTGGCAGCTTATTCTAAAAAGTGGAAGTTGAACCGTCTGCCCAAGGTGAGCCTGACGGTGCTGCGCCTGGCGCTCTACGAAATGGAGTTTGTGGACGATCTGCCGGACAGCGTGGCGATCAATGAGGCTGTAGAGCTGGCAAAGAAGTACGGCAGTCAGGAGGACGCCAGCTTTATCAACGGTGTGCTGGGTGCTGTGTCTCGGAGTAAGGCAGAATGATTCTGGGAATAGACACCAGCAATTACACCACCTCTGTGGCTGTGCTGAACGGTGAAGTGCTCACCCAGCAAAAGCAGCTTTTGGAGGTGCGCCCGGGAGAGCGGGGTCTGCGCCAGAGCGACGCCCTGTTTCAGCACACGCGCAATTTGCCGTTGCTGTTTGATAAACTGCCGCCAATGGATGAGGTGACCGCCGTTGGTGTCAGCACCCGACCGCGGAATGTGGAGGGCAGCTATATGCCCTGCTTTTTGGCCGGGATCAGTGCAGCGACTGCTGCCGCTAAGGCTGCCGGTTGCCCTCTTTATACCACCTCTCACCAGGTGGGGCACATTTTGGCGGCACTGTACGGAGCCGGAGCGCTGGAGATGATCCGTGCGCCTTTTGTGGCCTTTCATGTGTCCGGCGGTACAACGGAAGCCCTGCTGGTGGAGCCGCACAAGGAAGAATTGATTTCCGCCCGCTGTGTGGCGGCCAGTTCGGACCTAAAGGCCGGGCAGCTGATTGACCGCACCGGGGTGCGGTTGGGCTTGCAATTCCCTTGCGGCCCGGCGCTGGAACAGCTGGCGCTGCAAAGCACCGCAACTTTTAAGGTCAAACCCTCTATGCAGGGCGCCAATTGCTCTCTGTCCGGGGTGGAAAATCAAGTGGACAAGCGCTTGCAGGCAGGGGAGGCACCGGCCGATATTGCCCGGTTTGTGCTCTCCAGCGTATCTGCTGCCTTACAAGGTATGGTGCAGGCTGTGTTTGCAGAATACGGCCGGCTGCCGCTGCTGTTTGCCGGTGGCGTGATGTCCAACACCATCTTGCGCCGAGAACTGGAAACAGCCTTTGGCGGCGTGTTTGCCCCGCCGGCGCTGAGTTGTGACAATGCGGCCGGTGTGGCCGTGTATGCTGCTCTGTGCAGCAAAGAACTGGAATGATGACTGTACTTTCTGTTTCTAAACTGAATTTTTATTTGCGCGCTCTGCTGGAAGGGGACGCGCCGCTGCAAAATCTTTATGTAAGCGGTGAGATCTCCAACTTTAAGCGCTATCCCACCAGCGGGCACTGCTACTTTACCCTGCGGGACGAAAAAGCGCAGCTGAAATGCGTGCTGTTTGCCGCCCAGGGCGCGCACCTGCGATTTGCGCCGGAGAACGGTATGCGGGTGATTTGCCGAGGTCGGGTAAGCGTGTACGAAAGAGACGGCGTGTATCAGCTGTATGTGGACGATATGCAGCCCCAGGGCGCCGGTGCACTGGCTGTGGCCTTTGAGCAGTTAAAGTCTCGCTTGGCGGCTGCCGGGCTGTTTGATGAGAGTCACAAACAACCTATACCCAAGTACCCCCGGCGGATTGGCGTAGCCGCCTCTGCTTACGGTGCGGCAGTGGCGGATATTAAGCAGATTACCGCACGGCGCTTTCCTGCGGCGGAACTGGTGATCGCCCCCACCGTCGTGCAGGGGGACGGCGCGCCGGAAAGCATTGCCCGGTCTATTGAACAGCTGGACCGAATGGGGCTGGATGTACTGATCGTTGGCCGCGGCGGCGGGTCTATGGAGGATCTGTGGGCTTTTAATACGGAGACGGTGATCAACGCCGTTTATACTTGCAAAACACCCATCATCTCTGCCGTTGGGCATGAGACGGATTTTACCATTACGGATTTTGTGGCGGATATGCGTGCACCTACCCCCAGTGCGGCGGCGGAGCTGGCTGTGCCAGATGGGGAGGAAGAGCTGCGATGCATTGCGCAGCTTGAAAGCATTGCTTCCCGTGCGCTGCGCAATCTTCTGGAACGGGAAAATCAGCGACTGGACAGTTGC
>CAVHPP010000012.1:25855-60580 GCA_963638105.1 Agathobacter rectalis
GGGGCATATATTTCGACTCGGCTGGAACGGTTACAAGCCTTGATGAACGCTAACCGGCAACAAATCCGCCTCCGCTTAGAGAGGGAGAACACCCGGTTGGAACGCGTGCTGGAACAAATTGAAGCTTACAGCCCGCTGGCGGTGCTGCGCCGAGGTTATACACTGGTGCGCCGTACAGACGGTTCACCGGTGACCAAAAAAGAAGAAGTATCACCGGGTACTGCATTGCGCCTGCAATTTGCAGACGGAAGTGTGCCGGTGCAGGTTTTGGAGGAAAGAGAAGATGAATGAAGAAAACTTGACTTATGCTGACGCCATGCAGCGCCTGGAGGACATCAGTGCCCGCTTAGAGAACGGCTCGGTGCCCTTGGAGGAGAGTATTGCCCTTTACGAGGAGAGCGCCAAACTGGCAGCCTACTGTAAGCAGATCTTGCAGCAGGCGCAGCAAAAAATTACGGAATTGGCTGGTGACGAAAAATGACAAACGATGCATTTCAAAATACTCTTGCCAATGATCAACGCCTGATCGAGAATGCTTTACAGCAGCTGCTGCCTCCCACGGTTTTTGACCAGGGTGAGGTGGTTGAGGCTATGCGGTACAGTTTAATGAACGGCGGCAAGCGGCTGCGCCCGGTGCTGGCTTTGGAATTTTGCAAGGCCTGCGGCGGTGACCGGCACGCAGTGCTGGAACCGGCCTGCGCTCTGGAATATGTGCACACTTACAGCTTGATCCATGATGATCTGCCCTGTATGGATGATGACGACCTGCGCCGCGGCAGACCCAGCTGTCATAAGGCATATCCGGAGAATATTGCTCTGCTGGCCGGTGACGCGCTGCTGACCCATGCTTTTGAGATCATTGCCGATTGTGAGCTTCCTGCAAACGCTAAGTGCCAAATGGTTAGCCTGCTGGCGGCCAATGCAGGCGTCAGCGGAATGATCGGCGGTCAGGTACTGGATTTGAAATATGAAGCCGCAGACCCCTCCTTGCAGCAGTTGCTGACGGTGCATAAATTAAAAACCGGCGCGCTGATCTCTGCCGCCTGTATTTTGGGCTGCTTGGCAGCGGACGCCACGCAGGCGCAAATCGCCGCCGCTTCTGATTTTGCCTATAATCTGGGCATTGCGTTCCAGATCAAGGATGATATTTTGGACATTACCGGCACCAGCGAAATGCTGGGCAAGCCTGTTGGTTCGGACAGTGCCCAGGGCAAGGTGACCTATGCCACCAAGGTGGGGCTGGAAAAAGCACAGCAGGATGTAGAGTTGCTGACGGATAAAGCGCTGGAAAGTCTGCGCGCCTTTGACGATACGGACTTTTTACAGGCACTTGCCCGGTCGCTGACCAGCCGGAATCGGTGATTTTTTGCATTATTATACAAATCTTGCATTTTTATTCAGGCTATGGTACAATAGCCTCATGAAAAGAGTTGAGTTATTTGTCTCTTTTAGACAACATTCAGTCTCCTAAGGACTTAAAAAAACTGAATCGTGATGAGCTGGAACAGTTGTGTTCAGAGATCCGCGATTTGCTGGTGCAGACTGTGTCCCATAACGGCGGGCACTTGGCCTCCAATTTGGGCGTGGTGGAGCTGACTGTGGCGCTGCACCGGGTGTTTAACAGCCCGTCCGACCCCATTATCTTTGATGTGGGCCACCAGTGCTATACCCACAAGATCCTCACCGGGCGCAAGGATGATTTTGCTACCCTGCGCACCGAGGGCGGAATCAGCGGCTTTACCCGACCGGACGAGAGCGAGCACGATATTTTTTCCTCCGGCCACAGCTCTACGGCTATTTCCCAAGCCATCGGTTTGGCTAAGGCAAAAGCGCTGCGGGGCGAAAAGGGCAAGGTGATTGCCGTGATCGGCGACGGCGCCATGACCGGCGGTCTGGCCTATGAGGCGCTGAACAACTCCGGCACGGAGAACGATAATTTGATCGTTATTCTCAACGATAACAATATGTCTATCAGCCAAAACGTAGGTGCATTGGCAAAAAACCTGACCAGTATTCGCACCTCCCGGGCATATTTTACCTTTAAGAGCAGAGTAGAGCATTTTTTGTCCCGTATTCCCAAGGTGGGCAGCCAGCTTTGCCGCTTTTTTACCAATATGAATTCCGCCATTCGTAAGCGGATCTATAAGGCCACCATGTTTGAGGATATGGGCTTTCGTTACTACGGACCCATTGACGGCCACGACCTGCGTGCATTGACTGACGCCTTGACAGTGGCTAAGGCACACAAGCACTCGGTGCTGATCCACATTAACACGGTGAAGGGTATGGGTTACCGCCCGGCGGAGAAGAACCCCACCCAATTCCACGGTATCGGCAAATTCGATGTAAACACCGGTGAGCCGCTGAGCAAAGGGGAGACCTTTTCCTCCGTATTTGGCAACACTGTGTGCGATTTTGCCGCCAAGGATGCCCGTATTTGCTGCGTAACAGCGGCTATGGCTGCGGGTACCGGATTAACCCGGTTTGCAAGTGAATATCCCCAGCGCTTTTTCGATGTAGGTATTGCGGAACAACACGCAGTTACTTTTTCCGGCGGTTTGGCGAGAGGCGGAATGGTGCCGATTTTTGCGGTGTATTCCACCTTTTTGCAACGCGCTTATGACCAGTTGATCCATGATGTATCCATGCAAGGTCTGAAAGTGATTCTGGCTGTGGACAGAGCCGGTTTTGTAGGTGAGGACGGCGAGAGCCATCAGGGGATTTTTGATACCTCTTATCTCAATTCCGTACCCGGGTGGACGGTGTATGCGCCTACCTATTATGCAGAACTGCGCTCTATGATGTACCAGGCCATTTATGCAGACCCGGGCGCTGTGGCAATCCGTTATCCCAGAGGGGGAGAGCCAACCCCGCCGGAAGGCTATCAGTACGAGAAAGAGCCGTTTCATATCTTCGGCGATCCGGGCGCCAAGCGCTGCCTGGTCACCTACGGGCGGCTGTTTGATACCTGCCTGCAAGCCATAGGAGAGCTGGACGATACTTTTGTTATTAAACTGAACCGGATTCGCCCTATTGCACCGGAGGCGGTGGCTGCCGCTGCCCAGGCGCAGGTCATTTGGTTCTATGAAGAAGCCACGGTCAGCGGCGGTGTGGGACAAACCTTTGCCGCTTTGCTGGAAGAGAAAGGCGGCAGTGCCCGGTTCTTCCACAAGGCCGTGCCGGATACATTTGTAAAACAGGCGTCTGTGGACAGCCAACTCCGCAAGTTTGGGTTGGACAAGGCGTCCATAGTCAGTGAGGTCAACCATGCAGAAGAAAACCCGGCTTGATGTGGCTGTGTTTGAGGGCGGTTATGCCCCCAGCAGAGAAAAGGCTAAGGCCATTATTATGGCCGGTCAGGTATATGTGAACAACCAAAAAGTGGACAAGGCCGGTTTTGAACTGAAAGAAGGCGACAAGCTGGAAGTGCGGGGCAAAACGCTGAAATATGTGAGCCGCGGCGGCTTGAAGCTGGAAAAGGCCATGCAGGTCTTTCCCATCACCTTAGCAGACAAAACCTGTATGGATGTGGGAGCGTCCACCGGTGGGTTTACGGATTGTATGCTGCAAAACGGCGCAAAGCGGGTGTATTCTGTTGATGTGGGCTATGGCCAGTTGGCTTGGAGTCTGCGCACGGACGATCGGGTGGTGAACCTGGAGCGCACCAATTTCCGCCATATTACGGAGGAACAGGTGCCGGAAGCCATTGATTTTGCGTCTGTGGATGTATCCTTTATATCCTTAAAGCATATTTTTCCCAATTTGCATTTGTTGTTGCGCCCCTGTGGGCAGGCGGTGTGCCTGATCAAGCCCCAGTTTGAGGCCGGTCGGGATAAAGTGGGCAAAAAAGGCGTGGTGCGGGAAGCCGCCACCCACCTGGAAGTGGTCGAACGGGTAATCGGTATGGCTACGGAGAACGGTTTTTCTGTTCTCGGTCTGGAATTTTCCCCGGTAAAAGGACCGGAGGGGAATATTGAATACCTGTTGTATGTGGAAAAGGCTGAGGCTCCTGCGGTGGCGCCGCAGGTTGACCCGGCCGCACTGGTGGGTCGTTCCCATGAGGCATTGGTATGATTATTTCTGTTTTTCCTTACATTGAAAATGAGTCGGTACGCCGTCTGACCGGTGATGTGCTCAGCGAGTTGGATCGGCTGAAATGTCATGTATATGTAACCAAGGAGTGCACCGGTCAGCTGCCCGGGCACCATGTGGTATACAGTAAGCCGGACAAGATGATGGAGGACTGCGATCTTGCCATCGCCATCGGCGGCGACGGTACCACTCTGCGGATTGCCAAGAAAGCGGCTTTTTATGACAAGTGCGTGCTGGGCATTAACGGCGGACGACTGGGTTTTATGAGCGGATTGGAGGCCAACGAACTGTCCTTGCTGGGTAATGTGGTTTCCGGTAAATATAAGGTAGACAAACGGATGATGCTCCAGGCGGATATTCTCCGTGATAATCAGGTGACAGAGACTTTTCACTGTCTGAATGACGCGGTGGTCACGCGCGGTGACTATGCTCGGCTGATTGATGTAAATATCCACTGTGAGGAGCGCCCGGTGTGGGATGTGCGAGCGGACGGTGTGATTGTGTCCACCCCAACCGGATCGACGGCGTACTCGATGGCGGCAGGCGGACCGGTGGTCAGCCCGGAGACGGACTGCTTTGTGGTCACCTCCATTTGCCCGCATTCGCTGATTGACCGCAGCATTGTGTTCCCCAGCAGCAAGGCGCTGTATGTACAGGTGCAGAATGATGTGGACAATAACTCGATCTTTACGGCGGACGGCAAGCGCCCGGTACAGATCGACGGTCGCACGGTAGTGCGCATTTCCAAATCTCCCTATGTGGCGCGGCTTATTAAGGTAAAGCCGGACAATTTTTACGAAATTTTGCGAAAAAAGATCATTGAAAGGTGATTGGGATGAAAAAAAGACGACAGGCAAAGATCCTGGAGATCATCTCCAAATACGAGACGGAAACCCAGGAGGATTTGCAAAAATATTTGCATGAGGCCGGCTTTGAAGTCACCCAGGCCACCATTTCCAGGGATATTAAAGAGTTGCGGCTGGTGAAGGCACACAGTGCAGACGGCAAGTATGTGTACTCCACCGGCAAGCACCCGAAGGAGGAAAATTTCGGCCGCACGGCAGGTATTTTCAGCGAAGCCATCTTAAAGGTGCAGTATGCCATGAACACCGTGTGTATCAAGTGCTTTTCCGGTATGGCAAACGCTGCCTGTGCCGCCATTGACTCTATGGACTGGGACGGCGTGGTGGGTACCATCGCCGGGGACGACACCATCTTTGTGCTTTGCCGCACTGAGCGGGAAGCCCAGATCTTTACCGTAAATTTGGAGAAGATGCTCCATGCTTAAAGTGCTGGAAATTGAGAATATTGCCGTGATTGAAAAGGCAGCGGTGCAGTTTGACACCGGGCTGAATGTGCTCACAGGTGAAACCGGCGCCGGCAAGTCCATTGTGGTGGACGCCATCAACGCCATTTTGGGTGAGCGCACATCTCGGGAGCTGGTGCGCCACGGTGCGCCCCAGGCGGTGGTGCGTGCCTTTTTTGAAGAGGTTGACCCGGCCGTGCAGACGGTGGTGGGCGACCTGGGGCTGGAGCCGGAGGCGGACGGCACGCTGGTGCTTTACCGGCGGATTTCTGCCGAGGGCAAAAGCAGCTGCAAGATCAACGGCGCGCCCTGTACTGTGACCATGCTGCGCACGGTGGGGAATGCGCTGGTGAATATCCATGGCCAGCACGACTCTCAAACGCTTCTGGATCCGGAGGCGCATGTGCACTTTGTGGATATGCTGGCAGAGAGCGACCGTACCTTGACGGCGTATCAAACGGTGTTTCACCAATTTTTATCTGTACGGCGGCGGTTAAAGGCGTTGACGGCGGACGAGGAAGACAAAGAAAATAAGCTGGATCTGCTGAACTACCAGATCAAAGAGCTGGAGGACGCGGATATACAGACCGGCGAGACCGAGCGGCTGAACGCCCGCCGCACGGAGCTGAGTGAGGTCGAGGCGGTGCGAGCCGCCCTGCAAGACGCAGCCTATACACTGGGCGGAGATGAAGAATTCTCCGGGGTGTGCGGCTATTTGCGGGCGTTGGCAGCCAAGACGGCTCCCTATGCCACTTTGCAAAATATCAGCGAGCAGTTGTATGCCTTGTGCGATAACGCCGAGACCTGCAAAGAAGACGCACAGCGAAAACTGGACACCTTGGACGCTGACCCGGAGGAGCAAGCCCAAATTGAGGAACGGCTGGATCAGCTGTATCGCTTGTCCTTAAAGTACGGTGCGACAGAGCAGGAAATGCTGGGCAAGCTGGAAGAAATGCGCGCCCAGCGGGAGGAGATCCTCTTTGCCGACCGGGAATTGGAGACCCTCAGCAAGTCCTATGACGAGCTGCTGCTGCAAGTGCAAGCGGCGGCGGAGAATTTGACAAAGGAACGCAAGCAGGTGGCTGCCAAGCTGGAAACGGAAGTTTGCCGCGAACTGGCGTATTTGGATATGCCGGGTATTCGTTTTGTGGTGGAGTTTGGCAAAGGCAAGCTGTCATCTGCCGGGCAGGACACGGTACAGTTTTTGATCTCCACCAACCCGGGTGAGCCGCCAAAGCCCCTGGCTAAGATTGCCAGCGGCGGTGAATTGTCCCGCATTATGCTGGCCATCAAGACCATATTGGCGCATAAAGACACGGTAGGCACCTTGATTTTTGACGAGATTGACACCGGAGTCAGCGGTCGTGCCAGCCAAAAGATCGGCTTAAAGCTGCGAGCGGTGGCTGAGGACACCCAGGTAATTTGTGTAACCCATTCGGCACAAATCGCTTCCCTGGCCGGGGCGCACTTCCTGATCCAAAAGCAGGTGAAGGGGGAGCGCACTTATACCCATGTGCAACCCCTGGACTTTGACGGTCGGGTGAGAGAACTGGCGCGCATTATGGGCGGAATGGAAATAACTCCGGCGCTGCTCTCTACTGCGGAAGAAATGCTGCGCACTGCCCGGGAGGGATAATAATGGGTGTGAATATGGAACAAAAAGTAAAAAACGGCACATGCGCCTTTAGCCTGTGACCGAATAGATAGACTGAATATTGGAGGACAAACAAATGGGAGTTTATGAAGATTTGCAAGCACGGGGGCTGATTGCCCAGGTAACGGACGAGGCGCGTGTGCGCGACCTGGTCAATACCGGTAAAGCCGTGTTTTATATTGGTTTTGACCCTACCGCAGACAGTCTGCATGTGGGTCACTTTATGGCGCTGTGCTTGATGAAGCGGCTGCAAATGGCCGGCAACAAGCCTATCGCTTTGATCGGCGGCGGTACCGCCATGATCGGCGACCCCAGCGGCCGCAGCGATATGCGCCAAATGATGACCAAGGAGACCATTGACCACAACTGCGCCTGCTTTAAGAAGCAGATGAGCCGCTTTATCGACTTTAGCGAGGGCAAGGCCCTGATGGTGAACAACGCCGACTGGCTGCTGGACCTGAACTACCTGCAAGTGCTGCGGGAAGTGGGTGCCTGCTTCTCTGTCAACCGCATGCTTACCGCCGAGTGCTACAAGCAGCGGATGGAAAAGGGTCTGTCATTCCTGGAGTTCAACTACATGATCATGCAGAGTTATGACTTCTACACCCTGTTCCAGAAGTATGGTTGCAACTTGCAATTCGGCGGCGACGATCAGTGGTCCAATATGTTAGGCGGTACGGAGCTGATCCGCCGCAAGCTGGGAGAGGACGCCTCTGCCATGACCATTACCTTGCTGCTGAATTCCGAGGGCAAGAAGATGGGCAAGACCCAAAAGGGCGCCGTTTGGCTGGATCCGGAAAAGACTTCTCCTTACGAGTTTTACCAGTACTGGCGCAATGTGGACGACGCGGATGTAATCAAGTGCATGAAGCTGCTTACCTTCCTGCCTATGGAGCAAATCAACGAGTATGCAAAATTAGAGGGTCAGCAGCTGAACACCGCCAAGGAAGTGTTGGCTTATGAGCTGACCAACCTGGTGCACGGCGAGGAAGAAGCCAAGAAAGCCCAGGAGGCAGCCCGCGCCATCTTCAGCGGCGGTGCAAACAGCGCCAATATGCCCACCACCCGGGTGGCAGCAGACAGCCTTGACGACGACTGTATCGGCCTGATGGATCTGATGGTGCTGGGCGGCATGGTCAAGTCCAAGGGTGAGGCCAGACGGCTGATCACCCAGGGCGGCGTGAGCCTGAATGACGAAAAAGTGGCCGATGTGTATGCCACCGTCAGCAAGGCGGATTTAGAAGCCGGCGCTGTGGTGCGTAAGGGCAAAAAAGTGTTCCGCAAATTCACCCTGTAACCGAACAAAATCACATTTTGGCACCTGTGGCCCCCGGATCGGCGGCGCAGGTGCCTATTTTTTGTACTCCGGGTAAAAAATGGTGCATAATTGTTGAATACCCGGGCAAAAATTGCTATAATAAATAAGATTATAAACAGATAATAAGCAGGTGAAAATGCAGTGACTGTTTTACAGGAGATCGAGGACTTGCGCCAAAAGCTGCGCTACTACTCGGATAAGTATTATAACGACGACGCGCCGGAAATTGAGGACTATCAGTACGATATGATGATGCGCCGGCTGGAGGCGCTGGAGCAGGCCAATCCTCGCTATGCCTCCCCGGACAGTCCCACCCAAAAAGTGGGCGGCAAAGCGGACAATTCCTTTGCCCCGGTGACCCATACCGTGCGTATGGAGAGCTTGCAGGACGCGTTTAGTACCGCGGAGCTGCGGGACTTTGACCGGCGGGTGCAGGGGAGTGTGGACCAACCGAGCTACGTGGTGGAGCCGAAGATCGACGGCCTGTCCGTAAGTCTGGAATACCGGGACGGCGTGTTTGTGCGTGGTTCAACCCGGGGTGACGGCGATGTGGGCGAAGATGTGAGCGGCAATTTGCGGGTGATCCGCAGCATTCCGCTGAAGATCAAGGATCCGCTGCCGTACCTGGAGGTACGGGGCGAGGTGTATATGCCGCACCGCAGCTTTGAGCAGGTGGTGGATCGACAGCAGATTGCCGGAGAAAAGCCCTTTAAGAACCCACGAAATGCGGCGGCCGGTTCTCTGCGCCAAAAGGACAGCAGCGTGACTGCCACCCGTGGACTGGATATTTTTGTTTTCAACATTCAGCAGATCGACGGCAAGACCCTGCATTCTCACAAAGAGTCCTTGGATTATCTTAAATATTTGGGGTTCCACACGGTGGATGATTTTCCGTGCTATGCGGATTTTGACAAGGTGCTGGATGAGATCCACGCCATCGGTGAGCGTCGTGGAGATTTGGAATACGATATTGACGGCGCCGTCATTAAAGTAGATGATTTTGACCAGCGGCAGACCCTTGGCTCTACTGCCAAATTCCCCAAGTGGGCCATTGCTTTTAAGTACCCGCCGGAGGAGAAAGAAACCAAGCTGCTGGATATTGAGATCGCCGTAGGTCGTACCGGGGTGCTGACCCCCACCGCTGTGCTGGAAAGCGTTCATCTGGCGGGAACCACCGTCAGCCGCGCCACCCTGCATAATCAGGATTTTATTACGGAAAAAGGCATTGCCATCGGCGATACGGTTACTGTGCGTAAAGCCGGAGATATTATTCCGGAGGTGTTGTGCGTCACCAAGCACGGCGGTAATCCTTGCTATACTTTCCCGGCCGTGTGTCCCTCTTGCGGCGCGGCGGTAATCCGGGAGGAGGACGAGGCGGCTATTCGCTGTGTGAACCCGGAGTGCCCGGCCCAGCTGCTGCGCAATCTGATCCACTTCTGCTCCCGGGATGCTATGGATATTGAGGGGCTTGGTCCGGCAATTATAGAGACCTTTGTGCAGGCGGGTATGCTCCGCTCTGCCGGTGATATTTATCGGCTGGAGAAAGAGAAGATCGCCGCCCTGGACGGGTTCCAGGAGACCAGCGCCGGGAATATTTTAGCCTCTGTTGAGAAGTCCAAAGAGAACGACCTGTCCCGGTTGTTGTTTGCCCTGGGTATTCGCCATATCGGCGCTAAGGCGGGCAAGCTGCTGGCAGCTCACTTTGGCGATATGGATCGCATTATGACCGCCACGGCGGAGGAGATTGTCGCCATTGACGGCTTTGGCCAAATTATGGCGGAGAGTGTGGCTGACTTCTTTGCCACCGACGGCGCCAAGGCGCTGATCGGGGAGCTGAAAGCCGCCGGTGTGCAGATGGTCAGCAAGGCCAAGGTGGAGGATCACCGATTTGCTGGCATGACCTTTGTGCTTACCGGTACGCTGCCCACCTTAAAGCGCAGCGAAGCGGCGGCCATGATCGAGTCCTTTGGGGGCAAGGCCAGCTCCTCTGTATCCAAAAAGACCACTTATGTGCTGGCAGGCGAGGCTGCCGGCAGCAAGCTGGATAAGGCAAACGCTTTGGGGATCCCGGTAATCGACGAAGCGCAATTTATGGAAATGGTAAAATGAGAGAAATTCGGAAAAAGCAGAAAAAGTTATACAAGGCCATGCGTATTTTGCTGTACGCAGCCATTGCGGTGCTGGTGCTGTATATCGGTGCGGAGCCGTTGGTGGCAAAGGCCAGCCGCGTGGCGGCACTGGTGATGAATTATGTGTGCGACGCGCTGGTGATCGCCTCTATGTTCATGCTTTTGATGTACTACTCCAAGTACGGCAAGGTGGACGGGTATCTCAGCCGCATTGAGGACGAACTGTCGGACGCCGGCTATTATTTGTCCGATCGACCGGAGCGGGAGATTCAGCCGCTGACCGCAGCGGTGCTGGCAGACCTGGATCGGTACGGCTACACCGTTGAGCGAGATTTGGAACTAAGCGAAATGCCCTTTGACGCTCGAGCCATGAAGAAAAAAGAATTCTTTTATGTGGTGGAGACGGAAGCACTGACCCGGGGCGATATTTTGGCTTATTCCGATGCGGCATTTACCGATCTGACGGTACAGAAGATGAAGCGCAGCGGCAGCGGCGTGATCCTGTTTGTAACGGACACGGCCGGGGAAGACGCCATTGATCTGAGTAAATCCATTACCTGCTACGGCAAGCGGGATCAGTTGCAGATTGCTTATGCCATTGCAGAGGCGGACACCGGACGGGTGTACTTCTTGGGCAACAGAGTGAGCAAATGCCAGCAGATGATTGCCAATTATGTAATGGGCTGTGCATTGCCCATTGCCGATGCAAATAAGGGCGAGCGCCTGCCGTTCCAGGACAAGTTAGAGGAAAAGATGAAGACCTTTACTTTGGCGGATTTTAAGAACGGCACATTCTTTGCACACGATTAAGGAGGCTGTTATGACAGAAAAGGTAAAAGAATATATTGCGTCCCTGCAAGGCAAGAAGATCGCTTTTGTGGGCATGGGGGTAGCCAACGCACCCTCGGCGCTGTTTTTGGCACGCCATGGCTTGCAGGTGTATGCCTGTGACAGCCGGGACGAGGCTTATATCGGTAAAGAGACTTGTGAGAAGCTGCGGGCCTGTGGCGTGCAGTTCTCTCTGGGTAAGGATTATTTGAGCGTTTTGCCGGAGATGGATATTATTTTCCGCAGCAACGGTATTTTACCGTTCCAAAATCCCTGGATCGGCGAATGCATTGAGCGGGGCCAAACGGTTACCAGCGAGATGGAAGAATTCTTCCGTTATTGCCCGGCCAAGATTATTGGCATTACCGGCTCCAACGGCAAGACCACAACGACCACATTGATTTATGAAATGCTGAAAAAGGCGGGTCACTCCGCAGTGATCGGCGGCAATATCGGCAAGGCCATGCTGCCGTATTTGGAGGATCTGACTCCCTTTGATTATGCGGTGTGTGAGCTGTCCTCCTTTCAGCTGCTGACCATGGGCAACCTGGTGCACCAGCCGGATATTGCGGTGGTGACTAATATTGAATCCACCCATTTGGATCACCATATCTCTCTGGACGAATATGTGGACGCCAAGCGGAATGTTTTGATTTATCAAAGTTCCTCCCAGCGCACGGTGCTGAACGCGGACTGTGATTATTCCATCGGCCACCGGGTGTACCACGATATGCGCTACGATGTGCGGGGCAAGCTGGCGGAATTTTCTTTAGAAAAGCCGGTAAAAACCGGCGCCTACTTAGATGAGAACGACAATATCGTCTATGCCGAGGACGGCACGGTGACCACTATTATGCCCGCGTCCGATATTCGTCTGCCCGGGCGGCACAATATTGCCAATTACTGCACGGCCATTGCGGCGGTGTGGGGGCTGGTGCAGCCGGAGCAGATCCGAGAGGTGGCCCGCACCTTTGGCGGCGTGGAGCACCGCATTGAGTTTGTCCGTGAGGCGGACGGGGTAAAGTATTATAACGACTCCATTGCCACTTCTCCCAGTCGGGTGATCAGCGGCGTGCGTGCCTTTAATCAAAAAATCATTGCCATTCAAGGCGGCTCGGATAAGGGCAACGATCTGTCCGTGATGGTGCCGGATCTGTTGACCCATGTGAAAATTTTGATTTTGAACGGCGCAACGGCGGATAAGATTGAACAGGCCGTTTTGGCTGCACCGGATTATGACCCGGATCAGCTGCAAATTATAAAAGTGAAAGATTTGGCGCAGGCGGTAGAAGCGGCACGCAAGGCAGCACAGCCCGGAGATATTGTGTCTCTTTGCCCGGCTTGCCCCGCTTTTGACCAGTTTAAGACATTTGAGTACCGTGGACGGGAATTCAAAAGGTTGGTGAACGCATTTTGAGTACACATACGGCGGCGCTGCTGCAGGAATTGACGGCAGTTACCGGCACGCCCTTTTCTGATGAGGAAGTGCTGAACCTGCTGACTGCCAAGCTGGCACCCTTTGGCGATGTGCAGGTGGACGCCATGCACAATATCAGCTGCACCTTTGGCAGCGGTTACCATGTGGTGCTGGAGGCCCACTGGGACGAAATTTGCTTTGTAGTCACAGGTGTTAGCGACGACGGCTATGTGCACTTTGCCAAGTGCGGCGGGATCGACCCCCGGATTTTGCCCGGCGCGCGGGTGGTGGTTCATGGCAAGCGGGATCTGCCCGGGGTCATCTCCACCTTGCCGCCCCATTTGCAAAAAGGGGAGGACGGCAAGAAAGCGGCACCTATTGACGAGCTTTCCATTGATCTTGGCTTGACTTCCCAAGAAGCCAAAGACTTGGTAGCGGCGGGGGACTGCGTGACCTTTGCTAAGCATTTTACCCTGCTGGACGGTACTCGGGTCAGCGCCAACTGCTTGGACGACCGCAGCGGCGTGGCAGCGGTTTTGCTGGCGGCAGAGCAGCTGCAAGATGCGCCTTGCCGGGTGACTCTGCTGTTTACCGCCCAGGAGGAAGTGGGCACCCGCGGTGCCAAGACGGCGCTGTTTGACCAGGGCGTAGATGCCAGCGTAAGCGTAGATGTGTCGTTTGCCTACACACCCGGCTGCAAGGCGCGGGACTGCGGCGTGATGGGCAAGGGGCCGATGATCGGCATTTCACCCATTTTAGATCGGCAGTTCAGCAAGGAGTTGCTGGACCTGGCTAAGGAAAAGCAGATACCCTGTCAAACGGAAGTGATGGCCGGGCGCACCGGCACCAATGCAGACGCTATCAGCATTTGCGGCAGCGGTGTACGCTGCGCGCTGGTGTCTATCCCGGAAAAATATATGCACACCCCCGCAGAGGTTGTAGACACCGCCGATGTGGAGCAGACGGCGGCGCTGCTGGCTGCCTTTGTGCGCAGGAAAGCAGGTGAGCACCGTGCTTAAAACCTTATGCGATTTGAACGGCACCAGCGGCAATGAAGCGGCGGTGCGTGACTACATTTTAGAGCAGATCAAGCCCTACTGCACCACCTGCACCGTGGACGCCATGGGCTCTGTTATCGCCTTTAAGAAAGGCAAGCGCGTCCCGGAGAAGCGGGTCATGCTCTCTGCCCACATGGATGAGGTGGGCTTTATCATCACCGGCGCCACCGAGGAGGGCTACCTGCAATTTGCACCGGTAGGCGGGATCAATCCCGCCGTGGTGCTGGGGCGCCGCTTGGCGCTGGAAAACGGCGGCTTCGGTATGGTAGGTACGGTGCCCATTCACCTGCTCCATGAGGACGCAGGGGAGAAAGTGCCTTCCTTTGATGAATTATTGATAGATGTGGGCGCAGCCGATAAGCAAACGGCGGAAGCCATAGCCCCGGTAGGCAGCTTTGCCTATTTCAGCGAGCCTTATATCGCCTTTGGCGACGGAAAAATTTGTGCCAAAGCGCTGGACGACCGGATCGGCTGCATGCTGATGATCGAACTTTTACAATCGGAGTTGGAGGCAGACACCTGGTTTTGCTTCCAGGTGCAGGAGGAAGTGGGCCTGCGGGGCGCTGCCTGTACCGGCAGTCGGGTCCGGCCGGATCGTGTTTTGGTGCTGGAAGCCACCACCGCAGCGGACTTGGACGGCGTCACCGGCGACAAGCGGGTGTGCGTACTGGGTGATGGCCCGGTGGTCAGTTTTATGGACGGCGCCACCATTTATGACCGGGCGCTGTATCGACTGGCCAGAGAAACAGCCGATGAGAACGGCATTCCCAATCAAACTAAGACTGCCATTGCCGGCGGCAACGATGCCGGCGCTCTGCAACGGTCGGGACAGGGGAGTGCAGCGCTGGCTGTGAGCCTGCCCTGCCGGTATATCCACTCCGGCGCCTCTGTGGTGCAGCAGTCGGATATAGACGCTACCCGAGCACTATTGGCAGCCCTCTTGCCCAAATTATATGATTGAGTATCAACAGAATTTAGACCTGCTGCGGCAGTATGAACAAACGGATTTGTTTTCCGTGCGGGTACTGGCGTTGGCAGAAAGCTACGGCTGTAATTACAACTTTGCCCGCTTTTATGTGCAAAGAACGGAGAGCGGGCAAATCACCGCCATTTTATCGTATTTGGATCGAGACTGCACTTTGTCCTTAACGGAAAATGCGGATCTGGAAGAGTTGACGGCCTTTTTTGCGGCCATGGGATATGGTACGCTGCTTTGTACGGCGGATTTCCATTTAGACCGGCCGTACAGAGAGGGGCCGATGATGCAGTCTGTGCGGCGCTACGATGTGCAAAGCGGTATGGCTGTGTTTGACAGCTATCCAAAACTAATGGATCTATATAATTTTATTGATTACGACAGCCAGGATTTTGAAAGCTGGTATGTGGATCTGAGCCATCGTATTCGCCACGGCGGCGCCAAGGCGCTGACCTTGCGGATGGACGGCATAATCCTGGCCAGCGGCATATTATCGTCCGTAACGGACAAGGGCGCGGTGCTTACCGCCGTGCGTACCCAGCCGGAATTCCGCCGTATGGGCTACGGCTCTATGCTGGTGCGGCGGCTGGTGGCAGATTGCAAAGGCACCGTGTACTTAATGCGTGAGCAAGGGCGCAATGAACAGTTTTACCTGCAAAACGGATTTATCAATCAAGGATTATGGAGACAATATCAATGACCCCCTTTTTTCAACTGGACCCGGAGATCGAGGCCGCGTCTGCTGCTGCATTGCGGCAGGCGGCGCCGCGATTTGCGGAGATTGACGAGGTAACGGAATACAATCAGCTGAAGGTGCTGCGGGCCTTTATGGACAACGGCATCAGCGAACGGCATTTTGGCAGCAGCACCGGCTACGGTTACGGCGACGAGGGTCGGGAGACCCTGGACAAAGTATGGGCGCAGGTGTTCGGCGCGGAGGACGCGCTGGTGCGCCACAACTTTACCTGCGGCACCCACACCTTGGCGGTGGCACTGTTTGGCGTGCTGCGCCCGGGGGACAAAATGCTGTGCGTCAGCGGTATGCCCTATGACACCCTGCACAGCGTGATCGGGCTTACCGGCGAGAACATGGGGTCGCTGAAGGACTACGGTATTGCTTTTGACTGCGTGCCGCTGAAAGAGGAACGCCTGGACTATGAAGCCATTGCCAAAGCGGTGGACGATACGGTGACCATGGTGTATATCCAGCGCAGCCGCGGGTATGAGCTGCGCGACAGTCTCTCTTTAGAGGAGACCCAAAAGGTGGCAGAGATCGCCAAAGAGAAGAACCCCGACTGCATTGTGATGGTAGACAACTGTTACTGTGAATTTGTCAATAAGCAAGAGCCCACCCAGGTGGGGGCGGATCTGATCGCCGGGTCGCTGATCAAAAACGCCGGCGGCGGTATGGCCCGCACCGGCGGCTACATAGCCGGGCGCCACGATTTGGTAGAAAAGTGCGCCTATCGGCTGACCACCCCCGGACTGGGGCGGGAAGTGGGCGCCACACTGGGAATGAATCGGGAACTGTATATGGGTCTGTTTTATGCGCCCCATACCGTAGGCGAGGCGCTGAAATCCGCCGTGTATATTGCGGCGCTGTACCAGTCCTTTGGCTACGATGTGACCCCCAAGTGGGACGAACCCCGGCAGGACATTGTGCAGTGCCTGGGACTGGAAAACCCGGATAGCTTGGTGGCCTTTTGCCAGGGGGTACAAAGCGGCAGTCCCATTGACAGTTTTGTGCTGCCGGAGCCGTGGGATATGCCCGGCTATGACAGCCAGGTGGTGATGGCCGCCGGGGCATTTACCTTGGGTTCATCTGTTGAGCTGTCGGCAGACGCGCCTATTCGGCCGCCGTATTACGCTTGGATCCAAGGCGGTCTGCAATTCCATTCCGCCAAGATCTGCGCGAAACTGGCAGCCCAGCAAATGCAAAGCAAAGGACTCTTAAAGCATGACCAATTTTAACGGAATTACCCCAAAAGCCATTGAGCTGCTCAGCGAAAACCGTTTTAACGACTCCAAGGCGTTTTACGAAGAACATAAGGAAGAATTAAAGCAGCTGGCCACCATTCCTATGCGGCAGATCGTGCTGGATCTGGCGGAGATGATGACGGAGCTGGATGATAAAATGTACACGGATCCTGTGTACACCGTTTCTCGCATTCGCAGAGATACCCGTCGCTCTAAAAGCAAGATGATGTATCGGGAGAACCTGTGGCTAATGCTGCGGCGGCACAAGAAGCAGTACCCCTGTGCGCCGTTTTTTTGGTTTGAGTTTTCGCCGGTGTGCTACACCATGGGGTTGGGCTTCTTTGTGCAAAAGCCCGCCCAGTTTGACGAGCTGCGCAAGGTGATTTTGGCCCACCCGCGCAAGTGGACGCGTGCAGTCAAACAGGCAGAAGACGCAGGTATGCACTTTGCCTGCTATAACAGCTACAAAAAAGACCGGGTGCCGGATGCACCCAAGGCGCTGCAGCCCTATTTGAACGCAAAGGACATGTCGTTCTCTTATACCGGGTGGAATTTGGAGCACATTGGCTCTGCTGCGCTGATTGACGAGTTAAAAGCCGGATTTGCCGCGGCATTTCCGATATATAAAATCTTTATAGAAGCATACGAAAACATGCTGTCGGAGGGATTGATCGATGATGAATAAAAAAGAATTCTTGCACCTGAAAAGCGGCACGGATGTGCGCGGTACGGCTGTGGAAACCGAGGAACACGGCGTGCAGCTGACGGACGAAACGGTGCAGAAGATCTGCGTTGGTTTTTATAAATGGTATTGCTACAAGGAGCAGGTAGATACCTTTGGCATTGCCGTAGGGCAGGACTGCCGCATTTCCTCCCCTCGCATTGCAGCGGCGGCCATGGCGGCTTTTTGCGCCTGTGGGTGCAGGGTGTTTGACTGCGGACTGGCGACTACACCCTCTATGTTTATGAGTATTGTAGAAAATGAGCCGGTGCAGGCAGCGCTGGAGATCACCGCGTCCCATCACCCCTTTGACCGTAACGGGCTGAAGTTCTTTACTTCCGGCGGCGGTCTGGAAGGGGAGGATGTAAGCGCCATTTTGGAGCTGGCGTATGACGCGGAAGTGCCGGCAAGTAGCGACAATGCGCCGACGGCGCTTCCTTTTATGACCGATTATGCGGCGCTTTTGCGTCGGCAGATTGTGGACGGCGTGCAAAACGGCGACCGCCCGCTGGAGGGTCTGCACATTGTGGTGGACGCCGGTAACGGTGTAGGCGGTTTTTACGCCGATCAGGTGCTGGCTCCGTTGGGTGCCGATGTAAGCGGCAGTCAGTTCCTAAAGCCGGACGGTATGTTCCCCAATCATATTCCCAACCCGGAGAATAAAGGCGCTATTGATGCCGCCTCCAAAATGGTGCTGGACAGCGGCGCTGATTTGGGTCTGATATTTGATACGGATGTGGACCGTATGGGCTGCATTGGCGCCTCCGGGCAGGAGATCAACCGCAACACGCTGGTTGCCTTGGCGGCGGCCATTGTGCTGGAGGATCACCCGGGCACCACAGTTGTGACCGACAGCTTGACCTCCGACGGTCTGCGTACCTTTATTGAGCAGGATCTGGGCGGCAAGCAGCTGCGCTATCGCCGAGGCTATAAGAATGTGATCGACAAGAGCATTGAACTTAACGAAAGCGGTGTGGACTCTGCCCTTGCCATTGAGACCAGTGGCCACGCAGCACTAAAAGATAATTATTTCCTGGACGATGGCGCCTATTTGGCAACGAAGATTGTCATTAAGGCAGCCAAACTGCGCCGAGAGGGCAAGACCATTGAGGACCTGACGGCCGATCTGCACCGCCCGGCAGAGAGTGTGGAGATCCGTGTGCCCATTCTTTTGGAGGATTTTCACGACTATGGGGAAGATGTGATGGCACAGCTGGCTGCATTTGCTGCCAATCATCAGGACTGGAGCGTGGAGCCGGAGAATTATGAGGGCGTGCGCATCAACATACCCGGCGGCTGGTTTTTGCTGCGCCTGTCTGTGCACGATCCGATCTTGCCCTTGAACATTGAGAACGATGTGGCGGGTACTGCCGCAAAGATAGCCGATGAGATTGCGCAATTCCTAACCCGCTTTGATAAGTTGGATCTTTCCGGCTTCAAAAAATAAAAGGAGACCTGTATGCTGCAACTTGTTTTTGGCAGATCCGGGTATGGCAAAACCGAATATATAAGAAATCGCATTGCAGACAAGATTGACCGGGGAGAAACACAGGTGCTTCTCATCACACCGGAGCAATACTCGTTTATCAGCGAGTACAGTCTGTTGGAGCAACTGGGGGAGGCACGAGCGCACGCCGTTCGATGTCTCTCCTTTTCGCGCCTTTGTGATGAATGCGACCGTTTGTACGGTGCCGACGGCAGAAAAACGCTGACTAAGGGCGGCAAGGCCATTTTGATGAAGACGGCCATTGACCGTGTGCGCCCGGATCTGGAGCTGTTTGAGAAGAAAGGCAGCTCTGCGGCCTTTGTGCAGTCCATGACCGGCATTTATGACGAGATGAAGTCCTGCAATCTGTCCGGTGCGGCAGTGTATGCGGCGGCGGACGATCTGGATACGGATATTCTGCGGTGCAAAATGCGGGACTTTTCGCGTATTATGACCGCGTATGAGGCGTTGCTTGGAGACCGTTTTGCGGATCCGGCGAACCGACTGACCCGGCTGTATGACCAAATCAAGGATCAAAACTACTTTGCCGGGCAAACGGTATTTTTAGACGGATTTAATGGCTTTGTCGCTCAGGAATACAAGATCTTGGAGCGGATCATTGCAGAGGCTAAGGCGGTTTATATTGCCCTGGACAGCGACTCCTTTGGTACCGGAGACGGCTACGACCTGTTTGCTTATGTGAATGAGACAGCAGGCATTTTGCAGCGCATTGCCGACAAGGCGGGCGTGCCCACCAACGCGTTGCAGTTGGGCGAGAACTGCCGCACGGATTATGCGGATCTGCGCCGGGTAGAGCAGTATATTTTTGCCGACCGAGCGCCGGAGACGGAGATTCCAGCGGAGCACATTCGCCTGTATGCAGCTTCTACCGTGACGGATGCCTGTAATGATTTGGCCTTACAGATCAAGGGCTTGCTGCGCTGCGGCTACCGTGCCGGGGAAATTGCTGTAACCATGCGTGACCGGGAAAAATATGCACCTGTGCTGGCGGCGGCTTTCGAAAAATACGGTGTGCCTTACTATGCAGACCAGCGGCAGCCGGTGACCGCCCAGCCGATCTTGGTCTTTCCTATGTATCTGATGCGATCTGTGATCTACGGCTGGCGTAGCGACGATCTGTTCAGTCTGATCAAAACCGGTCTGACCGATGTGTCCGACAGCGCCGACCTTCACCTTACTGAAAATTATGTTTATACCTGGAGCATCAACGGTGCTGCCTGGAAGCGACCATTTGACAAGTCGCCCAAGGGCTTTGCCGGAGCCCTTAGTGACGGCGACAAAGCGCAGTTGGAACGGATCAACGCCCTGCGGCAAAGCTTGATGGAGCCGCTCTTGGCGTTCCAAAAGAAAGTGCACGGCGCCACGCCGCGGCAGATCAGCACCGCTTTGTTTGAGGCCATAAAAGCCTATCATGCGGACAAGCATTTGCAACAGCTGGCGGCAGGACTTGCGCAGGACGGCGCGTCTGCGCTGGCAGAGGAGCAGGGACGCACTTGGGATGTGCTGATGCGCATTTTGGACCAGCTGGCAACGGTGCTGCCGGAGGAGCCCATGGCATTGAAGGATTATTGTGCCCTCTATGCGTTGGTGACCCATACGGAGGACCTGGGCGAGATCCCTATGGGGCTTGACAATGTGCAGGTGGGCCAGGCGGATCGTATGCGGTTCAATAATCCGCGGGCGCTGTTTATTCTGGGCGCCAACGAAGGGGAATTTCCTCAAACGGTCACCAGTGGCGGCCTGCTCAGCGACAATGAGCGTAAGCAACTGGCGGCGCATGATTTTAAGCTGTATTCCTTTGGCGAAATCTTGAATTTACAGGAGAGGTATTTTGCCTATAAGGCGGTGAGTGCCCCTCGGGAGCGGCTGTTTGTGACCTATACCGCCACCGGTCGGGCTGACGCACCGTCGGCCATTGTTACCGGCATTCAGGCGTTGTTCCCGGATTTGACGGTAGAAAAGTGGGATCCGGCAAGCGGGTTAGAACTGATCGACACGCCGCAAAATGCGTTTGAACTGATGTCCGGCTTTTATGACAGCACGGATCCGTTCTTTGTGGCGCTGCGCTCCTATTTCAGCGGCGAGCCCCAGTATGCGGCGGTACAGACGCTGGCGGAAAATCGCAGCCCACTGATCGAAAATACTGCCACCGCCTGCAAGCTGTTTGGCAAGGATATGGTGCTGTCCGCCTCTCGCATTGAGGATTATTATAACTGCCCCTATCGTTATTTCTGCAAATTCGGTCTGGGCGCGCAGCCACGCCAAAAGGCAGAGATCAATCCGATGGAGCGGGGCACGCTGATCCACTATGTGCTGGAAAAGCTGCTGTCCGAGGTGGGCACCAAGCAACTGCCCGGCTATGACAGAAAGCAGATTACCGCGCTGGTGGATGGCTATATTGAACAGTATTTCAAGGAGGAGATGGGCGATCCGTCGGATATGCCCTCCCGCTTTCGTTATAATTTCCGCCGCCTGTCCAAAATGTTAGTGGATGTGGTGTGCCGCCTGGCAGAAGAGTTTGGTGAGAGCGATTTTGAAGCCAAGGCTTTTGAGCTGCCCATTGATGTGGACGGAGCGGTGCATTCCAAGGTGATCCCGTTGCAGGACGGCGGCAGCCTGCGCATTCGCGGGTCTGTGGACCGGGTGGATGTGCTGGAACGGGACGGTCAGCAATTTGTCCGCGTGGTGGATTACAAATCCGGTGCCAAGGCCTTTCGTCTGGCAGATATTGTCAACGGGCTGAACCTGCAAATGTTCTTATACTTATTTAATGTATGCGCCGACGGCACGAACCCGTACGCAGGGGTGCCTGCCGGAGTGCTTTATATGCACGCCGCCCGCAGTGTACTGACTGTGGATACCAAAAGCAGTGCGGAAAGGGATATTGCCGGACAGGAGGACAAGGCGTTCGGTATGAACGGTATTGTGATTACCAACCCGGACTGTGACATTCCGGCGGCTATGGAGCACGACCTGGCAGGCAAGTACATACCTGTGCGGCTAAAGAAAAGCGGCGTCAGCGGCTCCCTTGCCAGTTTGGAACAGCTGGGGCTGCTTCAGCGCAAGATCGAGGCACTGGTGGCGGATATGGGCAACGCCCTGCAAAACGGTCAAATCGGCCAGCACCCGGTGCAGGCTAAGGACCATGACAAAACCTGCGAATATTGCGATTTTGCCACGGTCTGCGCTTTCAAAAAGAGCGTAACCCCGCGTACCTATGAGGATCAAACAGACAGCGCTGTGCTGGCTGAACTGGAAAAGGAGGGGGAGAACCATGCCTAAGTGGACAGACGCCCAGCAGGACGCGATCGACGCCCGAGGCGGCAATATCTTAGTGAGCGCCGCTGCCGGCAGCGGCAAAACGGCTGTGCTTATTGAGCGGGTCAGCAAGTGCATTACCCATCCGGACCACCCGGTAGACATAGACCGGCTGCTGATTGTTACCTTTACCAATGCGGCTGCGGCAGAAATGCGTTCTCGTCTTTCCGTACGGCTGCGCCAGATCTTGGCGGCAGATCCCGTGAATGCCAACGCCAAGCGCCAGCTGTCCCTGCTCAGCGGTGCGGACATTTGCACCATAGACGCATTTTGCTTAAAGTTAGTGCGGGAGAATTTCTTTTCTCTGCACCTGCCGGCAGACTTTCGCCTACTGGACGAGAACGAAAACGACCGTCTGTTTGAAGAGGCCATAGATACGGTGCTAACAGAATTTTATGAACAGGCGAACCCGGACTTTCTGCACCTGACAGAGGCATTCACCACTCCGGACAAGGACAGGGATCTGTTTGGGCTGATTAAAGAATTGATGCGGTTTATGAACGCCCAAGCCTTTCCCTTTGACTGGCTGGAGCAAGCGGTGGCTGCCTACGATCCGGCAGTGCCGCTGGCAGATTCGCCTTGGTATCCTGTGTTAAAGCGCCAGGTGGAGGAGTTGCTGGAGACCGCCGCTACCCTTGTGGATCAGTCGGCAGGGCAACTGCCACCTGAACCGGCCTACGATAAATATGCAGAAATGCTTGCAGATGATCGGCAACGGATCGCCCACTTGCAAAGTCTGCTGCACAGCGGCTGGGACGCTTTTATGAAGCAGGGCTTCCCGGTGGCGTTCTCCACTATGCCCCGGGTGCGCAAGGATATTGACCCGGATATCAAGGCAATTTTGGCCGCCAATCGGGATATTTATAAAGCCATTATTACCAAGGATATTAAGACCTTTTTGGTGTCTGACAGTGCCGATTACGCCCAGGATACCGCCGATTTGTACCCAATCTACCGCGCACTGCTCCGCGTGGTGCAGGCTGTGGATCAAATGGTGCGAGAGAAAAAGGACGAACTGGGCGGCTACTCATTCTCAGATATTGAGCACTTTGCCATTGACCTGCTGATGGAAAAAGCCGCCGACGGTACGGTGCAGGCAACGGCACTGGGCCGCCAGCTGCAAGGCCGCTATGCGGAGATTTTGGTGGATGAGTACCAGGATACCAACGAGGCGCAGGATAGGCTCTTTGCTTTTCTTTCCAACGGCGGCAATCGCTTTATGGTGGGCGATGTGAAACAAAGCATTTATCGCTTTCGTCTGGCCATGCCCCAGATCTTTATGGCAAAGAAAGACAGCTACACCCCTTATAATCGGCAGCACCCGGCGTTCCCGGCGGCCATTACGCTGGATAAGAATTTCCGCAGCCGCGCCGGTGTGTGTGCTTATGTGAACCAAGTATTCTCTTTGTTTATGACCCGCAGGGTGGGGGAGCTGGACTACACCCAAAGCGAGTATTTGAACCCCTTTGACAGCACGCCCCCGGACTCTGTGCCCCACGCGGCACTGCATATTTTAGACGCTGCTACCGGCAAGGATCATGTAATGGACGAACCCATGGCGGTGGCGCGCCTGATCGCAGAAAAGGTGCAAAGCGGCGAGACGGTGCAGGACGGCGACAGCCGCCGACCGCTGCGGTATGGAGATTTTGCCATCTTGATGCGCAGTATGCGCGCCCATGCCGGAGACTATGCCCAGGCTCTGCAGGACTTACATATACCTGTGGTCTGCGACAACGCCACCGGCTTGTTTGAGAACGGAGAAATTCGTCTGCTGCTGTCTTATTTGCAGGTGATTGACAACCCTATGCAGGATATTCCGCTTTTGGCGGTACTGTCCTCTCCCGTTTACGGCGCCACGGCGGATGCGCTGGCAGAGATCAAGCTGGCTGCCGGTCACGGTCGGTTTTATTCCGCCGTGTTCCACCCGGACAACAGCTGCCGTCCTTGCTGCGCTGCGCTGCGAAAGGATCTGTCTTTTTACAAAAAACTGGCGGTGACCATGCCGGTGGAGGCATTTATTCGGCGCCTGATTCGGGATAAAAGTCTGTTTGCGTATATTCGCGCCTTGGGCGACGGTCAGCAGCGGCAGGAGAATGTGGAGGCCTTTCTGTCCATTGCCGGGCGCTTCGACCAAAACGGCGGACTGGGACTGGCTGCCTTTTTGCGCTATGTAGACAGTATGATCCGTGGGGACGGCAAAACGGACAGCGCGCCGGTGATCGTTACAGACGAGAACGCAGTCAAAATTATGAGTGTGCACCACTCCAAGGGGCTGGAATTCCCGGTGTGCATTTTGGCAGGCGCCGGGCGCAAGTATAACATGCAGGATCTGACCGGCAAAATGCTGCTGCACCCGCAGCTGGGACTGGCCACAAAGTGCCACCAGGAGGAGGGGTATTTTGATTATCCCACCCTGCCGCTGGAAGTGGTCAAGCGAGAGAGCCGCCTGGCTGCTATGAGCGAGAATTTGCGGGTGTTGTATGTAGCTATGACTCGTGCCAAAAGCCGGTTTATCTCCTTCGCCAGCGTGCGTAGCTTGGAAAGTCGGGTTAAGACGCTGGCCGCCTATATGCAGCAGGGCAAGCCCTTGCCCCACTTGTGCTCCAAACTGCAATATGACAGCGACTTCTTGCTGATGTCGGCGCTGTGCCACCCGGACGGCGGCGCTCTGCGGGAGATGGCAACGGTGGATGTGCCGGTTCACCCGGCGGACTTTGCCCTGCAAGTGGTGTTCCACACCCCGGAGACGGAAGCGCCTGTGCAGACGGCAGAAAGGGAAACGGCGGCGGATCCGCGCATCGTGGAGCAGATCCGGGAAAAGCTGGATTATACTTATCCTTATGCGTCGCTGTCAAAAGTCAGCGGCAAGCGCAACGCTTCCGCGCTGGATGAGGCTGTGTTTACCGGTGCGTATGTGGCTCGGTCTGTGCCGGCCTTTTTGCAGCCGGACGGCCTGACTCCGGCAGAGAAGGGTACAGCCATGCACACCTTTATGCAGTATTGCGACTACGCCGCCGCGCGCACAGATTTAGAGCAGGAGATCGCCCGGGTGCAAAGTGCCGGGTACCTGCGAACTGAGGAGGCCCACGCCTTGGATCGGCAAAAGCTGGCCGCTTTCTTTACCGGGCCGTTTGGTGCCCGGGTGTTCGGCGCCAAGGCAGTTTACCGAGAGCTGAAAGTGGCGTCCTTCCTGCCGGTGCGCGCGCTGGAACAGGTGGACGCAGACGATCCGGTCTTTGTACAGGGCATTGCGGACTGTGTGTTTGAAGAGCCGGAGGGCCTGGTGCTGCTGGACTATAAAACCGACCGGGTGAAAACGGAGGAGGAACTGCTGGATCGTTACCGGCAGCAGCTGATGTTTTATAAAACCGCGGTGGCCCGCACCCTGCAAAAACCGGTGCACGCGGTGTATTTGTATTCGTTTTGTCTGTCCAAACCCTGCGAATATAAATAAATTAAAAAAATGCTTGCATTTTGCCACAAGATGTGGTACTATATCAAAGCATTATGACTAATTGGTAAAGAGGTGACAGTAATGAAGGACGCAATTCATCCCAACTACGATACTTGCACAGTAAAGTGTGCCTGCGGCGCTACTTTTGAGACTAAGAGCACAAAGGGCGATATGAAAGTCGATATCTGTTCCAAATGCCATCCGTTCTATACCGGCAAACAGAAGCTGGTGGACACCGGCGGCCGTGTAGACAGATTCAACAAGAGATTCGCTAAGAAGGGCTAATCAAGTAAAGATGGGCAACGCTTGGGCGTTGCCCTTTTTTCGTAGGTGATGGTATGGAAAAGCCATATAAAACCATATTAGAGCCGGCAGAAGACGAGTTTGTGGAGAAGAAATCCCGCTTTATCGCTTACACTGCGCCGGTGCATACGGTAGAGGAGGCCAACGCCTTTATCGCCGGTATTCGCCAGCGGCACTGGGACGCAACCCACCATGTGCCCGCCTTTGTGCTGCGGTCCGGTGTGCAGCGCTCCTCGGACGACGGCGAACCGGGCGGTACTGCCGGTATGCCGGTGCTGGATGTGCTGCTGAAAAACGGCGTGCAGGATGTGTGCGTGGTTGTGACCCGGTATTTTGGCGGCATCCTCCTGGGTGCCGGCGGGCTGGTGCGGGCCTATTCCCACGCCTGTTCCTTGGCGCTGGAGGCTGCCGGTGTGGTGACTATGGCGCCCTGTGCCGCTATGGAGTTGACCGTGGATTACAGCTACTATGAGCGGGTGAATAACCTGCTGGCGGACCATGGCGCCCGGGTGCAAAACGCGGATTTTGGCGCAGCGGTCACCCTGTCCTATACCATGGAGGAAACACGACTCCCGGCCTTTGCAGCGGCTTTGACGGAGCTGTCCGGCGGCAAGTATGCCCCAACCCGGACCGGCAGTTTGTTTGCCCCTGTATAAAAATACCAAAACCTGCCAACACTCTTTGTGAAAGGCA
This sequence comes from Agathobacter rectalis, assembly GCA_963638105.1. Classification (GTDB taxonomy): domain Bacteria; phylum Bacillota; class Clostridia; order Oscillospirales; family Acutalibacteraceae; genus CAG-217. The sequence goes on from CAVHPP010000012.1 coordinate 52,607, forward strand.
GGTTTTCTTTTATGAAAAAACTATACTTATTTTCCGCGCTGTTTCTCTCCTTTTGCCTGTTCGCCGCCTGTTTTGCTCCATTGGTGGAGACCGGAGAGCGGGTGAGCGAAGATGTGTTTCGCCTGCATATTCTGGCCAATTCCGACACCCAGGCGGACCAGGACTTAAAGCTGCTGGTGCGGGACGATGTGCTGCGGTCGTGCACTTTCTTCTCCGACTGCCAATCGGTAACGGAGGCTCGGCAGGCGGCGGAGAACAACTTGCCGCGCATTACGGAGATCGCACGGCAGCGGATTCGGCAGGAGGGCTACAATTACCGGGTCACCGCCCACGTGGTGCGGGAGTATTTTAATACGCGGGTGTATGAGAATGTGACCTTGCCCGCCGGGTATTATAACGCGCTAAAGATTGAGATCGGCGCGGGGGCGGGGCATAACTGGTGGTGCGTACTGTTCCCGGCAGTGTGCCTGTCCGCTTGCAGTAAGGAAGATTTGTCCGCGTATCTGGATGAGGACGAGGTGCGCTTGATCGAGAACGGCGACGGCTACGCCGTGCGGTTCAAGGTCATTGAGATCTATCAAAAAATCAAAGAAAATTTGCAATAATGCCTTGACATTTTCGGCGGAATATTCTATTATATTAGGGCTATGTGCTGGTATGGCGAAATCGGCAGACGCAAGGGACTTAAAATCCCTCGGTGGCAACACCGTACCGGTTCAAGTCCGGTTACCAGCACCAAGCTGGCCGGCACAGCCCCCGTTTCGGGCTTAATACAATAGAATACGCCGATGTGATGGAATTGGCAGACGTGCTGGACTCAAAATCCAGTGGTAGCGATACCGTGCGGGTTCGACCCCCGCCATCGGCACCAAAGGCTCTTCGCAAAATGCGAGGAGCCTTTTTTTGTCGCTTTCGATTTATCTTTACAGCGTGCCGTCTTTCTGTTACAATAGAACCGTAAACTTTGTATTTATTTTGCTGTCTGTTAGAAAAATGCTATTGAACAGAGCATGAATAGGATCAAACAGGGAACCGTCCCATGTAGTATGGAAATTGTTAAATAAGGCTGGCAAAAGAATAGCCTCGTTAGGAGCTGTTGGTAGTGTCTTGGCAGATTAATAAATTTTGGAATAAGGTTAGTAATGAAGATGTCAATTTGAATGATATCGAGGAATATATATATTCTTCAGAATATCTTAATATTCAGAATCCAATAGAATTTAATGAAATTAATAGTGTTTATAATACAAAGTTAGTTCATTATATTTTCGAGCCAAAAAAATATCAAAGAGAAGATGACTATAGAGAAATCTTCTTTCAGGGATATCTTGATGGCGAAATTGATAAAAATGAATATTATAATGCGGAAAATTCATTCAAAGAATTCATTAAATACTTATCTCAAATAAGCAATGTGTATATATATTATGACTTTTTAGCATCCATCGAAAACAGTTACCCGTTTCAAAATAGCAGTGATGTGAATTTCAGTCTTGATTTCATTAAGGAAACTCAAGGGAAATTCACTAAAATAATTGATAAATTTCAACTTGAACAAGTAAGTATATTGTTCGCTAGAGAGATTGTTTGCGGGTTTATTGTGTTAGATGCTATCAAGTCAGTTGTGATTTGTAGTGGTATGCACGGCTGTATTCTTTCAGTCGATGATTTGAACTCAGAATTATTATCTGCTATATCGTTACAAGTCAAAGTAGAGAAAATAGAACAGGGGATAGAACAGGATAGAACAGGATAGTATTTGCGGGGGTATGATGATAAAAAAAGCTAAATTCTTTCTCTTTTCAGAAGAATCAAAATGCAAAAAACTAATCAACAAGGGTATCGCCTTTATCTATATTGTATTGGGTATAAATGTGTACCTTCTTTTAATTCTAATTGTTTTACCGGCTTTGCGCATACCGGTAACAATGCCGGTAAAACTCATTTTCGGTATCATTGTTGCCGTGGCTGTGATCGTTGCGACCTATCGCTATTATGAATTACCGAAAGGGGTTACGCTGTATAACGACTATATGCAGTTTGATGTTCATGGCGTTCCGGATTCTCGGCATAGAGAAAAATCAAATCCCAAGGTGCCGTATGCCTGCATTCAGAAAATTCAGATCTGCAAGGGTAAGCGACCGCCGAAATCTATATTCAATTCAAAAGACGATGGTTGGTTTGATATGGGCGGTTCCGGAGAGCGCTATATACGGATCACAGCAGAAATTTATGAGGAAGAAATATTTGTATTCTATGTGGACGATCCGGAGGCGTTTGTAGAGGCTCTGCGCGATTATATGATCAACGCCGGTGCAGGCAAAATTTGGGGGCAATAAGTAATCACACATAGAACAGGGTAGAACAGGGGGGAGGTTCCTTGTTTTGCAAAAAAAGAAAAGAGCAGGCCGTGAGACCTGCTCTTCCCTTGCACCGATGGAACGGTGGGTGTTTGAATGCGGCGCGCGAAAGAGAGAGAATAAGTAAATAAATGAGATAAAACGCGCCGGATACACTGCCCTTTCTTTTTTCATTTCTATTTTCGGTGTCGAACAACCGACCAACCAATCGGTATGTGTATATAATACACTATCAGAAATGTACTGTCAAGGGAAAATGTGAAATTTATTGGAAGAATTTTCAATTTTATTTTTCAGTACAAACATAGAGCATAGGGACAATACAAAAGATAGGAGGTTGCAAATGCTTGGACTGAAACGGGGTGCGGTGGCGCTGTACCTCCACGAAAAAGCCTGGGAGGCGGAAGCGCAGGAGACCATGGCACGGCTGCGCCAAATTCTCGGGCCGGTTGATGTAGAGGAAAATGGATTGCTGCGCCGCCCGGTGTCACTTTTACACCGGACGAGATCGAAAAAGAGGTCCATTTCCAAGAGCAGTATTTTCGGCATGAAATTGAAATTTACAAAGCGGACGAAGTGTAACACGGATCGCGTCTATATTGACTATGCTAAGTAATGGGGAGATAGAATGAAGAATAAAACAAAAGCACATGGTTATCTATTGTTAATCGGATCTTTATTTATTGTCCTTCAGGATTGTATTGGCTATCGACTGGGAACATGTGATCCACATTATTCTTGGGATACACAGCCGTACTTATTGGTCGGAATACTGTTTCCCATGCTTGTTATATTTTACCTGCTATTTACACATAAAGTAAAAAACAACAAAATTCTTGTTGTTGCAGCAATCCTGGAAATGATAGTTGTGGCGGTTCTTTACATTGCTTACCATACCAATAAGCTGTATTATGAGCCATACTGGTACATCCACTCTGAAGCCATGTATTCCTATAAGGTGGCACGCAGTTTGGCACCGGAGATCCATTTTGACTTTTGGAATTACATAGGCAAAGCATGGGACGGCACGACACAATGACCTTCGTGTTTGTATATGTTTATAAAAATGACCCGATACAGTGATCTGTATCGGGTCGGATTGCATTTATAGGGTTATTACGCCAGGGCGGCGCCCAGGTTGCGGCAGGCGGCAAGGGCGGTATCGTCCGGCGCCTCATTGGCAATGACGCTGTTGCACACCAGGTGGGCGCCCAGGTCTTTGCACTGGTCCTCCCAGGTCTGCATCCACTCGCCGTCGCCCCAGCCGTAGGAGCCAAAGAGGGCAATGTCCTTACCGTTCAGCTCCGGTGCGCATTCCAGGAACAGCGGCTCAAACTCAAAGTCCTCCAGCTGCTCTGCGCCCATGGCCGGGCAGCCAAAGGCAATGGCGTCATAGTCCTTGACCCGGGCAGGGGAGAAGTCGGCGGGGGTGAACAGGTCTGCCTGTGCACCGGCAGCGCTTGCGCCCTCTGCCACAGCCTCTGCCATTTGGGCCGTATTGCCTGTGCCGCTCCAATAAACGATTGCGATTTTTTTCATAATAAATTCCTTTCTGTATCAAAAAATATTAAGCACTTCTTACGGTAAGCTGTTCCACATTCCGCTGCCCGCCAAAGAACAAACGGCGATATACCCGGGTGCATTTGCTGAACTTGCGAAAGGCACCGACAGCAGCCTCCGGGTTGGTATAAACTTTCCAAACCCCGCTGCACAGGCAATTTTGGCCGTGGTTCTCAATAAAGCCGATCACATCGCCCAGAGGATAGCCTAAAAACAGGCCGATCTCGTGGGGAAAGTTGCTACTGACTGCCAGCTTGCACCGCAACACCTCAAGGCAGGCGGTGGGGTCTGTGCCGGCATAGCCGCAGTGGGCGAGAAATGCCGCCACCCCCGGCTGTTGCAGGTCTTGAGCCAGCCGGTTCGGTCGGTACACATATATCAGCGCCCGGTTGCCGTTTTCTCGCAGGAGCAGCAGTTCAACGCCCTTTGGTGCCAGCAGTGACTGCCAGCCGGCAATGGCGATTTGCAGGGCAACTGGGTTCTCTGCGTTGCAGTTAAACAAATTGGCGGTCTTTAGTGACGCCAAAGTGGGCGCGCAGTGGTTGATGAGGTATGGCTCCAGCATAAACGCTCCTTTAAGGTTAGAACAGACTAACCGCTTCTCCAAATCTCAGCCGACGGTCTTGCCCGTCGGCTAAAAGTATTTACGGTAAATGAAAGATTATTCCACGCCTTTCAGTGATGTGACCATATCCAGCTTTTTGATATAGCGGGTAAACAGCAGACTCACTAAGGTGGAGACCACCAGTGTGATGGCAGCGCAAATGATAAAAGAAACTGGGGTGAGCTTTACCATCATATCAAAGCTGTCGCCGGAGGTGGAGATCATGATATACACCAAATAAAGCCCCAGCGGCGTACCCAGCAGAATGCCGATTGCGGCATATACCAGGTTTTGCAACAAATTAAACCGGAGTATCCGCCCGGTGCTAAAGCCGATGACTTTTAAGGTGGCGTTCTCCCGCTCCTGTTCGGTAAAGTTAATCTGACCCAGGTTATAAAGTACTACTACTGCCAAAATCACGGCGAATAGGATCAAAATACTGACCATCATATTCATACTTTCCATATAATTGGACCAGAAGTTGTGCATATCGTTGTTTGTGAGTGTCTTGGTCACATGACTGTTATTAAAGGATGTTATGGTCTGTTGCGTGTCCACATAGCCGGGCGTAAATTCATAGCCCAGCCGCTCCAGGGTGGCGCGGGTCATGGTAAGCCCTTGGGTCATGGGATTGCGGCAGATCAGGGTAACGGTGGAGGTGACCCATTTGTCCGAGGTGTAAATATGCCAGCGAAAGGTGTCGCCCTCTTTCAGCCCCAGTGCCTTGGCGGTCGGCTGGGTCAGTGCCATCATATTGTCGTCCGGCGTAATCTGCTTGCGGGAGGTGTCGGTTACAAAGTTGCAGCCGCTGCCGTCGGTAATGGTGGCGTTGGCAGTCTTTTTCACGCCGTTTGCCTGGATCTCAATGGCGGTGGTCATCAGCAGCTCGCCGTCCACCTGGTCGGCAATGGCTTTGGCCTGGTGGTTGGTGGTCTCCGGCGCCAAGGTCAGGCGGGTTTGGGCGGTTTGCAGCTGATCGTACTGCCAGCTTTCCATATCGCTCATACAGTCATACATGGAGAATGCGGCGATCAGCAGCGCCATACAGCCCACGGTGCCCACAATGCCCATGACGGTGCGGACTTTGCCGCGGGTAAATGTTCGCCAGCTCCAACGGAAGCTGAACTTCATTTTGCCCCAGCCTTCGGCGCGTTCCAGCTTGGTGAGCTTAAAGTTCCGCGGCGCTTTTGGGCGTAGCGTCTGGGCAGGGGACTCGCCCAGCATACCAACTACGGTAAACAGCGTTGCCAGGGTGCAGGCTGCCACCGTGCCGGCGGCGACCAAGGCGAAGCTGATGTCAAATCCGGCTTTCCACTCCGGCAAGGTGTAATAGCTGCTCATACTGCTGTAAAACAGAAACGGCAGAGTCACCGGTCCGGTAATGCAGCCCAGCACAGCGCCGATCAGGGAGGGCCAGAAGCCGTAATTTACATAATGTCGGGTAATCTGTGCCTTGGTAAAGCCCAGCGCCTTTAAGGTGCCGATTTGGGTACGCTGCACATGGATCATACGGTTCATACAGGTAACGATGGCCAGTACGGCGATCAGCAGGAACACAATGGGAAACACGGCACCGATGGTCTTGTGCTGCTCCATCTCTGCGTCCATCATGGCAATGCCGGAGGTCTCCGCCCGGGTGGTGTATACTGCGTAGTTGCCCTCCAGCACCTTGTTGATCCGGTCGCCGATGTCCGCGGCCAGGCTGTCCTTTTCCGTAGTGAGCACGATTTGTGTATAGGGCACCATATCGGCAAATTCCGCCGGGTCCGCTTTCCTCAGCATATCCACGATTTGCTTTTTGCTAAAGCGGCTGATCAATTTTGCATTCCGGGCAATTTCTGCGTTCTCTTTGCTGAATTCCTTAATCAGCTGGGATACAGACTTTTTGCTGCTCTCAATATAGTGCACAATGTAGTCCTGCATGGGCAGGGCGGTATAGGCGCAGTAGGCAAAGCCGATGTTGTTATAATCCGGCCAAAGGTCGTTTTCATTGGCGTAATACTGGTACTCACTGCTGTATACCAGCCCCGCCACTTGCAGGGTAAAGGGCACATTCTCAAACAGAAAAGTGTAGCTGTCGCCTACCTTTAGGTTCCGTGCCGCGGCAAAGCGGGCGTCTACCCATACTTTATCCTTAGCGGTCAGATCCACCGGGCTGCCCTCTACCACCTTGGGCATACAGATGGTGTTCTCTTTCAGTCCATACAGGTAAATGGTGGGATCGTGGCTGTCCTGACCTTTTACTTCCAGGTAGCAGCGCTTTTCAGCACCGGTGACGCCGGGAATGGCCTTGATCTTGCTTACATCACTGTCAGAGAAGCCTTCGCCCCAAACCCAGCCGTTGGCCAGGTTGGTCTCTTGATAATACCCCTTGCGGTAGTGATTAACGCCGGCCCATTCGCCGCCAACGCCGGTAAAAATATACACGCCAAGGAACGCCATCAGCAGGATAGACAGGAATTGCAATTTGTTGGCCTTCATATCCTGCAACATTTTTTGCCTGAGCATTACCAAGCCACCTCGCTAACTGCCTTCGGTTGGGCATTGACGGTAATATCTCGGATTTTGCCGTTTTTCACTCGAATGACTTTGTCCGCAGCCTCAGCCAGTGCGGCGTTATGGGTAACGATAATCACCGTCTTTTCCTGGCGGCGGCTGAGATTTTGCAATAGGGTCAGGATCTGCACACCGGTCTCACTGTCCAGGGCGCCGGTTGGCTCGTCGCAAAGGAGCATTTTCGGGTTCTTGCTGACGGCTCTGGCAATGGATACCCGCTGCTGCTCGCCGCCGCTGAGCTGGGAGGGGAACTGGTACTTGTGGTCCAGCAGACCTACCTGTTCCAGCGCCTGTGCAGCCGGGGTGGCGCCGGGGCAAATATCCCGCACCAGTTCCACATTCTCCAGTGCTGTCAGGGTAGGGATCAGGTTGTAAAATTGGAACACAAAGCCCACATCCGTGGCTCTGTACTTGGTGAGCGCGGCGGCGTTCATATCCGTTATCGCCTTGCCGTCCACTAAAATGGCGCCTTTGGTGGCGCTTTCCATACCGCCCAGCAGGTTCAGCAGGGTGGACTTGCCTGCACCGCTGGGCCCCAGGATCACAACGAACTCGCCCTTTTCGATGGAAAAGCTCACATCGTCCAGCGCATTTAGAATATGTACGCCGGTGAAATACTGTTTGGTCACATTTTGAAATTCAATCAGTGCCATTGTTGTCCCTCCTTAATCAGTTAGCGCCAGCTAACCATTTGCCTTTAAAAAAGCAGCGGAAACAGTTAGTAACCGCTAACCGATTAGATTTTACCATAGGCTTTTACAGCTGTCAATAGAAAGGGGACAAAAAATGAAAAGATACAATAAAAGAAAATCGCCGTGTAGCAAATGAATCCCGGATTAAATGCTCATGTACGGTAAGGAAGCAAGCAACCGAAAACAAGAGATAGACCGCCAG
>CAVHPP010000013.1:0-3167 GCA_963638105.1 Agathobacter rectalis
GGTGGCGGGTGCAGCGAATATCGTAGGAGCAGCCGTTATAGACTGGAAGTTTCTCAAGGGAAACATTGAAGCAACACTATCGGCCATTGCTGGCATGCTTGGGGCTGCTTTCTTAGTGGTTGGCGCATTTCTTGCAATTTCTGGGGTCAACGTTCCGCTTGGTATTGCGTTGATTGCAATCGGAGCGGTGGGAATGGCAGCCGCCGTCGCATTGAATTGGAATTCACTTTCAGACAAAGTTAAAACTGTAATCAGCGTGATTATGGCGGCATTAGGTGCAGCAGCTCTTGTTGTTGGGATCATTCTTGTTTCGACAGGAGTTAATGCTCCGCTCGGGTTTGGACTTATTGCAGCAGGGGCGGGTGCTCTTGGGGCAGCGGTCGGTCTTAATTGGAAGTTTGTTTCACAGAAGATCGAAGATATTTTACGTGATATGGGTGCTTATATTGCAGGATGTACTTTGCCTCTTGGTATTATGTTGTGCTTAACTGGAATAAATATGCCCCTTGGGATTGCATTGATTGCTGTAGGGGCAGCAGCACTCATCGGTTCAATCGCATTAAACTGGGACACGATAGTCGATACGGTAAAAAGCGTTCTAAAGAGTTTGGGGGTAGTGATTGGTGCAGCCTTGCTTGCTATAGGCGTGCTTCTGTGTTTGTCGGGAGTGGGTATTCCGTTAGGTATCGGATTGATACTCGCAGGCGTAGGTAGTATTGCAGCGGGAGTTGCATTGAATTGGGATGAGATTCAAAACAAAGTAAAAAGCGGATTGGACGCTGTATCGGAGAAATTTAATGAGTTCAAAACGAAAGTTTCTGACAAACTCAACGAAGCTAAGGAAACAGTCCAGGGCTGGGCGAGTAACGTTAAGGACTTTTTCTCGAATGGAAAAGAAAAAATCAAGGAAGCTGGTGCTGAATACGGAGACACATTCAAAGATGGTGTTTCTGATAAATTCAGCAATACTAAGCAATGGGTGAGTGATAAAATCACCAAGCCACTCAATACCTCTATCAAAAACAGTAAGGTTGCAGAATATGCAATTTCACTTAAAGAAAATTCCGCTGATTTGTGGGACAAGGCGAAAACTGGTTGGGAAACCGTAAGCAAAGACGGATTTTCTATCAGTACAGCGGTTAGCTTAGTTAAGAAAGGCTGGAAAACTGTAAACGACTGGATTGGAAATATTCCTGTTGTTAGCCAGGCGGTAGATTTGGCTAAAAAGGGTTGGAAATCCGTTCAGAACTGGGTTGGTAAAATTCCTACTGTTTCGCAGATGATCGATTTGGTCAAAGACGGTTGGGACTCCGTGCAGTCATGGATCGGAAATATTCCAAATCTTTCCCAATCAATCAAGCTGATTAAAAAAGGTTGGAAAACTGTGAACGCTTGGATTGGTAAAATCCCAGGACTCAGCCAAGCAATCAGCCTTGCCAAGAAGGGATGGCAGACCGTATCTAACTGGATTGGCCATATCCCTGTAATTGGTCAGGGTATTAAGCTGATCAAAAAAGGCTGGGAGACGGTGAAAGACTGGATTGGTACACATGTTATTGACACGGGTATCAAGCTGATCAGAAAAGGCTGGACCTCTTTATCCGAGTGGATTGGTAAGAGCGTAAAGGTTGGGGTTTCCCTTATCAGAGATGGGTGGGATTCCATCAAAGACTTTTTAGGTTTGAGCGGTGGTGGCGTAGTCAATTCAGATGGTAGCATTAGAGCATTTGCTTCCGGCGGAATCATCACACAAAGTGCTTGGAAAGCCATGCCCAAATACGCTGGTGGCACGAATCGAGCTCACGGTTCAATGTTCGTGGCCGGGGAGAGTGGTGCAGAACTGGTAGGCCATGTGAATGGTACAACCGAGGTCCTTAACCGTTTTCAGTTGGCTCAGGTAATGCAGAGTTCCATTGTCAGTGGAATGAACCAGTTTGCTGGTTATTGGCAGAGCATGTCTCGTGATTTGATCACTTGCGCAAACGGTGTGATCAATGCGGTGATAGTTAGTGCCAATGATATTAGCGAAGATATGTTAAGGTCTCCGTCTGTATATGATCCTGCGAACACTTTGTCGCAGTCAGTTTACGAGAGTTCTCGGCGCTCTTATGAAGCAGAAACGAACGGTGACGGTTTTATCCGGGGCTTTAGAGATTTCTACTATGACACCATTGAGCCCACCCTGAGAGAGATCGCCAGTGACACGAAGCGACAGGCCGACAAGGACGAACAAACGCTGGTTCAGATTGGTAATAGAGTGGTCAGTGATGTCGTGCGAACTCAGCAAAAAGCCAACGGGTATAATTTTATCAAATAGCGAGGTGCTGAAATGGCCTATATTGCAATCAACGGGTACGAATTACCTCCATCTAAACGTGGAGTGAGTATAGTGGTTACAACTGTAGTGAACAGTGGTCGTAACGCCAATGGTGCTGTTGTTGGGCAGAAGGTGGGTAGAGATCAGTACAAAATTGATGGACTTGAGTGGCCGTTTTTAACGGCTGCTCAATGGTCTAAGATTTTGGGAATTCTAAATAACTTTTTCGTTGATGTTACTTTTTCTGATCCGGTAACCAATAAGAGAAAGACCATTAAGATGTATTGTGGAGATCGAACCGCTCAACCATATTGGGTAGATTCCAATGGTAAGCCTACACACTATAAAGATTGTAAGGTCAATTTAATTGACACTGGGAGATAGGAGCTGAACAAATGCAACAGGTATCGGACGCTTATAAAGAGAGTATGAAGTCTACTCTTCGTGAACAAGCGTACATTCGGGTTTCATTTGGTTTATTCAATCAGGACGCTCAAGCAAATTCTACTGTCTCTGATGGCGATTATGCGTATTTTTCTAATGCCGACAATTTGTTCGTTAATCACTCATACGAGCCTACATACGCTACTCTTGAAGAGAATTTCATGAGGGTGGACGGAAGTATGAGATTCTTATCGGCAAATTTGGCAAACGATAGTTGCCTGGTCTCAGAGAAATTAGTGTCCGAGGCTCCTTGCGCGGTTGTTATTCAGATGAATTCAGGCGTGATCGATTTTAAGGGTATGACCGTCGATTTTGGAGACAATTATCCAGTCGATTTCGATGTTGAAACTGATTCGGGCCAGACAATAGAAGTCAGAGGAAATAGTGATTCTCAGTGGATCACGGA
>CAVHPP010000013.1:3177-53046 GCA_963638105.1 Agathobacter rectalis
GATCACGGATGAGGCTTTTCTGGGGGCTACCACGGTCACTATGACTTTCACTGCTATGAAAAATCCGAAAAGCAGGTTGCGTATTTATTCAATTATGTTTGGTTTCGGCATGAAGTTTGATAATGCAACCATAATCAGCGCAGATCAATCCAGTTACACTTCGTTAATTTCTGAGGCGTTACCTCAAATTGATTTTTCAGTACAACTGGAAAATTACAATCATACGTTTAATCTTGATAATCCAACGTCTGTTATCAATTATCTCGAAAGTGGCCAACCGGTTAAGGTGGAGTATGGGTATAAAACTCCGGGAGCAGATGAAATTGAGTGGATTCCTGGGGGAGTTTTTGAGTGCGCGGAATGGGAAGCAAACGATACTTCTGCCACTATCAAGTGCCAGGACACTTTACGGAATTTAGCAGGAGATTACTACAAAGGAAAAGTATCCAATGTGACGCGTGTGGCAACCCTGTATTCAATGGCGAATGATGTTTTACAGTTCGCTGGGGTTGATGAATATTACATTGACGATTCTCTAAAAAATGTAGGGAGTTATCTTCCTGTTCCTCGAGTATCATGTCGAGAGGCATTGCAAATTATTGCAAACGCGGCTTGCAGCATGATTGAATATGATCGCAATGGTCATATAAAGATCAGGCCCTTATCGAATGATGTAATCGATTTTACTATGGAAAAGGCGGACATGTTGTCTTCACCTAAAACCATTAAACAAGAGCAGATTAAAGACCTTTCTGTTAGCTGGTTTGAGTATCACTCGGAGGAAACTCAATCCGTTCTTTTTACTCAGGATTCTATCACGGTTGAGAAAGATCAGATTGAAACCTTTCTGCTGGATGATCCGTCTTTTGCATTTTCCATTCAGTTGGATGGTTCTACTGGGAAAGCCGTCTCAAAAGAATCGGGCGCATACTATGTGACAGTGCGGTTCCTCGTAAGCGGAACATATAAACTCGAAATATTGGGTAAAAAATATCAATGGGTCGAAAAGAAATTTGTAAAACACATTTCGGATAAGGGGAAAGACATTGAGTGGTCTAATCCTATTATTTCAAAGGAGTCGGACGCAGAACGGTTGGCAAATTGGCTGGCTTCATATTATGCCCTGCCTGTGGAGTATGAGTATGATACACGTGGCAACCCTGAGTTAGATACCACTGATTTAATTAAGCAGGAAAATGAATTCAGGCCGGGAATGACGGTGATTCCTTATAATCAAACGTTGAAATATTCTCAGGGATTTTCGGGTCATATTACTGCGAGAAGGAGGTCAAATGATGTGGATAACTCCTAAGACCGACTGGAAGGGCGAAACAATCAATGGCGTTTACCAGGGAGACTATTTTAACGCCGCTGATTATAATCGTATCAAAAACAATCTCACAGTTTTGAAAGAATTGGCCAACTCAATATATCCGGAAATAGCCATTGTAGAGATGGGTGAAGATAAGACCCCAAAAGATTTCTTGTATGCAGATGAGATCAATCACATTGAGGAAAACTTTGATTCCATAAATCAGGCTTCACTTCGTGGAGAATATGGGGAAATGTCCTATTTTTACGAAAACGACTCATGTATTACCTATGATGAGCTCAATCGGATCGAATCCGCTATGCTGGATTTATACAATAAACTAACAAATCAAAAAAATGGACGGCGAAGTTTCACATGGAATTTCGGGGCAGGAGGAGTATAAATGAACTGGTCTCGGTTACCCACTGACTATACAGACGCAATTTGGAACGGAAAAAAGAAGTACAATCTGATTCAGAATGACGATGGCACGATCTCTTTGGAAGATGTCACGAATTATACTAATTTGGAAAAATCATTCTTTGGCGCGAAAGACGCTAATCAGATGAACGAGGGTATAAATGCCATTATGACAATGGACGTGGATCAAGTGTCTAAAATTGATCAAACAGACACGTTATATTTGTCAAATGGAAACGAATTGCGAAAGATTCCGTTTTCCGTATTGCTATCCGCGCTTAGTAACGGTGTTGATGACTTATCGGCACTAAAGGCCAGCTTGAATTTGTTAAATGGCAAACTTACAGAACTGGCCTCCACTGATTGTCTAACAGTCTGTTTATCTGAAAACTTCAAATTATCGAAAGGCACTTATGAAAATCCGCTTTACCTTCCCATGTCATCTGTTGCGCGAAGCGATGGACAGATGTTGCTACCGGTTAGCAATGGCGTACAGGTTGGCGCAAATGTGCTGAAAGTTTGTATCAGTGCACAGGCGTATTTTTACGAAGCCGGTGCGAGTCAATGTGAAATTGATATATACATCGTAAGCAAAGATGGATCGGCAAAGCGAGTAGACAGGTGTGTTCGTACTCGTTCGGGTAGATATGAGACCTTTGCTACCGCACCTTTTGTAACGAGTGTATCAGATGGGGACATTATCAAACTTGCGTACATTGGAAATGCTGACGCTTCTGTGAGAAACTATCGTGACGCCACGTTTCTTAATGTGGAAGTTGTGGAAAAGAATTTGGATTCGTCGAATCCTTCCATCATATCAAGCCAAGACCTACTGCTCAATAAATGGGTAGTAAGTGAGAAGATCACAGGTGAAAGCGGCACAGAAAATATTTACCCTGATTCCGATGTGGTATCATCGATTGTTGGCGATCTTTGTTTGAATCCTACCAAAGGAGCGGTGTATCAGTGTACGGTTGCTGGTACTCCGATGATTGCAAAATGGAAGTACATTTGTGCTATTGGGGCGGGAGGCTCGGGAGATATACCTGATCAGTCGGTAACTGAGGCAAAACTCGCGGACGGCTCTGTGACTACAAACAAGCTGGCGGACGGCGCTGTTACCAGCGATAAGATTGGCTCACAGGCCATTGAAGGTAAGCACATCAAATCACGAACAATAACGGGCGTTCGGCTGGCCCTGAAAACGATCACAGAGAACCTGTTGAGTGACGATTTGCAAACCAAACTTACCAGTTATGTGGGCACCCTGGCACAATCGGCGGACGATGAGGTTACCCTGCACGAATGGTGGAATGCCTCTGAGTTTTGCCCCTATGTCCTGAATGTGGATTATGATACCAAGGGTACCATCACATTGCACGCTGATGACGCTAAGAGCGGCAATCAATCTTTAACCCTGCGTAGCGGGGCTCTGGTGTCCTTCTTTGAAGAGAACGGTACGGAGTGCGCCACAGTCACCCAGTCTGATTTTGGCCTGGCCGTCTTACGCAGAGCGACAGACGGCAGCGGGACGGTCACCCTGCTGACTGCGGGCAATACCGGCTCTGGCGAAACCTGGGAGACCGTATTCACAAAAACCTTTGATGAGGACACCACGGCGAACCAGCAGTGGACACTCACCAAACCCTGCCGCAAGATCAGACTGCGGATGGCTGTGGCCGGGAGCGCTGCCAATTCCGCCGCTGGTGACCAAACTGTCTACATCAATTCGTACACTTCCAAATGCTTCTTGCCAAATGCGTTCAGATTTGAAACGGCTGTCACAAAGGGTTCCTTCGCTGTTGCTGAGGCAGAGATCACCGAGGATATGGTGCGGGTGCAAACCAACAAGAGCAACATCGCAAGCAACTTCAACGCAGCCAACTCCATGACCGGCGGCACCATCTGGGCCGCAAGCGGGATCACATTTAACATCTTCAAAGATGTTGAGGGTCACGGTGCGATTAAAGCGTTGTCTTTCCCGACAAACGGAAAGACCATTGGCGCCGGAACGCAAATCGATATTTTGGGGGTGGCAAAATGAATGTAGAGACCGAAAGCCGCATTGCATTTCTTAAGGCTGAGTTGGCGGAGACAGACTACCTCTGCTTGAAGTACACGGACGGTGCGCTGTCTGAGGAGGAGTACGCACCGATCCGCCGGAATCGGGCAGCATACCGGGCAGAGATTAACTCCCTGCAAGGGGGTGATAGCCATGAGTGACGCTATAATCGTAGCTATTGTGTCCGGTGTGTTTTCCCTGGCAGGATATTTATTTGGCAATTATAAGAGCCAAAGCAAGACCTTGTACCGAATAGATCAGCTGGAAAAAAAGCAGGACAAACATAATACGCTGATTGAGCGTATGTACGATGTTGAGGATCGCATACATGTGCTTGAGAACAAGCAAGCTGTTGCGGATCATAGAATTAAAGATTTGGAGGACGACAAAAAATGAAAGTAACCGCAGGAACAATCGCAAGAACCGCCGTACTGGCGGTATCGCTGCTGAATGTATTGCTCAATGCCTTTGGCAAGAACCCGCTTCCGTTCAGTGACGATGAAGTCTATACCGCCGTGTCAACGGTGGTGGCCGTGGCGGCTTCCCTGGCCGCCTGGTGGAAGAACAACAGCTTTACCAAGGCAGCTTTGAAAGCAGATGAGACCTTGGCGCTGGAACGGACAGAAACGGCAGAGAGTGAGGCGGTCAGTCATGAGTAAACTGTATTACTGCCGGCAGACCACGGAAAAATGTAAATCTATTCGTTACCCCAGCAAGTCTCATCCCTATAAGTACGGCGCTTCCGGCTGTATCTATACCAGCGGGTGCGGGGTGTGTGCCAGTCTTATGGTGCTTCACAATTTCGGTTTTACTGGGTTAGACACGGCAGCCTGGACACAGAAGTGCCTACTTATGGGTGCACGCAGTGCAGATGGCACCGATATGGACACGGTGGCTGCATATTTGGAGAAGCACTACTCCATCATCAGCAAGCGGGCCAAAACGCTAACCGATCTCAAGGCTCACCTGAAATCCGGCGGCAAGGCTATTGTGTGTGTAAGCGGTGGCGGCAAACAGCTGTTTTCCAATGGCGGCCACTATGTGTATGTGGGCGGCCTGGACAAATCCGGTAACCTGATCGTTCTGGACCCGTATTGGTATGACGGAAAGTTTACCCTGACAGCCAACCGCCGCAAGTACACCAAGGTCAAGAATGCCCGGGAGGTGTATGTGCAACCTGCTGCCCTTGCGTCCGACATTAGCGGCATTTGGCTGTTCACCAACGCCAAGGGTGCCAAGACGGTGTGCACGGAAAGTGATGTAAACTATCGCAAGGCAATACCCAAGGCGCCTACCGTGAAGCCCGGTGCTTACACCACCACGGCGGTGCGTGGTATTTACAAAGGCGCAGGTGCTGCCAGCGGGCGAAAAGCCGTGAGGGAACTGACCACGGACGGCCAGAGATACGCCACATCCAGCAAGGGAGCAAATGACGCCTTTTTGCGTAAAGGTACAAAGATTACATTACTGGAAACGAAAATGGCGAATTCGGGCAACCTATGGGGCAGAATACCGAGCGGATGGATGTGTATCTGGGAGAAAGATACTAACACCCGGTTTTTGAAATAAAAAAAAAAAAATCGAGGAGGTAGGTTAATCTACTTCCTCGATTTTATATACAAATCCAACACAGAGATTTTTTATAAAAAAGCATGAGTTCGGATTTGCACTATTTGGTGGAGCATAGGGGATTCGAACCCCTGACCTCCACACTGCCAGTGTGGCGCGCTCCCAACTGCGCTAATGCCCCGTAGCTATCTTGCTTTGGTAGTATAGCATAGCGGATATGGGAAAGTCAAGAGATTTTTACAAAAAATACAAAATCACTGGTTTTTCGCTGTTGCATAGTATGAAATAGGTTCGTAGGAGGGGTGACAGTGGCAAGTATCAGTCTTTGTATGATCGTGCGAGACGAGGAAGCCGTGCTGGGGCGTTGTTTGGAGAGTGTGGCGCCGGCGGTAGATGAGATCATTCTTGTAGACACCGGCAGTGTGGACGGCACTAAGGCGGTGGCGGCAGCTTATACCGATCAGATCTACGATTTCGCCTGGGTAGATGATTTTGCCGCGGCGCGCAATGCGTCCTTTGCCAAAGCGACAGGGGACTATATCCTGTGGCTGGATGCAGACGATGTGCTGTTGCCGGAGGATCTGGACGCATTGCTGTGTCTGAAAAATCGACTGGACCAATCCCCGGCAGATGTAGTGATGATGCGCTACAACACCGCTTTTGACAGTCGAGGTAACCCCACTTTTTTCTTTGATCGGGAGCGTTTGGTACGCCGGGCGGCGAGACCGGTTTGGCACGGTCGGGTACACGAATATATTCAGTGCCCGGGCACCAGAATTACAGTGAATATTGCCGTGACGCATCGATCAATCAAGACAGCGTACACCACCCGAAACCTACGGATCTATGAAAAGATGGCGGCGGCAGGGGAGTCGTTTACGCCCCGAGATCGATTTTACTACGGGCGGGAGTTGTACTACCATCGGCAGTATGACCGCGCGGTACAGGCGTTGGAGGGGTTTTTGGCTCCCGGCGACGGCTGGCTGCCGGATCAGTTGGAGGCCTGCAAGTTTCTAAGTGCAGCCCTGCACGCCCAAGGGGATCGGAAGGGTGCGTTTGCTGCTCTATGCCGGGGTTTTGCCCTGGGAGCGCCTCGGGCTGACCTGGTATGCGGTTGCGGTGATCTGTTGCTGGAACAAGGGGATTATCCGGCGGCTATTTGTTGGTACAAGTGGGCGCTGGAACTGCCCCGGGACCTGCATAGCGGCTTTGTAAACACGGATGACACCGGGTACTTGCCGTACCTGCGGCTTTGCGTTTGTTATGATCGTATGGGTGATCACGCAGCGGCTGCCCGCTGCAATGCCCAAGCCGCAGCGTACCGACCCGATGATGCCGCCGTGCAGCAGAACGCAGCCTATTTTGCCGCATTGCAGCACCCTGCCGATCTGCCGTCTAATGGAGAAAATAAGGAGCAAAATCGATGAATACAACCATTTATAAAAATCAACCCTGCTGCGACGCTTGCTGTAAACCGGCTTGCTCCTGCTGCCCCGCTGCTGTTGGGCCTACCGGTCCCATAGGCCCCACCGGCCCCACCGGGCCCACAGGTCCGGGTGTGGGCGCTACCGGCCCTACCGGTCCTATGGGTCCTACGGGCGCTACCGGTGCGGCAGGCAGTAACGGACAAATGGGGCCCACAGGTCCCACCGGCGCACCGGGCAGTAATGGCCAAATGGGTCCCACCGGTCCAACAGGTGCAACCGGAGCTGCCGGTGTTGCAGGCGCAACAGGACCTACCGGTGCCACAGGTGCTACCGGCGCAACAGGTCCTGCCGGTACAGCGGGTGCCACTGGTGCCACCGGCGCAACAGGTCCTGCCGGACCGACGGGCGCCACCGGTGCAGCCGGAACGGTGCTGCCCGGCGAATTGGTGACCAATGGCTCTATGGAGCAGTTCACCAATACCGTCCCCACCGGTTGGACGGTGAACAACGATGCTTTGGCCGGGCAATCCACCGCCGCCGGTCAGGTGCACAGCGGTTTATCAGCGGTGCAACTGGCATCGGGTGCGCAAATGCGCCAGACCAACGCCGCTGCCGCAGGCAGCTATTACCGGCTTTCCTTTTATGCCCAAGGGGTAGGGGATCAACCGGCAGTGACTGGCAGGATCATCTTTACAGACGCAGCCGGCGGCGAATCAAATGCGGCTGATGTGTCGGTGCGTTCTCAGGATATGGTTAAGACGGCGCCGAATTTTGGTTATTATCAGGTAATCAGTTCTGTGGTGCCGGAGAATGTGACCACAGTGACAGTTGATCTGGAAACAACCGGCGGCGCGAATGACAGCGTGATTCTGGATGATGTATCTCTGACCGTAGTTTAACTGCGGGGCTCGGTGTGCGCAGGTGCACCGGGCTTTTTTGTTGGCGGAATTTAGGCTTTTTGTTGCGATACGAAGCGGACTGTGCTAGGATAGAACAAAATGAACATTTGGGAGAAAATGATGAAAAAATTACTTTGTGTTTTATCTGCGCTGGTTTTGGTGGTCACTCTCCTGCCTGTTTGTAAATCGTCTGCGATTTTTCGCCACAAGGCCATCGGTAAATCCGATGGCCTTAATTTTGTAAAAATATTGCAATTTTTCTTTGTATTTTGCGAATCATCTGTTATAATAGGCACATTCCAAGGAGAGGATGTGGAGTTATGGGCGGATATTTTGCCGCAGTATCCAAAGAAGATTGCGTATTTGATTTGTTTTTCGGGGTGGACTACCACTCCCACCTGGGCACACGCCGGGCGGGAATGGCGGTGTATGACCCGGAAACCGGCTTTGACAAAGCCATACATAATATTGAAAATGCGCCGTTTCGTACCAAGTTCACCAAGGAGTCTCAGGAGATGCACGGTACCATGGGCATTGGCTGTATTTCCGATTTTGAGGCACAGCCCATATTGGTGCGTTCCCACCACGGCACCTTTGCCATTACAACGGTAGGGAAGATCAATAATGCAGACGCTATTGTGGATGAGATTATCGGGACCAACGCCCATTTCTTTGAAATGCGGGGTGGCGAGATCAATCCCACGGAACTGGTGGCGGCGCTGATCGACCAAAAAGAGAATTTTGTAGAGGGTATTCGCTACGCCCAAGAAGTGATCGACGGCTCTATGAGTATGCTGCTTTTGACCCCCAAAGGGGTGTATGCTGCCCGGGACAAGCTGGGGCGCACACCCATTGTGCTGGGCAAAAAGCAGGACGGTTACTGCGCCAGCTTTGAAAGCTTTGCCTATTTGAATTTGGGCTATACAGACTACAAAGAACTTGGCCCCGGCGAGATCGTGGTGCTAACTCCGGACGGTGTGCAGCAGTTAGTTGCACCGGGCAAAAAAATGAAAATTTGCACCTTCCTGTGGGTGTATTACGGTTATCCGTCCTCGTCCTATCAAGGGATCAGCGTGGAGAAAATGCGTTATCACTGCGGCGAGCTGCTGGCAGGCCGCGACAACGCTAAGCCGGACATTGTGGCCGGTGTGCCGGACTCCGGCATTGCCCACGCCATCGGCTATGCCAACGCCTCCGGCATTCCGTTTTCTCGTCCGTTTGTTAAGTACACGCCTACCTGGCCCCGCTCTTTTATGCCGCCCAACCAGACCAAGCGCAACCTGATTGCTAAGATGAAGTTGATTCCGGTGCACGATTTGATTGAGGGCAAGAGTCTGCTGCTTATTGATGACTCCATCGTTCGCGGCACCCAGCTGCGGGAGACCACGGAGTTTTTGTACGCCAGCGGTGCAAAAGAAGTGCATATCCGGCCGGCGTGCCCGCCGTTACTGTTTGGTTGTAAGTACCTGAACTTCTCCCGTTCCACCTCAGAGATGGAACTGATCACCCGTCGTGTGATCCAGGAACTGGAGGGCGGCGATCCCACAAAGGAAGTGCTGGCAGAATATGCCGACCCGGACAGCGAAAAATACGCCGCCATGGTGGAGAAAATCGGCGAAAAGCTGCACTTTACCAGCTTGCGCTATCATCGACTGGACGATATGATCGCCTCCGTAGGTATTCCTGCGGATCAGCTTTGCACCTACTGCTGGAACGGCAAAGAATAAATAAGACAAAAGAAAAAGAACAGTTACCCTTGCGGGTAGCTGTTCTTTTTTTGCTTTTTTGCTATTGAAATAGATGCTATTTATAGATTTATATCAATAACCGGTTACTCTGCTTTCATGTTCGCAAAGCACTCGCTGCAATAAACCGGACGGTCTTCCCGCGGCTCAAAGGGAACCTTGCAGGCTGCGCCGCAGTTGGCGCAAACAGCGTCGTGCATTTCGCGGGGACCGCGAGCGGCGGCTTTTCTTGCGCTACGGCAAGCTTTGCAGCGCTGGGGCTCATTGACAAATCCCTTTTCAGCATAGAACTCCTGTTCACCGGCTGTAAAGACGAATTCGTTCCCACAATCCTTGCAGACTAATGTTTTGTCTTCGTACATTGGACCTTAACTACCTCTCATAAGATTTATTCAAAAAGAAGCGTCAACTTCTTACGAATACGCTGTAATGCGTTGTCTACCGCCTTTGGGCTTTTGCCCAGTCGGGTGGCAATATCCGCATACCGAAAACCGCTGATGTGCAGGCGCAGCACCTCATTTTCCATGGGGGACAACTGATGCTCCAGCGCCCGGCTCAGGCGCGCCACACTTTCTGCGGCCAAAAAATCGTCCTCCGCGCTGACGGCTGTACCGGCATGGTCCAGATAGTCCTCCAAGGAAACCATATTATCCGCCGGAACATCTTTGCGCCGACTGAATTTCCGCAGCGCGGTTTGTATTGCATTTTCAATACAAGTGCCGGCAAAAGTGCGAAAAGCGGCGCCCCGTTTCGGTTGGTAAGCACGCAGGGCGGCCAGCAGACCGATCATGCCCTCCTGGACCAGGTCGTCCTTTTCCAGTGGAGAGTGAATGTACTTCATGGCAATCATCTCCACAGTGGGGCGCATGGCGTGGACCAGTGCATTTATGGCTTCTCCGCTGCCGCCTTGGGCGGCGGAAACCAGCGATTCAATATCTGTTTTTTTTGTTGCTGACATAATTTTCCTGCCTTATGATTGATTATACAACGGTTATTGGTCATAGTCAACAATTTTTCATTCTGCAAGAAAAAATTATTATTTAACTTGGATAATAATGTACAAAACGCGTAAAATGGTGATTAATTATAGAATGCTTATACATTAAAGCGGAACAGCACCACATCGCCGTCCTGCATGACATACTCTTTGCCCTCACTGCGGACCAGGCCTTTCTCTTTGGCAGCCGTCATACCGCCGCAGGCCACCAGATCGTCAAAGGAAACCACCTCGGCGCGAATGAAGCCCCGCTCAAAGTCTGTGTGGATCTTGCCGGCAGCCTGGGGCGCCTTGGTGCCTTCTTTAATGGTCCAGGCACGCACTTCCGGCTTACCGGCGGTCAGGTAGGAAATCAGACCCAAAAGGGAATAACTCTTCTTGATCAGCCGATCCAGCCCGCTTTTTTCCAGTCCCATATCACTTAGGAACATGGCCTTTTCGTCCTCGTCCAGTTGAGCGATCTCTGCCTCCATTTCTGCGCAGATGGGCAGTGTTTCCGCACCCTCTGCGGCAGCGATCTGCTCCACCGCTTTGTAGAACGGATTGCTCTCAATTCCGGCGTTAAAGTCGTCCTCGCCCATATTGCAGGCATAGATCACCGGCTTGATGGTCAGGAGCGACACTTCTTTCAGGTACTCTTGTTCATCCTCGCTGATCTCCACGCTGCGGGCGGTTTTGCCTTCTTCCATCTCCGCGGCCAGTCGCTCCAGAAACGCCACCTCCGGCGCCAGCGTCTTGTCGCCCTTCATGGCTTTTTTACGGCTGTCAATTCGTCGATTCAGAATATCCAGATCCGAGAGAATCAGCTCCAAATTGATGGTCTCAATGTCCCTTGCCGGATCCACAGAGCCGTCCACATGGGTGATGTCGTCATTCTCAAAGCAGCGGACAACATGGATAATGGCGTCTACCTCCCGGATATGGGACAGAAATTTGTTGCCCAGACCCTCGCCCTTGGACGCACCCTTGACCAGTCCTGCAATGTCTACAAACTCAATGGTGGCCGGCGTGAATTTGTCCGGGTGGTACATTTCTGCCAGCTTGTCCAGCCGTTCGTCCGGCACGCTGACCATACCCACATTAGGCTCTATGGTGCAAAAGGGGTAGTTGGCGCTTTGGGCGCCTGCGTTTGTGATGGCGTTAAAAAGTGTGCTTTTGCCTACGTTTGGCAAGCCTACGATACCAAGTTTCATTCTTTTAGCTCCGATGTCTGAATTACACGTTTTTTTGTGCGAATATAAGTATATACCAATGCTGCTGTTTTTACAAGGATAAATTTTTCTTGACATAGTATCACAAATATCCTAAAATATATATTAAATTTTTGTGATAGGAGAGGAATTTAATGGAACTCAACGGCTCTCAGATCGTTCTTGAAGTCTTGAAAGAACAGGGCGTAGATACCGTCTTTGGTTATCCCGGCGGCACGATCCTGAATATTTTTGACGAGCTTTATAAATACGGCGACACCTTTAAGCATATTTTGACTGCCCATGAGCAGGGCGCTTCCCACGCGGCAGACGGCTATGCCCGCGCCACCGGCAAGGTGGGCGTGTGCTTTGCCACCTCCGGCCCCGGCTCCACCAATCTGGTAACCGGCATTGCCACGGCCTATATGGACTCTGTGCCGGTGGTTGCCATTACCTGCAACTATGCCACCTCCGGCTTGGGGCGAGACAGCTTTCAGGAGGTAGACATTTGCGGTATTACCATGCCCATTACCAAGCACAACTTTCAGGTAAAGTCTGTGGAGGAGCTGGCGCCCACGCTGCGCCGGGCGTTCCGCATTGCCCAGACCGGGCGTAAAGGTCCTGTGCTGGTAGATATTCCCAAGGATATAACTTCTGCCACTTGTGCATATGTGGCAGAGCCGAAAGTGGAGATTGAGCCGTTTAAGATGCCCAAGCAGTCTTGCGTAGATCGGGCGTTGGAGCTGCTGAAGAACGCCAAGAAGCCGCTGATTTATGTTGGCGGCGGCGCCATTCTCTCCAAAGTGGGCGAAGATCTGATTACTTTTGCCGAGAAACTGGACGCACCGGTGGTGTCCTCTCTTATGGGTTTGGGCGCATTTCCGTACGGCCACCCGCTGCACGTGGGGCTGATCGGTATGCATGGCCATTTTGAGGCCAATAAGGCGGCGCATGACTGCGATGTACTTATCACTTGCGGCGCCCGCTTCTCCGACCGTGTGGCCGGCAACCGCAAGAAGTTCGCGCCTAACGCAGAGATTTTACATATTGACATTGACGCAGCGGAGATGGACAAAAACATCTTTTCCAACTACCATCTGCGTGGTGACTTGGCAGAAATTCTGCCCATGCTGACCCGTAATGTGGAGCAGATGGATCACAGCGACTGGAAAGCGGAGATCGAGGCCAGCCGACATCCCTTTAAGCAGCTGCAGATCGGGGATTATGTAAATCCCCAGGTCTTAATTGAAAAAATTGACGAAAAGACCCCGGATGACACCATTGTAGTTACCGATGTGGGTCAGCACCAGTTATGGGCTGCCCAGTTCTATAAGTACACACGGCCCCGCACCCTGCTGACCTCCGGCGGACTGGGCACCATGGGCTACTCCATGGGCGCTGCCTTTGGCGCGGCAATGGGCTGTCCGGATCAAACCGTGGTGATGTTTGCCGGTGACGGCGGCTTCCACATGAACCTGTCCGAGTTGGCCACCATGGCGTCCTACAATATCCCGGTTAAAATGTTCATTATGAACAACACCGTGCTGGGTATGGTGCGCCAGTGGCAAAAGCTGTTTTATAACAACCGCTTTTCCGATACAGATCCTCACCGGGTTACGGATTTTGTGAAGGTGGCAGAAGCCTTTGGCGTAAAGGGTCTGCGTATCCATACCAATGATGATATTGACGCTGTGCTGGCAGAGGCGCTGGCTTATCCCGGTCCGGTGTTGGTGGACTGCCGTATTTCGCCGGACAGCAATGTGCTGCCGATGATCCCGCCCGGCGGCGCACACACGGACATTATTGAGCAGTTTAACTGATTGGAGGCAAGGAAGATGAAAGAGAAATTGGTTTTATCTGTTCTTGTGGATAACGAGAGCGGCGTGCTGCAACGGGTGGCCAGCCTGTTCTCCCGCCGTGCATACAACATCTCCTCCCTGACGGTGAGTGAGACAGAGGATCCGAACTTTTCCCGTATGACCATTGAGACCAATACGGAGCCGGAGAATTTTCGCCAGATCAAGCGTCAGCTGTTAAAGCTGGAGATCGTGGAGAAAGTATCTGAACTGACTCCGGACAATTCCGTGTCCTCTGAGTTGCTGCTGGTGAAGGTGCACGCCCAGGGCCTTCCGGAGAAGAACGCCCTTTTGGCATTCAATGCCGGTTATGGTGCTCGTGTGCTGGACATTTCTGCTGAGACGGTGACCCTGGAGTTCACCGGTGCAGGGGAGATGCTGGACGCCTTCATTCAGCGACTGGAGCAGCGCTTTAGCATTGTGGAGCTGGCGCGTACCGGCGTGACCTCGCTGGAGCGCGGTGCCGGTTCCTTTACGGACGATATTTAAGGACGGTGACGATCATGGGAATGACAATGACGCAAAAGATCCTAGCGGCGCACGCCGGTTTGGATCATGTGGTAGCCGGTCAATTGATTGAGGCCAAGCTGGATATGGTGCTTGGCAACGATGTGACCTCTCCGGTTGCCATTAATGAGATGAACAAATTCGGCAAGGACGGCGTGTTTGACAAGACCCGCATTGCCCTTGTAATGGATCACTTTACCCCCAACAAGGACATTCAGTCCGCGCAGAACTGCAAGCAGGTGCGTACTTTTGCCCGTGCCCACGGCATCACCCACTATTTTGATGTGGGCAATATGGGTATTGAGCACGCGTTGCTGCCGGAGCAGGGGATTGTGGCCTGTGGTGACTGCGTGATCGGCGCAGACAGCCACACCTGTACTTACGGCGCACTGGGTGCGTTTTCTACCGGCGTAGGCTCTACGGATATGGCTGCCGGTATGGTTACCGGTAAGGCTTGGTTCAAGGTGCCCTCTGCCATTAAGGTTGAGATTACCGGCAAAAAAGCGCCCTTTATCAGCGGCAAAGATGTGGTGCTGCACTTAATCGGTGAGATCGGTGTGGACGGCGCCCTCTACCAGTCTTTGGAATTTACCGGCGATGGTATTGCGGAGCTTTCTATGGACGATCGGCTGTGCATCAGCAATATGGCCATTGAGTGCGGCGCCAAAAACGGCATTTTCCCGGTAGATGATGTGACTTTGCAGTATGTGAACGGCCGTGCAGAGCGGGAATATACGATTTTTGAGGCAGACCCGGACGCGGAATATACCCGCACGGTAAAAATTGATTTGAGCACCTTAAAGCCCACCGTGGCATTTCCTCATCTGCCGGAGAATACCCATACCATTGATGAGGTGGACGGTGAGAAGATCGCTATCGACCAGGTGGTGATTGGCTCCTGCACCAACGGCAGAATGGAAGATATGCGCGCCGCAGCGGCGATTTTGAAGGGCCGCAAAGTGGCGCAAGATGTGCGTGTGATCGTGATTCCGGCTACCCAGCGCATTTACTTGCAGTGCATGGAGGAGGGCCTGACCCGGATCTTTATTGAGGCCGGTGCGGTGGTGTCTACGCCCACCTGCGGTCCCTGCCTTGGCGGTCATATGGGTATTTTGGCTGCCGGTGAGCGGGCGGTTTCTACCTCAAACCGAAACTTTGTGGGCCGTATGGGTCATACAGAGTCTGAGATTTATTTGGCCTCTCCCGCTGTGGCGGCTGCCTCTGCGGTCAAGGGCTACATTGCCGACCCGGCTACGGTATAAGGAGGTCACGGTATGATAGCTAAAGGTAAGGTACATAAGTTCGGCGACAATGTGGACACGGATGTAATCATTCCTGCCCGATACCTGAACAAAAGTGACGAGGCCTGGCTGGCTTCTCATTGTATGGAAGATATTGACAAGGATTTTGTAAATAAGGTGCAGCCCGGTGACATTATGGTGGCCAAGGCGAACTTTGGTTGCGGCTCCTCTCGTGAGCACGCGCCCATTGCCATTAAGGCCAGCGGCATCAGCTGCGTGATTGCCTCCACCTTTGCTCGTATTTTTTACCGCAATGCCATTAATATCGGCCTTGCGATCTTAGAGTGCGACCAGGCTGCCAACGAGATCAACCAGGGCGATGAAGTGCAGGTGGATTTTGACAGCGGCGTGATTACGGACCTGACCACCGGCAAGGTGTACCAGGCCCAGCCGTTCCCGCCGTTTATTCAGAACATTATCAAAAACGGCGGTTTGATGAAGTCCATTGGTTAATGATTGCAGCAAAGGGTTTAGCGATGAAGCAGTTTGTTTTGAACGAAGATAATTTAAGAAAAGGCTGGAGCGGCGCGTCGGAATTCTGGTTCTCCCGTCAGGATTTGCAGGTGCACAGCATGGCGGAGTTGGCGGAGCTGGATCACCCGGAGGATACCGGCACATCGGCGTATCTGCTGTCTTTGGGCTATATTCCGTACTTTTATGTAACGGACGGCGAAGTGATGCGCGCGTTTGTTCAGTCTATCGGTAACGCCAAGATCAAGGCTGTGTTTGACCAAACGCCGGATGATGCCGTGGTTGAGACTTTTTGGAAATATTTTAACGCCTATAAGGAATTTTCCGAGAAGTTTGACGCGTTTCAGACCGAGTATGTGCGCAAAAAGGCTGCGGATTGGTGCTATGAAAACGGCATTGACTACACCTTTGATACAAAGAATTAATAAAACAGCAAAACGCCCGACAGTTTGGAACTGCCGGGCGTTTCTCAATGTAAAAATCAGATGTACGAGTGCTCCATGGTCGCTACTACCCGCAGCCGGGGATCACGCTGCTGCACTGCCGCTTGTACTTCCTTCAAAATTTGGCTGCGGTGCTTTTTGTGTTCTTTAGGCACCACAATGTCCATGATTAGGTTTATGTGGTCGCTGCACTCCACCAGGCGGAAGTCATGAAATCGCAGCCCAGGATCGTAGTCTTGCAGAATTTCCGCCATTAGCTTGCGGTATTTGTCCACCGTTGCGTCATGGATTGCAATGGGATCCATGTGAATACAGATAACAATTTGCAGTTCTTTACTGATTTGGTGCTCCACACGGTCAATGGCGTTGTGCACCGCCATAATATCCTGATCTGCCGGTACTTCCGCATGTGCGGAGGCAATGACCCGTCCCGGGCCGTAGTCGTGAATAATTAAGTCGTGCACGCCTACAATCAGCGGTTCTGCCAGCATACGGTGCTCAATCTCATCCACCAGTTCTTTACTGGGTGCCTGACCCAGCAGGGGACCCATAATGTCTTTTAAGGTGCCCACACCTCCGGCGAGGATAAAGGCGGCGACCAGCAGACCCATTATGCCGTCTGCTCGGTCAAAGGCAGTAAAGGCAGACAACAGAAGTGCCGCGCCGGCTGCGGCGGTGGAAATGCAGTCGTTCAGGCTGTCCTGGCGTACAGCTTTCAGATTGAGATTGTTGCTCTCTTTATACAGTGCATGATTAAAGTAAGCCATCCACAGCTTGATCCCAATGGACAGCACAAGCACGGCCACGGTTACGGCACTGAACCGCACCTCTTGGGGATGAATGATCTTTTCAATACTGCTTTTGCCCAACTCAAACCCCATTAGGAAAATAAAGAAATCCACGATCAGGGCGCTGATGTATTCCATTCTGCCGTGGCCGAAGGGGTGGTCGTTATCTACCGGCTTGCTTGCGATTTTAGCGCCGATAACGGTGACAATGTTGGAGGAAGCGTCTGACAGGTTATTGGCAGCGTCTGCGGTGATAGACACCGAGTGGCTCACCGTGCCGCAAATAAATTTCAGAACGCTCATCAGCAGATTGCAGAGAATGCCCACAATGCCGCTGAGAACGCCGTAGCGCTGCCGGTCTTTGGTGTTTTGCTTTGCATCCCGCGGAATGAATTTATGTATCAAAAACTTGGTCATAGTCGTGGCCCTCTTTTTTGTAGTATTTTTAAGTTTACCACAATTAAGACTTCAAAACAAGGGCAAAGTGTGGTAGAATAGGGGCGGTGATGAGATGAAGAAACTACTGATTATCGGCGGTTCGCCTCGGCCAAACGGGGTCAGCGAAGAATTGATCCGCCAGGTGAAGCCGTATTTTATCGACTGTAAGATCGTAGAATATAATACATACAAGCTGGCGCCGTCCCCTTGTACCGACTGCCGTTTTTGCGAGCAGCATGCAGGCTGCGCCAACAAAGATCTGGATATCTTTTTTGAGGACTTTGAAGACGCGGACTATATTGCGTTTTTTACGCCGGTGTATAATAACTTTTTTCCGGCGCCGTTGAAGGCTGTGATCGACCGGTTCCAGCGGTATTACAGCGCCCGCTTCAAACGGGGCGCCAAGCCGCCGATTGCTAAGCCGAAAAGGGTAGGCGTGGTGATCGTAAGCGGCTCAAATGCGCGGCAGTGTGCCGACTATATGACCGCCACGCTGCGTCAGTCTTTTACGGTCCTGAATGGAGAGGTTACGGCACGGTACTATATCCCGGGCACGGACCGGGGGCAGTACACCTTTAACAACATTGAACTGCAAAAATTCATTCATCAGCTGCGGGGCGAGGACGCCGGGCGATAAGAAAATAGGGGAGCGCTACGGTGCTCCCTTTCTTTCTGTTTGTATATATATTAATTTATATATTATATTGCAAGCCGTGCGTCTTTGTGCTATAATAATTTAAATTTAGTATGGGATAGTGTCAGTATGCGTATTCTTGGTATTGACCCCGGGTATGCCATTATCGGCTGGGGCGTGCTTGACTATAAAGGCAATAAATTCTCTGTGGTGGACTACGGCGCCATTACCACGCAGGCGAAAACGCCGTTTCCTTTGCGGCTGCAAATGATCTATACGGATATGATCGGTCTGTTTGACACCTATCACCCGGAGGTGATGAGTATGGAGAAGTTGTTTTATAACAACAACGCCAAGACCGTGATTGATGTGGCGCAAGCCAGAGGGGTCATCACCCTGTCCGCCCAACAAAAAAATGTGCCCATCTTTGAATACACCCCCTTGCAAGTGAAGCAGTCGGTGGTGGGCTATGGCCGGGCGGAGAAGAAGCAGGTACAGGAGATGACCCGCCTGATTTTGAATTTAGAGAAAATACCCAAGCCGGACGATACGGCAGACGCACTGGCCATGGCCATCTGTCACGGCCACGCCAGCGGCAGCCTGCTGGGTCGGCTGGGCAACCTGCGATAAGGAGTTACTTATGATTTACAGTTTGGACGGTACGCTCACTTATTTTGACCAGAATTTTGCGGTGGTCAGCTGCGGCGGCGTGGGGTTTAAGTGCTTCACCACCCTTACCACCTTGCAGTCTCTGCCGGGTGTGGGCAAGCCGGTACAGCTTTACACTTACCTGTCTGTGCGGGAGGACGCACTGGACCTCTTTGGCTTTGCCACCACGGCGGAGCTGGATTGCTTTAAGCTGCTAATCTCCGTAAACGGCGTTGGACCTAAGGCGGCGCTGGCAATCTTGTCGGAGCTGTCGGCGGATCGCTTGGCCGTTTGCATTGCCGGCGGGGACGCCAAGTCCCTGACCCGTGCGCCGGGTATCGGCAAAAAGATTGCCGAGCGCATTGTGTTGGAACTGAAAGATAAAATGGGCGTGCTGGATTTGGGCAGCAGCAGAGAGGTGCAGGCGGCAGCCGCTGCCAACACTGCCGGCTCTGTTGCGGCAGAGGCGGTAGAGGCGCTGGTGGCTCTGGGCTACGGCCAAAGTGACGCCGCTGTGGCTGTGGGTCAGATGGACCCCGGCCTGTCGGTGGACGAGATGATCCGCCGGGGGCTGCGCCAGCTGGCCGCCAATTTGTAAGCCACAAACAGATTAGGAGTTGCCTATGGAAGATATGGATTTGGAAAATCGCATTGTGTCTACCGGCCTGACGGAGACGGATACGGATATAGAGAATTCCCTGCGGCCCAAGACCTTGGAAGACTATATTGGGCAAGATAAAGTGAAAGAGAACCTGGCCGTTTACATTGAGGCGGCCCGCACCCGGGGCGAAGCGCTGGATCATGTGCTGCTGTACGGTCCCCCCGGATTGGGCAAGACCACGCTGGCGGGCATTATTGCCAATGAAATGGGCGTGAACATTCGCGTCACCAGCGGCCCGGCCATTGAGAAGCAGGGCGACCTGGCGGCATTGCTTACCAACCTGCAAGAGGGGGATGTGCTCTTTATTGACGAGATTCACCGCCTGAACCGCAGCGTGGAGGAAGTGCTGTATCCGGCCATGGAGGACCGTGCGCTGGATATTATCATCGGCAAAGGTCCGTCCGCCCGTTCCATTCGGCTGGATTTGCCCAACTTCACCTTAGTTGGCGCCACCACCCGTGCCGGGCAGCTGTCGGCGCCGCTGCGTGACCGTTTTGGCGTGATCCTGCGGCTGGAGCTGTACACGGATGATCAGCTTGCCACCATCGTTAAGCGCTCGGCGGGCATTTTGAATATTCCCATTGAACAGGACGGCGCCTTGCAGATCGCTTCCCGCTCCCGAGGCACCCCGCGTATCGCCAACCGTTTGCTCAAGCGCAGCCGTGACTTTGCCCAGGTAAAGTACGACGGCGTAATCAACGCTGAGGCGGCGGAGGACGCCCTGTCTCGTATGGAGATCGATCAGCTGGGACTGGACGGTATTGACCGCCGCCTGCTGACCACGATGATCAAAAATTATAACGGCGGTCCTGTGGGACTGGAGACCATTGCCGCAGCCATCGGTGAAGAGGCAGTGACCATTGAGGATGTGTACGAACCGTATTTAATGCAGATCGGTTTTCTCAGCCGCACCCCCCGTGGGCGCTGCGTGACCCCGGCGGCCTACCGGCATTTGGGATTCCAGCAGGACGGGCAGCAAACTTTACTTTAACCATCGTAAATGGAAAGTTTAACCGGCATAGACGGATACACACAGTTCTTTTTAATAACAAAGGAGAATAGTATGGGCAGATTGTTTGGAACAGACGGCGTGCGCGGCATAGCCAATAAGGATTTAACCAACGAGCTGGCGCTTTCGATCGGTAAGGCGGCAGCCAAAGTATTGGCCGGTGAGTTGGGCAGAAAACCCACGGTGCTCATCGGTAAAGACACCCGGGCGTCCGGCGATATGCTGGAGGCGGCGCTCACTGCCGGGCTTTGCGCTGTGGGGGCTAATGTGCTTTCCGTGGGCGTAGTGCCTACCCCGGCAGTAGCCTACCTGATCGGCCGCTACGGCTGTGACGCCGGCGTGATGATCTCCGCTTCACACAACCCTTGCGAATATAACGGCATTAAGATCTTCCAGTCCACCGGCTACAAGTTGGATGACGCCATAGAAGAAGAAATTGAGGCGATTATCCTGGACGGCGCGGAGGAAATCCCGGAGAAGCTGGGCGGCGATGTGGGCAATCGGCTCTATTGCAAGACGGCCGTGGAGGATTATGTGCGCCATGTGGTAGAGACCTCCGATGTTCGCTTTGACGGGCTGAATATCGCTCTGGACTGCGCCAACGGCTCCGCTTCCGTTTGTGCCAAACAGATCTTTACCGCTCTGGGTGCCCGGTGCTATATGCTTTCCGACACGCCGGACGGTGTGAACATCAACGATCACTGCGGCTCCACCCACCCGGAGGAGCTGATGCAGTTTGTAACGGACAATGGGCTGGACTTAGGGTTGGCATTTGATGGCGACGCAGACCGTATGCTGGCCGTGGACGAAAACGGCCAATTGGTGGATGGTGACAAGGTGATCGCCATTTGTGCCAAGCGGATGCTGGATGAGGGCACTTTGGCTAAGAACACCGCCGTGGTAACGGTAATGAGCAATATGGGCTTTTTTAAGTTCTGTGAGGAGAACGGCATTGCCTGCGAAAAGACGGCGGTAGGCGACCGGTACGTGCTGGAGCGTATGTTGCAAAAGGGCTACAACATCGGCGGTGAGCAAAGCGGGCATGTGATTTTCCTGGACTACGCCACCACCGGCGACGGTGAGCTTAGCGGTGTGCAGCTGCTTAAGACAGTGGTGAAAAGCGGCAAAAAGCTGTCTGAACTGGCAAAGATTATGACCGTTTATCCGCAGGTGCTCATCAATGTACAGGTGACCCCGGAGGGCAAGCAGAAATATAACAACGACGAATATATTATCTCTGCCGTTCAACAGGCTGAGATGGATTTGATGGGCGACGGCCGGGTGCTGGTTCGAGTCAGCGGTACGGAGCCTTTGGTACGGGTGATGTTAGAGGGCAAAGATCTGGAAAAGATCACCCGACTGGGCAATCGAATTGCAGATGTGGTACGGGAGAGATTGAGTTAATGCGTGTAGCCAGTGACTGGAAAGATTATGAACTGATAGATTGCTCTGCCGGCGAAAAGCTGGAGCGTTGGACCCGAGAAATTCTCATTCGACCGGACCCCCAGGTGATCTGGAACAGCCCGCGGAAGAATCGCTTGTGGGCACAGCCGGGGGCACGCTATGTGCGCTCCCGCACCGGCGGCGGCAAGTGGCAGACCTTTAAGCGCATTCCCGCCGTGTGGCAGGTGCGCTATAAGGACCTGACTTTTAATATCAAGACCATGGGCTTTAAGCACACCGGGCTGTTCCCGGAACAGGCTGTGAATTGGGATTTGGTGCGTGGCATGATCGAGAGTGCCGACCGCCCGGTTAAGGTGCTCAACCTGTTTGCCTATACCGGCGGTGCCACGGTTGCCTGCCTGAAATCCGGCGCAGAGGTAGTCCATGTGGACGCCTCCAAGGGTATGGTTCAGTGGGCCAAGGAGAATGCGGCCGCCTCCGGCGTGGCAGACGGCGCTGTGCGCTGGATCGTGGATGACTGTATCAAGTTTGTGCAGCGTGAAATTCGCCGGGGCAATCGGTACGATATTGTGATCCTTGATCCGCCCAGCTACGGCCGGGGGCCAAAGGGCGAAATCTGGCACCTGGAAGATAATTTATATGATTTTGTAACCCTGGTGCAGCAGGTGCTCAGCGACAACGCGCTGGCTGTGGTGCTGAATTCTTACACCACCGGCCTGTCTGCCTCGGTCATGCAATATATTTTGGAAGATGTTTTGGTGCGTCGAATGGGCGGCTCTGTGTCTGCGGACGAGATCGGCCTGCCGGTGACGGAAACCGGCGGTGTGCTGCCCTGCGGTGCCACCGCTGTGTGGAAAGGCAAAGATGGCAATTCTTGAATTTAACGATGTAACATTTACATATCCTTCGGATCCGGACGCCCCTAAGGATACACCGGCGCCCCACCCGGTCCTCAGTCACCTGAACTTGCAGATTGAGAAAGGCAGCTTTGTGGCGGTGCTGGGGCATAACGGCTCCGGTAAATCCACATTAGCCAAGCTTTCTAACGGCATTTTGTTTCCCCAAAGCGGGCAGGTGGTGGTAGACGGCACGCCGCTGACCCAGGACGAAGAGGTGGTCTATAACGCCCGCCGCAAGGTGGGTATGGTGTTTCAAAACCCGGACAACCAAATCGTCTCCTCTATTGTGGAGGAGGATGTGGCCTTTGGGGTGGAGAACCTGGGCGTGGAGCCTAAGGAATGTCGCCGTCGGGTGGACGCCGCCCTTAAGACGGTGGGTATGTACGAGGAGCGATTGAAATCGCCATCCAAGCTTTCCGGCGGTCAAAAACAGCGGGTAGCCGTGGCAGGCATTATCGCTATGCGACCCCTGTGCATTGTGCTGGACGAACCTACGGCGATGTTGGACCCCAGCGGCCGCCGAGAAGTGCTGGACACCGTGAAGAAATTGAACAAAGAAGAGGGGATCACCATTCTCCTTATCACCCACTATATGGACGAGGCGGTGCAGGCCGATCGGGTGGTGGTGATGGACGACGGCGTGATCCGACTGGACGGCACGCCCCGAGAGGTTTTTGCCCATGTGGCGGAGCTGAAAGCCCTGGGACTGGATGTGCCCCAGGCAACGGAGCTGGCGGATCGGCTGGGCTTTGCCGATCACGCAGTATTAAACTCCGCAGAGTGTGTGGATGTATTGATTTCCAACTTGGAGGAACAAAAACTTGGCTGTACTGACCTGTGAAAAACTCAATTACCGTTACAGTGTGGGTACGCCATTTGAAACGGCGGCGCTGCAAGATGTGTCTTTCTCCGTAGAGGAGAGCGAGATTGTCGGCATTATCGGTCACACCGGCTCCGGCAAGTCCACCCTGATTCAGCACTTAAACGGCCTGATAGAGCCGCAGTGCGGCAAAGTCTATGTAGGCGGCGAGGATATTTGGAGCAAGCAAAACCGCAAGCAAATTCGCCGTGTACGCTTTCAGGTAGGGCTGTGCTTTCAGTACCCGGAGTACCAAATTTTTGAAGAAGATGTGTACAAAGAGATCGCTTTTGGTCCCAAGCAAATGGGACTGGACAGCGAGGAAATTCGCCGCCGGGTGTTCCATTCTATGGAATTGGTGGGTCTGTCCCGTGATTTTGCGGAGCAGTCGCCCTTTGATTTGTCCGGTGGTCAAAAGCGCCGTGTGGCCATTGCGTCCATTTTGGCAATGGAGCCGAAGGTTTTGATTTTAGACGAGCCCTGCGCCGGGTTGGACCCCCGGGGAAGGGATCAAATTTTAGATCTGATCCGTAGTTACCGGGACCGTACCGGGGCAACGGTGCTTTTCGTCTCCCACTCCATGGAAGATGTGGCGCGCATTTGCCGCCGCGTGCTGGTGATGCACCGGGGGCAGGTGGCTGCCTACGGCCCGGTGGCCGATGTGTACGCCAATGCGGAGGAACTGCGCCAAATGGGGCTGAATGTGCCCCAGGTAACGGATATTTTCTTAGAACTGCGGCGGCGTGGCGTACCGTGCCGCACGGATATTTTTACGGTTGACGACGGCGTGCGGGAATTTCAGCGCCTAAAGAGAGAGGGGGTGCGCCTGTGAATTCCAGTATGACCATTGGTCAGTATTTTCCCGGCAACTCCCCGGTGCACCGTATGGACGCGCGTATGAAGATCGTGCTCACCTTTTTAATGGTGGTGGCGGTGTTCCTGTGCAAGAACTTTTGGTCACTGGGGCTGGCTATTGCCTTTATGATCCTGGCGGTGGGGCTGTCCAAGATCCCGCCTAAGACCATCTTGAAGAGCATTAAGCCCCTGATCGTGATTATTCTCATTACCGGCGTTATTAACTTGTTTTACGGCGAAGGTGAGCCGCTGGTGAGCCTTGGCAAGCTGAAGATCACCATGGACGGTGTGATGACTGCTATTTTTATGGCTGTGCGCATTATCGAGCTGGTGATTGTAGGCAGTCTGCTTACTTACACCACCTCGCCTACGGAATTGACGGATGCGCTGGAGCGGCTGTTTAAGCCCCTAAAAGTGTTTAAGATTGATGTGCATGTGATCGCCATGACTATGACAATCGCCTTGCGGTTTATTCCCACTTTGATCGAGGAAATCGACAAAATTATGGCGGCGCAAAAATCTCGGGGCGCCGATATGGAGAGCGGGGGACTGATCCGCCGCGCCAAAGGGCTGGTGCCCATCTTGATCCCCTTGTTCATCTCCTCTTTTCGCCGTGCCAATGAGCTGGCAGACGCTATGGAGTGCCGCTGCTATCGTGGTGGTGCCGGGCGCACCAAGATGAAAGAAATGCACCTGCATACCGGCGACTTTTTTGCGCTGGCGGCGGTGGTGCTGTATATTGCAGGCATTTTTGTGGTGAACCACTTTTTAGGTTCGGTGCTTTAAGTTATGCGGAATTTGTTATTGACCATTCGATATGACGGCGCAGACTATCACGGCTGGCAGGTGCAAAAAAATGCCGTTACCGTGCAGGAAGTGTTCCAAAACGCGGTGGAAAAGGTGTTTGGTGCCCGACTGCCGGTAAAAGGCTGCTCTCGCACAGACAGCGGTGTGCACGCAAATTGCTATTTTGTCAGCTTCCAAACAGAGCTGTCCATTGCCTGTGACGGTGTGGTGCGGGCGCTGAATACGGCGCTGTCCAGGGATATTGCGGTGCTGGAATGCCAAGAGGTTCCCCTTGATTTTCACCCTCGGTACTGCTGCCGAGAGAAAGAATATGTGTATAAACTGTACAACGGCGCTGTTCGGGATCCGTTTTTGCTGCGCTATGCGTACCAGTACCGCTATCCTATTCGGTTAGAGCGTATGCAGCAGGGGGCCAAGGCGTTCCTGGGCACCCACGATTTTCGCGGCTTTTGCAGTGCCCGCAGCGATGTGGAGGACACAGTGCGCACCATTACTGCCTTTACCGTAGAGCGCCGGGGAGATATGGTACTGTTTAAGGTCAGCGCAGACGGCTTCCTTTACAATATGGTACGCATTCTCGTTGGCACGCTGCTGTTTGTCAGCGAGGGCAAGATCGATCCGGCGGATTTGCCGGCGATCATTGACAGTGGGGAGCGCATACGCGCCGGTAAAACGGCGCCGCCCCAGGGGCTGTACCTGAACCGGGTGGCGTATGACCCGGCAGACTTAAAGATGTAAACAGAAAGGCGGTGCTTTTGTGGAAGCGGAAGATCGGCAGGCGCTTCGGCGGGAACGCAAGCGCCAAAAAGATAAAAAAGTACGCAGGATCGTGTGGATTGTGCTGGCGGTGTTGTTGGCGGCTATCGTGATCCTAAAGCTGTGCGAGGTGGATTTTGGTCACCGGAGCAGTGGCACGGCGTCCGTGCTCTCCGGCAACTTTCCTTATGCGCTGGATGGCTCCGATGGGGTAACGGTTCATAAGCAGGGCGCAAAGCTGGCGGTGCTCACCGGCGGCTCCGTAACCGTGCTGAACCCCTCAGACGGCAAGGAGGAATTCACTGCCGTGCACGGTTATGCCAATCCGATTACCGCGGCTTCCGACTCTTACCTGGTTACATACGATCAGGGCGGCGCTAAGCTGCGACTGGATTACAGTGGTGAGAATTTGTACGAGATTGAGAGCAAGACCGGCCTGCTGTGCGCCGATGTGGCAGATGACGGCAAGGTGGTATATGCTGCCCAATCTGCGGATAAGCGCAGCGATATTCAGGTGATCACCAAGACTCGCGCGGATAAAATGAAATACAGCCTGTCCTACGGCTTTGTGACCAACATTGCCATTCGGGACAACGGCAGTCAAGTGGCTTTTGTAGCCATGAACAGTAAGGACGCACGCTTGCAGCCAAAGCTCTATTTGATGCGTGTAAAGGACACGGAGCCTTACGCCAGCTTTGACCTGCCCGGCACCCAGGTGCTGGACATAGCCTATCGAGGCAGCAGCCTGTATGTGGTGGGCGGCAGCTTTGTCAGCGTGGTAAACGGAGATAAGCTGGAGACGGTGCTGAAAAACGGCGAGATACAAACGGTAGCTTATGATTATAATGGCAGCGGCGATTTGATACTGGCATACAGTTCTTATAGCAATGCCACGCAAAATACCGTAGCCCGGATCACCGCCGGCGGCAAGGTGCAAAAGCCCTTTACCGTGCAGGGTGCCATTAAGGATCTGTCCGCCTCCGGCAGTCGGGTAGCCGTGCTTTTTGCCGATAAAATCAAAATTTATAAGCTGTCAGACGGCAGTGTGGTACATACGGCGGATTGTACGGACGCAGTCCGGTCCATCACCATGATGTCCTCCAATGTGTTTGTGCAGCGCCAGTCTGTGATTGAGAAAGAAGAGACCAAGTCTTGAGTATTTTGGATTATATATTGATCGCCTTGGTGGTACTTATGGCGGTATGGGGCTTTCGGCGGGGGCTGCTGTCCGGTTTGATCGGCACAGCCAAGTACGCTGTGGGTGTGCCGGTGTCCCTGTTCGTCAGCCGGCAGTATTACCAAGCGGTGTATGATAAGCTGGTGGAGCCAAAGGCCCTTGCCAAGGTGCAGGAAAAAATCGCCGGCGCCTCCGGTGTGGACACCTTTATGGCCGCCTTGCAGGAGAAAATGCAAGCGCTGCCCCAGGCGTTGCAAGGGGATTATGACTTTGCCGCGCTAAAAAAAGGCAGCGCCAAAACGGCTGCGGATTTTGTGATGCAGCAGCTGGTGGATCCGGCGGCTTGCCTACTGGTAAAAATCGCATTATTTTTATTATCGTTCATAATTATTGCCTTGATTTGTTGGCTGCTTTCCGCTATGCTAAGGAAGAAGCAGGGCAAAAAGACGGTATTTACCCGAACCAACAGCCTATTGGGCGGTGCCTTTGGGCTGGTTAAGGGGTGTCTGTTTTTGGTGCTGGTCAGCGGCATTTGGGCGTACCTGGCCGGCAACGACTGGCTGCCGAAAGATAACGGTGCATACGCGTTCTTTGCAGACAGCGCCATTTTAGAATATATGGAAACTTTGCTTCCCACACTATAGGAGGACCTGTTATGTCTACATTAAAAGAAAATGTGCACGACCTGTTTGACGGCTGGAATACCATTCCCAACTGGCTGTCCTTTATCCGCATTGCGCTGATCCCGGTGTTTGCTGTGCTGTTTGTTCAGGGGCATCAACTGGTGGCGGTGATCGTGATGATCTGCGCTGCGCTAACCGACCTGTTCGACGGCAAGATTGCCCGCAAGTTTAATCAAGTGAGCAATCTGGGGAAGATCTTAGACCCCATTGCGGATAAGCTGTCCCAAATGGCGATTGTAATCGTGCTGTTGTACACCTACTGGGAGAACCCCATTAAGTATCTGTTTTTCTTCTTTATTGTGAAAGAGGTGCTGATGTTGCTGGGCGGCGCGCTGCTGCTGTCCAAGGGTATGCGCCCCACCGCAGCAGAGATCTGGGGCAAGGTAGCCACCAATGTGTTTTACATTGCCATGATTATTATTTTAGCCTTTGGCGAGAACGGCGCTTTGTGTGATGTGACCCACTTTACGCTGCCGTCCGTGGTGACCTGGGTGCTGGTGGCGCTGTCCGCCGTGTCTGCCTTGGTATCTCTCCTGGGCTATGTGCCGGGATTTTTGAAGCAGCTGAAAGAGAACAAGGCACAAAACACTGCCAAATAAGCAATATTCATCAGGAGATCGATTTATGAAACAACAGATGTGTGCCCGCTGCGGTGAACGCCCGGCGGTGATCTATATTCAAAAAATGGAGGGCGATGAGGTAAAGCCGGAGGGGCTTTGTATTCAGTGCGCCCGGGAGCTGAACATCGGCTCCATCAACCAGATGATTGACAAGCTGGGCATCTCTGACGAAGAACTGGAGCAGGCGTCTGAGCAGATGAGCCAGTTTATGGAGAATATGGGCGATTTTAACTTTGGCGATATGAGCGGGATGTTCAATTCGGAGAATATGGACGGCGCCCAGACCATGCCCTTTGCAAATCTTTTTGGCAACGCCGGAGAACTGGCTGTGGATGAGGACGAAAGCGGTCAAAAGCAGGGCAAGAAGCGTGGAAAAAAAGGCAACAAACGCCAAAAGGACGACGGCAAAAAGTACCTGAACACCTACTGCACCAACCTGACCGGAAAAGCCCGGGACGGCAAGCTGGACGCCATTATCGGCAGAGAGCAGGAAATCTCCCGCACGGTACAAATCCTGTGCCGCCGTACCAAGAATAACCCCTGCCTGATCGGTGAGCCGGGCGTAGGTAAAACGGCCATTGCCGAGGGGCTGGCCATTCGCATTGCCAAGGGGCAGGTGCCTGCCCGCCTGGCAGACAAAGAGATCTATTTGCTGGATCTCACCGCATTGGTGGCCGGCACCCAGTTCCGTGGCCAGTTTGAGGGTCGGATCAAGGGCTTGGTGGACGAGGTGAAAGCCCAGGGCAATATTATTTTGTTCATTGACGAGGTGCACAATCTGGTGGGCACCGGCGACAGTGAGGGCACCATGAACGCGGCGAATATTCTGAAGCCCGCCCTTTCTCGCGGTGAAATCCAGGTGATCGGCGCTACCACCTTTACCGAGTATCGTAAGTTTATTGAGAAGGACGCCGCCTTGGAGCGCCGGTTCCAGCCGGTGAAGATCGAGGAGCCGTCCGTGGAGGATGCCTACAAAATGCTGCTGGGCATTAAGGGCTATTACGAGCAGTACCATAAGGTGCAAATTTCAGACACCTTGGTCTATAAAGCGGTGCTGATGAGCGAGCGGTATGTAACGGACCGTTACCTGCCGGATAAAGCCATTGACCTGCTGGATGAAAGCTGCACCTGTGCCAATTTGCGCAACCCGGCCATCAGCCAGGCCCAGATCCTGGAAGACAAAAAACGAAATTTGCAGGAGAATATTGAAAATCTGTCCGAACCTACGGAGGAGGACCAGCAGATCGACTATGAGTTGATCTCTAAGCTGAAAACCGAAGTGATGGCCATTGACGAAAAGCTGCCTGCTTTGCAAGAAAAGGCCAGGGACAATCAGGTACTGGAGGCGGATATTGCCAGCGCCATCTCCATGTGGACAGGGATCCCTGCTGCAAAAATCGAACAGGGCGATATTCAAAAGCTGGCCGGTTTGGAGCCGGAGCTGAAAGCCCATATCATCGGCCAGGATGAAGCCATTGAAAAGGTTGCCGCAGCTGTGCGCCGAGGTCGGGTACAAATCAGTCCCCGTAAGCGGCCCCAGTCCTTTATCTTTGTAGGTCCCACCGGCGTAGGTAAGACGGAACTGGTGAAGCAGTTGGCTGCTTATATGTTTGACACGCCGGACGCGCTGATCCGCCTGGATATGAGCGAGTATATGGAGAAGTTTTCTGTTTCTCGGATCATTGGTTCGCCTCCCGGTTATGTGGGCTATGACGACGCCGGGCAGTTGACGGAGAAAGTACGGCGCAAGCCTTACAGCGTGATTCTGTTTGACGAGATTGAAAAGGCCCATAAAGATGTGCTGAACATTTTGCTGCAAATTCTGGACGAGGGTCGGATCACAGATGCACAGGGTCGCACGGTGAATTTTGAAAACACCATTATTGTGATGACCTCTAATGCCGGTTCTACCGACGCTGCCACTGTGGGCTTTGGCAAGTCCCAGGGGGATATGAACCGGGATGTGACCATGAAAGCCCTGGAGCGCTTCCTCCGCCCGGAATTCCTGGGTCGAGTGGACGAGGTGATCGTCTTTAACAAGCTGACCTTTGAGAACTTCCAGCGGATCGCCCGCCTGATGGTGGATGAACTGGTGCCCGGCATGCAGGACAAGGGCATTACCCTGACCTATGACGACAGTGTGCCGGTGTATTTGGCAAAGATCGCCTATGGTTCCAAGAAGAACGCCCGCGGTTTGCGTGACGCGGTGCGCCGCCAGGTGGAGGACCAGCTGGCAAGTGCATTGGTGTTCCATCAGGATCAGGACATTCAGGCGATTGCATTGACTGCAGGTGACGATGGCGTGCAGCTGCAAATCAATCCGTAAATGGAAACGGTAAGAGCAGAGAGCGTGTCTTTCTGCTCTTTTTATATTGACAGGCAACCCACAGGGTTGTATCATTAAATCATAGAACATTTGTAGGAAATGGTGATGAACGATGAACAAAGAACGATTGGTGAAGACATTTACGGATTTGGTAGCACTGGACAGCCCCTCCTTTGACGAGCAGGCGGTTTGCCGTTACATTAAGAAACGATTGACGGCGCTGGGCGTGCAGGTGGCGGAAGACGACTCCGCCGCTGCCACCTGCAGTACCTGCGGCAACTTGCTGGCTACCATTCCCGGTGATCCGGCACTGGAGCCGGTACTCTTTGCCGCTCACATGGACACGGTAGAGCCGTCCCGGGGCAAGCAGGCGGTCACGGACGAGAACGGTCGCATTACCTCCTGTGGTGATACGGTATTAGGCGCCGACGATTTTGCCGGTGTATCGGCGATCTTGGAGAGTGTGGCTTCTCTGTTAGAGAGCGGCGCAACCCATCCGACGCTGGAACTGCTGTTTACCACCGGTGAGGAGCATTTTTGTGTGGGTGCCAAGGCATTTGATATGGACCGTTTGCAGTCCAAGACGGCGTATGTGATGGATTTGTCCGGCCCGGTAGGGGACTGTGCTGTGGCAGCACCTACGCTGATTACTTTTTCCGCAGAGGTGGTGGGCAAGGCAGCCCACGCCGGCTTTGCGCCGGAGGACGGCGTGCACGCCATTCAGGTGGCTGCTGCCGCTGTTGCTAATCTTCCCAGTGGGCGATGGGGCGATGTGACGGTAAATGTGGGCACCATTTCCGGCGGTCGCGCCACCAACATTGTGCCGGACAGTTGCACCGTCACCGGCGAAATTCGTGCCCTGTGCCATCAGGACGCCCTGGATCGACTTAACGAGATTCACAGCGAGTTTGTGGAGCAGGCACAGGCGGTAGACGCCAAACTGCATTTTAACCATACCATACATATTACCGGTTATCGAGTAGACACGGACGCACCGGTTGCCCGGCGGTTCAGACGGGCTTGCGCAGCTGTGGGGGTAGAGCCGCGGTTTACGGACACTTACGGCGGCAGCGACTGTAACATTCTGTCCGCTCACGGCATACAGGGTTTGGTGGTGGCTACGGCTATGAATAACTGCCACGCTGTGAACGAATATACCTCTGTGGAGGAGTTGTGCAAGGCAGCCCGGCTGGCGCAGGCGTTAATGGAGAGGCAAGACTGATGAAGAGCCCTTTGCGTTATCAAATTTCCGATTATGACTGCGGTCCTACCTCTATGCTTAATGCGGTGAGCTTTCTCTTTGAACGGGAGCAAATCCCGCCGGAGTTGATCCGCAATATTATGCTGTTTTCGCTGGACGCATTCAGCCCGGACGGCGCCTTTGGCAAAAGCGGCACCTCCTGCACGGCGATGATGTTCCTGAGCAACTGGCTGTCCGGCTTTGGACAGGCGGGGCGGCTGCCGATCACCACCGCGTATTACACCGGCGACCGAGTATATATGGGTCAGCAAAGCCCTATAACAGACGCTTTACATCGGGGCGGCGCCGTGGTGGTGCGCCTGTTTTTAGATGAG
The DNA here is from genome assembly GCA_963638105.1 of Agathobacter rectalis. Taxonomy (GTDB): domain Bacteria; phylum Bacillota; class Clostridia; order Oscillospirales; family Acutalibacteraceae; genus CAG-217. The sequence continues at coordinate 35,516 of CAVHPP010000013.1, forward strand.
TGGCATTATGTACTGCTTACCGGCGAGCGGGACGGCAGGGTCTATCTGTTTGACCCTTATTATGGGACAGAGGGCTTTGACGATCCGTCCGTTGTGACCGATGTGGACCATCCTTTTGCGTACAATCGCGTTTTGCCCCAGTCTATGCTCAACGGTGAGGCGCAGACCTTGTATGCCTTTGCGGAGCCGGAGGGCAGGGAAGCGGTGGTGCTTTATAATACGGAGACCATGCTCACTCCGGACAACACCATTGAATATATGATTTAAGTCCATTTGCCCGGCGCAACCGTAAAGTGGCAGAATGTACACCTATTTTCCATAGACGAAAGCGGGTGTATCTGCTACAATGAGGGCACCAAGGGCAAAGGAGGAGCCACGATGACATTTAGCGACAATCTGCGGGCGCTGCGCCGCGCAAAAGAATATTCCCAGGAGTCTTTGGCCCGGCAGCTGGGGGTCACGCGCCAAACCGTCTCCAAGTGGGAGAACGGCACGGCTATGCCGGACTTGAAAAAGTTGACGGAGATCGCCGCCTTGTTTGATACCACCATGGACACCCTATTGGGCACCGACCAACCGACGGACGGGGACCACCAGGCGCAGACGGCCTACGACTTACAGGCGCTGGGTGTGCGCTGGAAAAGAGCCAGCGCCGTAGCGACTGGTTGACCGGCATTTTGATCGTCTTGGCCGTGTTGGTGGCTGTGCTGCTGATTTTGGTAGTGTCCGCTTTTTCCCAAATAGATGAGCTGCAAGGGCAGATTAACGATCTGCCCACCAACACCGTGGTGGTCAATGACAACGGCGACGACGACAGCACGGACACCCCGGACGAATACACCTCCGCTACGGTTTTGAAAGTGGACAAAAAAGACCCAAAGATCGCCACTGTGCGCCTGTCTTATGCGCCGGAACGGTATGACAATGGTTCCACTGTTTCTTTTTTGGTTCCAATGGCAAACGGCAAGCAAAAGGAAATACCCGCCACGCTGAAAGACAATGCCTTTACCGCAGAGGTGACAATAGATGTAACGGCAGGCGATAGCTGGCAGGTGAAGGTCAACGACGGCAAGACCACGGAGCGGTGGGATTTTTACGCCGGACTGGCGGAGGGCTACCTGCCCCATGTGGAGTGGTCGGAGGACTTGGACGATGTTTCATCCAACGGGGAGTACAGCCGCAAGACCGGCTATCTGTACAGCTTTGCCACCAACAGCCAACTGGTCAGCTGGTACGCCACCGGCTTTTTAACGGTGGATCAGGTGCGCCTGGTGGGCACCGACCAAGAGGACAAGGTGTTGGTGGATCAGCCGCTGCATATCGTCAGCCGTGGCGAGGGCAACCTGGCGCTGGTGAATTTGCCCAATGTGACCACCAAGTCGCAGGTGCAAAACTTCCGCCTGGACTTTACCACCAAAGAGGGCGTTAAAGGCACCATCAACTGGCAAGACGAGGCAACAATAACCCTGACCTTTCCCGGCGGCGGAGATCTGGTCTGTTATTTATAATAGAAATTAAAAGGAGACTCGCAGGAGTCTCCTTTTTTCTGCTTTTAGATAGAATGTTTGCCGTGTCTATTGCAAGGGGCAAAGTCGTATGCTATAATCAAGTTGTAAGTACACACACTTTTTATGATTTTAGAAGGAGAGAAATGATGAAAAAGACTTTGTCCGCATGCTTGGCATTGCTGATGCTGCTTAGCTGCTTTGCCGTGCCTACCACCGCTTTTGCCGCTGCGCCGAAGAAGCCCACGGTGTCCTCCGTCAGTGCAGGTGCCGCCGCCTTTACCGTTAAATGGAAGAAGGTTAGCGGCGTGACCGGCTACCAGGTGCAGTACAGCACCTCCTCCAAGTTTACTTCCAAAACCAGCAAAACCGCTACGGCTAAGAAAGATAAGACCACGGCCAAGACGGTCAGCGGTCTGAAAAGCAAAACCAAGTATTATGTGCGTGTGCGCACCTATAAAACCAGCGGCAAAAAGACAAAGTACAGCAGCTGGAGCAGCACCAAATCCGTTACCACCAAGGTGGCGAAGGTGACGGTTAAATCTGTTTCCGCGGAGCGTTTGGGCTTTACTGTCAAATGGAGCAAGGCGCCTTCTGTTTCCGGATACCGGGTGCAGTACAGCACCTCTTCTAAATTTGACAAAAAGGTGACCAAAGCGCTGAAGGTCACCAACGGCAACGCCACCACTGCCACCATTACCGGCCTGAAAGGCGGCAAAAAATATTATGTGCGGGTGCAGGCTTATGTGAATCAGGGTAAGAAGTCTTATTCCGGTGCATACAGCACAGCCAAGTCGGTCACCGCTGCCAAGGATCCCTTTAAGAAAGGCAAGTACGCCGGTGTGCAGCTGAACACCACGGCGGACGCAGTACGGTACTATGTAAAGGCCTACAACGCCACCAAGAAAGAGACCGCCAAGTATCAGAATAAAGAAACGGATGAAATCTTTACCTACTACAAACTGCTGGGCGTTAAGACTCTTGGCGCAGACAATGTGTACATTAACGGCAGCCGCAATAAGTTTATGGACAGTTATTTGGACTCCATGATCAGCGACACCAAAGTCGGTACCGGCCTGCCGCCCTGCACGGCTGTGGAGAAGTCGGAAGACACGGATCTGAACGGCAAGTCCTTGGTAACCTCCCGCCTGCGGGATACGGACGTAGAAACCTTGTCGATCAAGGACAACAAAAACGGCACCGTCACCCTGACTATCAAGCCCAAAGCGGTGCAAATGAGTTCTCCCGGTGCAGACGCCCAGGGCCGGTTCTTCAGCACCCTTGGCCCCTTGTATGACACCTTTGACCAAATGCTCAAGCAAAATGGCGGCAAATGGACCACCGGTAACGCCAAAAAGAACTTGCATATGAATTACACCGGCGGCACCGGCACCATTACCATCAACACCTCCAGCGGCAAGATCACCAAGGCAACTTACAATATGAAGGTGAATGTTGATGTGCAGCATGTGACCATCTCCGGTATGAAGGACCAGCGTGTGCAACTGCGCGTAATCGTCAAAGACACATTTCCCATGAGCAAGGAGTTGTTCGACTCTTCCAACTTGGAGCGCTTATAAAATGATCAAGAAGCCACTGCCTGTAACAGACAGTGGCTTTTTTTGCCCTGATTCGGCTTACTTATTTTCTTGCTTTTGCGGGTCGGTACTAACGGAGTTCGCATAGATCCTGTGCATGCGCGCATCGTCAAAGTGTTCGTCCAGATAGCATTCAAAGGCATTACGAGGCGCTGCACCTTTGTCTCTTTGGTCCATACGCAGTGCGGCGGAGGCGGACAGAATGGCGTCAAAAATAAAGAAGATGATAAACGCCCAAGTAAGCACTCTGCCCAACTTGATCGGCAGCTTTCCGATCAGCTTAGACATAGGCGGGTAAATTAGCTTGATCCACACAATGCCTAAAATACCCCAAAAGATAGAGTACAGTAGGCACACTCGGCCATTGATATTCAGCGGTACATTGCTGTAATCCCAAGCAACGGAGCCGAACACCAGCTCTTGCCCCAGAGAACAGATATATTCCGTAACCGTGCCTACCACAAAAGACACCAGAAAGATCTTCCACCACTGGGAATTGCGGAACTTATACAGTGCCATGGTAAGCACCACCGCCCCCATACCGTAGGCAACGGACAGAGGACCGTATACCAGGGACTGACGGCTTTCAATGTAGCCGTGGCGTATGTAGCACCACAAGGTTTCCACTAAAAAACCTACCACGCAGGAGATCAAAAACACCCATACCAGCTTGTTAAAACAAAGACCGGGGGCAAAGGGCCGTCTTTCATTTTTGCTTTCATTTTGTTCGTTCGACATAAAAATACACCTCTCTGAAAAGTTTATCAACTTCCTTGAGAGATGTAAATAGGCATTATATACAGTCTGTCTAACAATGCTATACAAATAGTTAATATTATAAGTCCAACTCCGCCCACACCCAGTGCAGCAGGGCAGCGCCTTGATTTTTGCCGGCAATGGCTTGCAAAGCTGCCGCGGAGTGGGTCCGATTGCGAAACAGACCGCGACAAAACCGGTGTAGGTATGCAAAGGGAAGCAGCCAGGGCCGCCGGATCAAATAAGGGAACTGGTAGGCCATATAATCCGCTTTTGGAAAGGAGTAGCGAAACAATGCGACCAAACGGGTAAAGGGGGTGTTATCGCCTTTTGCGGCCTTTTGGCGGGCCAGGAATACGGCGCCGGTGTTGCCGTTGCCGTGACCGAATACGCCGCCGCCTAAAATCACGGCTGCGAACTTCTCTACCGTGTCCGTATCCAAAGCCGGCACCGAACAGGGCAGGGGCGTATCCAGCCACTGCTTACACAGGGCAAAGATACAGCCAAAAGACCGCTCCAGCCCGCTGCGGGCGGCCAATTCCACTACCTGTGGTGCCAGCGACGGATCCTTGCGAAGAAGCAAGTCTGTGTCCAGCAGCATACGCACGCCGGCACCGCCGGTTTTGATATGGTGCAGCAGGTGCAGCACTGTGTAATAAACGGCATATACCGGTTGCAGTACCCAGATATTTTTGGATTTATTGTATGCCACTTCCGGCGCAAAAGGGTTCGCCAGCAGGGTGCGAGAGCCATCGTTAATGCTTTCCAACCGTGTGTGCAGTTCAAATTCAAACCCATGCAGGGTGAGCATTACCACATCGTCGTGGGTCACTTTTTTGGCAAAGCCGCGCTGTTCCAAAGTTCGTACCGCTTTTTGCTGGTTATCCGGTGTCAGCACAATATCCGTATCGCCGCTGGTGCGCAGGGAGGGATCCGGGTAGGCTGCCGCGGTGCAAGCGCCTTTTACCATCAAGTATGGGATGTGGGCGTCCGTTAGTGTTTGCTCCATCACCTGCACGGCTGCCATGCGCTTTTCGTAAGCTATCAGGGTTTGACCCATCGCTTGGCGAAAGGCCACCGCAAGGGCTTCCGGGGGACGATGATCGGCAGGCAGATCTGCCAAGATACGGCCCACAAGGCCGGTCACATTGTGACTTTGGGCCAGGTCATACAGTGCCTGCCAGTCTGCGGTGGGCAGCGCGTTCAATTTCTGGCCGCAAACATAGCCCCGCAGCAGAGAGAGAAAGACCTGTTCTGTCTGGTTCATACCGTCCTCCAAAAAGAATAAGTCCCTATTCCGCAGAATAGGGACAAGAATTAGTGAATCATTTGGCTCATGTCGTACAGCCCGGCGTCTTTTCCGCACATAAAGACGGCAGCGTTCACAGCGCCTACGGCAAAGATTTCTTTGCTTCGTGCAGAGTGAGACAAAGTAATGATCTCGTCCCGACCGGCAAAGATGATCTCATGCTCGCCTACAATGGTGCCGCCTCGTACTGCATGAATGCCGATCTCGTCCCGGGTGCGCTTTTCGCGCTTGGCGTGCCGGTCATACTCGTACTTCATAGGGCGGTCGATCTCCTTACACATGGCGTCAGCCAGCATCAGGGCAGTGCCGCTGGGTGCGTCGATCTTCTGATTATGGTGCTTCTCCACAATCTCAATATCAAAGTCCGGTCCCAGTACATTGACCGCTTTCTGTGCTAAGGTTGCCAGCAGGTTAATGCCCATACTCATATTATAAGTAAAGAAGATAGGACACTTTTCAGCTGCGGCTTCAATCTTGGCCTTTTGCTCCGCCGTGTAGCCGGTGGTGGCGATCACCAGGGGCATAGACTTGGCGGCGGAATAGGTCAGCAGATCGTCTAATAGGGCAGGGTTGGAGAAGTCGATAATCACATCCGCTTTTTCCTGCACCTCTGTGATCGTTTTATAGATCGGGAAGTCGGCCGCCTGGGTGTTAAAATCCACACCGGCTACTACCTTGCAGTCCTCCCGACCGGCTACAACGCTGCGGATCACATGACCCATTTTGCCGTTGGCGCCGGTAATAATTATTCTCGTCATAGCTTTGAACTTCCTGTACTTCTTATTTGATCAGGCCGTACTTCTCCAGCGTTGCCTGCATCTTCTGCTGATTGGCCTCGCTCATGGGTACCAGCGGCATACGGCAGGGACCGGCAGCGTAACCGATGCGGTTCACAGCGTCCTTAACCGGAATGGGATTCACATCGCAGAACAGGGTCTTTGCCAGTTCAAAATAGTGATCCATCAGCGCCTTAGAGCCGTCCACATCGCCGTCCAGGTACTTAGCCACAATGTCGTGGGTCTCCCGGGGGCATACATTAGACAGTACGCTGATTACGCCCTTACCGCCGCGCTCCAAAATGTCTACAATCTGGTCGTCGTTGCCGCTCCAAATGTTCAGCGCGTCGCCGCACAGCTCGTGCACTTTAGCCACCTGATCCAGGTTGCCGGAGGCTTCCTTAATGCCGTTGATGCGAGGCAGCTTGGACAGCTCCTGCGCCGTCTCCGGCAGCAGGTTCAGCCCGGTACGGGATGGCACATTATAAAGGATAATGGGCTTATCCGTTGCGTCGTGAATCGCAGTGTAGTGGGCGATCAGACCGGCCTGGCTGGTCTTGTTGTAATAGGGGGTTACCAGCAGCAGAGCGTCTGCGCCGTATTCGCAGGCTTCCTTGCTCATTTCAATGGCGCTGGCGGTGGAGTTGGAGCCTGTACCGGCGATTACCGGCACACGACCGTTCACATACTCGATGCACCACTTGATGCACTCCAGGTGCTCGTCAACATCCAGGGTAGAGCTTTCGCCGGTGGTGCCGCAGATTACGATGGCGTCCGTGCCGTTGTCAATCTGCCAGTCTACAAACCGGGCAAACTCGTCATAATTTACGCTGCCGTCCTCATGCATGGGGGTAATAATGGCAACGGCTGCGCCTGTAAAGATAGGATCCTTCTTCATATCAAAAATCTCCTTTTCGCTGTGTTATCAGTCCATATAACCCTCGGCTGCCAGCAATTCGGCCAGCAGCACCGCGCCGCCGGCAGCGCCGCGCAGGGTGTTGTGGGACAAGCATACAAACTTGTAATCATACTGTGTATCCGGGCGCAGACGGCCGATGGACACGGCCATACCGTGCTCCAGCTCACGCTCGCTGTGAATCTGCGGGCGATCCGGCTCGGTGAAGTAGTGCAGGAACTGTTTGGGCGCGCTGGGCAGATCCAGCTCCTGGGCGCGACCGGCGTAGTTCTTCCATACTTCAATAATCTCTTCTTCAGAGGGTTTCTCGCCCTCAAAGTCCATAAATACGGCGCCCAGGTGGCCGTTGGTCACCGGCACACGAATGCACTGGGCAGTAAAGGCCGGTGCATCGGCAGACACGATTTGATCGCCCTCAATGTGGCCCATCAGCTTCAGCGGCTCTTTCTCACTCTTTTCTTCCTCGCCACCGATATAGGGGATCACATTGTCAATCATCTCCGGCCAGCGCTCAAAGGTCTTGCCTGCGCCGCTGATGGCCTGATAGGTGCACACCAGCACCCGCTTAATGCCGTACTTCCGGTGCAAGGGGAAGATGGCGGGTACATAGCTCTGCAAAGAGCAGTTGGACTTTACGGCGATAAAGCCGCGCTTGGTGCCCAGACGCTTGCGCTGGGCGGGAATAATGTCAATATGCTGGGGATTCAGCTCCGGCACCACCATGGGCACATCCGGGGTGAACCGGTTGGCAGAGTTGTTAGACACAACCGGGCACTCATGCTTGGCATACTGCTCCTCCAGCGCGCGGATTTCGTCCTTTTTCATATCCACGGCGCAGAACACAAAGTCTACCATAGAGGTGATCTTCTCAATATCTGCCTGGGCGTCATACACCGGCAGATCTGCCATGTTGGCGGGAATGGGTTTATCCATGCACCATCTGCTGCCCAGTGCCTCTTTGTAAGGCTTACCAGCAGAGCGTGCAGAGGCTGCCAGACACACCACCTCAAACCAGGGGTGATTCTCCAGCAGCAGGGCGAAGCGCTGACCGACCATACCGGTTGCGCCGACGATACCGACTTTGTACTTTTTGTTCATTGTGACTCTCCTTAAAAAAATGCCTTGTAAAACGCAGCATTTTGCAATATAATACTTTACAGCGTCTGCGGTAGGTAAATACCGCTTGCTTTTAGATATAATATCACTTACTCTATATATATGTCAAATACTTTTGTGGAGATAATTATGAAAACTTCTGATTTTTATTACGATTTGCCCCAGGAATTGATCGCCCAGACCCCGGTGGAGCCGCGAAACAGCTCGCGCCTGATGATCTTGCACAAGGACAGCGGCGATCTGGAGCACCGAATTTTTAAGGATCTGCCGGAATATTTGCGCCCCGGCGACTGCCTGATCCTTAATGATACCCGGGTCATTCCCGCCCGCATCTACGGGGTTAAGGAAGAAACCGGCGCGGTGGTGGAGTTTCTGCTGCTGACCCAAAAGGAGAACAATGTTTGGGAGTGCCTGTGCAAGCCCGGCAAGCGGGCCAAGGTGGGCACCCGTTTTAACTTCGGCGAGGGCAAGCTCTACGGCACGGTCATTGAGATACAAGAGGACGGCAACCGGTTGGTGCAGTTCGACTGCCGGGGGAATATTTATGCGGTGCTGGACCAAATCGGTCAAATGCCCCTGCCGCCTTATATTAAGGAAAAGCTGCAAGATAAGGAGCGCTACCAAACGGTGTACAGCCGAGAGTTAGGTTCCGCTGCGGCGCCCACCGCCGGGCTGCACTTTACGCCACAGATGCTAAAGGATATTCAGGCCATGGGCGTCAATATCGGCTATGTGACCCTGCATGTTGGGCTGGGCACCTTCCGCCCGGTTAAGGTGGACGATGTGACCAAGCACAAAATGCACACGGAGCACTACCACATGCCGGCAGAGACGGCGGACCTGATCAACCGTACCAAGGCAAACGGCGGTCGGGTGATTGCTGTGGGTACCACCTCCTGCCGCACCATTGAGTCTGTGGCAACCAAGAACGGCTGTATTTGCGAGGACGACGACAATACCAGCATTTTTATTTACCCCGGTTATGACTTCAAGTGTATGGATGCACTGATCACCAATTTCCACCTGCCGGAGAGCACGCTGATCATGCTGGTCAGTGCTTTTGCCGGATTTGACCACATTATGCACGCTTACAATACCGCCGTGGCGGAGAAGTACCGCTTCTTCTCCTTTGGCGACGCAATGTTTATCTGCTGACGGAGAGAAAATATGGCAAAATATACCTTATTAAAGAAAGAGGGCAACGCTCGCCGCGGCACCTTTGAAACGGTGCACGGCACGGTACAGACCCCGGCGTTTATGAATGTAGCTACCGCTGCGGCCATTAAAGGCGGTCTGTCTACTGAAGATTTGGAGCATATCGGTTGCCAGGTGATGCTTTGCAACACCTATCACCTGCATGTGCGCCCCGGGGACGATCTGGTGGCGGACATGGGCGGTCTGCACCGCTTTACGGATTGGAAGCGGCCGATTTTGACGGACAGCGGCGGGTTCCAAGTATTCAGTCTGGCTAAGTTGAACCAGATCAAAGAGGAGGGCGTCACCTTCCATTCCCATGTAAACGGCAAGAAGATCTTTATGGGTCCGGAGGAGAGCATGCAGATCCAGTCCCATCTGGCGTCTACCATTGCCATGGCTTTTGACGAGTGCGTGGAAAACCCGGCCACTTACAACTACGCAAAGCAGTCCTGTGCGCGCACGCTGCGCTGGCTGGAGCGCTGTAAGGCGGAGATGGAGCGTCTGAACGCCTTGCCGGACACCATCAACAAAGACCAACTGCTGTTTGGGATCAACCAAGGCTGTACTTACGACGATCTGCGGGTATGGCACATGCAGGAGATCGCCAAACTGGACTGCGACGGCTATGCCATCGGCGGCCTGGCAGTAGGGGAACCGGCCGAGGATATGTACCGTATTATCAGCGCGGTGGAGCCGTATATGCCGGCGGACAAGCCTCGGTATTTAATGGGCGTCGGCACGCCCGGTAATATTTTAGAGGGCGTCAGCCGCGGCGTAGACCTGTTTGACTGCGTTATGCCTTCTCGCAACGCCCGCCACGGTCATCTGTTTACCAAGGACGGCATTATCAATTTGAACAATGCCAAATATGCCCGGGACGACAAGCCGATTGATCCCAAGTGCGATTGCCCGGTGTGCCGCCGGTACAGTCGGGGTTACATTCGTCATCTGCTCAAGGCGGGGGAGATGCTGGGTATGCGCCTGGCAGTGATGCACAATTTGTATTTTTACAACAATTTAATAGCAGAAATCAGACAAGCGTTGGATAACGGCAGCTTTGCACAGTACAAATCTGAATATTGTGTGAAATTGGACACCAGAATATAGAAAAGGACTTGCAATCCGGTTAAAATTTTAATATAATAGTCGTACTATGTTCAGGAGGAATTAAAATGAACTTTATTTTGTTACAGGCCGCAGCCGGCGCCAGCGCTTCCGGTAAAGGCGGCGCCAGCCAGTACAGCTTTATCATCTTGATGCTGGTGATGGTGGTACTGATGTACTTTACCATGATCCGTCCTCAGAAAAAGCGCCAGAAGGAAGAGCAGGAGATGCGTTCTTCTTTGGAGATTGGCGATGAGATCATCACCATCGGCGGTATTGTGGGTAAAGTGGTCACCATTCGCGAGGAGGACCTGATCATTGAGACCGGTGCCGATCGCAACAAAATGCGGATCCAGCGCTGGGCTGTGAATACCAACAAGACCAAGGCCGAGCAGCACCAGAAGGAAGTGGAAGCTGCCAGAGAGGCTGCCAAGAACAAGAAGAATAAGAAGAACAAAGACGACGCTTTGACCGAGAAATCCGACACCGCCAAAGAGGCAGAGGAAAAGATCGAGAAATAAGCACACGTTTATAAAAAGGACTGCTCTCTGAGCAGTCCTTTTTTCGTTCTATTCCTTACCGGCGGCGCATACGGTATAGCGAGGGTGATGGTATGCCAAAAATTCAGGTAGGCAAAACAAAAACCGTATTGCTGCTTTATCTGCTTCGTGTCACGGCGGCCACCGTGTGCTGTTTTGGTGCTTGCTGCGCCGTAGGGGCACTGGCGGTATATAAACTGGATCTGGACTTTAAGCTGATCGCGTATATCTGTGCGGCGATCGACTTTCTCTGTGCCTTTCTCATTGCAAAATGGGCGCTGCGCGGGGTGAAAAACAGCCGCTTGCCGCTGGCATTGGCAGCCATTTTGCCTGCAATGGTCCTAACGGTGGTGCACTACTGTATGGCACCTTCCGGTGCCGGCTTGCTGGTATTGCGCCTGTTGGGTATGCCGGTGTGCGCTGCGCTGGCTGCTGTCAGCAACAAGCGGGTGCGCTTATGAGCGAGCCTCGGGAAAAGCGAGATCTGGCAGCGGCGTTTACGGATGAATTGCGCACATTTCGCTGGGAGACCCATAGAACTTACATATACTCTCTGGTATTTTACACCTGCGGGTTAGCGTTAGGCAGCGTGCTGTACCGCCAAATTCGCTCCGACACGGTCAATGCACTGCTTCGGGTAGGGGAGAACCGCTTTTTACAGCTGATTCTCAATGATTTTTGCTTGTATTTCAGTATATTTTTGGTAACGGTCTTTTTGGGCTTTTGTATGATCGGCTTTCCGCTGATCCATTTTATCCCTATGACATGCGGGTTTGCATTTGGTATGCAGGTGTGCTACTACTATATGACTTTTCGGCTGAAGGGTGTGCTGTTTTGCGTGTTGATGGTGATCCCTGCAGCCGCGATTTTACTCACGGTTTTGATGCTTACCATTAAAATCAGTGCCGATATGTCCAAGTCTATCTTCCACTTGTCTGTCAAACGGGAAGACCCGGCAGGGGAGTCCCCCTCTGAAATTCAGGTGCGGGATTATCTGAAAAAATACCTGATTTTATCCGCATTTGTGTCGCTGGCTGCCTTGTGCCATGCAGGGCTGACCAGTTTGTTCAGTTCTGTGATCTCGATTTAGGATCATCAAGATCGGCAAGGGGATTTGCCTCAATGGCGGCTTTGGCTGCGTCGTTGCTGATGTGGGTATAGATTTCCGTAGTACCCAGGTTTTCATGGCCCAGGATCTCTTTAAGCAGCAGCAGATCCACATGGCCATTCTGGTACATCAGCGTGGCCGCCGTATGGCGCAGCTTATGAACGGAAAGACCTCGATCTCCCAGACCGGCCTTGTCCAAATAAGCGTACACCATGTGTTGTACTGTCTTGGGGCTGATCCGCTGGTTGCGGCTGCTGAGAAATAGGGCTTTGTCCTTAACGCCGTCGTGTGGACGCACCCGCATATAGGCCGTAACGGCGGATTTGCAAGCATCGTTTAAGTACACCGTGCGCTCTTTGTTGCCTTTGCCGGTGATCACCAATGTATCGTTTGATTTTATATCATTATAATCAATGGATACCAACTCGCTCAGTCGCATACCGCAGTTCAGAAGTAAGGTCAAAATGGCGTAATCCCGTTCTTTGTATTTGCCGTCTACAACGGATAATAAGTGGCGAGCTTCTTCCAAAGTCATATACTTTGGAAGGGCTTTTTTTGTTTTCGGCGCGTCCAGCACTTTCATTGGATTTTCCTCCAACAAGTGCCGGTTGTCCGTTAAATAGATAAAAAAGCGCCGTATGGCGATCACACGCCGCGCACGGGTGGCTTCCGCGTTGCCGCGTTGGTTCTTGCAGTAGATTAAGAACTGGTAGGCGTCGCTCAGCGTGACGGTTTTAATGAATTCCATATTGATTTGCCGTAGATCCATTTGATCATCCGGCGTGTCAGGCGGATACAGACCTTTTTCCTTAGCAAGGTAGCGAAAGAAGGTGCGCAAATCCGATGCGTATTCGATCACCGATAATTCACTATGGCCCTTGATGGCCTCCAAATACAACAGATAGTCCTGTACGGGCATGGGTAATTGCCCAAATTCCGCTTTTTTCACTGTATCAACTCCCCTCGATTATACAAAATATTTATTTTGTATAATTATAGCAAATTCAAAAGCAAAATGCAAGCCCCTGTTCTGAACCATATAAAAATCGAAAAAGGCACCACATCGGTGCCTTTTGCTTTTATCTTTTAGAGTATAAATCTTCCGCCCCCGGCTGACCATTCAAATGGAAAAGCGTTTGTTCCTGTGCATAAGGAGTTCCTATGCTGTTTTCTGTTTAGAACAAATTCTTTATGGCAGATATTCTTTTAGCGTCTGTATCTGCTTATCATCGGTCAAAAAGCGGTCTTCCTTCAGTTCTCCCTCCAGGAGCAAAGTGTTTACGCGCTTGCTATTGCGCACCTGCACACCGTCCTCTTCAATGGCAAGAATGTTTTGCAGACCACCCAGTTCCTGTACAAGCGGGCGCAGATCTTCCGGCAGCCAAACGCAGCTGTGTTCCGCAATGCCGTAGCGTACCACGGTGTACCGGCCGACAAAATATGCCAGCACGCAAAATGTCACGTCTACAAGATACGGCAGCGCGCCGCTGCTGTTGTGCAGGAGAAACTCCACGATTCCCCCATTCTGTAAAAAGCCCCAGTGGAGATTCAGCAGCACAGACACCAAATAGCATCCGCCGGTCAGCCCGGCAAAAGCCAGCAGCAAAAACGGACTTTCCAGCGCCAAAAATAAGGTGAAAAGTTCCGTGTGACCGCTAAGCAAACACCCGGCGGTGAACAGGGCCAGTGTGGCTTTGCTGCACGTCTTGCCGCAGTCTGCCAGCGTTAAAGCAAACCCGGGCAACAAGAACAGTTGCAGCCCTTTGCCGGACAAAAAAAGCGCGGTTGCCAAACTGTCCGGTTTGGCTGCAAAAATAGCTTTAGCACCGGAAAAAATCTGCCCGCCCAGCCACACGGCACCGCCGGCGCTGTGCAGATACACCGGCTGTTCAAACGCCCCGGACAACGGGCGCAAAAGCGTATTCAAGAGGCCGAAAACTACGCCGGAAACGGCGGTACTGCTGCCCAGCTTATGCAGCAGCCACTGAATTGTCTCTTCATAATAACCGTGGGCTGCACCCAGGAGACCGGCAAGTGACAGTGCGATTATCGGCAGTAGTAACAGGCTGTGCTTCTCCCCTGCTCTGCCAATGCACAGCACGGCCGCTAATCCCAGCAAAACCGGCCACAGCAATCCCGGCTCACTGTTCGTAACAGCAGTAAACAAAGCTGTAAACAGGCCGTAGCATAGTGCGCTCCACACGCCGCACTTGGCGCGACTCCCCGGCAACAAATGATACGGCAAGGCAAAGGCGATTAAATAAGGCGCCATTTTTTCCGCCTGTCCGGCAAAGGTTGTAGCTATGCTGCTCCATGGATGATTCCATAAATCTTCGCTGATCTGCTGCAACTGGCAAAGGGCCAATAGGACAGCCACAATGCAGAACGCGCCCCATAAAGCTTGCAGCCAGCGTCCGCTTTTCTCATAAAATCTCATACCCACAGTATGGGCAAAGAAAAGGCGTTTCATACAAGTAGCCCATAGAAAACGCCGGCCTGAATATCCATTCAAGTCGGCGTTAATCACCACATTTTGCCCTCCGCATTGGGACAAGTGCTGTCTTTCAGTGCTGCGCGCACCTCCACATAGCAGCCGCATTTGCGGCATATACCGGCGATTAGCTGGTCGCAATGACGGCATTGGCTTAGGCGACTGTTCCGCACGGTCGGACTTGCCAGTTCTTCCGGTGGCACCGTGTCCAAATACGCCTGTACCTGGGTGTAGGCTGCTTTCTCCCCTGCCTCATACAGCAGGCAGCGTTTGCAAAGGTCGTTCATTATTTTTCGTTCATCACGAACTTTACAACACTGCACGGGGGCAGTTCAGCTACAAAGCCATCGGACAGCTTGCGTACACCGTCAAAGGGGCGCACCTGTACCGCGTCCGGATTGGAAAAGTCATTTTTGTCGCGCATGTCTCCGGTAAGAATTTCCGCACGCAGGGTTGAAACCTTGGTGTCTGCGATCTGACACTTGATCTTGGCCTTTTTGCTGGCGCTGATGTTGGTGACCGTGGCGTAAATGGTGCCGTTGTCGTCCACAGAGGCAGACTCGATCAACTGAGGTGCACTGCACTCCTCGCACTCTACGGTATTGCTGTTGGTAAGGTAGGAGCCGATCAGCGTGTTTTTTTGGTGGTCCTTATACATCTTGAACACATGGTATGTGGGGGTCAGCACCATTTTGTCCCCCTCGGTTAGGATCACCGCTTGCAGAACATTCACCGTCTGGGCAATATTTGCCATTTGTACCCGGTCGGCGTGCTTGTTGAAAATATTTAGAGTCAGTGCAGCCACCATAGCGTCCCGCATAGTGTTTAGCTGGTACAGAAAGCCCGGATTGGTGCCCGGTTCCACATCAAACCAGGTACCCCACTCGTCTACAATCAGATCCACCCGCTTTTGGGGGTCCAGGGCATTCATAATCTCTGTATGGCGGCGAACCAGGTCCTCCATACGGTAGGCCTTGGCCACCGTACGGTCATAATCTTTTGTATTAAACTCCGTGGCAGAGCCTTTGTGATCCCAGTTATAAGGTACGGTATAGTAGTGGAGCGACAGACCGTCCGCCTGGCCGGGCACCTTGCGCATCACCTGCTCCGTCCATTTGAAGTCAAAAGCATTGGGGCCGCAGGCCACACGGTAAATATGCTCCCCGGCAGTATAATCCCGCACATAAGTGTTGTAGCGGCGGAACTCGTCCCCATAGTAATCGCCGTTCATGTGGCCGCCGCAGCCCCAACTTTCATTGCCAACGCCAAAGTAGCGCAACTTCCAGGGCTTGTCGGCACCATTCTTTTTCCGCAGGTCCGCCATAGGCGATACGCCGTCAAAGGTCATATATTCGACCCACTCGTTCATCTCCCGCACGGAGCCGGAGCCAACATTGCCGTTTACATAAGCGTCACAGCCCAACTGGCGGATCAGCTCAAAATACTCGTGGGTGCCAAAGGAGTTGTCCTCCACCACACCACCCCAGTGGGTGTTGATCATCTTTTTACGGTTCTTCTGTTCGCCGATACCGTCCGTCCAGTGGTACTCGTCGGCAAAGCAGCCGCCGGGCCAGCGCAGTACAGGAATGCCCATGTCTTTCAGCGCCGTGACCACATCGGTGCGCATACCGTTCACATTGGGAATTTTTGAGTCCTTGCCTACAAAAATACCGTCATAAATACAGCGACCCAAATGCTCGCTGAAATGGCCGTAAATGTCCTTGCTGATGGTGGCAATCCGCTGGTTGGGATTGATCAAATACTTTTCCATAAGTACCCCCGGAAGTGATAAAATTTTGTTACAATGGAACGATAGCACACCCCCGCCCGCCCTGTCAATACTAAAGATACAAATAAGACAAAAATTTAGAATTGACAAGTAAAAAATCTGTGCTATCCTATTGTGTAGGTGATATTATGCATACGGAAAAAATGATGAATTATGTAAAAACGGCCGGCGCAGATGCGCTGCTGCTTCTCAATGAAGCCGATATGCACTATGTGTGCGGCTTCTCCCCCAGCGAGGGCATGATTTTGGTGACCCCGACGGCGGTGTACCAGCTGGTGGACTCTCGCTATACGGAGACCGCCCGGCTCCACGCGGCGGACACCGGCGTGCAGGTGACGGAGATTACCACAGGCTTTTGGGACGAGCTGGCTACGCTGCTGACGAAGATCAACTGCAAGAGTCTGCTGTTTGAGGACCGGACCATTGCTTACCGACAGTACACACAGCTGCAAGGCATTTTCAGCGGCGAATTGCGCCCTGTCGGCAATGCAGTGATGGACCTGCGCAATGTAAAAGAGCCCTGGGAGATTGACCTGATGAAAACCGCCAACCGCATTGCAGAAAAGGCGTTTATAGAGCTTCTTAACGATGTAAAGCCCGGCAAAACGGAAAAGGAACTGGCTGCCCGCTTTGATTATTTAATGGCGCTGGGCGGCTCGGACGGCGTCAGCTTTGACACCATTCTTTTAACCGGCGCCCATACCTCCATGCCCCACGGTGTGCCGGAGGATCGAGTGGTGCAAACAGGAGACTTTGTGCTGTTTGACTTTGGCGCCACTTACCGGGGCTACCACTCGGATATGACCCGCACCGTAGCTGTCGGCTGTGCCACGGCAGAAATGCAGGCGGCGTATGACCTGGTGCTCCGCGCCCAGCTGGCAGGTATTCAGGCGCTGCACGCCGGCGTGCCCTGCAAAGAGGTGTACCAAGCGGCCTACGATGTACTGGCAGCGGAGGATAAGGCGCAATATTTCCGTCACTCCCTGGGGCACGGCGTGGGGTTGGAAATACACGAGGGCTATAACGCCTCGCCCCGCAGCGGGGATGTGTACCAAACCGGCAATGTGACCTCTGTAGAGCCGGGTATCTATTTGCCGGACAAATTCGGCATCCGCATTGAAGATGTGCTCTACCTGTCCCCCCACGGCCGAGAGAACTTATCTAATGTGACCAAAAAACTGATCGTGCTGTAAAGCGAAGAAAAACCCCGAACCGGAATGGCTCGGGGCTTTTTTATGTAATTTACAGGGACATTGCCAACCGGTAGGCGGCTTCTGTGGCGTTGTGGATACGGCCGATTTTGTTGCTGTCGCCGATGTTATATACC